>NZ_JBVIST010000017.1:0-181949 GCF_055575375.1 Streptomyces sp. NPDC034111 | reverse complement strand
CTCCATCTCCACCACGGTCTGGTTGACGCTCCCGCCCTCGAAGATGCGGGAGGCGCCGGAGGTCAGCGACGTCAGCCCGGAGGCCACCGCCGCCAGCTGATCGGCACGGTCGCGTGGGAAGCCCTCGGACATCGCGAGGAGCAGCCCGTCCGCGGAGACCACCACCGTGTGCGACACCCCAGGGGTGTTGTCCACGAAGTTGGTGATCAACCAGTTCAGGTTCTGCGCCGCCTGGCTCATCGGACTCAACTAACGCTCCTGCTGGTGAGTGGGGTCGACAATGCCGTGGTTGCCGGTGGACGACGTCCCGGCCTGCCGGCCCTGCTGAATACCCCGACGGAGATTGGTCAGCCGCCCGCGCACATCGCTGGGCGCACGCGAGACCTGGGGACCGCTTTGATGGGGCTGCTGCTGTTGCGCGGTGCCCGCGACGAGGTTCGCACGCGGGACCCGGCGGGGCAGCCCGGAGGTGGTGACACCGCCGGAGGCCGGCTGACGGATCTGCTCCGCCCGCTGCCAGGTCTCGTCGTTCGGCGAGGAACGCCACTGCGCGGCCTCGGACTGCGCGTCGTTGCGCACACCGTTGGCTGGTACGTCATCGCGTCCGCCGTCGTCCTGGGCGGCGTTGCGGCGCGGCAGCGACGGCGCCTCGGCGTCGCCGGCCGGTGCGCCCGCGTCGGCGCCCTGCTGCGGCACACCGGCAGCGGCAGCCGCCGGGTGGTTGAACCAGTTGGACTCGATGGTGTCGAAGATCGGCGTACGGCCGTCCCCGGGCCCGGCGTCCGCGCTGCCCAGCACATCATCGGGCGCACCGCCCTGCGGCGTCGGGTAGCGGCGGGTGTCCGGCTCGTCGGCGTACCCGGAGCGACCGGTGTCCGGCCGCTGGAACTGACGGGCGTCGAGCTGACCGGTCTCGTACGGGTCGGGCTCGGCGGCCGGCGGCTGGAAGCGCTCGGTCTCGTACTGGCCGGTGTCGTACCGGTCCGGCTCGGGCTCCGGCCGGGCGAACCGGCCGGTGTCGGCGGGGCCGTTGGCGGCACCACGGCCGGCCGGACGGCCGCCCTGCGAGCCGTCAGCGGCCGGCGGCGGGCCGTTGAAGTCGGGACGGGCGAAGGCCGCGGTGTCACCGGGGCCGCCGCTCGGCGCGGGCCGCTCGAAGCTGCCGGTGCTCTCCGGGTCCTCGTGGCCACGCGGCTGGTCCTGTGCCTCACGCGGCGCCAGCGGCCAGTCGTCGGAGCCGCCGCGCTCACGGCGCGCACCCCAGCTCGTGCCGCCCTGCTGCTGGCCGCCACGGCTGTCCTGGCCGCCCTGGCTTCCCTGGCCACTGGTAGGCGCACTGCCCGGCAGCTCGGCCGCGGCGTTGCGCGGCGGCAGCTGCGGACGCTCCTCGCGGCGCGGCGCACCGGTCGGCGGCGCCACGGTGGACGCGGGTCCTGCGTCCGCACCACGGGTGGGCAGCGAGGGACGCTGGCCACCGGGGCGGCCGGCGCCCGGGGCGCCCGCACCGGGAGGTGCCGTACGCCCGCCGGGGGCCGGGGAACCGAACGCGTTGGGGGCGCCACCGCCCGGGCCGCCGCGACCGGGCAGCGCGGGGCGCCCGCCCGGGGAACCCGAACCGACCTGGCCGCGCGGCTGGAGGCCCGCGAGCCGGCTGGAGGGCGCGCCGCCGTCGCTCTTGCCGGCGCCGCCCTTGGCGTTGCTGGGCGCCGGCTTCTTGCCGCCCTGGGCGACATCGACCGGCAGCATGACGAGAGCGGTGGTGCCGCCGGAGTCGGACGGCCGCAGCTGGATACGGATGCCGTGTCGCAGGGACAGGCGGCCGACCACGAACAGACCCATCCGCCGGGACACCGAGACGTCCACGGTCGGCGGGCTGGCCAGCCGCTCGTTGATCGCCGACAGGTCTTCGGGCGACAGACCGATACCGGTGTCGTGGATCTCGACCAGGACGCGGCCGTCGGGCAGCGCATGACCGGTGACCTTGACCTTGGTCTGCGGTGAGGAGAACGAGGTGGCGTTCTCCAGCAGCTCGGCGAGCAGGTGCACGAGGTCGTTGACGACCCGGCCCGCGACCTCGGTCTGCGGAACGGCGTTGAGCTCGATCCGCTCGTACTGCTCCACCTCGGAGGCCGCGGCGCGGAGCACGTCGACCAGCGGAACCGGCCTGGTCCACCGGCGGCCCGGCTCCTCACCGGCGAGAACCAGCAGGTTCTCACCGTTACGGCGCATACGGGTGGCGAGGTGGTCGAGCTTGAAGAGCGAGGACAGCTGGTCCGGGTCGGCCTCGCGGGACTCCAGCTCGGAGATCAGCGAGAGCTGGCGCTGGATAAGACCCTGGCTGCGGCGCGAGAGGTTGGTGAACATCGCGTTGACGTTGCCCCGCAGCAGCGCCTGCTCGGAGGCGAGGCGGACCGCCTCGCGGTGCACGTCGTCGAAGGCCGCGGCCACCCGGCCGATCTCGTCCCGGCTGTGCACACCGACCGACTCGACGGAGGTGTCCACGTCCTGCGGGTCGGACTCGGACAGCTGCTTGACCAGCTCGGGCAGACGGTCCTGGGCGACCTTCTGCGCGGTGTCCTGGAGCCTGCGCAGCGAGCGGACCATGGACCGGGCCACGACGAACGCGCCCACCAGCGAGACGCCGAGGACGAGCAGGATCACCGCACCGTTGATGATCGCGTCCTGCGTGGCCTCGTTGCGCAGCTCGCGGGACTTCTGCTCCATCTCGGAGAGCAGGCTGGTCTCGATCCGCGACATCTCGTCGATCTTGACGGTGTCGGAGTCGTACCAGTCGAGGTACCGGTAGTCCTGGCTGCGGATGCCGGAGCCGCTGGCGAAGGCGCGGTGCGCAAAGGCGACCGCGGCCTTGATCTCGTCGTTGTTGCCGTCCAGGCCGCGGGTGAGCGCACCGGCGTTGTTGGCGTAGATCTGCTGGAAGCGGTCGCGGGCCGCCTTCTCGCTGTCCTCGGCGTTACGGCCGGCCAGCCGGTCGTTGGGGGACAGCTCCGGTCCGCCGTTGTGCGCGAGGCCGGCACTGACCAGGGCGCGCTGGATGGACGCGTACTCCTTGGCCGACGAGAACGCCGCCAGCGCACGGGTGGAGCGGATCATCTCCGGGCTGCTGGTCGCCTGCGCCATGTCCTGGGAGAGCGAGAGCAACGAGTTGATCAGCTGGTTGTAGGCCGTGACGGTCCGCGCCGAGTTGTCCTCGTCCTTGTAGGCGTTGGCGCGGATCTCGTTGAGGGTGTTCAGCTGGCGGGTGATCTCCAGGATGGTCGCCCGGACACCGGCCATCGTGGCGTCCTCGCCCCGGATGTCGTCGGTGGCCTGGTTGAACTTCAGCTTGGCGTGGTCGGTCGCCTCACGGGGCGCGACGACGTTCGCGTCGTCCTTGACGTTGCCACTGCCGGCCAGCGGACCTGCCGACTTGTCCCGCTCCACCTGCAACGCGTCGGCGAGCTCGGTCGCCTGCCGGGTCATCTCGGTGAGCAGCTGCATCTTGTCGAGCTGGTCGATGTTCTCCAGCTGCGTGGCGATACGCATGCCGCCCAGCGTGGTCGCGGCGACCACGGGAAGCGCGAGCAGGGAGACCAGACGGGTACTGATTCGCCAGTTGCGCAGCGCTATTCGCGAGCCGGGGCCGCTGGGGCCCTTCGTCGTCCCGGGCGCAGCGCTCTCCAGCGCGTCACCGCCCGCCGCCTGGCCGCTGCGCTCGGACGGCACACTGCCGCCCGCGGAGCTGTTGCTGCGGTCGCGCTGGGGCGAGGAGGCGCGGTCGGTCCCGCCGCGCAGCTCCGGGTCCGCCGCAGCGCTGCCATCCCTCTTGAAACGTCCCTGCACTAGCGTCGCAACCTCTGGACCAGGCGTCCCACCTCGGCGGGACGGAGTCGAGTCGTATGGGGACCGCTAAGTCCCCCCATGGCGGTCGTGAGTGACCGGCGGGCTGCCCCCTCTGGCCGAGAGAGCGGCACCACCGCGCGGCGCTACTTTGCGCCCTGCGCGCCGGCTGAAACGTGCGGCGGTCCGTGGAATTCCAGCACAGTGCAGGATCTCCAACAAGAGCGGAGTCATGCCCTGTGACATGGGTGACGCAATGTACGGACCGCGTCACGACTTGTACAAGCTCCGGCCGTAAATAACGGGCATATACCCGCGAAGTTATCGCCCGCACCGGCTGTCCCAGGTGCGGTGATCGGGAGCGGAACGTGCGGTTCAATCCGCCATTGTCCGTTTCGCCCGGGGATGTTGATCATGGGAAATGCGGCATTTGTCGCACACTTCGTGAGCAAACTCACAAGAAGATCGTCGAGTTCCCCACCACTTCGCAGGGAATAGCGCGCATAGCCTGGCGCTTTACATGGTTGCCGAATGCGACAAGACAGCCAAGACAGCCAAGGCAGCTCTCCGCAACGGCATTTCCGCCGTCCGACTTTTGACACCGTGAGGCACGCAGCAGTGAAGACGACGATGATGTTCCGCAACATAGCCAACCCGCGGCGCACCACCCTGGCCCACCTCACCGACGCCGAAGAGCTCGGCGCGGCGGCACCCGAGGCGCCGGAGCACACCGTCGAGCTGCCCGCCCAGACCGCCAACCCGCGCCGGACCGTCCTGATGGACGCGCCCAAGCAGGAGGTCCCGGCATAACGGGAGGCGGGGCGGCCCCTCCCCCGCGATAGCCTGGAGTGTCAACTCCGGTCAGTGATCAATGAGGGGCAGCGGCAACCCGTGCGCATCGCCAGATTCTCCATCGACGGCAACGTCGGCTTCGGCGTCGTCGAAGGCGACGAACTCGACGTCATCAAGGGGCATCCGTTCGCGGAATTCGAGCGCTCGGGCCAGAAGGTCCCCCTCGACAAGGTCCGGCTGCTGCCGCCCGTCCTGCCCAACAAGGTCGTGGGCGTAGGCCGCAACTACGCCGAACACGCCGCCGAGCTGGGCAACGCCGTCCCGGATGCGCCGGTCACCTTCTTCAAGCCGTCCACCTCGGTGATCGGCCCCGGCGACCCCATCGCGTACCCCTCCTTCTCCCAGGAGGTGCACCACGAGGCGGAGCTTGCCGTCGTCATCGGCCGGATGTGCCGCGAGGTGCCCCGGGAGCGCGTCAAGGACGTCATCCTCGGCTACACCTGCGCCAACGACGTCACCGCACGCGACGTCCAGCAGCGTGAGAAGCAGTGGGCCCGGGCCAAGGGCTTCGACAGCTCCTGCCCGCTCGGCCCCTGGGTCGAGACCGAACTGGACGCCGGTGATCTCACCATCCAGTGCACGGTCAACGGCGAACAGCGCCAGCTCGGCCGGACCAGTGACATGGTCCGCCCGATCGAGGACCTGATCGTCCACATCACCGAGGCGATGACCCTGCTCCCCGGCGACGTCATCCTCACGGGCACCCCGGCCGGGGTCGGCCCCCTCACCGTCGGCGACGAGGTCGCCGTCACCATCGAAGGCATCGGCACTCTCACCAACAAGGTGATCAAGCGTGGCTAACGCGACCCCCGTCCGCGTCCGTTTCTGTCCCTCCCCGACCGGTAACCCCCATGTCGGCCTGATCCGTACGGCCCTGTTCAACTGGGCCTACGCACGGCACAACAAGGGCACCCTGGTCTTCCGGATCGAGGACACCGACGCGGCCCGCGACTCCGAAGAGTCCTACAACCAGCTGCTGGACTCCTTCCACTGGCTCGGCTTCGACTGGGACGAGGGCCCCGAGGTCGGCGGCCCGCACGCGCCGTACCGCCAGTCGCAGCGGATGGACCTCTACAAGGACATCGCCGACAAGCTGCTCGCGGCCGGCTACGCCTACCACTGCTACTGCACCACCGAGGAGCTCGACGAGCGCCGCGACGCCGCCCGCAAGGCCGGCAAGCCCTCCGGCTACGACGGCAAGTGCCGCACGGTGACCCCCGAGCAGGCCGCGGCCTACGACGCCGAGGGCCGCAGCTCCGTCGTCCGCTTCCGGATGCCCGACGAGCCGATCACCTTCACCGACCTGGTGCGCGGTGAGCTGACCTTCACCCCCGAGAACGTCCCCGACTACGGCATCGTCCGCGCGAACGGGGCCCCGCTCTACACCCTCGTCAACCCGGTCGACGATGCCCTGATGGGCATCACCCACGTCCTGCGCGGCGAGGACCTGCTCTCCTCCACCCCCCGCCAGATCGCGCTCTACAAGGCCCTGATCGAGCTGGGCATCGCCTCGTCGATCCCCGAGTTCGGCCATCTGCCCTACGTCATGGGCGAGGGCAACAAGAAGCTCTCCAAGCGCGACCCCCAGGCCTCCCTCAATCTCTACCGCGAGCGCGGCTTCCTCCCCCAGGGCCTGCTCAACTACCTGGCGCTGCTCGGCTGGTCCTTCTCCGCCGACCAGGACATCTTCTCGGTCTCCGACCTGATCGAGAAGTTCGACATCGCGGACGTCAACGCCAACCCGGCCCGCTTCGACCTGAAGAAGGCCGAGGCGATCAACGCGGACCACATCCGGCAGCTGGACGTGGCGGACTTCATCACGGCCTGTGAGCCCTGGCTGAAGGCCCCCCACGCCAACTGGGCCCCCGAGGACTTCGACGAGGCCGCCTGGCGCGCCATCGCCCCGCACGCCCAGACCCGCCTGACCGTCCTCTCCGACATCACCCCCAACGTCGACTTCCTCTTCCTCAAGGAGCCCGTCGAGGACGAGGCCTCCTGGACGAAGGCGATGAAGGGCGACCCGGTGGCCCTGCTGACCACCGCCCGCGCCAAGCTCGACGCCGCCGACTGGGCCTCCGGCCCGGAGCCCCTCAAGGAGGCCGTCCTGGCCGCCGGCGAGGAGCACGGCCTCAAGCTCGGCAAGGCGCAGGCCCCCGTACGGGTGGCGGTCACCGGCCGCACGGTCGGCCTGCCCCTCTTCGAGTCCCTTGAGGTCCTCGGCAAGGAGCGCACCCTCCAGCGCATCGACGCGGCCCTGGCCAAGCTGGCCGGCTGACCCCGCACACACCCCTACGGGCCCGGACACCGCACGGTGTCCGGGCCCGTGGCGCATTTCCCGGCGACGGTGCGGACCGGGGCACTAGATTGCCGGTATGCCCCTCCGCGCCGTCCTGTGGGACATCGACGACACGCTCTTCGACTACACCGGATCGGACCGGGCCGGCGCGCTGCGGCACCTCCGGGCCGAGGGGCTGGTGGCCGCGTACGGCGGACAGGAGGCGGCGCTGGCCCGCTGGCGCAACGCCATGGAGACCGAGTTCGCCCGCTTCCTCGCAGGCGAGGTGGGGTTCCTCGACCACCGCAGGGGCAGGGCCCGGACCTTCCTGGGGGTCGCGCTGAGCGACGAGGAGGCGGATACCTGGTTCGGGCGGTACATCGCGCACTACGAAGATTCCTGGGTGCTCTTCCCGGACGCCGCACCCGCCCTGGAGGCACTGGCACCGCTGGTACGGCAGGCGGTTCTGTCCAACTCCTCCACCGCCAACCAGGAGCGCAAGCTCGCCGCCCTGGGTATACGCGCCCGCTTCGAGGCCGTGCTGTGCGCCGATGAGCTGGGGCACGCCAAGCCCGCCCCCGAGGCGTTCGAGGGCGCCTGTGAGGTGCTGGGGCTCCCTCCCGAAGACGTGGTCTACGTGGGGGACCGGCTGGACATCGATGCGCTGGGCGCCCGGGACGCCGGGCTGTCCGCCGTATGGCTGGACCGTGCGGGCATCGGCGGGGAGGTGCCGCCGGGGGTGCGGCGGATTGCGGGCCTGGCGGAGCTTCCCGAGCTGTTGCGCGGAGTTATCGGTTTTGGAGCCCCGTCCACGATCAGGTAATGTTCTTCCTGCGCCGCCCGAGAGGGCCGAGAGGTCCGGCCGGGAAGCGCAGATCAAATCAAGCCCCCCACGGGGGGTTGCGCTTTGATGGCCTATGGTGTAATTGGCAGCACGACTGATTCTGGTTCAGTTAGTCTAGGTTCGAGTCCTGGTAGGCCAGCTCGCAGAGCTCATCTGCAAAGCCCCCGTTGTGTAGCGGCCTAGCACGCTGCCCTCTCAAGGCAGTAGCGCCGGTTCGAATCCGGTCGGGGGTACAGATCCTTCCCAGGGAGGCAGTCCGGGTCGCACCCGCTGCTTCTCATGCAGGATCGCTAGGGCCCCCGTTGTGTAGCGGCCTAGCACGCCGCCCTCTCAAGGCGGTAGCGCCGGTTCGAATCCGGTCGGGGGTACTGGTCTAAACCACCATGGGCTATGGTGTAATTGGCAGCACGAGTGATTCTGGTTCATTTAGTCTAGGTTCGAGTCCTGGTAGCCCAGCGCAGCATGTCCCTTGTGACAGGCTCAATTGCAGACGAGAATCTCAACTGCACCAAGGCTTGCCCCCGTTGTGTAGCGGCCTAGCACGCCGCCCTCTCAAGGCGGTAGCGCCGGTTCGAATCCGGTCGGGGGTACAGAAAGGGAAGGCCCTCCGCATCATGCGGAGGGCCTTTCTGCGTCAACTGCCCGTTCCGAAGCGCTTGTTGGACTCCTCCGCCTCGGCCAGCCGGCGCAGGCTCAGCAGTACCGGCTCGTAGAGCACGGTCAGCGCCACCGCCGCCTCCACCTGCTCCGCCGGGGTCCGGTACTCCTCGACCAGGTCCAGGTCGCTCACCGCGAGCTCGGCCGCCTGACGGGCGTAGGGCAGCAGATGCGGGATGTCGCAGGCGTAGCCGAGGCGGTGCAGGGCGGCGAGGGCGGCGACGAGCATGCCGAAGGCCGGCGAGTGGTCGGCGATCTCCAGGTTGAAGCGCCAGCCGACGCGCTGGAGCAGCTCGACGGCGGTGCGCCGGGCGATGTCCGTGGCGGGGTCGCGCTCGTCGGGCGCCGGGCCGTGCGGCAGCGCCTCCACGGCCGTGCCCAGGCGGGAGAGCTGGTCGCGGGAGTCGTCCTCGACGGCGGCCACCACCTCGCGGGCGGTGCTCACCGGGACCCGGCCGATCTGGATCAGGGCCCGGACCAGCCGCAATCGCCGCACATGGTCCTCGTCGTACGCGGCCTGGGTGGCGGTGATCCGGCGGCCCGGCTGGAGCAGTCCCTCGCGCAGGTAGTACTTGATCGTCGCGGTGGACACCCCGCTGCGCTCGCTGAGCTCGGCCAGTCGCATACCCCTTGCACCTTCCATTGGAGAGTGGCACTATCTAATCATGGATAGTGACGCTATCCAATGTCGTCGAATGACGAAGGGGGCTGTCATGAGTGGCAAGCCGGAGCAGGGACGGACGAGGGCGGACGGGACCGGGGACGTGGTGGTCTTCCTCGTCGGGATGCGGATCAACAGCTGGCGGGCGGTGCGCAGTTGGCTGCCGGTGGTCGGGGCGATGCCGCGCATGCTCAAGGAGCTGGCGCGGGACCGGGAGCGGGGGATGCTCGGTTACCGCCTGCTGCCGGGGCTGCGGAACTTCACGGTCCTTCAGTACTGGGAGTCGAAGGAGAAGCTCGCGGCCTACGCGAGCGACCAGAGCGGTGAGCACCGTCCCGCCTGGACCGCCTTCAACCGGCGGGCGCGGGCAGGCCGGGGTCAGGTCGGCATCTGGCACGAGACCTACACCGTCCCGGCGGGCTCGTACGACAGCATCTACGTGAACATGCCGCCGTTCGGGCTGGCAGCGGCCCGCGGGGTGGTGCCGGTCGGCCGCCGCGGCGGGCGTGCGGCCGAGCGGCCGGCGGCCTGAGCCGCGGGGGCGCGGGAACGGCGGCAGGCCCGGCCCCGTACGGATCTCTCCGTACGGGGCCGGGCCTGCCGCCGGCCATGGCCGTCAGCTGTTGCGCCGCAGGCCCTCGGAGAGGCGGGCCGCGGCGTCGATGACCGCCTGGGCGTGCATCCGGCCCGGGTGGCGGGTCAGCCGCTCGATCGGACCGGAGACCGAGACGGCGGCCACCACGCGGTTGGAGGGGCCGCGTACGGGGGCGGAGACCGAGGCCACGCCGGGCTCCCGCTCGCCGATCGACTGGGCCCAGCCACGGCGCCGTACGCCGGAGAGCGCGGTGGCCGTGAAGCGCGCGCCCTGAAGGCCGCGGTGCAGCCGCTCGGGCTCCTCCCAGGCCATGAGGATCTGGGCGGCCGAGCCCGCCTTCATCGGGAGCGTGGAGCCGACCGGGACGGTGTCCCGCAGTCCGGACAGCCGCTCGGCCGCCGCCACACAGATCCGCATATCGCCCTGCCGGCGATAGAGCTGGGCGCTCTCGCCCGTCACATCGCGCAGGTGGGTGAGCACCGGTCCCGCGGTGGCCAGCAGGCGGTCCTCGCCGGCCGCCGCGGCCAGCTCGGAGAGCCGTGGGCCCAGGATGAACCGGCCCTGCATGTCCCTCGCCACCATCCGGTGGTGTTCCAGAGCCACGGCCAGCCGGTGGGCCGTGGGTCGTGCGAGCCCTGTCGCCGCGACCAGCCCGGCGAGGGTGGCCGGACCGGACTCCAGGGCACTCAAAACCAGAGCTGCCTTGTCGAGAACGCCGACGCCGCTAGAGTTGTCCATGCAACGATACTCGCGTCTCACACTGTGAAACGCAAGTTCAATTTTCCAGGGAAGTCGTCAGTCTGTAGTTGTGGCCCTCGACCAGGGCCCGGCGTAAGGCCCGGCAGGGGGATTTCTGCGGGCACCCGCGCACAGACGAGAAAGGCCGGCGCTGTGGCCGGCCGGAGGGAAAGCGATGGGACGGACACTCGCGGAGAAGGTCTGGGACGACCATGTCGTCCGGCGCGCGGAAGGCGAGCCCGACCTTCTCTTCATTGATCTGCACCTGCTGCACGAGGTCACCAGCCCGCAGGCGTTCGACGGCCTTCGCAAGGCCGGCCGCCAGGTGCGCCGTACGGATCTGACCATCGCCACCGAGGATCACAACACCCCGACCCTCGACATCGACAAGCCCATCGCCGACCCGGTCTCGCGCACCCAGCTGGAGACGCTGCGCAAGAACTGCGCCGAATTCGGCGTCCGGCTGCACCCGCTCGGCGATGTCGAGCAGGGCGTTGTCCACGTCGTGGGACCGCAGTTGGGACTGACCCAGCCCGGCACCACCGTGGTCTGCGGTGACAGCCACACCTCCACCCACGGTGCCTTCGGTGCGCTGGCGTTCGGTATCGGCACCAGCCAGGTCGAGCACGTCCTGGCCACCCAGACGCTGCCGCTGGCCCCCTTCAAGACCATGGCGATCACCGTCGACGGCGAGCTGCCCGAGGGTGTCACCGCCAAGGACCTGATCCTGGCGATCATCGCCAAGATCGGCACCGGCGGCGGCCAGGGCTACGTCCTGGAGTACCGCGGACCGGCCATCGAGAAGCTGTCGATGGAAGCGCGGATGACCATCTGCAACATGTCGATCGAGGCGGGTGCCCGGGCCGGCATGATCGCCCCCGACCGGACCACCTTCGACTATCTCCAGGGCCGCGACCACGCCCCCAAGGGCGAGGACTGGGACGCCGCGGTCGCGTACTGGAAGACGCTGCGCACCGACGACGACGCGGTCTTCGACGCCGAGGTCCACATCGACGCCTCCGCGCTGTCACCGTTCGTCACCTGGGGCACCAACCCCGGCCAGGGCGCGCCGCTTTCGGCGAGCGTCCCCGACCCGGCTTCGTACGAGGATGCCTCGGAGCGACTGGCCGCCGAAAAGGCCCTGGAGTACATGGGGTTGACGGCGGGTCAGCCGCTGCGCGAGATCAACGTGGACACCGTCTTCGTAGGTTCGTGCACCAACGGCCGCATCGAGGACCTGCGCTCCGCGGCCGCGATCCTGGAGGGCCGCAAGGTCGCCGACGGCGTACGGATGCTGATCGTGCCCGGCTCGGTCCGGGTCTCCCTGGAGGCCGTCGCCGAGGGCCTGGACAAGGTTTTCACCGCGGCGGGCGCCGAATGGCGGCACGCGGGTTGCTCGATGTGCCTGGGTATGAACCCCGACCAGCTGGCGCCCGGTGAGCGCTCCGCGTCCACCTCCAACCGCAACTTCGAGGGGCGCCAGGGCAAGGGCGGCCGTACGCACCTGGTCTCGCCGCAGGTCGCCGCCGCAACGGCGGTTCTCGGCCATCTGGCCTCACCGGCCGACCTGTCCGACGTCGCCACGCCCGCGGGAGTCTGAACCATGGAAGCTTTCACCACCCACACCGGCCGGGCCGTCCCGCTGCGCCGCAGCAATGTCGACACCGACCAGATCATCCCGGCCCACTGGCTGAAGAAGGTCACCCGCGACGGTTTCGAGGACGGCCTCTTCGAGGCCTGGCGCAAGGACCCGGAGTTCGTCCTCAACCAGCCGCAGTACAAGGGCGCCACGGTGCTGGTCGCCGGCCCGGACTTCGGCACCGGCTCCTCCCGTGAGCACGCCGTCTGGGCGCTCCAGAACTACGGCTTCAAGGCCGTCATCTCCTCGCGCTTCGCCGACATCTTCCGTGGCAACTCCCTCAAGAACGGCCTGCTGACGGTGGTCCTGCCACAGGAGACGGTGGACCGGTTGCAGCAGCTGGTGGAGGCCGACCCGGCCGCCGAGGTGACCGTCGACCTGGTCGGCCGGCAGGTCCGCGCGGAGGGCGTCACCGCCGACTTCGAGCTGGACGAGAACGCCCGTTGGCGTCTGCTGGAGGGTCTGGACGACATCAGCCTCACCCTTCGGGAGGAGTCCTCGATCGTGACTTACGAGGCGAATCGCCCGTCATTCAAGCCCCGCACGATCGAGGTCTGACCTCGGGCTTTTGGCTCAAAGCGATATTGCGTACGATGCGCCCCCTGTGCAGTTGGCAGGGGGCGCATCGGCTTGTGGAGGCGCCTGTTGAGGCCCCGTGAAGCGACAACTCGCCGCAGATGGCACAATTAGCGCATGGAACGCGACGACCAACTCGAGCTCTACGGTCTCGTCGCCGACCGGCTCAAGGACGCACACGCAAGAGTGCGGACACTGCAAGTCCCGGAGGGCGTACGGATGGCGCTGACCCGGAAGCTGCTCGTCATCACGGCCGCGGCTAAACACGATCTTGCGGACGCGGCAAGGCGTCTGGAGTGGTTCATGGAAGACCTCGACGAAGGTCGTTATCCCGAAGATGTGCACGCCGACGGAAGTCCGTGAAGGTCGAGTTCGTTGCGGCACAAGGGTGATTAGCCCGTTTCGTGTTTGATTTGCGGTATATATCTGCCTAACGTGCGAAAAAGCTTGGAAACTTTCGTTCCAGCAATGTCTCCGAAGGGGAAGACGTGAACAAGGCGCAGCTCGTAGAAGCCATTGCCGACAAGCTCGGCGGCCGCCAGAACGCCGCCGACGCGGTCGACGCCGTACTGGATGCAGTCGTCCGTGCCGTGGTCTCCGGTGACCGCGTTTCGGTCACCGGATTCGGGTCGTTCGAGAAGGTCGACCGCCCGGCCCGTTATGCCCGCAACCCGCAGACGGGGGAGCGGGTGCGGGTCAAGAAGACCTCGGTGCCGCGCTTCCGCGCCGGTCAGGGCTTCAAGGACCTGGTGAGCGGGTCGAAGAAGCTCCCCAAGGGCGGCGAGGTCGCCGTCAAGAAGGCCCCCAAGGGCAGCCTCACCGGTGGCGCTGCCATCAAGAAGGCCGCCGCGAAGAAGGCCACCGCCAAGAAGGCCGCCGCGAAGAAGGTGACGGCGAAGAAGGCCGCACCCGCCAAGAAGGCCGCGGCGAAGAAGACCACCGCGAAGAAGACGACGGCGAAGAAGACCACCGCCAAGAAGGCCGCCGCGAAGAAGGCGGCCCCGGCCAAGAAGACCACCGCGAAGAAGGCGACGGCGAAGAAGACCGCGCCCGCGAAGAAGGCCACCGCGAAGAAGGCCCCGGCCAAGAAGGCCACCGCACGTAAGACCACGGCGAAGAAGACCACCGCACGTAAGCGGTAATCCAGCAGCGGCGACGCCATGCGTCGGGCCGGTCTCCCTCCGGGGAGCCCGGCCCGCGGTGCGTTCGGGGAGCAGTGGCCGTCTAGGCTCTCTCCCATGCAGGCCACCGCGTATACGTACGACCCCGAGACCCGCTCCGGCAGCGTGCTGCTGGACGACGGCACCCCGCTGCCCTTCGACGCCGCGGCCTTCGACGCCGGCGGTCTGCTGCTGCTGCGGCCCGGTCAGCGGGTCCGTATCGAGGTCACCGGCGACGGCGACGCCCGGCACATCGACCTGATCACGCTCCAGACACTCTGACCTGCGGCGGCAGCCGCGGCGCCTGGCGCGCGGTGTGCGGGCCCACGCCCAGCGCCAGCGCCGCCAGCAGATCCTCGCCGGTGTCCACGTCCCGGCGTACCGAGGGCGCGTCCGGCGCCAGGATCTCCCGCGCCCCGGACGCCAGGTGGCGGGCCCGCGACGCCCCACCGAATGCCGGTTCCAATTCCGCGCCGGAAGTCGCGGTCAGAAGTGTTGTCCCGATATCCGCCGCATCCGCGAGAAATGCACGCGGAAATAGCGAAGCGGAATGGAGCACCAGTTCCAGCTCGGCAGGCCGGAGCGCCGGCAGATCGGCGTTCAGCGCGGCGACCGCGGCGCCCGGACGACGCGCCCGGACCACGCCCGCTCCGTGGGCCAGCGCCGCGTTGAGCCCCCGGGCCGGTGTGTCGGGCACGATGCGCGCCCCCAGGGCCGCCAGCCGCTCCCCGGCCAGCCGGTCGTCCGTGACAACCGCCACATCGCGCACGTTGGCGCAGGCCAGCGCGGCTGCCACGGTGTCCAGGGCGAATGCGAGGGCCAGCCGGGGCCGGAACTCCTCACCGGCGGCCCGCGAGAGCCTGCTCTTGGCCTGCACCAGCGGTTTCAGCGGCACCACCAGGCTCCAGCCCACATCCCCTCCGTCTCTTCGCACCGGCGCCATTCTCACCCGCCGTCGCGGCTCTCCGGGAGCGCCGGGGTTACGGTGTCCTCGACATAGCGGGTACCTGGGGCGACACTTGTGCGGCTGCCGGCCCGCAGCAGCTTCGCAGGTCCCACAAGGAGGGTGTCCCAGTGTCCCGCCGCAGAATCGGCTTCTGGTACCGCTTGGCCGCGGTCATCTGCAAACCGCCGCTCTTGGTTCTGTTCAAGCGGGACTGGCTGGGAATGGAGCACATTCCGGCCGACGGCGGATTTATCACCGCGGTCAACCACAACTCGTATCTCGACCCGCTCTCCTACGCGCACTATCAGTACAACACCGGGCGGGTGCCCCGATTCCTCGCCAAGGCGGGCCTCTTCAAGAGCGGCTTTGTCGGCCTGATGATGCGCGGCACCGGCCAGATCCCCGTCTACCGGGAAACGACCGATGCCGCGAACGCGTTCCGCGCCGCCGTCGACGCCATCCACAAGGGCGAATGCGTCGCGTTCTACCCCGAAGGCACCCTCACCCGCGACCCCGAGCTGTGGCCCATGCAGGGCAAGACCGGTGCGGCCCGGGTGGCCCTGCTGACCAAGGCGCCGGTCATCCCCGTCGCCCAGTGGGGCGCCAACGAGGCGATGCCGCCGTACGCGAAGGAGAACAAGCTCCGGCTCCTGCCGCGCAAGACGCTGCGGGTGAAGGCGGGTCCGCCGGTCGACCTGAGCGCCTACTACGACCAGGAGCCGACCGCCGAGGTGCTGCGCGCGGTCACCGACACCATCATGGCCGCGATCACCGAACAGCTCGCCCAGCTCCGCGGTGAGGCGGCGCCGGCCGAACCGTACGACTGGCGCAAGGCGATCGCCCAGGAGCGCCGCGCCGCCAGGGAAGCCGCCAGGGCCGAGCGCGCCCCCGCCGCGGCCCCTGCCGCCGCCTCCGCCGAACCGGCCGCCACCGAAGGCGCCGTCGCCCCGCAGCAGGCCCGAAGCACCCAGCAGGCACAGGAGGATGAAGGCAAGTGACGCGCTGCGCCGTCTACGGCACGGGGTCCTGGGGCACCGCATTCGCGATGGTGCTCGCCGACGCGGGATGCGAGGTGACCCTGTGGGGCCGCCGCGCCGCCCTCGTCGACGCCATCAACAACGGCCGTACCAACCCCGACTACCTGCCGGGGGTCGAGCTCCCCGGGTCCGTACGGGCCACCACCGACCCCGCGGAGGCGGCGCGCGGTGCGGAGTTCACGGTGCTGGCGGTCCCCTCCCAGACGCTGCGCGGGAACCTCACCGAATGGGCGCCGCTGCTGCCCGCCGACACCGTCCTGGTCTCCCTGATGAAGGGCGTCGAACTGGGCACGGCCAAGCGCATGAGCGAGGTGATCGAGGAGGTCGCCAAGGTGCCCGCGGAGCGCGTGGCGGTGCTGACCGGCCCCAACCTGGCCAAGGAGATCGCCGCCCGCCAGCCGGCCGCCGCGGTCATCGCGTGCACCGACGAGGCGGTCGCCCGGCGGTTCCAGACCGCCTGCCACACCGCGTACTTCCGCCCGTACACCAACACCGACGTGGTCGGCTGTGAACTGGGCGGTGCGGTCAAGAACGTCATCGCGCTCGCCGTCGGTATCGCCACCGGCATGGGCCTGGGCGACAACGCCAAGGCCTCCCTGATCACCCGCGGGCTCGCCGAGACCACCCGGCTCGGACTGGCCATGGGCGCCGAAGCGCACACCTTCGCGGGCCTGGCCGGGATGGGCGACCTGGTCGCCACCTGCTCCTCACCGCTGTCCCGCAACAACACCTTCGGCACCAACCTCGGCCGCGGGATGACACTGGAGGAGACCATCGCGGTCACCAAGCAGACCGCGGAGGGCGTCAAGTCCTGCGAATCCGTACTGGATCTGGCCCGCCGGCACGGTGTCGACATGCCGCTCACCGAGACCGTCGTGGACATCGTCCACGAGGGCAAGCCGCCGATGGTGGCCCTCAAGGAGCTGATGGCGCGCAGCGCGAAATCGGAACGCCACTGAGCGGCACCGGGACCCCCGCCCGGCGGGCGCCACGACACCAACGGCTGCCGCAGCACTGACGCAGCCACTACCAGCAGGTACCCTCAACGCGATATGAGCAGCCAGACCTCCACCCACAAGCCCCGCGTCGCCGTCGTGTTCGGCGGGCGCAGCTCCGAGCACGCCATCTCCGTACTCACCGCCGGAGCCGTGCTGCGCGCCATCGACCGCGAGAAGTACGACGTGCTGCCCATCGGCATCACCACCGACGGCCGCTGGGCGCTGACCGCCGACGACCCCGAGCGGATGGCCATCGCGGACCGGCAGCTGCCCAGCGTGGCCGAGCTCGCCGAGTCCACAGAAGGCGGCGTGGTCCTCCCCGTCGACCCCACCAACCGCGAGGTCGTCTACAGCGAACCGGGCTCGGTGCCCAAGGCGCTCGGCGAGGTCGACGTGGTCTTCCCCGTCCTGCACGGCCCCTACGGCGAGGACGGCACCCTTCAGGGCCTGCTGGAGCTCTCCGGGGTGCCCTACGTCGGCTCGGGCGTGCTCGCCTCCGCCGTCGGCCAGGACAAGGACTACATGAAGCGGGTGTTCGCCTCCTTCGGGCTGCCGGTCGGCCCGTACGAGGTCATCCGCCCGCGGGAGTGGGAGAACGACCCCGCGGCCGCCCGTAAGAAGATCGTGGACTTCGCGGCCGAGCACGGCTGGCCGCTCTTCGTGAAGCCCGCCCGGGCCGGCTCGTCCATGGGCATCAGCAAGGTCGACGACCTCGGCGGCCTGGACGAGGCGATCGCGGAGGCCCGGGCGCACGACCCCAAGATCCTTGTGGAGTCGCTGCTGCGCGGCCGCGAGATCGAGTGCGGGGTGCTGGAGTTCGAGGACGGCCCGCGGGCCAGCGTGCCGGCCGAGATCCCGCCGGTCACCGCGCACGACTTCTACGACTTCGAGGCCAAGTACATCGACTCGGCCACCGGCATCGTGCCGGCGCCGCTGACCGACGAGCAGACCGCCAAGGTCCAGGAACTGGCCGTCGCGGCCTTCGAGGCGGCGTCCTGCGAAGGCCTGGTGCGCGCGGACTTCTTCCTTCAGGACAACGGCGAGTTCGTGATCAACGAGATCAATACGCTCCCCGGCTTCACGCCCATCTCGATGTACCCGCGGATGTGGCAGGAGAGCGGAGTGAGCTACCCGGAGCTGATCGACCGGCTCCTCCAGGCGGCACTGAACCGGTCGACGGGGCTGCGCTAGACGCCCTTGGGCACGGTCTTCCGTACGGCGTCCGCGAGGTCGGTGAGCGCATCGACCTCGGGGGCGTACTTCCCGGGGACGGTCACCTCGACATAGACCTTGCGCAGTACGGTCGTGAAGCGGTAGCCGTCGTCCTGCTTCTCGAAGAGCCACCGGACGCCGTTGACTTCCGCCGCGTCGGGGTTCGGGTTGTAATGTTCACTCCCGTACGTCAGGACGTCGGGCTTCGGCACCCCGCAGCGCAGTTTCACGGCAGGATCGCCCCATATGGCAGTGAAGTCGGAGACCGGCTCGGGAGTACCCCGCTTCAGCCCGTCCACGGTCTGCGGCAGTTCCCTGTGGAGCGCCCGGCAGTGCCGCGCCGCGTCGCCCTTGGGGGAGGGGACGGCCACGTCCTCGGCAGAGGAACAGCCCACCGCTGCGAACGGCACGGTGAGCAGGGACAGGGCCAGGTACCGGCGACGCGCAGAGATCACCCGGCCGAGCATACGGGGGAGCTACAGATGAACGACCGGGCAGGTAAGGGTGCGCGTGATCCCCTCCACTTGCTGGACCTTGGCGACCACCATCCGTCCCAGCTCATCGACGGTGTCGGCCTGAGCGCGCACGATGACGTCATAGGGGCCGGTCACATCCTCGGCCTGAAGAACGCCATGGATCTGCGAGATCACGTCCGCCACCGCCGAGGCCTTGCCGACCTCGGTCTGGATCAGGATGTAGGCCTGTACCACGGAACCTCCAGGGCGGCTACGAGGATCATGTGGGAAGAAGGGACGCCACGGTACCGCGTCACCATGCGGAGCGGGGAGACCCGCGCGGTGAACACGGCAAGTACAGCGCAGTCGTCAGCCACGTACGGACCGTCCGTACACATGGGAAGGGCAACAGCATGAAGGGCACCGTGGGGGAGCTGGGGGAGTTCGGGCTGATCAGGGAGCTCACCTCCCGGCTCACCTCCACTCCGGCGGTACGGATCGGGCCGGGTGACGACGCCGCCGTGGTCACCGCACCGGACCGGAGGGTGGTCGCCAGCACCGACGTCCTCCTGGAGGGCCGGCACTTCCGGCGCGACTGGTCCACCGCCTACGACGTCGGCCGCAAGGCCGCCGCACAGAACCTCGCCGACATCGCGGCGATGGGCGCGGTGCCCACCGCGATCCTGCTCGGCCTGGTCGTGCCGGCGGAGCTCCCCGCGACCTGGCCGACCGAGCTGATGGACGGGCTGCGCGACGAGTGCCAGGTGGCCGGCGCCGCGGTCGTCGGCGGGGACGTGGTGCGCGGCGACATCATCACCGTCGCGATCACCGCGCTCGGCGATCTGCGCAACCAGGAGCCGGTCACCCGTGGCGGGGCACAGCCCGGCGACGTGGTCGCGGTGACCGGCTGGCTGGGCTGGTCCGCCGCCGGCCACGCGGTGCTCTCCCGGGGCTTCCGCTCGCCGCGCGCCTTCGTGGAGGCGCACCGCCGCCCCGAGCCGCCGTACCACGCGGGCCCGGCGGCCGCCGGACTCGGCGCCACCGCCATGACGGACGTCAGCGACGGCCTGGTCGCCGACCTCGGGCACATCGCCGAGGCCAGCAAGGTCCGGATCGATCTCCGCTCCGCCGCGATCGACATCCCCTCGCAGATGTCCGACATCGGCACCGCGGTCGGCGTGGACCCCATGCAGTGGGTGCTCAACGGCGGTGAGGACCACGCGATCGTGGCGACGTTCCCGCCGGACGTGAAGCTGCCCGCCCGGTGGAAGGTGATCGGCGAGGTGCTGAACCCGTCCGCGCTGCCGCAGGTGACGGTGGACGGCGCCCCGTGGGCGAAGGCGGGCTGGGACCACTTCGGGGACAACATGGACGCCGAGTAGAGGGCGAGTAGATTCGGCGCCATGCGCATACCTCCACGCGTCCTGACCGTCGCCGGATCCGACTCCGGCGGCGGCGCGGGCATCCAGGCCGACCTGAAGACGATGCTGGCGCTCGGTACCCACGGTATGAGCGTGCTGACCGCCGTCACCGCCCAGAACTCGCTGGGCGTACAGGGTGCGTGGGAGCTGCCGGCCGAGGCGGTACGGGCCCAGTTCCGCAGCGTCGTCGACGACATCGGCGTCCAGGCGGTCAAGACCGGGATGCTCTCCTCGGCGGAGCTCGTCGAGACCGTCGCGGAGCTGCTGGCCGGAGCGCCGGCCCCGGTCGTCGTCGACCCCGTGGGCGTCTCCAAGCACGGTGATCCGCTGCTCGCCGCCGACGCGCTGGACGCGATGCGCGGCGCACTGCTGCCGACGGCCACCGTCGCCACCCCCAACCTGGACGAGGTCGCGCAGCTCACCGGTGTACGGGTCAGGGAAGCGGCCGACATGCGCCGGGCGGCCGCCGCGGTCCTGGAGTTCGGTCCGCGCTGGGCGCTCATCAAGGGCGGCCATCTGCCCGCCGGGGACGGCACCGCGGACGGGGCCGGGGACAGCGCCGTCGATCTGCTCACCGACGGCACCGAGGAGCACTGGCTGCGCGCGCCGCGCTACGACAATCGGCACACGCACGGCACCGGCTGCACCCTCGCCAGCGCCCTGGCCGCACAGCTCGCCAAGGGCGACACCGTCCCGCAGGCCGCCGCGGCGGCGAAGGAGTACGTCACCGGCGCCCTCGCGGCCGGCTTCCGGCTGGGCGCGGGCATCGGCCCCGTGGACCACGGCTGGCGGCTGCGCGACGCCGGCGCGCACCGGCCGCCGCAGTAGGCACGCCAGGAAGGCACGCCGGAATGGGCATGCCGGGAAAGGCACCGGGAAAGGCAAAAGCCGGTCCACCACGAGGGTGGACCGGCTTCACAAGCAAGCAACCGGTCGGGCTGCGCTACGGCTAAGGCGTCAGCGCGAGACCTTGCCGGCCTTGATGCACGAGGTGCAGGCGTTCAGCTTCTTCGGCGTGCGCCCGATCACTGCACGCACCGTCTGGATGTTGGGGTTCCAACGACGGTTGGTACGGCGATGCGAGTGCGAGACACTCTTGCCGAAGCCCGGCCCCTTGCCGCAGACGTCGCAGTTGGCAGCCACGGGTCACTCCAAAGACTTCAGATGCACTTACGGTGAAATCCCGACGAGCCGAGTGCATTGCCCGGCCGGCGTCGTCAGGAGAGGAAATGGCCCGACTCTCATCGGGCAACCGGAGCAGCATACAACGACCGCTCCCGTAGAACGAAACTATCACGCACCGTCCGGCCCCCGCCCCGGCCTCCCCGTCGGAGCGCGGCTACTGTGCGGTGCATCCCGCGACCCAGGAGGACGACGTGCCGTACCCGCTCGACGCCGCCGCCGTCCGCTCCTGGTGCGGACTGGCCCTGGAGGCGCTCGGCCGGGAACGCGAGCGGATCGACGCGATCAACGTCTACCCGGTGGCCGACGGCGACACCGGCACCAACCTCTATCTGACGCTCGAATCGGCCGCCCGCGCGGTCGAGGCCGCCTTCGACGGGCACGCCTCGGCCGGCACCGCACCGGGCCTCGCCGACGCCATCGGCGCCATGGCGCACGGTGCCCTCATAGGGGCGCGCGGCAATTCCGGCACGATCGTGGCGCAGCTGCTGCGCGGGATGACCGAGGTGCTGGCGGCGCCCGACGCGGCCACCGGCAGCGCCGACGGCTCGGCCGAGGCGCTGCGGCGGGCGCTGCGCCGGGCCGCCGCATCGACGTACGAGGCCGTCGCGCACCCCGTGGAGGGCACCGTACTGACGGTGGCCGGCGCGGCCGCCGAGGCCGCCGAGCGGGCCGCCGGCGGGAGCGCCGGCGCCGCCGCGGTCGCCCGCGCGGCCCACGAGGGCGCCCGCCGCGCCCTGAAGGCGACACCGGGGCAGCTCGCGGTCCTCGGGCGGGCGGGCGTGGTCGACGCCGGCGGCTGCGGACTGGTCGCGCTGCTGGGCGCGCTCGCCGATGCGCTCTCCGGAGAGGTCTCGGTGACGCCCGTCGCCGTACGGGCCGATGCCCCGCTCCCCGAGGCGGCCGGCTGTGCGGCCGCCGTCCGGATGTCCGCGGACGGATCCCCGGACCCCGACGGGCCGGCCTTCGAGGTGATCTATCTGCTGGAGGCCGACGACGCGGCGGTGGCGCGGCTGCGGACCACGCTCGACGGGCTCGGTGACTCGCTGGTGGTGGTCGGCGGGGACGGCCTGTGGAACGTCCATGTCCATGTCGACGACGCGGGCGCCGCCGTGGAGGCCGGCATCGAGGCGGGCCGCCCGTACCGGATCCGTATCACCCACTTCGGCGGGGTCCCCCGCGCCAAGGAGCCGGCGATGGCGGCGCGGGCCGTGGTCGCCGTGGTGCCGGGCGCCGGGCTCGCCGCGCTGTGCACCGAAGCCGGCGCCACCCCCGTCTCCGTACGCCCCGGGGAGCCGCCCGCCAGCGGCGAACTGGTGCAGGCGATCCGGCAGGCGCACGCCCGCGAGGTGATGCTGCTGCCCAACGACCCCGAACTGCGGCACACCGCGGCGGCCGCCGCCGAACAGGCCCGCACCGAAGGCGTACGGGTCGCCCTGATCCCCACCCGCTCCGCCGTCCAGGGCATCGCGGCACTGGCGGTGCACGAGCCGGGCCGCAGCTTCGACGAGGACGTGGTCGCGATGACCTCGGCCGCGGGCGCCACCCGCTACGCCGAGCTGGCGGTCGCCGAGCGGCAGTCGTGGACGATGGCCGGGGTCTGCCAGGCCGGGGACGTCCTCGGGCTGATCGACGGCGATGTCGCGGTGATCGGCTCGGACCTCACCGTCACGGCGATGACGGTGCTCGACCGGATGCTCTCCGCGGGCGGGGAGATGGTGACCCTGGTCCTGGGGGCGGCGGCGCCCGGGTCCCTGGCCGAGCGGCTGGAGCGGCACGTCCGCGAGCGGCACCTCGCCGTGGACACCGTGGTCTACGACGGCGGCCAGCACGGCGCACCGCTCCTCATCGGCGTGGAGTGACCGCACCCGGCGGCCGGGAGCGGCGCAATTGTCAGAGGTGTGGTGTGCAATGGACCCGTGGCAGCGCTCGACGAACCTCTGAAGAAAATTCTCGGCGGCACCACCGCGAAGGTGCTGGCCGAGCATCTCGACCTGCAAACGGTCGGCGATCTGTTGCACCACTATCCGCGGCGCTACGCCGAGCGCGGTGAGCTGACCCGCCTCGCGGACCTCCCGCTGGACGAACATGTCACGGTCGTCGCCCAGGTCGCGGATGCCCGGGTGCTGAAATTCAACGCCGGCCGGGGACAGCGCCTCGAAGTCAACCTCACCGACGGCAGCGGCCGTCTCCAGCTGGTCTTCTTCGGCAAGGGCATCCACAAGCCGCACAAAGAACTGCTCCCGGGGCGCCGGGCGATGTTCGCCGGCAAGGTCTCCCTCTTCAACCGCAAACTTCAGCTCGCGCACCCCGAGTACGAGCTCCTCGACCGCGACGCCGACAGCGGAGCCGTGGACGCCTTCGCCAACCAGCTGATGCCGATCTATCCGGCCTGCCAGCAGATGGCGTCCTGGAAGATCGCCAAGGCGGTCGATGCGGTGCTGCCCAGCGCGCAGGACGCCGTCGATCCGCTGCCGGAGGCGCTGCGCGAGGGCCGGGCGCTGGTCCCGCTGACCGAGGCGCTGCTCAAGATCCACCGGCCGGGCACCAAGGCCGATATCGCCGATGCGCGGGCCCGGCTGAAGTGGGACGAGGCGTTCGTGATGCAGGTCGCGCTCGCCCGACGCCGGCTGGCCGACACCCAACTCCCGGCGGTGGCACGGAGGTTGGTCAAGGACGGCATCCTCGACGCGTTCGACGTCAAGCTGCCCTTCACGCTCACCGAAGGCCAGCAGAAGGTCAGCCGGGAGATCTTCGACGACCTGGCGACCGAACACCCCATGCACCGCCTCCTCCAGGGCGAGGTGGGCTCCGGCAAGGCGCAGCCACTGGACTCCCTGGTGCTGACGCCGCGCGGTTTCCGGCCCATGGGGGAGATGACCGTCGGCACCGAAGTGGTGGTGCCGAGCGGTGAGCTCGCCGTGGTGGACGGCGTCTTCCCGCAGGGGGAGCGGGAGGTGTGGCGGCTGGTGCTCTCCGACGGCAGCGCCGTCGAGTGCGATGACGAGCATCTGTGGATCGTCGGGGACGGCGGTGCGGGGGAGCGCGTACTGACCACCCGCGCCCTGCGGACCGACCTGCTGGGTGCCGACGGCCGGCCCAAGTGGTCCATTGCGCCGGCCGTGCCGGTGGACCTGGACGACGGCGGGGACCGGCCCCTCGATCCGTATCTGCTGGGGCGGCGCCTGGGGGAGGGCGGCGGCCCGACGGACCGGGTATCGGACGCGTACCGCAACGCACCGCTCAAGGACCGGCTGGCCGTGGTGCGGGGTCTGATGGCGGCCGGGGGTGAGCCCTCAGGGGACGGCGCGGTGTTCCGCGCGGCGCCCGCCCCGCTGGCCGACGACCTCGCGTGGCTGGTGCGCTCCCTGGGCGGCCGGGCGCAGCTGAGCGCCGTGCGGGACGGCGCGTACGACGTCCTTGTGGCACTGCCGGACGAGGTGCCCGGCGACGGCGAAGGCTTCCGCCGCACCATTCGGGCCATCGAGCGGGTGGGCCGCAAGCCCGTCCAGTGCATCAGCGTGGCGCATCCGGACCACGCCTATGTGACCGACCACTTCACCGTCACCCACAACACGATGGTCGCGCTGCGCGCCATGCTCGGGGTGGTCGACAGCGGCGGCCAGGCCGCGATGCTGGCGCCCACCGAGGTGCTCGCCCAGCAGCACCACCGCTCTATCACCGAGATGATGGGCGAGCTGGCCGAGGGAGGGATGCTGGGCGGGGCCGAACAGGGCACCAAGGTGGTGCTGCTGACCGGCTCCATGGGGGCCGCGGCCCGCCGCCAGGCGCTGCTCGACCTGATCACCGGCGAGGCCGGGATCGTCGTCGGCACCCATGCGCTCATCGAGGACAAGGTGCAGTTCCACGACCTGGGGCTGGTGGTCGTCGATGAACAGCACCGCTTCGGCGTCGAGCAGCGCGATGCGCTGCGCGGCAAGGGCACACAACCACCGCACCTCCTGGTGATGACCGCGACGCCGATTCCGCGCACGGTCGCCATGACGGTCTTCGGCGATCTGGAGACCTCCGTCCTGGACCAACTCCCCGCCGGCCGCTCACCGATCGCCACCCATGTGGTGCCCGCCAAGGACAAACCGCACTTCCTCGCGCGCACCTGGGAGCGGGTCCGGGAAGAGGTGGCGTCCGGGCACCAGGCCTATGTGGTGTGCCCGCGGATCGGTGACGACGAGGAGGAGGCGCCCAAGGGGGCCAAGAAGGGGGCGGGCGGCTCCAAGGGGGCGGCGGCCAAGGTGAGTTCACCGGAGGACGTGGCGGAGAAGCGGCCGCCGCTCGCGGTGCTCGACATCGCCGAACAGCTCGCCAGGGGGCCGCTCGACGGTCTGCGGGTGGCGGTGCTGCACGGCAGGATGGCGCCGGACGACAAGGACGAGGTGATGCGCTCCTTCGCGGCCGGTGAGCTGGATGTGCTGGTCGCGACGACGGTGATCGAGGTCGGGGTGAACGTGCCGAACGCCACCGCCATGGTGATCATGGATGCCGACCGCTTCGGCGTCTCCCAGCTGCACCAGCTCCGCGGCCGCGTCGGCCGGGGCTCGGCACCGGGTCTGTGTCTGCTGGTCAGCGAGATGCCCGAGGCCTCTCCGGCGCGCGCCAGGCTCGCCGCGGTGGCCGGCACCCTCGACGGCTTCGAGCTCTCCCGTATCGACCTGGAACAGCGGCGCGAGGGCGATGTCCTGGGACAGGCGCAGTCCGGTGTCCGCTCCTCGCTGCGGATGCTCGCGGTCATCGACGACGAGGAGGTCATCGCGGCCGCCCGCGAGGAGGCCACCGCACTGGTCGCCGAGGACCCGGAGCTGACCGGCTGTCCGGAGCTGCGGACGGCGCTGTCGGCCCTGCTGGACGAGGAACGGGAGCAGTATCTGGACAAGGGCTGAGGGCGGCGGGACGGCGGGGAGTTCGCCGGTGGCGCCGGGTCCGCCGGGGTGAGATCGATCACGGGCCGGGTCCTTGCCGGGGCGCCTCGGGCGGACGCCGGGCCCCGGCCGACGGAATATCGTGGAGGAGCGGAGCCGGACCGGCTCCCGCCACCACTCCACACCGACCACGCGCAACGTAAGGACGGGCCCATGACCCGCGTGATCGCCGGTACGGCCGGCGGCCGCCGCCTGGCCGTACCCCCGGGAAACGGCACCCGCCCGACCTCCGACCGGGCCCGCGAGGGCATGTTCTCCACCTGGGAGTCACTGGACGGACCGCTGGCCGGCGCCCGGGTGCTCGATCTCTACGGCGGCTCCGGCGCGGTCGGGCTGGAGGCCCTGTCCCGCGGCGCCGCGCATGTACTGCTGGTCGAGGCCGACGCCCGCGCGGTGCGCACCATCCGGGACAACGTCCGCACGGTCGGCCTCCCGGGCGTCGAGGTCCGGCCCGGCAAGGCCGAGCAGACCGCCGCCGCACCGGCCCCCGGCGAGCCGTACGACATCGTGTTCCTGGACCCGCCGTACGCGGTCACCGACCAGGATCTGTGCGAGATCCTGCTCACACTCCGTGGTCAGGGGTGGCTAGCGGAGCAGGCACTCGTCACCGTGGAGCGGAGCACCAGAGGCGGCACGTTCCCATGGCCGGACGGTTTTGAAGCGATCAAGGCCCGTCGCTACGGCGAGGGGACGCTTTGGTACGGTCGCGCCGCTTCGACGTCCGCCGCACCGACGTCAACAAGCGTGTCATGACCGGATCGGAGAGCGAGGAACCGAAGTTGCGCCGCGCCGTCTGTCCGGGGTCCTTCGACCCCATCACCAACGGGCACCTGGACATCATCGCCCGGGCCTCCAAGCTGTACGACGTCGTCCATGTCGCCGTGATGATCAACCAGTCCAAGAAGGGGCTGTTCACGGTCGACGAGCGGATCGACCTGATCCGCCGGGCCACCGCCGAGTACGGCAACGTCGAGGTCGAGTCCTTCCACGGTCTGCTCGTCGACTTCTGCAAGCAGCGCGACATCCCCGCGATCGTCAAGGGGCTGCGGGCGGTCAGCGACTTCGACTACGAGCTCCAGATGGCCCAGATGAACAACGGCCTCTCCGGTGTGGAGACGCTGTTCGTCCCCACCAACCCGACCTACAGCTTCCTCTCCTCCAGCCTGGTCAAGGAGGTCGCCGCCTGGGGCGGCGATGTCTCCCACCTGGTCCCGCCGTTCGTCCTCGAAGCGCTCACCGAGCGGCTGCGCAAGAAGGACTGACGCGCCACGGCGCACCGCGTGTGATGCCGAACTGACGGATCGTCAGTCGGTGTCGGGCGAAGGGCTCGTGGACGTACAGTCGATCCGTTCCGTCGTTCCAACCCTCAGAGAGTGGCGAGTCCAAGGTGGACGTGCAGAAGAAGCTCGACGACATCGTCGCGACCGTCGCCGGCGCCCGGTCCATGCCCATGTCGGCCTCGTGCGTGGTCAACCGCGCCGAGCTGCTCGCCATGCTGGAGGAGGTGCGCGCGGCGCTGCCCGGCTCCCTCGCGCAGGCGCAGGAGCTGCTGGGCGGGCGGGAGCAGATGGTCGAGGAGGCGCGGGCCGAGGCGGAGCGGATCATCGAGTCCGCACACGCCCAGCGCGGTTCGCTGATCTCCGACACCGAGATCGCCCGGCAGTCCCAGGAAGAGGCGGACCGGATCCTCGCGGACGCCCGCCGGGAGGCGGAGGAGATCCGCGCCGAGGCCGACGACTACGTCGACAGCAAGCTCGCCAACTTCGAGGTCGTGCTCACCAAGACCATCGGCTCCGTCGACCGCGGGCGCGAGAAGCTGCTCGGCCGCGGTCCGGGCCTCGACGAGCAGGGTTACCCCGACGAGGACGGCACCGAGGTGCCGGAGCGCAGCGCCGACCCGGAGACCCTCAGGCAGCGCGCGGACGCGTATGTGGACGCAAAGTTCGGGGCGTTCCAGGCCGTGCTCACCAAGACGCTGGAGGCGGTCGGCCGGGGTCGCGACAAGCTCCAGGGCGCCCGGGCGATCGATGAGCTGGGCGCGCACCTGGCCACCGCCGGCGACCCGCAGACCGGCATGCCGCAGGCCGACGCCGACTACCTCGCCGAGCTGGCGGGCATCGGAGCCGACCAGGTCCCGCAGGCCCCCCAGGCACCCCCGATGCCCCAGGTACAGCCCCAGGAACACCAGCCGCTCCAGCCCCAGCAGCCGGCCTACTACGCCGACCCGGCGGCCTACCAGCAGCAGGACGTCTACGGCTATCAGCAGCCGCAGCAGGTGCCGCAGGACCAGTACACCCAGCACCAGGATCCGTACGGCTACGACTGGCAGCAGCAGGCCCAGGCTCAGCAGCAGGCGCAGCAGCAGGGGTATGACCCCAACGCCTACCTCCAGCAGCAGGTGCCCCAGCAGCCCCAGCACGCCCCGCACGAGCACACCGCGCAGCCCGGTGCGCTGGACGAGACCAGCCTCTTCGACACCAGCATGATCAACCTGGATCAGCTGCGTCAGTACGAGGAGGGGCGCCAGTAGGCGGTCCGGCGGCCGGAACCGCTCGCTGCCCGGGAGCGGATTGGGCCTATCGGGGCCCGTCCAGTATCCTGGCTCTTCGGTCGCGCGTATATCCGCGATCTCTGCTGCCCGGAATTCCATGGATGGAACAAGGGCGGCGCGAACCCCGTAGAAAGCAGGAAGCCATCAACGCCCGCCTCGACCACCGCTCCCCTCTCGTGTTCGACACACGTGAGCTGGGCCGGCGTCCCGGTGCGCTCAAAAGGGTCTCCCGCTCCGTCGAGGCCCCCCGGGACCTCGGCAACGAGGTGATCGGCGTGCCCGAGGGCGCACCGATCGAGCTCGACCTCCGCCTGGAATCGGTCATGGACGGGGTGCTTGTCACCGGTACCGCCCGTGCAACGGTCAAGGGGGAGTGCGTAAGGTGTCTGGAGCCGCTGGAGCGAGAGCTCGACGGCGACTTCCAGGAGATGTTCGCCTACCCCGACGCCGACGCCAGGGTCCATGACAAGGACGCGGGCGACGACGCCGAGGACGAGGAGGACACCCTCTTGCTCGAGGACGACCTGTTCGACCTCGAACCCGTGCTGCGTGACGCGGTGGTGCTTGCACTGCCGATGCAGCCGGTGTGCCAGGACGACTGCCCGGGCCTGTGCTCCGACTGCGGAGTGCGGCTGGCGGACGACCCGGACCACCACCACGACGCCGTCGACATCCGTTGGGCGGCACTGCAGGGACTCGCCGAGACCGTCAAGGACGGCGAGAAGGACAACGCACCCCGCGTCGGCGGGGATGAACCTCAGGAGAAGTAGCCGTGGCTGTTCCGAAGCGGAAGATGTCGCGCAGCAACACGCGCCACCGCCGGTCGCAGTGGAAGGCTGCGGTCCCCACCCTGGTGGCGTGCGAGCGCTGCCACGAGCCGAAGCAGCAGCACATCGCGTGCCCGAGCTGCGGCACCTACAACAAGCGCCAGGTCCTCGAGGTCTGAGCGGCTGGTGACAGGCACTGTGTCTAGCCCCAAAAAGGCGGAAGACGCCCATGCGACTCCCCGCAAGCGCGGGGAGGAACCGACTCCGGCGGACACGGCCTCGTCCCACACGCTTCTGGAAGGGCGGCTCGGGTACAAGCTCGAGTCCGCCCTTCTGGTGCGTGCGCTGACGCACCGCTCGTACGCATACGAGAACGGCGGTCTGCCCACCAACGAGCGACTGGAATTCCTCGGGGATTCGGTGCTCGGCCTGGTGGTCACCGACACGCTGTACCGCATCCACCCCGACCTGCCGGAAGGCCAGCTGGCCAAGTTGCGGGCCGCGGTGGTCAACTCGCGTGCACTCGCCGAGGTGGGCCGCGGGCTCGACCTCGGTGCCTTCATCCGCCTCGGCCGGGGCGAAGAGGGCACGGGCGGCAGGGACAAGGCATCCATCCTCGCCGACACCCTTGAAGCGGTGATCGGCGCGGTCTACCTCGACCAGGGCCTCGACGCGGCCGCCGAGCTGGTGCACCGGCTCTTCGACCCGCTCATCGAGAAGTCCTCCAGCCTGGGCGCGGGCCTGGACTGGAAGACCAGCCTCCAGGAACTCACCGCGACCGAAGGCCTCGGCGTCCCGGAGTACCTGGTCACCGAGACCGGCCCCGATCACGAGAAGACCTTTACTGCTGCTGCCCGCGTCGGTGGTGTCTCGTACGGCACCGGCACCGGCCGCAGCAAGAAGGAAGCCGAGCAGCAGGCGGCCGAGTCCGCATGGCGCGCGATCCGCGCCGCGGCGGACGAGGCGGCCAAGGCGGCGGCTTCCGGCGACGGTGCGTCGCCGGTGGCCGAGGACTCGGCTTCGGCAGTCGGCGACAGCCCGTCGTCGGCGCACTGAATCACTCTCTCTGACCCCGTACAGGGCGGCCGTGCGCCGTCCCGTACGGGGTCAGACGGTTCTTCCGCCCGGCCTCCGTGCGCCGGCCCGTCGTTCCCAAGGAGCCTTCCGTGCCCGAGCTGCCCGAGGTCGAGGTCGTACGCCGTGGGCTGGAGCGCTGGGTCAGCGGGCGAACGATCGACGCCGTCGAGGTGCACCATCCGCGCTCGATCCGCCGGCACACGGCCGGTGCGGCCGACTTCGCGGCCCGGCTCAAGGGTCTGCGCCTCGGGGTGGCCCGCCGGCGCGGCAAGTACCTCTGGCTCCCGGTGACCGGCGGCACCCCGGCGGCCCAGACCGCCGCCGAGGGCATCGCCCCGATCGTCACGCCCTCGGTCACCCACGGACTGGCGATCCTCGCCCACCTCGGCATGAGCGGCCAGCTGCTGGTCCAGCCTCAGGACGCCCCGGACGAGAAGCATCTGCGCATCCGTATCCGCTTCGCCGATGCCCAGGACACCGAGCTGCGCTTCGTCGACCAGCGCACCTTCGGCGGCCTCTCGCTGCACGACACGGTCCCGGGCGACGCCGATCTGCTGCCCGACGTCATCGCGCACATCGCCCGCGACCCACTCGATCCGGCCTTCGACGACGCCGCCTTCCACGACGCGCTGCGCCGCCGCCGCACCACCATCAAGCGGGCGCTGCTCGACCAGACGCTGATCAGCGGGGTCGGCAACATCTACGCCGACGAGGCGCTGTGGCGCAGCAGGCTGCACTACGACCGGCCCACCGCCACCTTCACCCGCCCGCGCACCGCCGAACTGCTGGGCCACGTACGTGAGGTGATGAACGCGGCGCTCGCCGTCGGCGGCACCAGCTTCGACAGCCTCTACGTCAACGTCAACGGCGAGTCCGGCTACTTCGACCGCGCACTGGACGCCTACGGCCGCGAGGACGAACCCTGCCGCCGCTGCGGCACGCCCATCCGCCGGCGGCCCTGGATGAACCGTTCCAGCTACTTCTGCCCCCGCTGCCAGCGGCCGCCGCGGGCCTGAGCGCGGTTTTCCGGCCCCGGCGCGGGCGGCGGCTCACTCTGCGGCGTGCCGGGTGTCGTACCGCTCCCGGGCGGCCATCACCTGCGGCATCCGGTCCTCCACCAGGTCGATCAGCAGCCGTAGCTGGCGGGCGACCTGGAGCCCCAGCTGCGTCAGCGCGTAATCCACCCGGGGCGGGTTGGTCTGCTGTGCCTCGCGGTGCACCAGGCCGTCCCGCTCCAGCGCGTGCAGGGTCTGGGCCAGCATCTTCTCGCTCACCCCTTCGACCCGGCGCCGCAGTTCGTTGAAGCGGAAGGTGCCGTCGAGCAGCGCGCCCAGGGTGAGGCTGCCCCATCGGTCGGTGATGTGCTTCAGCGCGTCACGGGAGGGGCATGCGCGCGCGAACACGTCATAGGCCAGGTCGTCCGTACAGCCGGGGGCGGGCTCCTGGGCCGAATGCGGAGTGGTCTTGGTCGCCATACGGACACCATACCTCCGCACAGCGCTAACCAATGGGTTGCGCTTTCTAAAAGTTAGTGCTTCTCTTTCTCTCGTCGCCGTACCCGGCGTTCCCGGGGCCAGTCCGCCCCGCGGCTCCGTGACCTGGAGGAATACCCCTCATGACCAGCCCTGCCCTGCCCGCCCCCGTCGTCTCCGTCGCCTACCACTCCGGCTTCGGCCACACCGCCGTTCTGGCCGAAGCGGTGCGGTCCGGTGCCGCCGACGCGGGCGCCACCGTCCACCTGATCAAGGTCGACGAGATCACCGACGCCGAGTGGGACCAGCTCGACGCCTCCGACGCGATCGTCTTCGGCTCGCCGACCTACATGGGAACCGCCTCCGGAGCCTTCCATGTCTTCGCCGAGGCGACCTCCGCGCGCTGGGCCACCCGCGCCTGGCAGGACAAGCTCGCGGCGGGCTTCACCAACTCCGCCTCGAAGAGCGGCGACAAGCTCCACACGCTTCAGTTCTTCACGGTGCTCGCCGCCCAGCACGGCATGAACTGGGTCGGCCTCAACCTGCTCCCGGGCTGGAACTCCTCCACCGCCTCCGAGAACGACCTGAACCGGCTGGGCTTCTTCCTGGGGGCCGCCGCCCAGTCCCCCAACGACCAGGGCCCCGAGGGCGTCCACAAGGCCGATATCGCCACCGCCGAGCACCTGGGACGCCGGATCGCCGAGCAGGCCCGCATCTTCACAGCCGGCCGCGCCGCCCTCGCCGCCTGATCTGCGCCCCACCAACCGCCGGAAGGCCACCTGCCCGCGCCGCCCCGTGATCCGTCACGGGGCGGCGCGGGCGTGCGGCAGCGCCGGTGTCACACGGCGGGACGGCCGCTCAGAAGCCGAAGTCCTGGGTCCACCAGGGGCCGCCCTGGCCGAAGTGGGCGCCGACGCCGAGGGTCTTGTACTCGCAGTTGAGGATGTTGGCGCGGTGGCCGGGGCTGTTCATCCAGGAGTCCATGACGGACTGGGCGTTCGCCTGGCCGCGGGCGATGTTCTCGCCGCCGAGGTCGGTGATGCCCGCGTCGCGGGCGCGGTCCCAGGGGGTGTCGCCGTCCGGGTCGGTATGGCCGAAGAAGTCCCGGGCCGCCATGTCGTCGCTGAACTGCTGAGCGAGCGAGGTCAATTCCTTGTCCGCGGTGACCGGGGAACAGCCGGCCTGGGCGCGCTCCTGATTGACCAGGGACAGCACCTGGTCCGCCGCGGATGACGGGGCGTCGGGCGTCCTGGACGCGGCCGCGGTCGGGCGGGATGCGGCGGAGGAGGCGTCGTCCGTGGGCTCGGGAGAGGGGTGCGAACCGGGCTGCCGGGCGGGGGATTTGGCGGGCCGGTGGGGAACGGGGGACGTCGTGGGTGTGGTGGGGGAGGAGGGGCGGGCGGTCTCCGGCGCGGTGGGGCGGGCGCTGCCGCGGCTCACCGGGTCCGTGCGGTCCGCCGGGGACGCCGGGAGGCTGCCCATCGGCGCGGTGGCCTCCGGCAGGGCATCGGCGCGCACGCGGTCGTGGTCGCCGCCCGTACCGCCGTCGAACTGGCCGTGGCCGGGGATCAGTCCGGAGGCGGCCGCCACCGCTCCCATCGCCACCGCGGCGGAGGCGCCGAGCAGTCCGGTGCGTACGGGGGCCATGCCGCGCCCGCGCGCCGCACGGTGCGAGCGGGGCCGGGTGGCGGAGGGCGGTGCGCCGGGCCGGACTGCCGTCGGGGCGTCAACAGGCCCCGCACCGGGGGGTACGGGCGCGGGGAGAGCAGAGCGTCGATGGCGGCCCATCCGCTGTCTTCCTTCCCCCGGTGCAAGCACCGGCTCCACTGGAGCGGCTACCGCCGCATGGCCTTCTTCGGCGTCAAGGTGGCTCACCCGAAAGGGTGAGCCTCGTTGTCGGGGGACTGTACGCCATGGCGAAGGGGGGCAGCGTGCTCGCTGAGCAATTGGCCGGTTAACGTGCACACATGAACGAAGAAGTCCGTGTAACCGCATGGGTGCGGGGCCAGGTCCAAGGCGTCGGGTTCCGCTGGTTCACCCGCGCAAACGCCCTTCGCATCGGCGAACTCGCCGGGTTCGCGGTCAATCTCGGTGACGGCCGGGTCCAGGTGGTCGCCGAGGGCCCCAAGGACCGTTGCGACCAGTTGCTGGAGTGGCTGCGTACCGGAGACACGCCCGGGCGGGTCGATGGCGTCACTGAGATATGGGCCACGCCGCGGGGCGGTTACGACGGCTTCGAGATCCGCTGACACGGACCGCGGGAAGCGTCCGTACGGCCGATGAGGGCGATCTTTCCGGTGCGTCTTTGTCAGCTGCTTACGGGAGATAAGGCCTGGTGGTTGCCAACTCGGCCGACCCGTGCAAGGCTGCGGCTGTACGGATGATCTCTACGCCCCCGCGGGACCTTTCTGGGGAGTCGGCGCAGCGCCCTCGCGGCCGCGCACTCTCAGGTGCCCGAGGATACGGGGCGTGATCGTGTTGACCGTCAAACCGTTTGGTGAGACTCTGGAATCCCCGCGCACCTTAGCTGTTTGGCATTGAGTACACCAGGAATGACAAGCACCGCGGGTGCGAATCCCTCACGACCCACACCGCTTCGGTCGGTCACTCATTGTGGAGGACCATCCATCATGGCAAAGGCGCTTCTCGGTTACGTCGGCGGCTCCGATCCCCGAGTCCTCTCCGAGATGCGACGGCTTCAGCAGCGCGTTCAAGACCTTGAATCCGAACTTATCCGGATGCAGGCCGAGAACGACATGCTGTCCGCTGCCGCACGTCGCGACGAGTCGGTGCTCGACATCGACGTACCCCAGGCGGAGCCCGCGCTCACCTGACCCTCACCCCAGGGCCGGTAGGGCTGCTCGCCAGCCGCTTGAGGCACCGCCCTCTTCAAGATCTGCAAGGGACGCTTCGGCGTCCCTTCGTCGTTTCCCGCTTCTTCGTCTTTCCGGCATTTATTGCGCGTCATACGGCCACTTGCGCGGTGCCGCCCCTCTCTTACCGCATGATGTGCCCTGCGCTTTCCTCGGTGAAACCGAAAATGAACGCCGCGGTATACCCCGGGGCCGTACGGGGCCGTGGCCGGCCCGGAATGTTGGGGCAGCCCGCCGAGGGGCGGCCGGTAGAGTCCAACGGCGTGCACCTCAAGAGTCTGACCCTGCGAGGCTTCAAGTCCTTCGCCTCCGCCACGACGCTCCGGTTCGAACCGGGCATCACCTGCGTCGTGGGCCCCAACGGATCCGGCAAGTCCAACGTCGTGGACGCGCTCTCCTGGGTCATGGGCGAGCAGGGCGCCAAGTCACTGCGCGGCGGGAAGATGGAGGACGTCATCTTCGCCGGGACGACCGGGCGGCCGCCGCTCGGCCGCGCCGAGGTCTCGCTCACCATCGACAACTCCGACGGTGCACTGCCGATCGAGTACGCCGAAGTCACCATCACCCGGATCATGTTCCGCAACGGCGGCAGCGAGTACCAGATCAACGGGGACACCTGCCGGCTGCTCGATATCCAGGACTTGCTCTCCGATTCCGGTATCGGCCGGGAGATGCACGTCATCGTCGGCCAGGGCCAGCTCGACTCCGTACTGCACGCCGACCCGATGGGCCGCCGGGCCTTCATCGAGGAGGCGGCCGGCGTCCTCAAGCACCGCAAGCGCAAGGAGAAGGCGCTGCGCAAGCTGGAGGCGATGAAGGCGAACCTCGCCCGCGTCCAGGACCTGACCGACGAGCTGCGGCGCCAGCTCAAGCCGCTGGGCCGGCAGGCCGCGGTGGCCCGGCGCGCCGCCGTCATCCAGGCCGATCTGCGCGATGCCCGGCTGCGGCTGCTCGCCGACGATCTCGTCACCCTGCGCCGGGCGCTCGCCGCCGAGATCGCGGACGAGGCGGCGCTCAAGGAACGCAAGCAGGCCGCCGAGCAGCGGCTGCGCACCGCCCAGCAGCGGGAGGCGGCGCTGGAGGAGGAGGTCCGTGCCCTCACCCCGCGGGTGCAGGGGGCGCAGCAGACCTGGTACGAGCTGTCGCAGCTCGCGGAGCGGGTGCGCGGCACCATCTCGCTGGCCGAGGCGCGGGTTAAGAGCGCCACGGCGGCCCCGCCCGATGAGCGGCAGGGGCGCGACCCGGACGACATGGAGCGGGAGGCGGCCCGGATCCGCGAGCAGGAGGCGGAGTTGACCGCCGCGCTGGAGGCGGCGAGCCGGGCGCTGGAGGACACCGTCGAACACCGCGCCGCGCTGGAGCGCCAGTTGGCGGACGAGGAGCGCCGGCTGCGGGACGTGGCCCGGGCCATCGCCGACCGGCGCGAGGGCCTGGCCCGGCTGAGCGGGCAGGTCACCGCCGCCCGCGGCCGGGCCGCCTCCGCGCAGGCGGAGATCGGCCGGCTCGCCGAGGCCAGGGACGCGGCCCGGCAGCGGGCGGCCGCCGCTCAGGAGGAGTACGAGCAGCGCAAGGCCGAGGTCGACGGGCTGGACGCGGTGGACGAGGAGAGCACGGCGGCGCACGAGGCGGCCCGTGCGGAGCTGGCGGAGGCGGAGTCCGCGCTGACCGCGGCCCGCGAGGCGCTGACCGCGGCCGAGCGCAGGCGCGCCGCGACCGCCGCACGGCACGACGCCCTGGCGCTCGGACTGCGCCGCAAGGACGGTACGGGTGCCCTGCTGGCGGCTGCCGGCCAACTCAGCGGGGTCCTCGGCCCGGCCGCCGAGCTGCTGACCGTCACCCCCGGCTTCGAGATCCCGGTCGCGGCCGCCCTCGGTGCGGCCGCCGACGCGGTGGCCGTCACCGGCCCGGCCACCGCCGCCGACGCCATCCGGCTGCTGCGCAAGCAGGACGCGGGACGGGCGGCGATGGTGCTGGGGGACACCCGGAGCGGTGCCACCGGCGGCGGAGACAGTGGTACGGGGCGGGTACCGGGGCCTGCGCGGGCTGTGGACGACGGTGTGCCCGCGGCGGCTGCCGAGGCTGAGGAGTCCGCTGAGGTCGTTGGCGTAGTGGCGCGGGCTGGGGCTGATGGGGCCAGTGGTGTCACCGGGGCTGGTGGTGCCGGTGATGGAGGGCGGGCGCCGGAGGCCGCGGAGCCCGTCATCCATGCCGTGCCGGGGCCCCGCTCCGCGCCCGTACCGGCCGGTGAACTGGTCCAGGGGCCCTCGGAATTGACCGCCGCGGTGGCCCGGCTGCTGCGGGACGTCGTGGTGGTCGGGACGCTGGAGGACGCCGAGGACCTGGTGGCCGCCCGCCCGGAGCTGCTGGCCGTGACCGGCGAGGGCGATCTGCTCGGGGCGCACTTCGCCCAGGGCGGTTCCGCCGGAGCGCCGAGTCTGCTGGAGGTGCAGGCGTCCGTCGACGAGGCGGCGGCCGAGCTGGCGGAGCTGGCGGAGCGCTGCGCGGAGCTGGCCGAGGCACAGCGCTCCGCGGCCGAGCGGCGTACGGAGTGTGCCGCGCGGGTCGAGGAGCTGGCCGAGCGGCGGCGGGCGGCGGACCGGGAGAAGTCGAAGGTCGCTGGGGACCTGGGACGGCTGGCCGGGCAGGCGCGGGCCGCCGCCGGCGAGGCAGAACGTTCCGCCGCGGCCGCCGCCAGGGCCGAGGAGGCGCTGGTGCGCGCCACCGAGGAGGCCGAGGAGCTGGCCGAGCGGCTGGCGGTGGCCGAGGAGGAGCCGGGCGTCGGCGAGGAGGAGCCCGATACGTCCGTACGGGACCGGTTGGCGGCCGACGGGGCCAATGCCCGGCAGACCGAGATGGAGGCCCGGCTCCAGGCGCGTACGCACGAGGAGCGGGTGAAGGCGCTCGCCGGTCGGGCGGATGCGCTGGACCGGGGGGCGCGCGCCGAGCGCGAGGCACGGGCGCGGGCCGAGCGGCGGCGCGCCCGGCTGCGGCACGAGGCGGAGGTGGCCCGGGCCGTGGCCTCCGGTGCCCGGCAGCTGCTGGCACACGTCGAGGTGTCCGTCGTACGGGCCGAGGAGGAGCGCGGTGCCGCGGAGCGGGCCAAGGCCGAGCGGGAACAGGCGCTGGCGGCCGAGCGCACCGCGGCCCGGGAGCTGAAGTCCGAGCTGGACAAGCTGACCGACTCGGTGCACCGGGGCGAGGTGCTGGGCGCGGAGAAGCGGCTGCGGATCGAGCAGCTGGAGACCAAGGCGCTGGAGGAGCTGGGGGTGGAGCCGGCCGCGCTGACGTCGGAGTACGGGCCCGAGCAGCTCGTACCGCCGTCGCCGCCCGCCGAGGGTGAGGTGCTGCCGGACGATCCGGACGATCCGCGCAACCAGCCGGTGCCCTTCGTGCGGGCCGAGCAGGAGAAGCGGCTCAAGGCCGCCGAGCGGGCGTATCAGCAGCTCGGGAAGGTGAACCCGCTGGCGTTGGAGGAGTTCGCGGCGCTGGAGGAACGGCACCAGTTCCTCAGCGAACAGCTTGAAGACTTGAAGAAGACCCGGGCCGATCTGCTCCAGGTGGTCAAGGAGGTCGACGAACGGGTCGAGCAGGTCTTCACCGAGGCGTACCACGACACCGCGCGGGAGTTCGAGGGCGTCTTCGCCCGGCTCTTCCCGGGCGGTGAGGGGCGGCTGGTGCTGACCGATCCGGACGACATGCTGGCGACCGGGGTGGATGTGGAGGCGCGTCCGCCGGGCAAGAAGGTCAAGCGGCTCTCGCTGCTGTCGGGCGGCGAGCGGTCGCTGACCGCGGTGGCGCTGCTGGTGTCGATCTTCAAGGCGCGGCCCAGCCCGTTCTATGTGATGGACGAGGTCGAGGCGGCGCTGGACGACACCAATCTGCAACGGCTGATCCGGATCATGGAGGAGCTTCAGGAGAGCTCCCAGCTGATCGTGATCACGCACCAGAAGCGGACGATGGAGGTCGCGGACGCGCTCTACGGGGTGTCCATGCAGGGGGACGGCGTCTCGAAGGTGATCAGCCAGCGGCTGCACTGACCCCCGGGCCCCACCGGTGTACCGCCCGAGGCCCGCAGCGGCTGACTGCGCGGCGTGCCCAACACGGCATCAGTTCTAGATCAGTTCACAACTTGAACGAACGGTGGTTCGGGTTACCGGGAAACAAATCCATCACGTCCTATTGACTTCGAAACTTGAAGGCATAGTCTCTGCAACGTTGCTTTTACCTTCAAGTGGTGGGTACCCCCAACCTATGCACCACTAGAAGTGCCAGCCCCCTACGCCCGGCAGCGCAGCCGGGCCACTGGAGTTCACGTTGACCAGCACCGCGCAGCCCACGGTCCCGGAAGGCCGTAAGGCCCACCCCGAGCACCTCGGCCATGTCATCTTCATCACCGCGGCTGCCGCGATGGGCGGCTTTCTCTTCGGATACGACAGTTCCGTCATCAACGGCGCCGTCGAGGCGATCCGCAGCCGGTACGAAGTCGGGTCCGCCGTACTCGCCCAGGTGATCGCCATCGCGCTGATCGGCTGCGCCGTCGGCGCCGCCACCGCCGGCCGGCTCGCCGACCGGATAGGGCGCATCCGCGTCATGCAGATCGCCGCGGTGCTGTTCACCCTCAGCGCCGTCGGGTCCGCCGTGCCGTTCGGCCTGGTGGACCTCGCCTTCTGGCGGGTCGTCGGCGGCTTCGCCATCGGTATGGCCTCGGTCATCGGCCCGGCCTACATCGCCGAGGTCTCGCCGTCCGCCTACCGTGGCCGGCTCGGCTCCTTCCAGCAGGCCGCGATCGTCGTCGGCATCGCCGTCTCCCAGCTCGTCAACTGGGGCATCCTCAACCTCGCCGACGGTGAGCAGCGCGGCAAGATCGCCGGGCTGGAGGCCTGGCAGTGGATGCTCGGCGTGATGGTCATCCCCGCCGTCCTCTACGGTCTGCTCTCCTTCGCGATCCCCGAGTCGCCGCGCTTCCTGATCTCCGTCGGCAAGGTCGCCCGCGCCAAGGAGGTGCTGGCCGAGGTCGAGGGCCACACCGTCAACCTGGACACCCGCGTCGCCGAGATCGAGGACGCGATGCACCGCGAGCACAAGTCGACGTTCCGGGACCTGCTCGGCAGCAAGATGGGCTTCCTGCCGATCGTCTGGGTCGGTATCGGACTCTCGGTCTTCCAGCAGCTGGTCGGCATCAACGTCGCGTTCTACTACTCCTCGGCGCTGTGGCAGTCCGTCGGCATCAACCCGCAGAGCTCGTTCTTCTACAGCTTCACGACGTCGATCATCAACATCGTCGGCACCGTGATCGCGATGGTCTTCGTCGACAAGATCGGCCGTCGCCCGCTGGCCCTGATCGGCTCGGCCGGTATGGCCGTCTCGCTCGCCCTGGAGGCCTGGGCCTTCTCCGCCAAGACCGCGGCCGGCACCCTGCCGGCCACCGAAGGCACCGTGGCCCTGATCGCCGCCCACGTCTTCGTGCTCTTCTTCGCCCTCTCCTGGGGCGTCGTGGTCTGGGTCTTCCTCGGCGAGATGTTCCCGAACAAGATCCGCGCCGCCGCACTGGGCGTCGCCGCCTCCGCGCAGTGGATCGCCAACTGGGCCATTACGGCCAGCTTCCCGAGCCTCTCCGACTGGAACCTCTCGGGTACGTACGTGATCTACACATTCTTCGCCGTGCTCTCGATCCCCTTCGTGCTCAAGTTCGTGAAGGAGACCAAGGGCAAGGCGTTGGAGGAGATGGGCTAACCCCCCCGCCAGTCCTTCTCCTCAGTTCTGGGTACTGCCTCGTGGGTCACAGGGACCTGTGGGGCAGTACCCCTTTTTGTGCCTCCCACGTTTTTGTCTGTCCCGTCGTGGTGTCGTCTCACCGTTGCGCCTGCGGCGGGCGGGGCCGCTGCGCGGGGCTGTCGGGTGCGGTGACGGACCTCCGGGGCAGGGTGTCCGGACTGCTTCGCTTTACGTCCGGACACCCTGCCCCTCCGGCCCGTCCCCTCCCGTGGGTGGGGGAAAGAAGGCCGTGGGGGTGCCCGTAAGTGGGCGGGTGCACGCTCATGGATCCAGTCACAGCAACGGGACACGCAACGCCCGCCCCCACTCAGGTTTCCCACCCACCACGGGAGGGGCCGCGCCGCAGGACGAAGTCCGGAGGAGCGGCACCGCACCCGACAAACCCACGCCCGCCGCGTGGGGGTACCTCCCACGCCCTTCAGGCAGTGGGGGAGCAACGGCGAACAACCACCACGGCGGGACAGCCGACAACGTGGGATGGCAAGCCAAGGCGCCGCGTACGAAACGTCCCCCTCCGCCAAGGAAGTTGGCGAAGGGGGACGTTGGGCGACGTTACGTCAGTTCGCTAGGCCCGGGAGCGGGTCAGCTCACCTCGACCGGCTGCCGGGTCTCGGAGGCTTGCTCGGCCGGGGCCGTCTCCTTGGGGGCCGGCAGTATGGCGAAGACCGCTGCGGAGAGCGCGATCGTGGCGGCCCAGCCGAGGCCGTTCTCGCCGATCCAGGTGGTGGCCAGCGGGCCGGTGAACCACTGGACCTTGGTGAAGCACAGGCCCGCGGCCAGCGCGACCGCCCAGGCGGTCATGGCCTGCCAGCAGAAGCCGCCGGTGTACCAGTAGCGGCTGGTGCGGCCGGTGTCCATCAGGCCGTCGGCGTCGTAGCGCACGGCCAGCTTGCGACGGCGGGCCATGTCGATGCCGTAGACGCCGATCCAGGCGGAGAAGGAGACCGCGAGCAGCGTCAGGAAGGCGATGAACTGGCCGATGAAGTCCTTGGCCACCAGCATCATGAACAGGCCGCCGACCAGGCTGATGACGGCGTTGATGCTGACCGCCAGGGCGCGCGGCAGCTTGACGCCCATGGTCTGCGCGGTGAAGCCCGCGGAGTACATCGACAGGCTGTTGATCAGCATCATGCCGATCAGCGCGGTGATCAGGTACGGGATCGCGATCTCCCGCGGCAGCACCTGGCCGAGGAACGACATCGGGTCGGTGTTCTGGTTGGCCAGCGACGGGTTCGAGACGGCCATCACGCCACCCATGGCCACCATCGGGATCAGCACCAGGGCCGCACCGGAGACGGTGGCCCCGACGATCTTCTTGCCGGAGGCGGAGTGCGGAAGGTAGCGCGCGAAGTCCGGTCCGGTGGGGACCCAGCTGATACCGCCGGCGGCGATGGTGCCGATGCCCGCGATCATCAGGGCGGCGTCGCCCGGCGACTTGTGGAGGATGGCGTCCCACGGCGCCTTTGCGATCAGGTAGACGAGTACGACGACGCTGATCGCGCTGAAGAGGTACGTGGAGTACTTGTTGCAGACGTTCAGCGCCTTGCGGCCCAGCCCGCTCACCAGGAAGGTGCAGGCGACGAAGCCGAGGAGGGTGACGACGACCAGCACGTTGTTGGCCTTGATGCCGAAGACCAGGTGCAGCACGGTCAGGATGGCGTATGCGCCGGTGACCGCGTTGATCGTCTCCCAGCCGAAGCGGGCGACCCACAGGATCGCGCCCGGGAAGTAGTTGCCGCGCACGCCGAAGGTGGCGCGGGAGAGCATCGCGCCCGGCGCGCCGCCCCACTTACCGGAGACCGACAGCAGGCCGACCATGCCGAAGGAGACGGCGGAGGCGATGGCGGCGACCGCCAGCACCTGCCAGAGGTTCAGGCCGTTGTTGATCACCAGCGACGCGCCCATGGTGAGCAAGAGCACACTGATGTTGGCGGCGACCCAGGTGGGGAAGAGCTCGCGGACCCGGCCCCGGCGTTCGTGGTCGGGTACGGGCTCGATGCCGCGGGTTTCCACGGCGCCTTCGGGGGTGGGAGTGGAAGCGGACGTGGTGCTGGTGCCCATGGGTGCAGGTATCTCCGTGCGGGGATCTGGTGGCACCCCCTGGGGAGGAGGTGCAGGCAGCGGCTGTGGTGCCTGACGGGAAATTGGCTGCCAGGACTCTACGCGCGTTGCGCGGCCGCCGACCATCGTACTTTGATCTAACTTCCGCCACTCTGCACCGTTGGATCCCTCGACGACGAAGAGTGTCGATCATGCTCTTCGGAGGGTCCAGTCGGGCCGTCCCGATCAGGCCGATGACGCGCTTGACCGGCACCGCGGCGCCGGATGGAGCGGTGGGTGCGGACCGCCGCACGGCCGTAGCGCGCTCAATCCGGATATGGAGCATCCAGGATTCGGCGCGTGCGGTCCGCACGCGGGGAGCGTGGCTGATACTGGAGGAGTTATGGAATTCGTCATCCTTGCCGTCATCATCGCCGTGGTCGTGCTCGGCGCGATCAGCGGGCTCGTCGTCAGCGGCCGCAAGAAGAAGCAGCTGCCGCCGCCCCCGCAGGCTGCCCCCAAGCCCTCCGTCACCGCGCCCCCCGCCGAACCGCACGTCGGCGAGGAGGCCGAAACCCCCCGCGACGAAGAACGTCGCACCATCGAAGAAGTCGTGCTGCCCACCGCCGAGGCCCCCGAGGCCGAGGCACCGGCCGCCGAGCCCGAGGTGCCCGTCGCGCCCGAGGTCGAGGTACCCGAGCCCACCGCGGGCCGGCTGGTCCGGCTGCGTGCCCGGCTCTCCCGCTCCCAGAACACCCTGGGCAAGGGCCTGCTGACCCTGCTCTCCCGCGAACACCTCGACGAGGAGACCTGGGAGGAGATCGAGGACACCCTGCTCACCGCGGACGTCGGCGTCGCTCCCACCCAGGAGCTGGTCGACCGGCTGCGCGAGCGGGTCAAGGTCCTGGGCACCCGCACCCCCGAAGACCTGCGCGAGCTGCTGCGTGAGGAGCTGCTCACCCTCATCGGCCCTGACCTCGACCGCACCGTGCACACCGCCAACGGCATCGGCAACGGCGGCGACGAGATCCCCGGGGTCGTCATGGTCGTCGGCGTCAACGGCACCGGCAAGACCACCACGACCGGCAAGCTGGCGCGGGTCCTGGTCGCCGACGGCAAGTCCGTGGTCCTCGGCGCCGCCGACACCTTCCGTGCCGCGGCCGCCGACCAGCTCCAGACCTGGGGCGAGCGGGTCGGTGCCCGTACGGTCCGCGGACCGGAGGGCGGCGACCCGGCCTCCATCGCCTTCGACGCGGTGAAGGAGGGCATCGCCGAGGCCGCCGATGTCGTCCTGATCGACACCGCGGGCCGGCTGCACACCAAGACCGGTCTGATGGACGAGCTCGGCAAGGTCAAGCGGGTCGTCGAGAAGCACGGCCCGGTCGGCGAGGTGCTCCTCGTCCTGGACGCCACCACCGGCCAGAACGGCCTGGTACAGGCCAGGGTCTTCGCCGAGGTCGTGGACATCACTGGCGTGGTGCTCACCAAGCTCGACGGCACCGCCAAGGGCGGCATCATCGTCGCCGTCCAGCGCGAACTGGGCGTCCCGGTCAAGCTCGTCGGCCTGGGCGAGGGCGCGGACGACCTGGCCCCCTTCGAACCGAAGGCCTTCGTCGACGCGCTGATCGACTGACGCCGCAGCAGGGGCATGCCCCGGCCGCTCCTCGGCCCCCGTACCGCGCACGCCGGGTACGGGGGCCGACGTCTGCCTCGGGCCGGACCGCGATGCCATGGACCGGCATGCTGGGGCCATGACATTACGAATCACTGCGCCGGAGAGGACCGGCACGGAACGGCTCCCCGACGGAAGGCTGCTGGGCTGGGCGGAGTGGGGCCCGGTGGACGGCGTACCGGTGCTGCTCTCCCCGGGGGCGGCCACCAGCCGGCGGCTGGGGTTCGGCGCGGAGGCCGTCGGCCTGCTCGGCGTCCGGCTGATCAGCCTGGACCGGCCCGGCCTGGGCGCCTCCTCGCCGGCGCCCCGGCGCACCTTCGCCGACTTCGCCGCGGATGTGCGGGAGTTCGCCGCCCGGCGCGGTCTGGAACGGCCCGCCATGGTCGGCAATTCGCAGGGGGCGCCGTTCGCCCTCGCCTGCGCGGCGGCGGAGGTGATCGGCGCGCTGGCGGTGGTCTCCGGGGCGGACGAGGTCGCCGACCCCCGGTTCGCCGAGGCGCTGCCGGACGAGCTGCGCCGGCTCGTCGACCTCGCGGTCACCGACCCCGACGCCGCGGAACGGCTCTTCGCCGGGTTCACCCCCGAGGCCATGTGGAACATGGTGCGGGCGGGCAGTCCCGACTGCGACCGCGCCGTCTATGAGGAGCCCGCCTTCGCCGCGGCCTACCGGGAGGCGCTGGCGGAGGCCTTCGCCCCCGGGCCGGCGGGCTATGCGCGCGACACCACGCTGGCCATGGGCCGGTGGGACATCCCGCTCTCCTCGATCAGGATCCCGGTGGACCTCTGGTACGGCGCGGAGGACACCGGCCACTCACCGGACCGGGGGGCCGGGCTGGCGCTGCGGATCCCTGGAGCCGTCCGGCACCTCGTGCCGGGCATCGGGGGCGCGGTGCTGTGGACCCACGCCGAGACCGTCCTGCGTACGCTCCTCGCACGCGCCCAGGGGCCGACGGCGGCCGGCGCACCGTGACCGGCCCGCAGGCTCACCCGCACAGCCGGGCGCAGACATACGCCAGGGTGCCCACGACCAGCCGCGCCTGCGGCGGGCGGTCCGCGGTGTCCAGGGCCGGCGGGCGCAGCCAGCGCATCGGGCCCCGCCCCGCGTGGTCGGACGGGGGCGCGGTGATGTGGTCGCCGGCGCCCAGGGGACGCAGGTCCAGGGCGGCGTCGTCCCAGCCCATCCGGTAGAGCAGATCGGGGAGTTCGGCGGCCGCGCCCGGCGCGACGAAGAACAGCGCCCGGCCGGTCGGGGTCAGGGCCACCGGCCCGAGCGGCAGGCCCATCCGTTCCAGGCGCGCCAGCGCATGGCGGCCCGCGGCCTCCGGTACGTCGAGGATGTCGAACGACCGGCCCACCGGGAGCAGTACGGCGGCGCCCGGGGTCTCCGCCCAGGCCGCGGCCGCCTTCTCCAGCGTGGCGCCGGCCGGCAGCTCCTCGCCGAGAGCCAGCGGATGCGCGCCGGGGGAGGGGCAGTCGGCGGCGCCGCAGGAGCAGTCCGTACGGCCGCTGCCCGCCCGGACCGCACGGGCGCCGGGGGCGACGTCCCAGCCCCACAGGCCGGTGTACTCCGCCACCGCCGTGATTTCGGTAGAGCGGGCGCGGCGCCGGGAGGCGGAACGCATCTCCCGGATGCCGCCGATCGTGAAGCCCATGCCCCCTCCAACGGGTGGTGTGTGTCAGTGGTTACGAGTCGGCGGGTTGACGACGGGCGCCCTGCACGCTCCGTCGACGGCTCGCGGGACCGGTGGCGTGGCGTGGTGTGCCGGGTGGTGCGATGCACGCCGCGAGCCCTTGCGTGCTCCGTTCCGCCCGGCCGCAGATGACCTGTGTCAAGTCAATCGCGAGAGCCGGCCGCGGAGTTCATTCGAAGGGGTGGCGAATGGTGGCGTTTCCGCGATCGCCCTCGCGAGGAGCGTGATCGTAGGATTACTTTCGGTGCACGAACCCCAGGGGCATCACCCGCACGGGTATGCCGGTGGCAACGCACCGGAGACCCCAGGCCAAAAGGTGTGGCCGGAATCCGTGATCGGGTAGATGTACCCCGGACAGGCGTCGCAACAGGCGGGAGTCTGTGGGTGGTTCACAGCGAGCAGCAGGCGAGCAGCGAGCACCGAGGCAGCTATCGGGAGGGGCTTCCAGTGGGCGGCAACGACGGCACGGGCGGCACCGACGCCGTCAAACAACCCAACGCACAGCTGGGTTCGTGGTTCATGCGCAGCGGCTGGTCCAAGGGCGAGCTGGCGCGGCAGGTCAACCGCCGGGCGCGCCAGATGGGCGCCCACCACATCAGCACCGACACCTCCCGGGTACGCCGCTGGCTCGACGGTGAACAGCCCCGCGAGCCCATTCCCCGCATCCTCTCGGAGCTGTTCTCCGAGCGCTTCGGCTGTGTGGTCGGCATCGAGGAGCTCGGGCTGCGCTCCGCGCACCAGTCCCCGTCCGTCTCCGGAGTGGACCTGCCCTGGGCCGGCGCCCAAACGGTCGGGCTGATCAGCGAGTTCTCCCGCAGCGACCTGATGCTGGCGCGCCGCGGCTTCCTCGGCACCTCCCTCGCCCTCGCCGCCGGACCCAGCCTCATCGAGCCGATGCAGCGCTGGCTGGTGCCCGTGCCCGCGAGCCAGGGCGGGGCGGAGGAGCCCGACCGCGCCAAGCGGCCGGCCCGGTTGTCCAAGCCGGAGCTGGACCTGCTGGAGTCGACCACCGCGATGTTCCGCCAGTGGGACGCGCAGTGCGGTGGCGGGCTGCGGCGCAAGGCGGTCGTCGGCCAGCTTCACGAGGTCACCGACCTCCTCCAGGAGCCCCAGCCGGCACCGGTCGCCAAGCGGCTCTTCAAGGTCGCCGCCGAGCTCGCCGAGCTGGCCGGCTGGATGAGTTACGACATCGGGCTCCAGCCCACCGCGCAGAAGTACTTCGTGCTGGCGCTGCACGCCTCCAAGGAGGCCGGCGACCGCCCCCTGGGCTCGTACATCCTCTCCAGCATGAGCCGGCAGATGATCCACCTCGGCCGGCCGGACGATGCGCTGGAGCTGATCCACCTCGCCCAGTACGGCAGCCGGGAGACCGCCACCCCGCGCACCCAGGCGATGTTGTATGCGATGGAGGCCCGCGCATACGCCGGGATGGGCCAGCCCAGCAAGGTCAAGCGGGCCGTGCGGATGGCCGAGGACACCTTCTCCGACGCCGACCCCGGCGAGCCCGAGCCGGACTGGATCCGCTTCTTCTCCGAGGCCGAGCTGAACGCCGAGAACGCCCACTCCTACCGGGACCTGGCCTATGTCGCCGGGCGCAGTCCCACCTACGCCTCGCTCGCCGAGCCCGTCATGGAGCGGGCCGTGGAGCTCTTCAGCCAGGATCCCGAGCATCAGCGTTCGTATGCGCTCAACCTGATCGGGATGGCCACCGTCCGGCTGCTCCAGAAGGAACCGGAGGCCTGCGCGGAGATGGCGCAGCGGGCCATCCCGTTCGCCCGGCAGGTCCGCTCGGAGCGGGTGAACACCCGGCTGCGCAAGACCGTGGACAGCGCTGCCCGGGAATTCGGCGGTGTCGCCGAGGTCATCCAGCTCAGCAATGAGCTCGCCCGCCAGCTGCCTGAGCACGCCGAGGCCGCCGTGTAACGGCGCCTCCCAAGAACCCCGGCCGCGGCCACCGCCCCGTACAGCCCGACTCGGCTCCCCCATGCCAGGTCACGCGGGCGGCAGCCGCGGTCGGGTTGTTGTGTGCCGGCGGGTTTCGCTGGGTTGAACGGGTGAATCCGGGCTGATCGTGGAGTTCATCGGGGCGTAACACAGACGCCGTCTTCGTCACTGCGGTGAAACACCGGCAAGGTTTGGCCGAAACCACCCTGCGACAACCTCATCGCGAAGTCGGCCCACAAGAAACACGCCCGCACGGGCCGCATCGACGACGAGGAGACGCCGATGCCCCCAGGCATCCTGACGCTTGCCGCAGACAAGGTGACATTGAGCCCTGCGAACACCGGGTTCATGCTGATCTGCTCCGCACTGGTGATGGTCATGACACCCGGACTCGCCTTCTTCTACGGAGGCATGGTCCGGGTCAAGAGCGTGCTCAACATGCTGATGATGAGCTTCATCAGCCTGGGCATCGTCACCATCCTCTGGGTCCTGTACGGCTTCGGACTCGCCTTCGGCACCGACAAGGGCGGCTTCATCGGCTGGGACGGACACTTCGCCGGGCTCAGCGGGATCGGGCTGACCGAGCTGTGGGGAGCCACCTCCATCCCGGTCTATGTCTTCGCGGTCTTCCAGCTGATGTTCGCGATCATCACGCCCGCGCTGATCAGCGGTGCGCTCGCGGACCGGGTGAAGTTCACCGCCTGGGCGCTGTTCATCGCCCTGTGGGTCACCCTCGTCTACTTCCCCGTCGCCCACTGGGTGTGGGGCGACGGCGGCTGGCTCTTCAACCTGGAGGTCATCGACTTCGCCGGCGGTACGGCCGTGCACATCAACGCCGGTGCCGCGGCGCTCGGCGTGATCCTGGTCGTCGGCAAGCGCATCGGCTTCAAGAAGGACCCGATGCGGCCGCACAGCCTTCCCCTGGTGATGCTCGGCGCCGGACTGCTGTGGTTCGGCTGGTTCGGCTTCAACGCCGGCTCCTGGCTCGGCAACGACGACGGCATCGGCGCGGTCGCCTTCGTCAACACCCAGGTCGCCACCGCCGCCGCGATGCTCGGCTGGCTGGCCTACGAAAAGCTCCGGCACGGCTCGTTCACCACGCTCGGCGCGGCCTCCGGCGCGGTCGCCGGCCTCGTCGCGATCACCCCGGCCTGTGGCTGCGTCAGCCCGCTGGGCGCCATCGCGATCGGTGTGATCGCCGGTGTCCTGTGCGCCATGGCCGTGAACCTGAAGTACAAGCTCGGCTACGACGACTCGCTCGACGTGATCGGTGTCCACCTCGTCGGCGGTGTCGCCGGATCGCTGCTGATCGGCCTGTTCGCCACCGGCGGTGTGCAGAGCAAGGCGAAGGGCCTGTTCTACGGGGGCGGCTTCGAGCAGCTGGGCAAGCAGGCCATCGGTGTGGTCTCTGTGCTGCTGTACTCCCTGGTCGTCTCGTACGTCCTTGCCAAGGTCATCGACCTGGTGATGGGCTTCCGGGTCGATGAGGACGAAGAGATCTCCGGCATCGACCAGGCCGCGCACGCGGAGACCGCGTACGACTTCACCGGCGCGGGCGGCGGCTCCGCCGCCCGCAAGGGACCGGCACTCGGCGAGGCCCTGACGAAGAAGGTGGACGCGTGAAGCTCATCACGGCAGTAATCAAGCCGCACCGGCTGGACGAGGTGAAGGACGCCCTGCACGCCTTCGGTGTGCACGGTCTGACCGTCACCGAGGCCAGCGGCTACGGCAGGCAGCGCGGGCACACGGAGGTGTACCGCGGCGCCGAGTACACCGTCGACCTGGTGCCCAAGATCCGTATCGAGGTGCTGGTCGACGACGCGGACGCCGAGGAGCTGGTGGACATCGTCGTCAAGGCGGCCCGCACCGGCAAGATCGGCGACGGGAAGGTCTGGAGCGTCCCGGTCGACGACGCGGTCCGGGTACGGACCGGTGAGCGGGGACCGGACGCGCTGTAGTCAGCCGGCCGTCCGGCTCCGGCCCCGTGGTGGCACCCGCCGCCCGGGGCCGGAGCCGGCGGCGGGCCCGCCCGGGCGCGGCGGACAGCCGCAGGACTCGCGGCGGGACGAGACTGAACGTACGGGGGCCGGGCAGCAGCCGGGCGGCGGGCCGTACGGGCACCGCCACAGGGGGGACGACAGTGACCGCGGGGGACACCACGACCAAGGAGCGCGGGAGTTGACGGAGAGCGTCGAGCACACGGCAGGACCGGCCGAAGCGCCCCGCCCGGGGAGCGAACCCGCCCTGGAAGGCGGCTACCCCGCGGCCCGGCTGCGGCTCCTCCAGGACGAGACGGTCACCGGACCCGACCGCCGCGCCGCCCTCGCCCGGCTGACCGACGACTGGCTGGCCGGACTGTTCGACCGGCACGCCTCCGCCGCCGGCCTGTCCGGCACCGCCCTGGTCGCCGTCGGCGGCTACGGCCGCGGCGAACTCTCCCCGCGCAGCGACCTCGATCTGCTCCTGCTGCACGACGGCCGGGCCCGGCCCGGCGCCCTCGCGGCGCTCGCCGACCACCTCTGGTACCCCGTCTGGGACCTCGGCCTCGCCCTCGACCACTCCGTGCGCACCCTCGCCGAGGCCGGCAAGGCCGCCCGCGAGGACCTGAAGGTGCAGCTGGGCCTGCTCGACGCCCGTCATCTGGCCGGCGACCCGGAGCTGACCGCCGCGCTGCGCACCGCCGCCTACGCCGACTGGCGCGAGAGCGCCCCCAAGCGGCTGCCGGAGCTGCACGCCCTGTGCCAGGAGCGCGCCGACCGCCAGGGCGAACTCCAATACCTCCTCGAACCGGACCTCAAGGAGGCCAGGGGCGGGCTGCGGGATGCCACCGCGCTGCGTGCGGTCGCCGCCTCCTGGCTCGCCGACGCCCCCCGCGGCGGCCTGGAAGCCGCCCGCACCCGCCTCCTCGACACCCGCGACACCCTCCACCTGACCACCGGGCGGGCCACCGACCGGCTGTCCCTCCAGGAGCAGGACCAGGTCGCCGAGGCACTGGGCGTGCTGGACTCGGACGCCCTGCTGCGGCAGACCTACGAAGCGGCCCGCACCATTTCCTACGCGGCCGATGTCACCTGGCGCGAGGTCGGCCGGGTGCTGCGCGCCCGCTCCGTCAAGCCCATGCTGCGCGGACTGCTGCCCGGCCGCGGCGCGGGCAAGGGGGAGCGCTCACCGCTCGCCGAGGGCGTCGTCGAACTCGACGGCGAGGCGGTGCTGGCCCGCACCGCGCGCCCCGAGCGGGACCCGGTGCTGGTGCTGCGCGCCGCGGCCGCCGCCGCCCAGGCAGGGCTGCCGCTGGCCACCCACGCCATCCGCCGCTGCGCGGCCGGCGCCCGCCCGCTGCCCGTACCGTGGCCCGCCGAGGCCCGCGAGCAGCTGGTCACCCTCCTGGGCGCGGGCACATACACCGTCCCCGTATGGGAGGCCCTGGAGGCCGAGGGCATCGTCACCCGGCTGCTGCCCGACTGGGAGCGGGTCCGCTGCCGTCCGCAGCGCAACCCCGTGCACACCTGGACCGTCGACCGGCACCTGATCGAGACGGCGGTACGGGCCTCCGCGCTGACCCGCCGGGTGCACCGCCCCGACCTGCTGCTGGTCGCCGCCCTGCTGCACGACATCGGCAAGGGCTGGCCCGGTGACCACTCGGTCGCCGGCGAGACCATCGCCCGCGATGTCGCCACCCGGCTCGGCTTCGACGCCCGCGACACCGCGGTGATCGCCACCCTCGTACGCCACCATCTGCTGCTCGTCGAGACGGCCACCCGGCGCGATCTGGACGACCCGCAGACCGTCGGCGCGGTCGCCGACGCGGTCGGCAGCACCGGCACCCTGGAACTGCTGCACGCCCTCACCGAGGCCGACGCGCTGGCCACCGGGCCCGCGGCCTGGAGCACCTGGCGCGGCGGACTCGTGGCCGACCTGGTCAAACGGGTCGCCGCACGGCTCGCGGGGGAGCCCGAGCCGGAGGTGCGCGGTGCGGACGGGCCGACCGCGGAGCAGGAGCGGCTGGCGATCGAGGCCGGGCGCACCGGGGGTCCTGTCGTGGCCCTGCACACCCGTACCGAACCGTCCGCCGACGCCGCGGACGGGGCGCCCGCCCAGGAGCTGGTCGGCGTCGAGCTGCTGATCGCCGCCCCCGACCAGCCGGGCGTACTGCCCGCGGCGGCCGGTGTGCTGGCGCTGCACCGGCTGACCGTACGCGCCGCCGACCTGCTCTTCCTCGACCCCATCGACGAGGGCCCGGTCCTGCTGCTGAGCTGGCGGGTGGCCGCCGAATACGGGTCGCTGCCGGAGGCCGACCGGCTCCGCGCGGATCTGGTCCGCGCCCTGGAGGGCTCGCTCGACGTCCCGGCCCGGCTCGCCGAGCGGGAACGCGCCTACACTCGCCGCTCGCGCGCCGTGCCCGCCCCGCCGCCACGGGTCACCGTCGCCACCGGCAGCTCCCGCACCGCGACCGTCATCGAGGTCCGCGCCCAGGACGCCCACGGCCTGCTGCACCGCATCGGCCGGGCCCTGGAGAGCACCGGCGTCGCGGTCCGCAGCGCGCACATCAGCACGCTGGGCGCCAACGCGGTGGATGCGTTCTATGTCACGGGGGCGGACGGGGCGCCGCTGACGGACACGGCGGCCCATGAGGTTGCCTCGGCGGTGGAGGCCGCGCTCCAGTAGCCGTACGGGCGCAGAACGGCCGGGCGCACCGGGACCGGGCGGGCCCGGCCCGCGCAAACAGGTCCGGACCACTTCACTTGCCTGTCCGGATACCCTAGAACCCGACTGCACCCCGCCCCCGACCCCGAGGATCGACGACCGCCGTGTTCGATACGCTTTCCGACCGCTTGGCGAGTACTTTCAAAAACCTCCGGGGCAAGGGCCGCCTGAGCGAGGCGGACATCGACGCCACGGCGCGCGAGATCCGTATCGCGCTGCTCGAGGCGGATGTCGCCCTGCCCGTCGTCCGGGCCTTCATCAAGCAGGTCAAGGAGCGCGCCAGTGGCTCCGAGGTCTCCCAGGCGCTGAACCCCGCCCAGCAGGTCATCAAGATCGTCAACGAGGAGCTCATCGGCATCCTCGGCGGCGAGACCCGCCGGCTGCGCTTCGCCAAGCAGCCGCCCACCGTGATCATGCTCGCGGGTCTCCAGGGTGCCGGTAAGACCACCCTGGCCGGAAAGCTCGGCCAGTGGCTCAAGGGGCAGGGTCACGCCCCGCTGCTGGTCGCCTGTGACCTCCAGCGCCCCAACGCCGTCAACCAGCTCCAGGTCGTCTCCGAGCGCGCCGGTGTGGCCTTCTACGGCCCGCAGCCGGGCAACGGCGTCGGTGACCCGGTCCAGGTCGCCAAGGACTCGATCGAGCACGCCCGGACCAAGCAGCACGACGTCGTGATCGTCGACACTGCGGGCCGCCTCGGTATCGACGCCGAGATGATGCAGCAGGCCGCGGACATCCGTGACGCGGTCAGCCCCGACGAGGTCCTGTTCGTCGTCGACGCGATGATCGGTCAGGACGCGGTCAACACTGCGGAGGCCTTCCGCGACGGCGTCGGCTTCGACGGTGTGGTGCTGTCCAAGCTGGACGGTGACGCCCGCGGTGGTGCCGCGCTCTCCATCGCGCATGTCACCGGCAAGCAGATCATGTTCGCCTCCAACGGCGAGAAGCTGGACGACTTCGACGCGTTCCACCCGGACCGCATGGCGTCCCGCATCCTGGGCATGGGCGACATGCTCAGCCTCATCGAGAAGGCCGAGCAGACCTTCAGCCAGCAAGAGGCCGAGAAGATGGCGGCCAAGCTGGCGAAGGGGCCCAAGGAGTTCACCCTCGACGACTTCCTGGCCCAGATGGAGCAGGTCCGCAAGATGGGCTCCATCTCCAAGCTGCTCGGCATGCTGCCCGGTATGGGGCAGATGAAGGAGCAGATCAACAACCTCGACGAGCGCGAGGTCGACCGCACCGCCGCCATCATCAAGTCGATGACCCCGGCCGAGCGCCAGGAGCCGACGATCATCAACGGCTCGCGGCGGGCCCGTATCGCCAAGGGCTCCGGCGTCGACGTCAGCACCGTCAAGAACCTCGTCGAGCGGTTCTTCGACGCCCGCAAGATGATGTCGAAGATGGCTCAGGGCGGCGGCATGCCTGGGATGCCCGGCATGCCGGGGATGCCGGGCATGGGGGGCGGCACCCGTAAGAAGAAGCAGGTCAAGCAGGCCAAGGGCAAGCGCAAGAGCGGCAACCCGATGAAGCGCAAGGCCGAGGAGCAGGCCGCGGCCGCCCGCCGCGAGGCCGCCCAGTCCGGCAACCCGCTGGGCCTGCCGCAGGGCGACCAGACCCCGCAGAACTTCGAACTCCCCGAGGAATTCAAGAAGTTCATGGGCTGACCGGCCCGCAGCGACATCGCGTCGCGAGCCCCTGGCACACGGTGGTGCGGCCAGGGGCTCGCCCCTTTCCGGGACCGGAGCCTCCCGCCGCGTTCGGCGCCCCTTAGGGCACCGGCTGGGGCGGATGCACCGGTGGCGGGGGTTCGGGCGGCGGCTGCTCGTGAGGCGGTTGTTCCGGAGGAGGTTGTTCAGGCGGAGGCTGCTCGGGTGGCGGCTGCTCGGGAGGCGGTTCTTCCGGAGGAGGCTGCTCAGGCGGGGGCTGCTCGGGAGGCGGTTCCTCCGGAGGAGGCTGCTCGGGCGGAGGCTGCTCAGGAGGCGGTTGCTCGGGTGGGGGCTGTTCGGGAGGCGGTTCCTCCGGTGGCGGCTGCTCAGGCGGGGGCTGCTCGGGCGGGGGCTGCTCATGCCCCGGTTCCTGCGGCCCCGGCACGGTCGGTGGCTTGGCCGGCTCAGGCGTCTGGTACGCGCTCCACGCCCAGGCCCCGACACCCACCAGCGCGACCAGCCCGACGGCCAGGACGATGCCGGGCACGCCCCCGAGGGCCCCGCGGGCAACCGTGGTCACCAGGGTGCCGACGCCCGATCTCGCCGCGCGGACGGCGGTCGCCAGGGCGGACAGCACCGTTCTCGCGTTGTCCTTGATGACGTTCAACACGGAGGAGATGCCGTTGGCGATGCTGCGTACGACCTGGACCACTCCGCCCACGACCCGTGCGCCGGCGTTCCAGACGGCGTTGCCCGCGGCCTGGAAGCCCTGCACACCGGCGCGCACGATCTTCTCGGTCACCTGCATCGCCCCGTTGGCCACGGTGCGTACCGGCCCCGCGAGACGCTGGACCCACTGGGGAGCCATGTTCCACAGACGCTGCCCGATCGACTGCCCCTGCGCGATCCGCTGGGTCACGACGTTCGCGGCCTCGGCCCCGGCCGCGCGTGCCTGGCTCACCTGCTGGAGCGCCCGCTGGCTCTCCCGTATGGTGCTGAGCCCCTGCCGGTAGTCCTGGATGAGCCTGGTCGCGTCCTTCTGCTCGGAGATGATCCGGAGGCGCTCCCGCACGCTCGTGGCCGCGTTCAGGCTCTCCTCCAGCTCACCGCGCAATCTGTTGAGCTCATTGACCCGTCTCCAGGCGACCCGGGCCCCCTCGTTGAGGTTGCCGGACAGGTTCTTCAAACCGTCCGAGCCCAGATGTGTCAGCTCCTGCGCAGACAGCTTCGTTTCCAGCAGTTCGTGCGGGGTCAGGTTCCCGATGGCCGGCTGTGTCATGACGGCTCCTCGGTCGGCTCGCGCCGTCCGCCGCCCCGGCCCGGCCGGGCGCGGGGGCCGTGGGCGCAGGCGGCTGCCTTCCACGCTTCGCCGCACACCGGCCCGTGTCAAGCAGCTCGGCCCGGCACTCCCACCAGCTGTCATTTACGCTTCAACAGCACCGCGCTGTGACGGGCTCTCACCTCTCGTGCCGCCGCGGGCGGCGGGCAACGCCCGTGCGGAGAGGGCCGGTTCGCGCCTCGACGTGCTCCGGCAGGCCGGTACGCCGGCCAGAGGGTACGCACCCCGGCCGACCACCCGCTCCGTTCCTCCGCCCCCGCTACCGCGTCCGCGTGATCAGATAGCGGAACACATTGGGCATCCACACCGTCCCGTCCGCCCGCTGATACGGATGCAGCGCCTCGGCCAGCTCCTTCTCCACCTGCTGCGGCTCGGCGGCCTCCAGCGCCGCGTCGAACAGCCCCGTCGACAGCAGCCCGCGCACCGCGCTCGTCATGTCCGCGTACCCGAACGGGCAGGTCACCCGCCCCGAACCGTCCGGCCGCAGCCCCGCCCGGTCCGCCAGCTCCTCCAGATCGTCCCGGTCGCTGAGCCGCCACCCGCCGAAGCCGACCGGGGGACCGGCCAGCCGCTGCGCCACCCGCAGCACACCGGCCGTGGCGCACCGCTCCACCGGGCCCCAGCCGCCCAGCACCACCGCACTGCCGCGCTCCGCCAGCCCCGCCGCCGCGGTCAGCGACGCCGTCAGCCCCTCGACGCTGCTGACACAGCCCACCGGGTGGAAGGCCGTGATCACATTGAAAACGGTGCCCCCGGCCGCCGCGGCCTCCAGGCCTCCGCTGACCACACGCGTGTGCTCCGGCATCCCGTCCGGCGTGAGCCGTTCGCGCGCCAGCTCCAGCCGGGACTCGTCCGCATCCACCCCGCTGACCTGGGCCCCGCGCGCCGCCGCGAGCAACAGCGCCAGGCCGGAGCCGCAGCCGAGCCCCAGCAGCCGGGTGCCCGGACCGACACCCAAACGGTCGTACGCGGCCTCGTACAGCGGCACCAGCATCCGCTCCTGGATCTCGGCCCAGTCACGGGTGCGCGCCCGGGAACCGGCGGGCGCGGGCGGATGGTCGCAGCGCAGGGATCCGGAGTTCGGAAGCTGGTGCCGCACGAGCGTGGGTGACATCGATAGCGCCCCTATTCGCCGAGAACCCGAAGCTGTTCCGTACCGATCGCCCCCGTGTTCGCGCCTTGTGCGCCCCCGGATCCAGACAACTGCGCATCCGACCGGGCGTCCAGAGGATGCGCCGGGGTTGTCTCCCGCGCGCCCCCGTATGCGCCGGGCCCGCTCCCTGGAGCGCCGTTCCAGGGTGCCCCGGCCGGCGGTGTTCCGCCACGCCAGCGCACGCCGTCCCGGCGCTCCGCGCGCCCCTCCCTCCGCGCCACCGGTGGCGCCGCCAGGCCCTACGGTGGGGGACGGGCCGGTGCCTGCGGGCGCAGGTTTTCCCCGTACCATCGCCGCGGTGATCGTCGCGGTGGCATACGACCGGCTACGCCATGCGGCGTACATGGGGATACGTACCGGCTTGTGGCCAGGTGGGCGTCTTCTGCACAGATCGACGCACCCCGCCCTCCCCACGGCCCATGACCGGAAACTGACTGGTACGTGCAAATTATTTGGGATGGCCCGGAATCGGAACACTGGGCGACCCCGGCTCGTTGTCACGACGTGAGCACGACACCGCCTGTTCTCGCCGCCGAGCTGGCGCTCGCCTGGGCCGATATTCAACGGCACCACCCCGAGCTGCCGGACCTGGCCGCCCCCGAGTCCCTGATCGGAGAGTCCTCGTCCGCCTGTGGCGCCGAGCTCTCCTTCGAACGGCTGCTCCACGAGGCAGTCCACGGCATCGCCGCCGCCCGCGGCATCCGCGACACCTCCAGGGCCGGCCGCTACCACAACCGCCGATTCCTGGCGATCGCCGAGGAGCTGGGCCTGGACCATGCCGACGAGCCGCACCCCAGCAGCGGCTTCTCGCTGGTCACGCTCAACCCGGAAGCCAGGAGGCGTTACCGCCCCACCATCGAACGCCTCGGCAGAGCCCTCAAGGCGCACACCGTCGCGACCGCCACGGACACCGCCCGTAGCTTCCGGGGACCGGCCGCCCGGCACGGCTCCTCAGGAGGCGGCGTGCGCGTGAAGGCCGTCTGCGACTGCGGGCGCAATGTCCGTGTGGTGCCCTCCGTCCTCGCCCAGGCGCCGATCGTCTGCGGCGGCTGCGGCAAGCCCTTCCGGATCCCCGAGGTGGCCGCGGTCGGCTGACCGGAGGGCGTGTGGCACAATGGCTAGCTGTACTCGACAGCCGCACAGGACCCCTCTCTCCTCCGGCTGACGCGTCCATCGGGCACCCGAGTACCGCAACCCCACGTGGCATCTCGTTGTGCCCAACCACGTCAAGACCAGGAGACACCACTCCCGTGGCAGTCAAGATCAAGCTGAAGCGTCTGGGCAAGATCCGTTCGCCTCACTACCGCATCGTCGTCGCCGACTCCCGTACCCGCCGTGACGGCCGGGCCATCGAGGAGATCGGCCTGTACCACCCGGTGCAGAACCCCTCGCGCATCGAGGTCGACTCTGAGCGTGCGCAGTACTGGCTGAGTGTCGGCGCCCAGCCGACCGAGCCCGTTCTGGCCATCCTCAAGGTCACCGGCGACTGGCAGAAGTTCAAGGGCCTGCCCGCCCCGGCGCCGATGAAGGTCGCCGAGCCGAAGGCCGACAAGCGCGCCCTCTTCGAGGCCGCCGCCAAGGCTTCCGGCGACGAGCCGAAGGGTGAGGCCATCACCCCGAAGGCGAAGAAGGCTGACAAGAAGGCGGACGAGGCTGCGGCCGAGTCCACCTCCGAGTCGACCGAGGCCTGAGCATGCTCGAGGAAGCCCTCGAGCACCTCGTCAAGGGCATCGTCGACAACCCCGATGACGTGCAGGTGGCTTCGCGCACCCTGCGCCGCGGGCGCGTGCTGGAGGTCCGGGTGCACCCCGACGACCTCGGCAAGGTGATCGGCCGCAACGGCCGTACCGCCCGCGCACTGCGGACCGTCGTCGGCGCCATCGGCGGCCGTGGCATCCGCGTCGACCTCGTCGACGTGGACAACGTCCGCTGACAAGTTGAACACCGGCTCGGGCCGGGGAGGGCTTTCGAGCCGTCCCCGGCCCGTTGCCGTGGACCGCACAGAAGGAATCGCGCAGTGCAACTGGTAGTCGCACGGATCGGCCGCGCCCACGGCATCAAGGGCGAGGTGACCGTAGAGGTCCGCACCGACGAGCCCGAACTGCGGCTCGCCCCGGGCGCCGTCCTCGCCACCGACCCGTCCTCCGTCGGGCCGCTGACCATCGCGACCGGCCGGGTACACAGCGGCCGGCTGCTGCTGCGCTTCGAGGGCGTCGCCGACCGCACGGCCGCCGAGGCGCTGCGCAACACCCTGCTGATCGCGGAGGTCGACCCCGAGGAGGTCCCCGAGGACCCCGAGGAGTTCTACGACCACCAGCTGATCGACCTCGATGTCGTCACCCGCGACGGCACCGCCGTCGGCCGGATCTCCGAGATCTCCCACCTGCCCTACCAGGACCTGCTGGTCGTCGAACGGCCCGACGGCAGCGAGGTCTTGATCCCGTTCGTCGCCGAGATCGTCCCGGAGATCGACCTGGAGGAGCAGCGCGCGGTCATCGAGCCGCCGCCCGGCCTCCTCGACGAGAGCCAGGCCGAGATCGCCACCGGCCGCGCCACCACCGACGAGGACAGCTGATGCGGCTCGATGTCGTCACGATCTTCCCCGAGTACCTGGAACCGCTGAACGTCTCCCTCGTCGGCAAGGCCCGGGCCCGCGGACAGCTCGACGTACGCGTCCACGACCTGCGGCAGTGGACCCACGACAAGCACCACACCGTCGACGACACCCCCTACGGCGGCGGCCCCGGCATGGTCATGAAGCCCGACCCGTGGGGCGAGGCGCTCGATACGGTCCTGGCCTCCGGCGAGGGCGAGCCGGTGATCGTCGTCCCCACCCCCAGCGGTGTGCCCTTCACCCAGGAACTCGCCGTCGAACTCTCCGCCAAACCCTGGCTGGTGTTCACCCCGGCCCGCTACGAAGGCATCGACCGCCGCGTCATCGAGGAGTACGGCGACCGGCTCGACGTACGCGAAGTCTCCATCGGCGACTACGTCCTGGCCGGCGGCGAGGCCCCGGTACTGGTGATGGTCGAGGCCATCGCCCGGCTGCTGCCCGGCGTCCTCGGCAACGCCGCCTCCCACCAGGACGACTCCTTCGCCCCCGGCGCGATGGCCGACCTCCTGGAGGGGCCCGTCTACACCAAGCCCCCCGAGTGGCGCGGCCGGACGATCCCCGAGGTGCTGCTCAGCGGCCACCACGGCAAGATCGCCCGCTGGCGCCGCGACGAGGCCTTCCGCCGCACCGTCCGTCACCGCCCCGACCTGATCGAGCGCGCCGACCCCGCCGCATTCGACAAACACGACCGTGCGATCCTCGCCGCACTGGGCTGGTCGGCCGGTGAGGACGGCCGATTTGGGCGTACGAGCGAGGCCGTGGAAGAATAGGCCGCTGCTGTGTGCGTCCGGCGCGCGCCCCTGCCACAGGGGGAACGACGCCGCCCGACGGAACGGCATCCGAAACATCCTTTTCCGATATCCCGTTGATGACCTGTGGCATCAGCGAAGAAAGCAGTAGGTCATGCACCTTCTCGACTCCGTCGACGCCTCGTCGCTGCGCAGCGACGTCCCGGCCTTCCGCCCGGGTGACACCATCAACGTCCACGTCCGCGTCATCGAGGGCAACCGCTCCCGTGTGCAGCAGTTCAAGGGCGTCGTCATCCGCCGTCAGGGCTCCGGCGTGCGCGAGACCTTCACGGTCCGCAAGGTCAGCTTCTCCGTCGGCGTCGAGCGCACCTTCCCGGTGCACACCCCGATCGTCGAGAAGATCGAGGTCGTGACCCGCGGTGACGTCCGTCGCGCCAAGCTGTACTACCTGCGCGAGCTGCGCGGCAAGGCCGCCAAGATCAAGGAGAAGCGCGAGAGCTGAGCCGCGCCGCCACGGAGCGCGATTTTTTGCGCCCGGGCAACGCAAAGCCCCTCTCGCGTCCGGTGTCCGGACTTGGCCGGATAGGCTCAGGACCCGATGGACACCGACGCACAACTCACGGAGCGCGACCCCTCTCCCACCCCCGACCAGGGGCCGGAGCAGGGGTCGCGCTCCGCGCGTTTCCGCGCCCGTGCGGCCGGTCTGCGCCACCGGCCGGTCACGCTGTTCGCCCTGTGTCTGACGTTCGTCCTGCTGCTCAGCAACTTCCTCGCACAGCCCTTCCTGATCCCCAGCTCCTCCATGGAGAACACCCTCCAGATCGGCGACCGGGTGCTGGTCAACAAGCTGGCGTACCGTTTCGGCAGCGAACCGGCGCGGGGCGAGGTGGTGGTGTTCGACGGCACCGGCTCGTTCGTTCACAGGGAGCAGGGGGAGAATCCCGTCACGGGACTGCTGCGGGGAGCCGGCGCGGCACTGGGGCTGGCCCGGCCCGCCGAGACCGACTACGTCAAGCGCGTGATCGGCATCGGCGGGGACCATGTGACCTGCTGCGACAGACGGGGGCGGATCGAAGTGAACGGTGAGCCCGTGAGCGAGGGCTACCTCCACCCCGGGGACGCACCGTCCTCGGTGGAGTTCGACATCGTGGTGCCGGAGCGGAAGCTGTGGGTGATGGGGGATCACCGCGCCGGCTCCAGCGACTCCCGTGACCACCTCGGCGAACCGGGCGGCGGCACGGTGCCCGTCGACAAGGTCATCGGCCGCGCTGAGCTGATCACCTGGCCGGTGAGCCGCTGGGGCACCCTCGGCACACCAGGCTCCTTCGACCGGATACCCGCCGCGGCAGGCCCCCATGGGTAGCCGCGGACGGCCTCGTCACGGCCGGAAACGTGCCGAGCGGCCGGAGCGTGCTCCGGCCGCTCGTCCGGAGCGCGCCGGCGACGGCACGTACGGCGACTCCGGGGGCGACTACGGCGGCTCCGCGGCGCCCGCTGAGGCCCGGGAGAGCGGCGGCAGGGGGCACGGCCGTACGCAGTCCCGCCGGCCCCCGACCGGCGGACGGGCCGAGCGACGGCGCCAGGCCAAGCGCATCAAGCGCCGCAGGCAGCGCTCCTACCTCAAAGAGATCCCCATCCTCGTCGGCGTGGCGCTGGCCATCGCCCTCGTCCTGAAGACCTTCCTGGTCCAGGCGTTCGTCATCCCGTCCGGTTCCATGGAGCAGACGATCAAGATCGGCGACCGGGTGCTCGTCGACAAGCTCTCCCCGTGGTTCAACGCCAAGCCGGAGCGCGGCGACGTCGTGGTCTTCACCGACCCCGGAGGCTGGCTCAAGGGGGAGAAGAACAAGCCGCCCGCCGACGGCGGTGCTTTCCAGCCGGTCAAGGACGCCATGACCGCTATCGGGCTGCTGCCGTCGGCCGACGAGCAGGACCTGATCAAGCGGGTCATCGCGGTCGGCGGCGACACCGTCAAATGCTGTGACAAGCAGGGCCGGGTCACCGTCAACGGCACCCCGCTCACCGAACCGTACGTCCATCCGGGCAACCCGCCCTCCACGCTGAAGTTCACCGTGAACGTCCCCACCGGGCGGATCTTCGTGATGGGCGACCACCGTTCGGACTCGGCCGATTCGCGCTTCCACCTCGACGAGCCGTACCGTGGCACGATCTCGGAGGAGAGTGTCGTGGGTCAGGCCGTGGTGATCGCCTGGCCGTTCAGCCACTGGCGGCGCCTCGAAGAGTCGGACACGTTTGCGAACGTCCACGACGCGCCGGGCGCCAAAGCGTCCGCAGCGGGCACGCCGCATAGGGTGTCCTCCGAGAGTTTGACCGTACTCCCGACCCCTGCGGAACTCCCGCTCGTTATGGGAGTGGTGGGCCTGCGCCGGTTGACGGGCGGGCGAGTGCGTGGAGTGAGGAGCAGATGTGGGGGACTTGGCGGTCGGCGCGCGGTCCGGAACCGGAGAGCCCGAGGAGCCGGCAGGGCGCGGTGAGACCCCGCAGCCGGCGGCGAGTTCCGTGCATCAGTCACGAGCACAGTCGCAGGCACAGCCGCAGCGCCCGGTGCAGCTGGACAAGCCCGGCACTTCCGGCACGTCCGCTACGTCGGACCTGGCAGGAGGCGAGGAGGCGGGCGGCAGCATGAAGAAGGCCAAGAAGCCGCGCGCCTTCTGGAAGGAGCTGCCGATCCTCATCGGCATCGCCCTGCTCCTCGCGCTGCTGATCAAGACGTTCCTGGTGCAGGCGTTCTCCATCCCGTCCGACTCGATGCAGGACACCCTGCAACGCGGCGACCGGGTGCTGGTCGACAAGCTGACACCGTGGTTCGGCTCCAAGCCGCAGCGCGGCGAGGTCGTCGTCTTCCACGACCCGGGCGGCTGGCTGAACGAAACCCCGACCCCGGAGCCCAACCCCGTCCAGCAGGTCCTCAGCTTCATCGGCCTGATGCCCTCGTCCGAGGAGAAGGACCTGATCAAGCGGGTCATCGCGGTCGGCGGCGACACCGTCGAGTGCCATGGCAGCGGCCCGGTCAAGGTCAACGGCAAGGCGCTCAAGGAGGACTCGTACGTCTTCCCCGGCGCCACCCCCTGCGGTGACCGCGCCTTCGGCCCGATCCACGTCCCCAAGGGGCGGATCTGGGTCATGGGCGACCACCGCGACGACTCCCTCGACTCCCGCTACCACCAGAACCTCAAGGGCAACGGCACGGTCTCGGAGAACGAGGTCGTGGGCCGGGCGTTCACCATCGCATGGCCCCTCAACCGCTGGGCGACCCTGCCGGTACCGGACACCTTCGACCAGGCTGGGATCAACAAGGCAATGGCGGCGGCTCCGGCCGCCATGGGGCTGGCCGGCGCGGTGCCGCTCGTACTGTGGCGTCGACGGAGGCTGACCGCAGAGCGTAACCCCGGGTAAGGTGCCGTCCCGGATCTTCGACGCGGGACCGGTCCGCGGGGTGGGAGCTGGGATGAGCAGCAGTACGGAACGCAGGACCGACGGCCGCGGCCGGACGACGGGCAGAGTGCTGTCCGGTCTGGCCGTGGCCGTCGGCTGTGCGCTGTTCCTGGGGGGCTTCGTCTGGGCGGCGCTGCTCTACCGCCCGTATACGGTGCCGACCGACTCGATGTCGCCGACGATCGCGGCGGGGGCCCGGGTCATCGCGGAGCAGGTGGACGGTGCCGAGATACGCCGCGGCGACATCGTCGTCTTCAAGGACGCGGCGTGGGGCGACCTGCCGATGGTCAAGCGCGTCGTCGGAGTCGGCGGCGACAAGGTCTCCTGCTGCACCAAGAAGGGCCTGCTGACCGTCAACGGAACCCCCGTCGAGGAACCGTATCTGCAAGGCAGCGGGCCCGCCTCGCCCGTCGGCTTCAAGGCCAAGGTCCCCACCGGCCAGCTCTTCCTGCTCGGCGACCACCGCAGCGACTCCATGGACTCCCGCGTCCACCTCACGGACGGCGACCACGGATCCGTACCGCGCAGCGCCGTCCAGGCCCGGGTCGACGCCCGTGCCTGGCCGCTGGACAGCGTCGGCATGATGCAGCGCCCGGCCGCCTTCGCCGCATTCAGCGGCGGCATCTCCCAGCCGGGTCCGTTGCAGCCGATCGTCCTCACCGTGGGCGCCGGTGCGGTCCTCGTCCTCGGCGGTGCGGCCTACGGGCCGGTCGCCCGGCGCAAGGCGCGCGGGCGTGACTGAGCGGCGGGGGCGGGACGTGAAGGGGCCGGGGCAGGGTGGCGGCGCGCCGGAGTGTGAGCCGGGCGCCTGCAAGCCGGAGCAGGAAAAGGGCGTCGAGGAGCCGGAAAGGGCGCGGGGCGCTGCGGGGGAGCCGGGTGCGGCAGGTGTCCGCCAGGTTTCCCGGGTCGTCCTGCTCGACCCCGACGACCGGATCCTGCTGCTGCACGGCTACGAACCGGACCGTCCGACCGAAACCTGGTGGTTCACCCCTGGGGGCGGCCTGGAGGGCGGCGAGACCCGTGAGGAGGCCGCCCGGCGCGAACTCGCCGAGGAGACCGGGATCACCGAGGTGGTCCTGGGTCCCGTCCTGTGGAAACGCCGCTGTGCCTTCGCCTTCGACGGGCGGCGCTGGGAGCAGGACGAGTGGTACTACCTGGGGAGAACCCACCGGACCGTCACCGACATGGGCGGGCACACGGACCTGGAGCGCCGCAGCGTCTCGGGGCTGAGGTGGTGGACTTCGGAGGAACTGTCGGCGTCCCATGAGACGGTGTATCCGACCAGACTCGCCGGGCTGCTGCGCACACTGCTCGACGAAGGGCCCCCCAGTGCGCCGGTGCACCTGGAGACCGAGAGGGTCTGACGCACAATAGGGGGACGCACGGCTGAAGGGGATCTGCCATGAGCGCCGAGGACCTCGAAAAGTACGAGACCGAGATGGAGCTGAAGCTCTACCGGGAGTACCGCGACGTCGTCGGGCTGTTCAAATATGTGATCGAGACGGAGCGTCGCTTCTACCTCACAAACGACTACGAGATGCAGGTGCACTCGGTCCAGGGAGAGGTCTTCTTCGAGGTCTCGATGGCTGACGCCTGGGTCTGGGACATGTACCGCCCGGCCCGTTTCGTCAAACAGGTGCGCGTCCTCACGTTCAAGGACGTGAACATCGAAGAGCTCAACAAGAGCGATCTCGATCTCCCGGGGAGCTGATCAGGCAGCGGGCCGGCGGCTGACCGGCAGGGCGCAGCGCGGCGGCCGGGAGGCCCCGGGTGGCCCCGGGCGGGGGTGCTCGACGTGCGCGGCCTGGCCGTTTGCCGGGCGCCCTCCGCCGGCCGGTCCGGCGCCACTCGTGTGGGTGACCGGGTTATCCACAACCGGCTCGCTGTCCACCAAGATCCAATAGGTCTGTGCGAGGACGTCACAGTCGGTGCCGGAGGTGGTACCGCATGAACGCCATGCAGACCGGCCGCAAGGCCACGGACGACGCACGAACCCACGCACGGACCGACGAGCGGACCGGCGAGCGGATCGGCGAGCGGATCGGCGAGCGGGCCGACGAACGGACCCGGGCACGGTCCCGCTTACAGGGCAGCGGAAGGCCCGAGGCACAGACCGGCGCACCGGCCCCGGCCCATACAGCGGCCGACGCGCAGAACGGCACCCAGACCACGAACCGGGCGCGGGGCAGACGCCAGGACCGGGCTCGCGGGACTCGCAGGCCCGCCGACGGCCGGCCGCCCACCGCCCAGCCGGCAGCCACCCGGCCGACGACTGCCGAACCCAAACCCAAACCCACCGACATCCGACGACGCGCACTGGGCCGCTACGGCGAGGACCTGGCCACCCGGCGGCTCATCGAAGCCGGAATGCACATCCTGGACCGCAATTGGCGCTGCCGGGAGGGCGAGATCGACATCGTCGCCGCCGACGGTGACGCCCTGGTGGTCTGCGAGGTCAAAACCCGCCAAGCCACCCGGTACGAACACCCGATGGCGGCGGTACGCCCGGAGAAGGCCGCGCGCCTGAGACTGCTGGCCGAACGCTGGATGGAGCGGCACGGCGGCCCGCCAGCCGGCGGCGTACGCATCGACGTCATCGGCGTACTGCTCCCGGCCCGCGGCGCCCCGGTCGTCCAGCACGCACGCGGGGTGGCCTGATGGGATTCGCCCGTACCTGCTCCGTCGCCCTGGTCGGCGTCGAAGGCGTGGTGGTCGAGGTCCAGGCCGACCTGGAACCCGGCGTCGCGGCCTTCACCCTCGTCGGGCTCCCCGACAAGAGCCTGATCGAGTCCAGGGACCGGGTGCGCGCCGCCGTGGTGAACTCAGGTGCCGAATGGCCCCAGAAGAAGCTCACCGTCGGCCTCAGCCCGGCCTCCGTCCCCAAGAGCGGCAGCGGCTTCGACCTGGCCGTGGCCTGCGCGGTCCTTGGCGCCGCCGAGCGCCTCGATCCCCGCGAACTCACGGACCTGATGATGATCGGCGAACTGGGCCTCGACGGCCGCGTCCGGCCCGTACGTGGTGTGCTGCCCGCCGTCCTTGCCGCCGCCGACGCCGGATACCGCCAGGTCGTCGTACCCGAGCGGACCGTGGCCGAGGCCTCCCTCGTCCCCGGGATCTCCGTCCTCGGCGTCCGCAGCCTGCGCCAACTGATCTCCGTCCTCGCCGACGAACCGGTGCCCGAGGAGGATGATCCGCTGGAAGAAGGCCGCCCCGACCCGCTGCTGGCAGGCCTGGTCGTACCCGGGACGGGCCTCAGCGCCGGCCTGCCACGCGGGGACCACACCCCCGACCTCGCAGATGTCGCAGGCCAGCACAGCGCCCGCCGCGCCCTGGAAGTGGCCGCCGCCGGACGCCACCACATCTTCTTCAAAGGCCCGCCCGGCGCCGGCAAGACCATGCTCGCCGAACGCCTCCCCGGCCTGTTGCCACCCCTGTCCCCTCAGGAAGCACTGGAGGTCACCGCCGTCCACTCGGTGGCCGGCACCCTCCCGCCAGGACAACCCCTTCTCCACCGCCCGCCCTACTGCGCCCCGCACCACTCCGCGACGATGGCCTCCCTCGTGGGCGGCGGCACCGGACTGCCCCGCCCAGGAGCCGTATCCCTCGCCCACCACGGCGTGCTCTTCATGGACGAGGCCGCCGAGTGCAGCCCCAGCGTCCTGGACGCATTGCGCCAGCCGCTGGAGGCCGGCCATGTCGTCGTCGCCCGGGCCGCAGGCATGATGCGGATGCCCGCCCGATTCCTGCTGGCCCTGGCCGCCAACCCCTGCCCGTGCGGACGCCACGGCACCACCGGCGGCGGCTGTGAATGCCGGCCGTCCTCCATCCGCCGCTACCGCGCCCGCCTCTCCGGACCGCTGATGGACCGGGTCGACCTGCGGATCTCCGTGGAACCGGTCGCCCGCTCCGAACTGGTCGCACTCGGCCGCGGGGCCGAATCCACCGCGACCGTCGCCGAACGCGTCCAGGCCGCCCGCGAACGCGCCGAGGCCCGCCTCGTCGACACCCCCTGGCACACCAACAGCGAAATCCCCGGCCATGAGCTCAGAACCCGCTGGCAGGTCCACCCCGGCGCCTTGGCCCAAGCGGAACGCGACCTCGAATGCGGCCTCCTTACGGCCCGCGGCCTGGACCGCGTACTACGCGTCGCCTGGACCGCCGCCGACCTGGCAGGCCGCGACCGCCCCACCAGAGAAGACGTCAACTGGGCCCTGGAACTGCGCACGGGCGTCCGCCGCGGAGCGCCGACGACGGCGGGCGGAGCCAGCAGCACAACCGCCGAAGCAAGCCGCCGCGAGACCGTGACCACCCGGCCACCCGGCGAGCAGGGGTGAAACCATGACCGGCATCGACGCATGGGGCTTCGCCACCGGCGAGCCCACCGGACACCCACCGGCTCCCCGCCCGGCCTGCGAACCACAGCACACGGCCCGCGCCGCCCTCACCCGGATCCTCGAACCGGGCGACGAAAGCGCCGGACGGTGGCTGCGCGACATGGGGCCGGTGGCCCTGTGGCACGCGCTCTCCGACGAGGACGCCGACCCGCCCCCTGGCGCAAGCCCGGCCAAGGTCACAGGCCTGAGACTGCGCGCCGCCCGGGCCCGCCCTGCGGAGGACCTCGCTGCGGTCACCGCCCTGGGCGGCCGCTTCATCTGCCCCGGCGACGACGAATGGCCCCGCCAGCTCGACGACCTCGGTGACGGCCGCCCCATCGGCCTCTGGGTGCGCGGCAAGGCCAACCTCCGTCTGTGGGCGCTGCGCTCCGTCGCCGTCGTCGGCGCCCGGGCCTGTACCGAATACGGCGCCCACCTCGCCGCCACCCTCGGCGCCGGACTCGCCGAACGCGGCTGGACCGTCGCCTCCGGCGCCGCATACGGAGTCGACGGTGCGGCCCACCGCGGCACGCTCGCCGCGGACGGCGCCACCATCGCCGTACTCGCCTCCGGCGTCGACTACGCCTATCCGCGCGGCCACACCGAGTTGATCGGCCGGATCGCCGAACAAGGCTTGGTGGTCGCCGAGTTACCACCAGGCGACCACCCCACCCGCAGCCGCTTCGTCCAGCGCAACCGCGTGATCGCCGCACTCACCCGAGGAACTGTCGTCGTGGAGGCCGAACTCCGCAGTGGCTCCCTGGTCACCGCCCGGCGCGCACTCGCCCTCGGACGTTTCACGATGGGCATGCCGGGCCCCGTCACCAGCGGTCTGTCCGCCGGTGTCCATCAACTCCTGCGCGGTGAGGCCACGGTGGTAACCGACGCCGACGAAGTCATCGAACTCGTCGGCAGCATCGGCGACCTAGCCCCCGAGCGATGCGGACCGACCCTCGTCCGCGACCTCCTGGACCCCGTGGCAGCCCGCGTACTGGAGGCGCTGCCCGCCCGCGCCAGCGCGGACACCGACCACCTGGCGCGGGAAGCCGGCACACCCCGCGACCTCGCCCACGCCAAGCTCCAAGAGCTGCTGTCCCTCGGATTCGTTCAAAGGTGCGGCGACCGCTGGGAGTTGGCGCGACGCGCCGAGACGACCGACGGTTCCCGGCGAGGCGGTACTTGACCTGGGGCGAACGGGTGAAAGGGTGAGGGGAATGACCGCAGAATCCAGGTTTGCCACGCTTCGGCGCATGGGTGCGCCCCGTGGAGAGACGGCGAAGTGGCGCAACGGGCGCACACGCTCGCGCCCGCCGTATCACCGCATCCGTACGCATGGCCCCCCGAGCGCCCCCGTCCGGCACCGCTTCCGGGTGTCGACACGCCGTACGAGGTAACCCTGAGGTGCGGGCAGCGGAACGTATCTGCGCACCCCCGAACCTGCGCTCCTCGCGCACCGCGACACTCCGGTCACGCTACGCTCACAGGCAATTCAACCCTCATACATCCATCCACCCGCGTCTCGGCAGAACGGCTCAAGGCGACGAATGCCCCAGCACACCTCCGGGTCTGACCGTGCGGCAGTACCACCTGCCGCACGCGGCAGCGTGCGCCCCGCCCCGCCCAGCTCCCTCGACGAGCTGTGGCGCTCCTACAAGACATCGGGCGACGGCCGGCTGCGGGAACAGCTGATCCTGCACTACTCGCCACTGGTCAAATACGTCGCCGGCCGCGTCAGCGTCGGCCTGCCGCCCAACGTCGAGCAGGCCGACTTCGTCTCTTCCGGCGTCTTCGGACTGATCGACGCCATCGAGAAGTTCGACCCCGAACGCTCCATCAAGTTCGAGACCTACGCCATCACCCGCATCCGCGGCGCGATGATCGACGAACTGCGCGCACTGGACTGGATCCCGCGCTCCGTACGGCAGAAGGCCCGCGCCGTCGAACGCGCCTACGCCACCCTCGAAGCCCAGCTGCGCCGCACCCCCACCGAGGCGGAGGTCGCCGACGAGATGGGCATTGCGCTGGAGGAACTCCACGGGGTGTTCAGCCAGCTCTCCCTGGCGAACGTGGTGGCGCTGGAAGAGCTGCTGCACGTCGGCGGCGAGGGCGGCGAACGGCTGAGCCTGATGGACACCCTCGAGGACACGGCCGCCGAGAACCCCGTCGAGATCGCCGAGGACCGCGAACTGCGCCGGCTCCTCGCCCGCGCTATCAACACCCTCCCCGACCGTGAGAAGACCGTGGTCACCCTCTATTACTACGAAGGCCTCACCCTCGCCGAGATCGGCAACGTGCTCGGCGTCACGGAGAGCAGGGTCAGCCAGATCCACACCAAGTCCGTACTCCAGCTCCGGGCGAAGCTCGCCGACGTCGGACGCTGAAGCACTCGCGCAGCCCCGCCGCCCACGCCGAGTGGCCATGCGGAGTGCCGCGCCCGGCACGCCATCCGTAGAGTGGTGACGTGCCCAGGATTCGAGCGGCCTCTGTGGCCGAGCACCGGACCATGCAGCGCGGCGCCCTTTTGGACGCCGCCCGCACCCTGCTGTCCGAGGGCGGAACGGAAGCACTGACCTTCCCCGCCCTCGCCGAACGCACGGGACTCGCGCGCTCCTCCGTGTACGAGTACTTCCGCTCCCGCGCGGCCGTCGTCGAAGAGCTGTGCGCGGTCGACTTCCCCGTATGGGCCGCTGAGGTCGAAGCGGCGATGGAGCGCGCCGACACGCCCGAGGAGAAGATCGAGGCGTATGTACGCCGGCAGCTCGCACTGGTCGGCGACCGCCGCCACCGTGCTGTCGTCGCCATCTCCGCCGGCGAACTGGACGCGGGCGCACGCGAGAAGATCCGCGCGGCACACGGCGGCCTCATCGCCATGATCGTCGAAGCGCTCGCCGACCTCGGCCACGCCCAGCCCCGGCTCGCGGCCATGCTCCTCCAGGGCGTCGTCGACGCCGCGGTCCGCCGCATCGAACTCGGCGCCGCGGAAGACCCGAACGACATCACCGAAGCAGCGGTCGGTATGGCCCTCCACGGCGTAACCCACCCCTGACAGGGGCCCTTCCCCGCCTCCCGCCCCTGCTTCTCCCTCCCCCCCCCGGGGCCCCGCCCCCTCCCACCCCACCCCTCGTTGGCCCCGCAGCCCGCAGCCCGCAGCCCGCAGCCCGCAGCCCGCAGCCCGCAGCCCGCAGCGGCATCGGCCGGATGGTCTGGCGGGTGCTGGCGCAATGAGCCATGCGGCCCCACCTTGCTCGGCTTGCCACCCCGCCGGAGCTGTCACCTCCGCAGCAGGAGAGCCCCCTGGCCGTGCCCGCCCCCGCCCGCTCTCACGCCCCGCGCCGCAGCTCACGCCCCGGTCATCGCCGGCCCCGCGATCGCTCACCATCAGATCCGCTGCATCGGATCCCCCGCCTCGGCCCTGCCCCGGTCCTGCCCCTGCCCCCACCTCCCCGCCCGCTCACGCTCGCCCCTGGCCCTAACGCTCCCCACGCCTCACCGGCCGATCACGCTCCTTCCGCTCCGACGGCCGACCGGGGGAGAGCCGACCCAGTGCCCAGAGCGCCACCGCCGCGAGGCTGACCGCTGCTGCCAGTGCCGTACCCGATGGGGCCGTCCGTCCTTGCTGGGCCATTGGCTCTGGCCGTGCTGGTGTGGGCGGTGGTCTTGGTGGCCGGGAGGGCGTCAAGCCGTCCGGTGGTACGGGGACTCCGAAGAGCGGTAGCAGTCGGGAGGGGCCGCTGGTGCGCATGCTCTCGGGGAGCAGCGTCAGCGGGTTCAGGTACGTCTTGCCGCGGCGCAGCCCCCAGTGGAGGCAGGGCGCGCGGCAGTGGAACGGGCCGCGTTGGAGGACGGCAACGGGCTGGCCCGCCGTGACGCGCTGGCCCTTCCGAACGGTGGCGCGCACTGGTTCGTAGGTGGTGTGCAGGGGAGGGCGGCCAGAGTCGGAGACCTCGATGGTGAGGACGCCGCGGCCGGCGACGTTCCCGGCGAAGGCCACCCGGCCCGGCGCGGCGGCCCGTACCGTCGCGCCGGCGGATGAGGCCAGGTCCACGCCCCGGTGCCCGGATGCCCAGGGGGCGGGCGGCGGCTCCCAGCCGCGTAACACGGTGGGCCGTATGCCTGTCGGCCCTTTCCCCTTCACCGGCCAGGCCCGGTCCGCCACCGGCCAGGCCTGGTCAGCGGGTGTCTGCGTATCGATATGGGCCGGCTCATGGGTGCGCTCATGCCCTCCCGCGGGCTCCGCGGCTGCGGCCAGGGCCGGAGCGGCGGCGGGAGTGAGCGGGAGAGCCAGGTGCACGGCCGGCACGGCGAGCACCGCAGCTGTTGCGGGGGCCAGGAGTGCGGCCGCCGCGCGGGCCGGAAAGAAGCAGCTCGGGCCGTAGGCGTGCGGCTCCCTGTGTGGTGCCGGCGGTAAGGGCGTCGGTGGTCCGAAGCCTGCTCGGGGGCTGGGCGGGACTGTTGTACCTGGCCTGCGTCGTGGTCGGCACCGGTCTCGGTCCATGCGCTGCCTGTGGCGGTCCGCCGTACTCCTGCCGCGCAGGCATCCGAGAGCTGACCGGACCGTCGCGCCGGTCTCTCGTCGCGGTTGTCGTTTGTCTTGTCGCATGTCTTGTCGCATGTCTCGACCCTGGCGCAGTCGGCCGTGGCGTGGGGATCTTGGTCCGTAGTTGTGGATAACGGGCCGGTTGTGGACAACGGCGTCACCCGCCCCGGGGGCTCCGCCCCACCGGGCCCCCACCGAGCCAGGGCCGAGACCCACCGAGCCAGCGTCGAGACCCACCGAGCGGGCGACGAGAGCCCACAGAGCTACCGTCGAGATCCCGCCGCGCCCCAGACCCCGGCTCTCACTCGCCCGGCCCCCGTCCGTCACCCGGCCAGTCCACGGTGCTCACCCGCCTGGGGTTCGAAATGGTGCGTGTCGCCCGGTGCATCGGCAGTCCCGTACACTTCTGATGGCGATCCGGGTCACCGGGTCGACTTCGCACGCCCCGCCGTCAGTGCAGCAGTCCCTTTCGGGCAGCACGACGGCCGCGTCCCTCGGTCCTCGGACGACTCCGCAAGGTGTCTTCCCCGGCAGGCGCGTCGGGGCGTCAGGCACCGCGGCCGACCGGTCGCAGTGGAACCGAGAACAACAAGGAGTACGGCCATGGCCGTCGTCACGATGCGGGAGCTGCTGGAGAGCGGCGTCCACTTCGGGCACCAGACCCGCCGCTGGAACCCGAAGATGAAGCGCTTCATCTTCACCGAGCGCAACGGCATCTACATCATCGACCTGCTCCAGTCGCTGTCGTACATCGACCGCGCCTACGAGTTCGTCAAGGAGACCGTCGCCCACGGCGGCTCCGTCATGTTCGTCGGCACGAAGAAGCAGGCCCAGGAGGCCATTGCCGAGCAGGCGACCCGCGTGGGCATGCCCTACGTGAACCAGCGCTGGCTCGGCGGCATGCTGACCAACTTCTCGACCGTCTACAAGCGCCTGCAGCGCCTGAAGGAGCTCGAGCAGATCGACTTCGAGGATGTGGCCGCCTCCGGCCTCACCAAGAAGGAGCTCCTGGTTCTCTCCCGCGAGAAGGCCAAGCTGGAGAAGACCCTGGGCGGTATCCGCGAGATGCAGAAGGTGCCCAGCGCCGTCTGGATCGTGGACACCAAGAAGGAGCACATTGCCGTCGGTGAGGCGCGCAAGCTCAACATCCCGGTCGTCGCGATCCTCGACACCAACTGCGACCCGGACGAGGTCGACTACAAGATCCCGGGCAACGACGACGCGATCCGCTCCGTCACCCTGCTCACCCGCGTGATCGCCGACGCCGTCGCCGAGGGCCTCATCGCCCGCTCCGGCGCTGCCACCGGCGACCAGAAGCCCGGCGAGAAGGCCGCTGCCGCCGAGCCGCTGGCCGAGTGGGAGCGCGACCTGCTCGAGGGCGAGAAGAAGGCTGACGACGAGGCCCCCAAGGCCGAGGAGAAGCCTGCTGAGGCCCCCGCCGCCGAGGCCGAGAAGCCGGCCGCGGACGCCGAGCAGGCCTGACCCGCAGCATCCGGCTGATGACGGCGGGGGAGGGCGCGGCGAGCGCCGCCCCCGCCGTCCACCCGTAGATCTTTCGACTTCGAGATTTCGAGAAGAGACTCACAGACCATGGCGAACTACACCGCCGCTGACGTCAAGAAGCTCCGCGAGCTCACCGGCGCCGGCATGATGGACTGCAAGAAGGCCCTGGACGAGGCCGAGGGCAACGTCGACAAGGCCGTCGAGGCGCTGCGCATCAAGGGCCAGAAGGGCGTCGCCAAGCGCGAGGGCCGCTCCGCCGAGAACGGTGCGGTGGTCTCCCTGATCGCGGACGACAACGCCTCCGGTGTCATCGTCGAGCTGAAGTGCGAGACGGACTTCGTCGCCAAGGGCGAGAAGTTCCAGGCCGTCGCCAACGAGATCGCCGCGCACGTCGCGAAGACCGCTCCGGCTGACATCGAGGCCCTGCTCGCCTCCGAGATCGAGCCCGGCAAGACCGTCCAGGCGTTCGTCGACGAGGCCAACGCCACCCTGGGCGAGAAGATCGTCCTGGACCGCTTCGCGCAGTTCTCCGACGGCTACGTGTCGGCGTACATGCACCGCACCATGCCCGACCTGCCGCCGCAGATCGGTGTCCTCGTCGAGCTCGACAAGGAGAACGCCGAGGTCGCCAAGGGCGTGGCTCAGCACATCGCCGCCTTCGCGCCGAAGTACCTCTCCCGTGAGGACGTCCCGGCCGAGGTCGTCGAGGCCGAGCGCCGCGTCGCCGAGGAGACCACGCGTGCGGAGGGCAAGCCCGAGGCTGCCCTGCCGAAGATCGTCGAGGGTCGCCTCAACGGCTTCTTCAAGGACGCGACGCTGCTCGGCCAGCCGTACGCGCTCGACAACAAGAAGTCCGTCGAGAAGGTCCTCCAGGAGGCCGGTGTCACCCTGAAGCGCTTCTCGCGCATCAAGGTCGGCATCTGAGAGCCTGCCGCGAAGGCAGCGAATGACCTACGACCCCGCTAGGGTCGTACGCAGTCGGCCGCTCAACGGCCGGCCGCAGATGTGACGAGGAGGCCATTGCCGCAGAGGGATCTGGACCAGACCCACGGCAATGGCCTTCTTCGTATGTGCACGAGGAGAGCTCAATGAATCACGGTGCCGACGGCGCGCACACAGACCATGCCGGTCACGGCGGCAGGCGACGCTTCCTGCTGAAGCTGTCGGGCGAGGCGTTCGCCGGCGGCGGCGGGCTGGGCGTCGACCCCGACGTCGTGCACGCGATGGCCCGCGAGATTGCCGCCGTGGTACGCGACGGCTACGAGATCGCCATCGTGATCGGCGGCGGCAACTTCTTCCGCGGCGCCGAACTCCAGCAGCGAGGCATGGACCGGGCCCGCTCCGACTACATGGGCATGCTCGGCACGGTCATGAACTGTCTGGCCCTCCAGGACTTCCTGGAGAAGGAAGGCATCGACTCCCGCGTCCAGACGGCGATCACCATGGGCCAGGTTGCGGAGCCGTACATTCCGCTGCGCGCGGTGCGCCACCTGGAGAAGGGCCGGGTCGTCATCTTCGGCGCCGGCATGGGCATGCCGTACTTCTCCACCGACACCACCGCCGCCCAGCGCGCCCTGGAGATCGACGCAGAGGCCATGCTGATGGGCAAGAACGGTGTCGACGGTGTCTACGACTCCGACCCCAAGACCAACCCCGACGCGGTCAAGTTCGACGCCCTCGAATACGGCGAGGTCATCACCCGCGACCTGAAGGTCGCCGATGCCACCGCCATCACGCTGTGCCGGGACAACAAGCTCCCGATCCTCGTGTTCGAACTGCTCGCCGAGGGCAACATCGCGCGTGCGGTGAAGGGTGAGAAGATCGGCACGCTCGTCAGCGATCAGGACACCCGGGCCTGACGGCCCCAACTGCCGCGATTCCGTACGGGCATCGGCCCGTACGGGCGGCAGCTCCCCGCCGGGGGAAGATCCCCGGTACGGGGATGGACAACTGCCTGCCGGTCGGACACCGTGCAGGAGAAGACGCGCGGCAGGGGCGAGGCTCTGCTTCTTACCGAAAAGACCAGGAGCAAGTGGTGATCGAAGAGATCCTCCTCGAGGCCGAGGAGAAGATGGAGAAGGCCGTCGTGGTCGCCAAGGAGGACTTCGCCGCGATTCGCACCGGGCGTGCGCACCCGGCGATGTTCAACAAGATCGTGGCGGACTACTACGGCGCGATGACGCCGATCAACCAGCTGGCGTCGTTCTCGGTACCCGAGCCGCGGATGGCCGTGGTGACCCCGTTCGACAAGAGCGCGCTGCGCAACATCGAGCAGGCCATCCGCGACTCCGACCTCGGCGTCAACCCGAGCAACGACGGCAATATCATCCGGGTGACCTTCCCCGAGCTGACCGAGGAGCGCCGCAAGGAGTTCATCAAGGTCGCCAAGAACAAGGGCGAGGACGCCAAGATCTCGATCCGCAGCGTCCGCCGTAAGGCCAAGGAGTCCCTCGACAAGCTCGTCAAGGACAAGGAGAGCGGCGAGGACGAGGTGCGCCGCGCCGAGAAGGAGCTCGACGACACCACCGCGAAGTACGTCGCGCAGGTGGACGAGCTGCTCAAGCACAAGGAATCCGAGCTCCTCGAGGTCTGATGAACGAGTCATCCTGGGGGGCCCCGCCCGCCGCCGGTCGATGGGGACCGCCCGACCATGGACCGGCCTCCTCGCTTCGCGGGGTGGCGCCCCCCGCCTCGGCGGGTCCCGTGCACGAGTGGGCCGACGCGGCGCAGACTCGGCCCATGCCCATCGTGCCCGAGCCAGGCGGACACCAGGACGACGACCGGGAACATCGGGAGATCCGGGACAGCCGGAACCACCTGGACGACCGGGGGGCTGCTCGACGGAGCGGCCCCCTGTTCCGCGACGAAAAGCCGCAGGAGCCCATGCCCCCCTCCTTTCCCGGGTCCGACCGTTCGCCGGACTCAGAGAAGCCGAAGAAGAAGAGCGCGGGCCGCAACCTGCGTGCCGCGATAGGGGTCGGTGTCGGTCTCGGCGCGGTCATCCTCGCGTCGCTCTTCGTCTACAAGCCCCTCTTCATCGGCGTGATCGCGATCGCCGTCGTCGTCGGGCTGTGGGAACTGACCTCGCGGCTGGCGGAGCGCAAGGACATCAAGGTGCCGCTGGTGCCGCTCGCGGTCGGCGGCACCGCCATGGTGGTCGCCGGATATGTACGCGGCGCGGAAGGCGCATGGGTGGCCATGGCGCTCACCGCCCTGGCCGTCCTCGTCTGGCGGATGACCGAGGCCCCCGAGAACTACCTGCGGGACGTCACCGCCGGCGTCTTCGCGGCGATCTATGTGCCTTTCCTGGCGACGTTCGTGGCGCTGATGCTCGCCGCGGAGGCCGACGGGCCGCAGCGGGTGCTGACCTTCCTGCTGCTGACGGTCGTCAGCGACACCGGCGCGTACGCGGTCGGCTGGCGGTTCGGCAGGCACAAGCTCGCCCCCCGCATCAGCCCCGGCAAGACCCGCGAAGGCCTGCTCGGCGCGGTGCTCTTCGCGATGGTGGCCGGCGCCGTGTGCATGCAGTTCCTGATCAAGAACGGCGTCTGGTGGCAGGGCCTGCTGCTCGGCCTCGCCGTCGCGGTCAGCGCCACCCTCGGCGACCTCGGCGAATCCATGATCAAGCGCGACCTGGGCATCAAGGACATGGGCACCTTGCTCCCCGGCCATGGCGGGATCATGGACCGCCTCGACTCCCTCCTGCCGACCGCCCCGGTGGTCTGGCTGCTGTACGTGATCTTCGTGGGGTCGGGCTGAGCATGAGGTTCTTCCAGGTGAGCGAGGGCGTGTCGGCGTACTCGCGCTGATCGTTCCCTGCGCTCAGCGGGGACCGCCCGAGGCCCACGAGGGGCCTGCCGCGCTGTGCGGCAGGCCCCTTTTCGCGTCTCTGCGGCACCTCAGCGTCGCGGTGCTGCACAGCGAGGCACTACGAGTTGTGCCGGCATGAGAGGGCGTCACCGCGATCGACGGCCTCGCCCCGCCCTCCGGTCTACCGGGGCGACGACACGACCTGGACCAGCACCTTCAGCGGCTCCGGCGACGTGGAGAACTCGCCGAGGAAGGGATACGACAGTTCCGTGACGAGGAACAGGTTGGTGGCCACGAGGACACTCACCGCCCCGACCATTCCGTAGTGCATCCAGGTCTGCTCGGAGCCGTAGACGACGGAGAACCCGAGGACCAGCCCGCTGGTCAGAAAGATCACCATCCACAAGGACAGGGGCGGGCCGATGTTGCTGCGCGCCGCGAGCAGCCGTTCCGTGCGGGCGACGCTCAATTCCCTCAGGGACGTGAGCGAGCTGGCGAGGAAGGCCCGTTGGGTATCGCTGCGCGGCCTGATGTGCTCGTACGTGCTGTGCAGGCGGTTCAGCGCGTTCTCGGCCTCGGGCGTGGTGGCGCCGAGGCCCGCGCGGGACCACTCGGCCGCCGCCGCGCGTCCGTACTCCCTCAGGCCCTGCCGGATCCGGGCGCTCTCGGTCTTGCCGAACGCGTCGCGGCCCATGGCCATGTGCACCGCCTCGGAGCCCTCGGTGCGCGTCGTCTGGTCCGCCGAGTTCACCTGGCCCCAGAGCGCGAGGACGATGAAGCCGATGAGGAACCCGTAGACGACGGCGATGACGGGGAACAGGAATGTGGCGACCTCGTTGTGCTCGCCCTGCTTGAGGCGTGGGTAACGGTGCCGGACGATCGCCTGGACGGCTGCTGTCCCGCCGGCGATACCGACGATGAGCCCTGCCAGCAGCAACCAGGAAGGGACGTTGATCACGATCCAACGGGTCACTGTTCCACGCTCCTGACGTACCCCACACCCGCCACCACCGGCGCGGTGGCCAACGAACGCACCGGACTGCGGACACGCCCTCGTCATCTCTTCGGCGCCGATGGCAGAGGAGCACAGCGGGTGACCGTCGCCTCACCACTCCGGCCTGGGCTCCCGTAAACGATCTGCGACACTGGATCCACCATGCCTGCACCCGGAGAACTCACGTTTGTCGCGCCCCGTGGCGCGAAGAAGCCCCCTCGGCACCTCGCCGATCTCAGTCCTGTTGAGCGCCGCGAAGCGGTGGCCGCGATCGGTGAGAAGCCGTTCCGGGCCAAGCAGCTTTCGCAGCACTACTTCGCCCGTTATGCGCATGACCCGGCGCAGTGGACCGACATCCCGGCGGCGGCGCGCGAGAAGCTGGCGAGCGAGCTGCTGCCGGACCTGATGAATGTGGTCCGGCATATCTCGTGCGACAACGACACCACCCGCAAGACGCTGTGGAAGCTGCACGACGGCACGCTCGTCGAGTCCGTGCTGATGCGTTACCCGGACCGGGTCACGATGTGCATCTCCTCGCAGGCCGGCTGCGGGATGAACTGCCCGTTCTGTGCGACGGGACAGGCGGGGCTGGACCGGAACCTGTCCACCGCCGAGATCGTGCACCAGATCGTCGACGGGATGCGGGCGCTGCGCGACGGCGAGGTGCCGGGCGGCGCGGCGCGGCTGTCGAACATCGTCTTCATGGGGATGGGCGAGCCGCTGGCCAACTACAAGAGGGTGGTCGGCGCCATCCGGCGGCTGACGGATCCCGAGCCGGACGGGCTGGGGCTGTCCCAGCGGGGGATCACGGTCTCCACGGTCGGTCTGGTGCCGGCGATGCTGCGGTTCGCCGACGAGGGCTTCAAGTGCCGGCTGGCCGTCTCCCTGCATGCGCCGGACGACGAGCTGCGGGACACGCTCGTCCCCGTCAACACGCGCTGGAAGGTGCGTGAGGTGCTGGACGCGGCCTGGGAGTACGCGGAGAAGTCCGGGCGGCGGATCTCGATCGAGTACGCCCTGATCCGGGACATCAACGACCAGGCCTGGCGCGGTGACCTGCTGGGGCGGCTGCTGAAGGGCAAGCGGGTCCATGTGAACCTGATTCCGCTGAACCCGACACCCGGGTCGAAGTGGACCGCCTCGCGCCCCGAGGACGAGCGGGCGTTCGTCCAGGCCATCGAGGCGCACGGGGTTCCGGTGACCGTCCGCGACACCCGTGGGCAGGAGATCGACGGCGCCTGCGGGCAGCTCGCGGCCTCGGAACGCTGACCTGCCCGCTGGTACGGTGTGCTCGAACAAATGCACATTCCGACAGGGGAGCGCCACAGCGCTGAGAGTGCGGTAGCGCCGTAGCCATACGGTGCCCGCAGACCCTTGAACCTCGCCCGGGTCATTCCGGGTAGGAAGTTCGGTCATTACTCATGCTGTTGCGCCCTGCCCCGGGTCCCCTCCGTACGTCCTCGGACGTCGCGAGCCGCGGACCCGGGGCAGGGCCGCGTCTCTTCCTGGCCAGCCAGGAGGACATCAGTGAGCACCACCAGCAGGATCACCGCGAGCGCCGTTGCGGCCGCGGTCGGCATGACCGCACTCGCCGCGTGCGGCAGCCAGGACGGCGGGAGCGCGGACGCCAAGACCGTCACGCTCGTCAGCCATGACTCGTTCAACGCCTCCAAGTCCGTTCTCGCCGCCTTCGAGAAGGAGAGCGGCTACAAGGTGAAGGTCCTCAGGGGCGGGGACGCCGGCAAGGCCGTCAACCAGGCGATCCTGTCGAAGGACAACCCGCAGGGCGATGTGCTCTTCGGGATCGACAACACCCTGCTCTCGCGCGGTCTGAACGCCGGTCTGTTCAGCCCGTACGAGGCCAAGGGGCTGGCGAACGTCCCGGCGGAGCTCCAGCTCGACAAGGGCGAGCACCGAGTCACCCCCCTCGACTACGGCGACATCTGCGTCAACTACGACCGCGGCTTCTTCGCCCGGCACAAGATCGCGCCGCCGAAGACCTTCGACGACCTGATCAAGCCCCGCTACAAGGGGCTGCTCGTCACGGAGAACTCCGCGACCTCCTCGCCGGGGCTCGCCTTCCAGCTCGCCACCATCGCCAAGTACGGGACCGGGCAAGGCTGGCAGGACTACTGGAAGAAGCTCAAGGCCAACGGCGTCGAGGTCGTCGACGGCTGGGAGCAGGCCTACAACGAGCGGTTCTCCGGCTCCGCGGCCGGCCACGGCAAGGGCGACAAGCCGCTGGTGGTCTCCTACGCCTCCAGCCCGCCCGCCGAGGTGCTGGGCAAGAAGCCCGCGCCCAAGGAGGCGCCGACCGGGGTCGCGACCGGCACCTGCTTCCGGCAGATCGAATTCGGTGGTCTGCTGAAGGGCGCGAAGAACGAGAAGGGCGGCAAGGCGCTGCTGGACTTCCTGCTGAGCAAGAAGTTCCAGGAGGACGAGCCGCTGCAGATGTTCGTGAATCCGGCACGCAAGGACGCCAAGGTGCCGGAGCTGTTCACCAAGTACGGCACGACGATCGACAAGCCCGCCACACTGGCCCCGGAGACGATCACCAAGAACCGTGAACAGTGGATCAAGCAGTGGTCCTCGCTCGTTCTGAAGTAACGCCTGACCGGGCCAACGGGGCCCGGCGCGGACGGCCGGCGCGGGGAACGGCGGTGCGGCTCGGCCTGATGGCGGTGCCGCTCGCCTTCTTCGCGCTGTTCTTCGCCTATCCGGTGGTGGCGATCGTCGGGCGGGGGCTGAAGGACGGCGGACAGTGGCAGCTCGGCCGGTTCGGGGCGGTGCTGAGCGACCCGGATGTCGTGCACGTGCTGTGGTTCACCCTCTGGCAGGCGGCCGCCTCGACCGGCCTGACGCTGCTGATCGCGCTGCCCGGCGCGTATGTCTTCGCGCGCTTCGACTTCCCCGGCAAACAGCTGCTGCGGGCGGTGGTGGCGGTGCCGTTCGTGCTGCCCACCGTCGTCGTCGGCTCGGCCTTCTTGGCGCTGCTCGGCCGGGGCGGGCTGCTGGACGAGGTGTGGGGCCTGCGCCTGGACACGTCGGTCTGGGCGATTCTGCTGGCGCATGTCTTCTTCAACTACGCGGTGGTGGTCCGGACCGTGGGCGGGCTGTGGGCGCAGCTCGACCCGCTGCAGGAAGAGGCCGCGCGGGTGCTGGGAGCCGGCCGGTTCACGGCCTGGCGGCGGGTGACGCTGCCCGCGCTGGGACCGGCCGTCGCGGCCGCCGCCCTGATGGTCTTTCTGTTCACCTTCACCTCCTTCGGGGTGGTGCAGATTCTCGGCGGGCCCACCTTCTCGACACTCGAGGTGGAGATCTACCGGCAGACCGCGGACTTCCTGGACCTGCCGACGGCCGCCGTCCTCACCATGATCCAGTTCGCGGCGGTGCTGGGCGTACTCGCGCTGCACGCCTGGACGGTACGCCGCAGGGAGTCCGCCCTGCGGCTGGTGGACGCCGCGCGGACCGCCCACCGGCCCCGTGGCCGCGGCCAGTGGGCGCTGCTGTGGGGGACGCTGCTGGTCATCGCCGTCCTGCTCATCGTGCCGCTGGCGGTGCTCGTGGAACGGTCGTTCGCCGGGCCGGACGGCTACGGAGCGGTCTTCTACGCATCGCTGCGCTCCGCCGCCACGGCCGACAGCACCTTTGCCGTCGCCCCCCTGGACGCGCTGTGGAACTCCCTCGCCTACGGGGCCGCGGCCACCGTGATCGCCCTGGTCGTTGGCGGGCTGGCGGCCGCCGCACTGACCCTTCCCCGGCTGCGCCGCGGACCGTCCGGGCGGACCCCGGTGATCAGCCGGTTCGTCCGGGGCTTCGACGCCCTGCTGATGCTGCCCCTGGGCGTCTCCGCGGTGACCGTCGGCTTCGGCTTTCTGATCACCCTGGACCGGCCTCCGCTGGATCTGCGCGCCTCGTGGTGGCTGGTTCCGCTCGCCCAGGCCCTGGTGGGGGTGCCGTTCGTGGTCCGGACCATGCTGCCCGTCCTGCGGGCCGTCGACGGGCGGCTGCGGGAGGCGGCCGCGGTGCTCGGCGCCTCGCCATGGCGGGTGTGGCGCGAGGTGGATCTGCCGATGGTGCGCCGGGCCCTGCTGATCGCCGCGGGCTTCGCCTTCGCGGTATCGCTCGGTGAGTTCGGCGCGACGGTCTTCATCTCCCGGCCGGACCGGCCGACGCTCCCGGTGGCCGTGGCACGCCTGCTGGGACGTGCAGGAGAGCTCAACTACGGGCAGGCGATGGCCCTGTCGACCATCTTGATGGTGGTGTGCGCCGGGGCCCTGCTGGCCCTGGAGCGCGCCCGAACCGACCATTCCGGGGAGTTCTGATGACGGCACGGACCGGGACCGCCGCCCAGCCGCCGCACCAGCTGCTGCGGCTGGACGGGGTGACCGTCCGCTTCGGCACCTCCGGGCGGCCCGCGCTGGACGCGCTGGACCTGGATGTCGCCGCCCACGAAATCGTCTGCGTCCTGGGGCCGAGCGGCAGCGGCAAGTCCACCCTGCTGCGGGTGGTTGCCGGCCTCCAACAGGCCGATGCGGGGCAGGTGTTGCTGGAGGGACGGGACCAGTCGGGAGTGCCCACGCACCGGCGCGGGGTCGGGCTGATGTTCCAGGACCACCAGCTCTTCCCGCAGCGCGATGTCGCGGGCAACGTCGCCTTCGGGCTGCGGATGCGGGGCTCCTCGCGCGCCGAACAGGAGCGTACGGTCGCCGGGCTGCTGGACCTCGTCGGGCTGCCGGGAGCCCAGCGGCGCGCCGTGGCCTCGCTGTCCGGCGGCGAACAGCAGCGGGTCGCCCTGGCCCGCGCGCTGGCGCCGCGCCCCCGCCTGCTGATGCTGGACGAGCCGCTGGGGCAGCTCGACCGCGGACTGCGCGAACGGCTCGTCGTCGAACTCCGCCGTCTCTTCCACGACTTGGGCACGACCGTGCTCGCCGTCACCCACGACCAGGGGGAGGCCTTTGCGCTCGCCGACCGGGTCGTGGTGATGCAGGACGGCCGGATCGCCCAGACCGGCAGCCCCCTGGAGGTCTGGCAGCGCCCGGCCACCGAATTCGTCGCCCGCTTCCTCGGCTTCGACAACGTCGTCGGCGCGACGGTGCAGGGCGAGGCCGCCGCGACCCCCTGGGGCAAGGTCCCCGTCCCGGACGGCACCCAGGACGGCCCGTGCCGTCTGCTCGTACGCCCGGCCGGCGTACGGCTCACCTCCGCTGCCGACGGGCTGCCCGCCACGGTCGAGGCCCGGACGTTCCGCGGCACGCACGTCGCGCTGCTCCTCCAGCCGGCCGCCGGCCCCCAGGTGGAGGCGGCCTGCGCACTGCCGGACGCACCGGAGGTGGGGGAGCGGGTCGGCCTCACCTTCGCGGCGGCGGATGTGGTGGTGCTGAATGCGGAGGAGGCGGACGGGGAGTAAGGGGACGGGGCCGCCTAGGGGAAAGTCGTGGGGCAGTAGGGGCCGGGGCGCAAGCAGCCTTGGCAGTGCCTTGCAGGCCCTGGCAGGCTCAGCGTTCGGGAGTGGCCGCCAGGGGGTGCCCCGGGGCTTCGGCGGCGGCGCCCGACTCCCTCGCCGGGCCCGGTTCCGCCTCCGCCATGGCCTCCGACTCCGTCGCCGTCGTGGCGTCCGCCTCCGTCGGCTCCGGCTCGCCGAACCACGCGACCGCGACCGCCCCGGCCACCGCCACGACGAAGCCGAGCACGGCGACCCAGGCGAAGCCCGGCCGGGACGCGTCGCCGAGCCACATCACCCCGAGGATGCCGGGGACCACGGTCTCGCCCACCACCAGCGCCGCCGTGGCGCCGTTCACCGATCCGATCTGGAGGGCGACGGTGTGCAGATACATTCCGCCGATGCCCGCCACGAGAATTGCGTACAGGGCCGGGTCGCCGAGCAGGGAGGGCAGATGGAAGGGGTCGACGCCGTTCAGCACCCGTACGCCGACGCCGAGCGCGCCGAAGCCCAGACCGGAGAGCAGACCGGCGAGGATCGCGGCCCGGCTGCCCAGCAGGCGCACGACCAGGGTGCCGCCGCCGATGAGCACGACGGATGCGACAAGCAGCCACCAGTGGGTGGCGATCGGGGTGTGCCCGCTGCCCTCCGGCCCGGCGGCCGTGGCGAGCAGCACCAGCGCCGAACAGACGACGGCGATGGAGCCCCACTCGGCGCGGTTGAGCCGGATGCCGAGGAGCTTGATGCTCAGTACGGCCGTGATCACGAGGTTGGCGCTGATCACGGTCTGGGACAGGAACAGCGGCAGCAGCCTCGCCGCCAGCGCACCGAGCCCGAAACCGACGAAGTCCAGCACCGTGCCCACCATGAACTCCCAGGTCACCGCGGCCTTCGCGGTGGAGGAGAGGCTGGGACCGCCGTGCTGGGTGACGCCGCTGGTGGTGGTGGCCTTGGCCGCCTCCCGGCGGGCGGACTTGCGGGAACCCACCGCCTGTAGGACCGAACCCGTGCCGTAGCAGGCCGACGCCGCTACGGCCGTCAGAAGGCCGATGATCACCAAGAGCTCCGTTCGCCCGCTGCATTACCTGTTCATTACCTGGCCTGGCAGACGCGCATTTCGGGACGGGAGTTGCCTCGGAAGGCAAACAGATCGTGCGGACGCCCCCGCCCCGAGACGGGCCAGGGCTTACGGCGGGTCAGGGCCGCAGACGGGCCAGTGCCTCCGGGACCTCGTCCACCGATTCCACCAGGGCGACCCGGGCCGCCATGGGGCGGTCCGCCGCGAGGGCTTGGAGCAGCGGCCACGCGGGCAGCTTCTCGGTCCAGTGCGCGCGGTTCACCAGCACCATCGGGGTCGGCTCGCCCCGCGACCCGTAGTAGTTCGGGGTCGCGTTGTCGAAGATCTCCTGTAGGGTCCCGGCCGCGCCCGGAAGGAAGACGACGCCCGCAGTGCAGCGCGCCAGCAGCCCGTCCTCGCGCAGCGCGTTGATGAAGTACTTGGCGATATGGGTCGCGAAGGCGTTGGGCGGCTCGTGCCCGTAGAACCAGGTGGGGATGCCGACCGAGGCGCCGCCGCCCGGCCGGTTCCGGCGTATGTCGAAGGCGGCCTGTGCCCAGTCGGTGACCGAGGGGGTGAAGCCCGGTGCCTTGGAGAGGAGTTCCAGTGCCCAGTCGAGCATGGCGTCCTCGAAGGGCGCGGCGTACGCCCCGAGGTTCGCTGCCTCCATTGCACCGGGGCCGCCGCCCGTCGCCACGGTCAGACCGTCGCGGGTGAGCCGGCGGCCGAGCCGGGCCGCGCCCGCGTAGGCGGCGGAGCCGCGCTCCAGGGCGTGCCCGCCCATGACGCCCACCACCTGGGCGCCGGCGAGGTGTTCGTCCAGGGCGTCGGAGACCGCGTCGTCGTGGATGCCGCGCAGCATCGAAGCGAAGATGTCGCCGTCCGTCTTTGTCTGCTGGTACCAGTGATAGGTGCGGGCGTCCGGGGTGGCTTCGTAGCCGGCGTCGGACAGTCCGTCGAAGAGCTCGTCCGGCCCGTACAGACCGCCCCGGTACGGATCGAACGGCAGGCCCGGTATCGGCGGGAAGACCAGCGCGCCCCCGGCACGGACCTTCGCGGCGGCGTCCGGCTCCATGGGGCAGCCGAGGAACACGGAATCCGTGGTGTCCGTGCTGAGCAGCGCGAAGGAACGGTCCGTCAGGTCGACCGACTGGACGCGGTGTCCGGCGAGGCTGCCCGAGGCGACGACCCGGTCGAACTCCTCGAGGGATTCAATCTCGCGGTCGGCCGTACGGGCCTGGCCGTGAGCTCGGTCGAGGTCGTGTTCGTGCTCGTGGCCGTGGCCGTGGCCAGGGTCGTCGTCATGGAAGGCATGGTGGCGGGGCGCTGGGGGCTCTGAATTCGGCTGCACGCCCGCCATGTTAGGACCGCAGGGATTGCACCAGGGGTCCGAGGTGCCCGTCCGCGGACGCCGCGTCGAGCGCGTCCCGCAGCGCGCCGTCATAGGTCGGGCGCGCCTTCTTCTGCACCTTCCGGCCTTCGTCCGTGATCACGCTGTAGACGCCACGCCGGTCGTCGGGGCAGAGGTCACGGCGCGTCAGGCCGGAGGACTCCAGGCGGGAGGCCAGCCGGCTGACAGAGCTCTGGTTGAGTCCGATGAGGTCGGCGAGTTCCTGCATCCGCAGCTCGCCGTCGTCCGACTCCGCCAGCCGGGCCAGCGCACGGTACTCGGAGAGTCCGATGCCGTGGTGCTGTTGCAGGGCTCGTGCCAGCTCCTGCTCGACGCGCGTGTGCAGTGTGCCGAGCCGGTCCCAGTGCTCCGCGTCCATCGCCATCCGCTCTCCGCTGCCGTTCCGCCGTTTCCGCTGGGGTCTTGACAGCAGCGTACATGCACCAGAAACTTATGTATGTGCATGCAAGGAATGTATGCGCATGGACCTGAGGGGGAGGACCCACACCAATGTCGACCACGACAACGACCGCCACGGCGACGGAGAAGACTCCGGGCGTGCCGCGGATCGAGCGCATCGCGACCACTCCGGACTGGTACGAGCCGTACCGGATCTCGCAGGCGATCAAGGCAGGCGGATGGATCCATGTGTCGGGCCAGGCAGGGATCGACGAGCGGGGCAGAACGGTCTCGGACGACTTCCTCACCCAAGGACGACAGGCATTCAAGAACGTCGAACGGGTCCTGGCCGCAGCCGGCGCCTCGCTCGCCGATGTGGTGAAGGTCGGCATCTTTGTGACGGACATGGCGGCCCACCTCGACGATGTCCTCACGCTGCGCGGCGAGTTCCTGTCCCAGCCGTATCCCGCGGACACTCTGCTCGAAGTGTCCTCGCTGGCCCAGCCGGACTGGCGCATAGAGATCGAGGCCACGGCGCTCGCCCGCAGCTGAGCCGGGGCCGTACGCGCCGCACCGCACGGCACCGATCCGCATCGATCATCCGAGCTCTGTGTGCCTTTGCGTACGGCGATGTGTCACCTCGCCGCCGGAAAAGGGCCGCTCCTGGCCCACCCGTGGAACTACCGTGAGCGGATGACCGAGACCTGGAAGGCCACTGACACCGGAGTCCTGCGGCTGCCCTCCAGGCGGCTGATCCGGGGCCGTGGGCTGCGCAATCCGCTGCCGTCCGGGCCGACGCCCACCTTCGCCGTCTATCTGCTGGGCAAGCAACCACCCGAGGTTTCCTGGGAAGCCCGGTGGCTGCGCTGGCCGGACTTCCGGCTGCCGAGCAGTCATGCCCAGGCCCGGGCCCTCCTCGGTGAGGCATGGGACCGTGCCGACGGCGAGCGGGTCGAGCTCGCCTGCGGCGGCGGCCGCGGCCGGACGGGTACCGCCCTCGCCTGCCTCGCCGTCCTGGACGGAGTCCCGCCCGGCCAGGCAGTGGAGTTCGTACGCCGCAACTACGACCCCCGAGCCGTCGAAACCCCCTGGCAGAAGCGCTACGTCCGCCGCTTCACCGCCTGACCGTGACGGCGGGCCGACTTGCCTCTTGAACGGGCCGGTGCGCAGCTCCCGTTCGACCTGGCTTGCGCCGGCCCCTCAGGACATCGACGGCTCCTGGGCGGAGATCCGGGCTCAAGCAGGGGCCAGGGGCACCCTGTGGCCGGGCGAGGGCCAAGGCCTGACGGCTTCTCAGGTCCGAGGCTGCCCGGCTCAATGCACCAGTGGCAGGGTCGCCATTTCCGCGACGGTCCAGGTCAGCGGGGTCAGCACGATCAGGAGGGAGAGGGTGCGGAGGGCGGCGGCGCGGTGGAGGACGGAAGCGGAGGCGCCGAGGCGGCGTAGGGCGGCGGTGGTGTGGGCGCGGGCGGCGCGGGATTCGAGACCCGCGGTGAGGGCGCTGGCCGTGACACAGGCGAGGACGACCACTGCGCCGACGGCGGTGAGTGGTCCGAACGGACGGGAGGGGGAGGCCTCGTAGACCTTGACCGCGGCGTACGCGGCGGAGGCGACCGCGCACAGGACGCCGAGCGGGCGGCCGAGGCGGTGGGACTCCTCCTGGAGGACGCGGCCGGACAGGAGACGCAGCGCGCCGGGGCGGCCCGCGCAGAGGAGGCGGCCGCACAGATGGACCAGGCCGGGGCCGGCCAGGACCAGGCCGAAGGTGGACAGGGCCCAGCCGGCCAGTACGCCCGGGGGGCTGCCGATGAGGCGGCCGGGGAGGGGGAGCAGTCCGCCGGAGGCGGGGGTGCTGCGGCTGGTGTAGGCCTCGATCGCCAGGCCCGCCGCGGCCAGGGCGATGCCCCAGGGCAGGCCGGAGGGCGGGGCGGACCTGGGGCCGGCCTCGGCGTCCACGGAGCCCGTCTCGTCGCGGGGGCGCAGGGAGACGGCGGTCGCGGCGGCGGCCGTCAGCGGTACGAGCGCCAGCAGCATCAAGGCGCCGACGAGCGGCACGGGGTGGCCGGCGCCCAGGAGGTCGGCGTCGATGCCGAGGGACGAGGCGGTGTCCGGGCCGCCGAGGTCGCCGCGGAGATGGAGGAACACGAGCAGGGCGAGAAGGACGCCGAGAAGGCAGGTCAGCGCGGTGGAGGCGGTGGCGAGGAGGGTGAGACGCAGGGGACCGAGACCGGCGGCGGCCATACCGCGCTGGAGCCGGGCGGCGGGATCCGTACGGGCCGTGGACACCGCGAACTGGGCGGTGGCGGCGAGCGGCGCCGCGCACCACAGCAGCCGTAGCAGCGATTCGTCCCCCGCGGCCGGGTGGCCGGCGGCATGGCCGATGGTGGACAGCAGGAGGAAGCCGGTACCGGCCGCGGCGGTGGCCACGCCGAGGCGGCGCAGCAGAACGAGGGGGTGGGAGCCACGGGCTAGACGGAGAGCGAGCACGCTGCCCTGCTTTCCTCATCGGAGGAGCCCGTGCCGGCGGGTGCGGCGTTCGACGGGCGCCCGTCGAGCAGTGCGAGGGACCGGTCCGCGAGCGTGGCGACTTCGGCGTCATGGGTCGCCAGGACCACGGTGATCTGGTGCGAGCGGGCCGCGGTGGTGAGGGTGCGCAGCACCTGGATGCCGTCGGAGTGGTGCAGCGGGGCGGTCGGCTCGTCGGCGAACAGCACCTGCGGAGTGGCGGCGAGCGCGCGGGCGATGGCGATGCGCTGGCGCTGTGACTGGTCGAGCTGGCGGGGGCGGCGGCGGGCACACATGCCGACGTCGAGGCGGTCCAGCCATTCCAGGGCGGTGTGCTTGGCGGAGCGGGTTCCGGTGCCGCGCAGCAGCAGCGGAAGGGCGGCGTTCTCCCAGGCGGTGAGTTCGGGGACGAGGTGCGGCTCGGTGTCGATCCAGCCGAAGCGGTCCAGGCGCAGCCGCTCGCGGCTGGGGGAGGAGAGGGTGTGCGTGGGGGCGCTGTTGAACCAGATCTCGCCCTCGTCGGGGGCGAGTTGACCGGAGAGGCATTTCAGGAGGGTCGTCTTGCCACTGCCGCGCGGGCCGGTGACAGCGAGGATCTCGCCTTCGCTGACGCCGAGGGAGACCTCGGCGAGGGCGATGGTGCCACCGTACGTGTGGTGCAGGCCGCGGGCCCAGAGAACGTCGTTGTCAGGCGGGGCCACCATCTGCGCACCTCTTGATAGTTCGCGTCGACTCGTTCCCCGAGCGGGTGAACGACCATGGAGGGTATCGGTCACTAGCACGGTAAGTACTGGTGACCCCCGGTATTCGTCGCTTGGCAGCACAACGGCCCAGATTCACTCGTATGGCTTGAAGTGAGTGAATCTGAGCCGGAGGTGTTCTGTTGTGGAGCGGCCGGCTGGTATTCGTCAGCCGGCTCCCGGCGCACCGGGAGTCGGCGCGCCGGGAAATGCGCTGGTCAGAGCTTGGTCCAGGCCTCGGTGAGGACCGTGCGCAGGATCTGCTCGATCTCGTCGAAGACCGGCTGGTCGGCGATCAGCGGCGGGGCGAGCTGGATGACCGGGTCGCCACGGTCGTCGGCGCGGCAGTAGAGACCGTTGTCGTACAGCGCCTTGGACAGGAAGCCGTACAGGACGCGCTCGGTCTCCTCCTCGTTGAAGGACTCCTTGGTGGCCTTGTCCTTGACGAGCTCGATGCCGTAGAAGAAGCCGTTGCCGCGGACGTCGCCGACGATCGGCAGGTCGTGCAGTTTCTGGAGGGTGTTCAGGAAGTTGCCCTCGTTGTCGAGGACGTGCTGGTTGAGGCCCTCGCGCTCGAAGATGTCGAGGTTGGCGACACCGACGGCCGCGGAGACCGGGTGGCCGCCGAAGGTGTAGCCGTGCAGGAAGGTGTTGTCGCCCTTGTAGAACGGCTCGGCCAGGCGGTCGGAGATGATGCAGGCGCCGATCGGGGAGTAGCCCGAGGTCATGCCCTTGGCGCAGGTGATCATGTCCGGGATGTAGCCGAACTTGTCACAGGCGAAGGTCGTGCCCAGGCGGCCGAAGGCGCAGATGACCTCGTCGGAGACGAGCAGCACGTCGTACTGGTCGCAGATCTCGCGGACCCGCTGGAAGTAGCCGGGCGGCGGCGGGAAGCAGCCACCGGCGTTCTGCACCGGCTCCAGGAACACCGCGGCGACGGTCTCGGGGCCCTCGAAGAGGATCTGCTGCTCGATCTGGTCGGCGGCCCAGCGGCCGAAGGCCTCGGGGTCGTCGCCGTGGATCGGGGCGCGGTAGATGTTGGTGTTCGGGACCTTGTGCGCGCCGGGGACCAGCGGCTCGAAGGGGGCCTTCAGACCGGGCAGACCGGTGATCGACAGGGCGCCCTGCGGGGTGCCGTGGTAGGCCACCGCGCGGGATATCACCTTGTGCTTCATCGGCTTGCCGACGAGCTTGAAGTACTGCTTGGCCAGCTTCCAGGCGGTCTCGACGGCCTCGCCGCCGCCGGTGGTGAAGAAGACCTTGTTGAGGTCGCCGGGGGCCTCGTTGGCCAGCCGCTCGGCGAGCTCCACGGCCTTGGGGTGGGCGTAGGACCACACGGGGAAGAAGGCCAGCTCCTGCGCCTGCTTGTAGGCGGTCTCGGCGAGCTCGACCCGGCCATGGCCGGCGTTGACCACGAAGAGGCCGGCGAGGCCGTCGATGTAGCGCTTGCCCTTGTCGTCGTAGATGTTGGTGCCCTCGCCGCGCACGATCGTCGGCACGGGGGCGTTCTCGTACGACGACATGCGGGTGAAGTGCATCCACAGGTGGTCGTAGGCCGTCTTGGAGAGGTCGCGACTCATTGCTATCTCGTTCCCCAGGTGTAGGTCTGCTTCCGGAGCTTGAGGTACACGAAGCTCTCGGTGGATCGGACGCCGGGCAGCGTGCGGATCCGCTTGTTGATCATTTCCAGGAGGTGGTCGTCGTCCTCGCAGACGATCTCGATGATGAGATCGAAGGAGCCTGCCGTCATGACGACGTACTCGACTTCTTCCATGGTCGTCAGGGCGTCGGCCACGGGGTCGAGGTCACCCTCGACGTTGATGCCGACCATTGCCTGCCGGCGGAAACCGACCGTGAGGGGGTCGGTGACCGCGACGATCTGCATCACGCCTTGGTCGAGCAGTTTCTGTACGCGCTGTCGGACCGCCGCCTCGGACAGGCCCACGGCCTTGCCGATCGCGGCGTACGGACGGCGCCCGTCCTCCTGGAGCTGCTCGATGATCGCCAGGGAGACGGAGTCGATCGACGGAGTGCCGTTTCTGTCACGAGTGGCCACGTCCCTCACTGTGCACGAGCCTCGTCAGTCTCGCAACCCCGAATCGATGAAATTAGTCGTGATGGGCTCGAAAATTCACTGATTCCGTTGTTCCTGAGTGGCGGGTGTGTTGAAAACGTGGGTTCCCTGGCTAGGGTGGGTCCATACCAACGGACATCTGACTGAAGGGGGCGCACAGTGACCACCGCACTGCGTCGTCTGCGCAACTACATCGACGGGGAGTTCCGGGACGCCGCCGACGGGCGGACCACGGAGGTGGTCAACCCCGCGACGGGTGAGGCGTACGCCACCGCCCCGCTCTCGGGCGCCGCCGACGTGGACGCGGCGATGGCTGCCGCCGAGGCCGCCTTCCCCGTCTGGCGCGACCTCATCCCGGCCGAGCGCCAGAAGGTGCTCCTCAAGGTCGCCGACCGCTTCGAGGAGCGGGCCGAGGAGCTGATCGCCGCCGAGTCCGAGAACTGCGGCAAGCCGATCGCCCTCGTACGCTCCGAGGAAATCCCGCCGATGGTGGACCAGATCCGCTTCTTCGCGGGCGCCGCCCGGATGCTCGAGGGCCGCTCGGCCGGCGAGTACATGGAGGGCTTCACCTCCATCATCCGCCGTGAGCCGGTCGGCGTCTGCGCCCAGGTCGCACCGTGGAACTACCCGATGATGATGGCCGTCTGGAAGTTCGCCCCGGCGCTGGCCGCGGGCAACGCCGTGGTCATCAAGCCGTCCGACACCACGCCCGCCTCGACCGTGCTGATCGCCGACATCATCGGCAGCGTGCTGGACGAGCTCGGCCACCCCCGCGGTGTCTTCAACGTCATCTGCGGTGACCGCGAGACCGGCCGGCTGATGGTCGAGCACAAGGTCCCGGCGATGGCCTCGATCACCGGCTCGGTCCGCGCCGGTATGCAGGTCGCCGAGTCCGCGTCCAAGGACCTCAAGCGGGTCCACCTGGAGCTGGGCGGCAAGGCGCCGGTCGTGGTCTTCGAGGACACCGACATCCCCAAGGCCGTCGAGGACATCTCGGTCGCCGGCTACTTCAACGCCGGCCAGGACTGTACGGCCGCGACCCGGGTGCTCGTCCACGAGTCCATCCACGACGAGTTCGTCGCCGCGCTGGCCAAGAAGGCCGCGGAAACCAAGACCGGCGCGATCGACGACGAGGACGTGCTCTACGGCCCGTTGAACAACGCCAACCAGCTCAACCAGGTCAAGGGCTTCATCGAGCGGCTGCCCGCGCACGCCAAGATCGAGGCGGGCGGCGAGCAGGTCGGCGAGAAGGGCTACTTCTTCGCCCCGACCGTCGTCTCGGGCCTCAAGCAGGACGACGAGATCATCCAGCACGAGGTCTTCGGCCCGGTCATCACCGTCCAGTCCTTCTCCGACGAGAAGCAGGCGGTGGAGTGGGCCAACGGCGTCGAGTACGCGCTGGCGTCCTCGGTGTGGACCAAGGACCACGCCCGCGCCATGCGGATGTCCAGGAGCCTCGACTTCGGCTGTGTGTGGATCAACACCCACATTCCGCTGGTCGCCGAGATGCCGCACGGCGGATTCAAGAAGTCCGGTTACGGCAAGGACCTTTCGGCCTACGGCTTCGACGACTACACCCGCATCAAGCACGTGATGACCTCGCTGGACGGCTGAGCCGGCCGGCCGGTCCCGCCGGCCGGGGGCTCACCACCGTCGAGCGGCACGCAACGCTCGACACACCGTCGCGGGCGGAGGCCCGGCAACTGACGCTCTGTCGCTTGCCGCCTCCGCCCGCGGCACGTGAGAGTGCTCGCCATGGCTGATCTTTCGCGGCGGGCGCTGCTCCGGGGCATGGGCGCAATGGGCGGGACGGGGGCGCTGGCCGCCATGACCGGATGCGGGGTGCCGCCGGCGTACGTCGCGGCGGCGGACCGGGCGGGTACGGATCGCTCGGCCCGGGACCGCGCCCTTGTCTTCGCCAACTGGCCGCTCTACATCGACGTCGACGACCACGACAAACAGCGCCGGCCCACCCTCGACACCTTCCGGCGGCGCACCGGGATCTCCGTGACGTACACCGAGGAGATCAACGACAATGACGAGTTCTTCGGCAAGGTCAGCCCCGGGCTGATGAACCACCAGAGCACCGGGCGCGATCTCATGGTGATCAGCGACTGGATGTGCGCCCGGTTCGTCCGGCTGGGCTGGGTCCAGGAGATGGACCGGTCCGCTCAGCCGCATGTCGCCAGGTACCTCGATCCGCTGCTGCGCACCCCGCACTTCGACCCCGGCCGCAAGCACTCCGTGCCCTGGCAGTCCGGGATCACCGGCATCGCCTACAACCGCCGCAGGCTCGGGCGGGAGATCCAGCACACCTCCGACCTGTGGCGGGACGAGCTGCGCGGCCGGGTCACGCTGCTGTCCGGACTCGACGAGGCGTTCGCCCTGCTGATGCAGGGCCAGGGCGTCGACATCACCCGCTGGACCGCGGACGACTTCCACCGGATGACCGACCAGCTCCGTGGGCTGGTACGCAAGGGCCACATCCGGCGCTTCACCGGCAACGACTACATCAAGGACCTCGACTCCGGCGATGTGCTCGCCGCCCAGGCCTACTCGGGCGATGTGATCCAGCTCCAGGCGGACAACCCGGATATCGAGTTCGTGGTGCCGCAGGAGGGCGCCGAGCTGTGGGCAGAGAGCCTGATGGTCCCCAACCTCGCCGCCCACAAGCGCAACGCCGAGCAGCTGATCGACTACTACTACGAGCCCGAGGTCGCCGCCGAGCTGGCCGCCTGGGTCAACTACGTCTGCCCCGTCCCGGCCGCGCGCGACGTCCTGGCCTCCTCCAAGGACAAGGAGCGCGCCGCGCTGGCCGAGGACCCGCTGATCTTCCCCGACGACGCGATGCGCAAGCGGCTGGCGATCGCCCGTGACATCACGTCCAAGGAGCGGACCGCGTTCGCGAGGGAGTGGAACGGGATCGTGGGGTTGTGAGCGTGCTGGCCGTGCGGTGCCCTCTGCCGTGTCGCGCCTCCTTGTTCCGGCAACGATTACGGAGAGTAATCAGTTCCCCGTGCTGTGTGACGGTGTGACGCTGTGGCGCTCAGTGCCACGATGCTGTGTAGGCGTCGATCTCGGCTGCCAGCCGGGCCTTTGCGGGGGCGTCCATGAAGGAGGCCTCCACGGCGTTCTTGGCCAGTGCGCCGAGGCCCGTGGTGTCCAGTCCCAGCAGGCGGGCGGCGACGCCGTACTCGGTGTTGAGGTCGGTGCCGAACATCGGGGGGTCGTCGCTGTTGATCGTGACCAGGACGCCCGCGTCGACCATCTCCTTGAGGGGGTGCTCCTCCAGGGTGCGCACCGCGCGGGTCGCGATGTTGGAGGTGGGGCAGACCTCCAACGGGATGCGGTGCGCGGCGAGATGGGCCAGCAGCTCAGGGTCCTGCGTGGCGCTCGTGCCGTGGCCGATGCGCTCGGCGCGCAGGTCGTTGAGGGCGTCCCAGATCGTGCCGGGGCCGGTCGTCTCCCCGGCGTGCGGTACGGAGTGCAGCCCGGCGGCGAGGGCGCGGTCGAAGTACGGCTTGAACTGCGGGCGGGGGACGCCGATTTCGGGGCCGCCCAGCCCGAAGGAGACCAGGCCCTCGGGCTGTAGGTCGCAGGCGATCCGGGCGGTCTCCTCGGCCGCCTCCAGGCCCGCCTCGCCGGGGATGTCGAAGCACCAGCGCAGCGCCACGCCCAGCTCGGACTCCGCGGCCTTGCGGGCGTCCTCGATGGCCTCGACGAACGCGGCGTCGGGGATGCCGCGGCGGGTGGAGCTGAAGGGCGTGATCGTCAGCTCGGCGTAGCGGATCTGCTGACGCGCCATGTCCCGGGCGACCTCGTACGTCAGCAGCCGGACGTCCTCGGCGTCGCGGATCAGGTCCACGACGGAGAGGTAGACCTCGATGAAGTGCGCGAAGTCGCGGAAGGTGAAGTAGTCGGCCAGCGCTTCGGGGTCGGTGGGGACGGCGGAGTCGGGGTGCCGGGCGGCCAGTTCGGCGACGATGCGGGGCGAGGCCGATCCGACATGGTGGACGTGCAGCTCCGCCTTGGGCAGACCCGCGATGAAGGCATCGAGATCGGACAACGGTTCCTCCTGGTCGAAGAGTGCGCCGGGCGCGTGGAGCGGCCCGGTCATGCTATGCGGGCAGCTATGGCTGCCGCCCGGCCGCCTCCCGCAGCTGCTGGCGGGCCTCCATCAGTGCGAAGCCCAGCAGATTCAGCCCACGCCAGCGCGCCGGGTCGGCGGCGCGCTCGTCGTCGGCGGCGAGGCCGATGCCCCATATCCGGTCCAGCGGGCTGGCCTCGACCAGCACCCGGGAGTTCGTGCCCAGCAGATACTCCTGGAGGGCGGGGTCCTGCCCGAACTTGTGCAGGCTGCCGGTGACGACCAGCTCGAAGCGGTGCCGCTGCCAGGTCGCCTCGTCGAAGCCGCGGACCCTGCGCCCGGCGTCCTTGGCCTGCTTGGGGTGCTTCGCGGCGAGCGCGCGACGCTCCGCGTCCGCATCGCCGAACAGACGGGCCTTGCCGGCCATCATCCAGTGTTCCGCGGTTGCGTAGCCGACGCCGTCGACGGTGAACGGGGACGGCCACCACTGGCTGAAGCAGCTCGCGCCGAGGCTGCCGTCGCGCCGTGGGCTGTGGCCCCAGAAATGGACGTACTTGTGGCGTCTGCCGGCGGCGGTCTCCCGGCGCAGTTCCTCGACCGAACGCGGCCCGTCCGTGCTCCGCCCGGCGGTGATCTCCGGGGCGGCCCCCGTGCTGTCGTGCATCATGCCGGGATTCTGTCAGCGGGCACTGACAACGTGTCGGGGTCGCCCACCCCGAAATCGCAGAATCCGTCGCGTAACCAAAAGGCAACAACGGAATCCCTTGTTGAGGGCGCCTTCCTCTGTCAAGATCGGCCATCAATTCCGGAAGTAGCTACGCCAGCCAGTGCCGCTGAGCGGCCCCGGCACCCGGCGGAGGAGAGCACCATGGATCACCGTTTCGATGTCACCGAGCGCTTCGCCGAGGGCGCGCAATTCATCGCGGGCAGTCTGCGCAGCGGCACCTCCGGCCGTACGCAGGCCGTGGTGGACCCGGCCACGGGCGAGACGGTGTACTCCTACGAACTTGCAGGTACGGCCGAGGTGGACGCGGCCGTCGAGGCAGCCGAGCGGGCCTTCCCGGAATGGGGCGGCGCCACGCCCGGCGAGCGCTCCGACACCCTGCACCGCTTCGCCGCGGCGCTCGCCGAGGACGCCGCCGATCTCGCCTACGCCGAATCGCTGAACTGCGGAAAGCCGATCAAGCTCAGCACCGAGTTCGATGTGCCGGGTTCCATCGACAACGCCGCGTTCTTCGCCGGTGCCGCCCGCCATCTGGAGGGCAAGGCGGCCGGCGAATACAGCGCCGACCACACCTCGGTGATCCGCCGCGAGCCGGTCGGTGTCGTCGGCTCCATCGCGCCGTGGAACTATCCGCTCCAGATGGCCGCCTGGAAGGTGCTGCCGGCCATCGCCGCGGGCAACACCATCGTCCTCAAGCCCGCCGAGATCACCCCGTTCACCTCGCTTCTGTTCGCCCAGGCCGCCCGGCGCGCGGGCCTGCCCGACGGTGTGCTCAACATCGTCTCCGGGGCCGGCCGGGACGCCGGTGAGCACCTGGTGGGCCACCGCTCGGTCGCGATGACCTCCTTCACCGGCTCGACCGCGGTCGGCAAACGGGTCGCCGAGATCGCCACCGGCACCGTCAAGCGCCTCCACCTCGAACTCGGCGGCAAGGCCCCGTTCGTCGTCTTCGACGACGCCGATCTGGAGGCCGCGGTGCACGGCGCGGTCGCCGGCGCCCTGATCAACACCGGCCAGGACTGCACCGCCGCCACCCGCGCCTATGTGCAGCGCCCGCTCTACGACGCGTTCGTCAGCGGCGTCGCCGACCTGATGGCGACCGTACGGCTCGGCGACCCCTTCGACCCGTCCACCGACCTGGGCCCGCTGATCTCGCACGCCCAGCGCGACCGGGTGGCGGGTTTCGTGGACCGGGCGCGCGGCTACGCCACCGTCGTCACCGGCGGCGAGGCACCCCAGGACGAGCTGGCCAAGGGCGCGTACTACCGGCCCACACTGATCGCCGGGGCCGCACAGGACAGCGAGATCGTGCAGTCCGAGATCTTCGGCCCGGTGCTGGTCGTGCTGCCCTTCGACAGCGACGACGAGGGCATCGCGCTGGCCAATGACACCCCCTACGGGCTGGCCGCCTCCGCCTGGAGCCGGGACGTCTACCGCACCGGCCGCGCCACCCGCGAGATCAACGCCGGCTGCGTCTGGGTCAACGACCACATCCCGATCATCAGCGAGATGCCGCACGGCGGCGCCAAGGCGTCCGGCTTCGGCAAGGACATGTCGGCCTACTCCTTCGAGGAGTACACCCAGGTCAAGCACGTCATGTACGACAACACCGCGGTCGCCAGGAAGGACTGGCACCGCACGATCTTCGGGGACCGCGGCTAGCCCCCGTCCCCTGGATCGAACCCCCCACCCCCCATGCGGCACCCTCCTCACCGGCCCCGCGCCGGGCTCCCCTCCTGAAAGGCACCGCGCATGGAGCACCACGAGCAGCCCGAACCATTCTCCGCGGCCGAACTGGCCGCCGTGCGCCGTAGCTGGACCAGCGGCCGGCTCGCCATGACCCGCCGCTCGCTGCTGCGCGCGACCGGTGCCATGGCGGCCGTGACGGGGGGCCTGGGGGCGCTGTCCGGCTGCGGCATCCCGCCCGCGAGCCGTACGGACGCGGGCTCGACCACGGACCACTCGGCGAAGGAGAAGCGCATCACCTTCTCCAACTGGACCGAGTACATCGATGTCACCGACGACGGCAAGCACCGGCCGACGCTGGAAGCCTTCACCAAGCGCACCGGCATAGCCGTCAAGTACACCGAGGACATCAACGACAACGACGAGTTCTTCGGCAAGATCCAGGCGCAGCTGGCCAACGGACAGGACACCGGCCGGGATCTGATCGTGCTCACCGACTGGATGTGCGCGCGGATGATCTCCCTGGGCTGGATCGAGAAGCTGGATCCGGCCAACCTCCCGAACGCCTACGCCCACCTCTCGCCGCAGTTCCGCAACCCCGCCTGGGACCCGGGCCGTGCGCACTCCTACACCTGGCAGGGCATCCCGGCGCTCATCGCGTACAACAAGAAGGCCACCGGCGGACGCAAGGTCGACTCGATCAGCCAGCTGCTGGAGGACCCCAAGCTCAAGGGCCGGGTCGGATTCCTCACCGAGATGCGCGACAGCGTCGGGCTGACCCTGCTGGACATGGGCAAGAAGCCCGAGGACGTCACCGCGGACGACTTCGACGCGGCCATCGCCCGGCTCCAGAAGGGCGTCGACCGCAAGCAGATCCGCCGCTTCACCGGCAACGACTACACCACCGACCTGGACAAGGGCGACCTCGCGGCCTGTGTGGCCTGGGCGGGTGATGTCGTCCAGTTGCAGAACGACAACCCGGACATCGAGTTCGCCATCCCCAAGGCCGGCTGTATGACGTCCACGGACAACCTGATGGTGCCGAACAAGGCACGTCACAAGGCCAATGCCGAACGGCTCATCGACTACTTCTACGAGCCGAAGGTGGCGGCGAAGATCGCGGCGTACATCAACTACGTCTGCCCCGTGGAGGGCGTACGCGACGAGCTTGCCAAGATCGACAAGGAGGCGGCGCGCAACCCGCTGATCATCCCGGACGAGGAGATGGCCGAGAGGTCCCACTCCTTCCGCGCCCTGAGCGCCAAGGAGAGCAAGGCGTTCAGCGAGAAGTTCACCCAGCTCACCGGCGCCTGACCGGATATGACCGGCGCGCCACGCGCCCGGCTACGCCACCCCCCCCACGAGCCGTCTTCGACCTCCGACCCACGGGACGACCGACATGACCAAGAACGCGCACACCCAGAGCAGCGGCGGTGACGTCCGCCTCACCGGGATCAGCAAAACCTACGGCTCCTTCACCGCCGTCCACCCGCTCGACCTCACCGTCCCCGCGGGCTCCTTCTTCGCGCTGCTGGGCGCCTCCGGCTGCGGCAAGACCACCACCCTGCGGATGATCGCCGGACTGGAGGAGCCCACCACCGGCACCGTCGAGCTGTCGGGCCAGGACGTCACCGCCCTGCCGCCCTACAAGCGCCAGGTCAACACCGTCTTCCAGAACTACGCGCTCTTCCCGCACCTGGACATCTACGAGAACGTCGCCTTCGGACTGCGCCGGCGCGGCATCAAGTCCGTCAAGAAGCAGGTCGAGGAGATGCTCGACCTGGTCCAGCTCGGCCCGATGGCGCGCCGCAAGCCGCAGCAGCTCTCCGGCGGCCAGCAGCAGCGCGTCGCCGTCGCCCGGGCGCTGATCAACCACCCCCAGGTGCTGCTGCTGGACGAGCCGCTGGGCGCCCTCGACCTCAAGCTGCGCCGCCAGATGCAGCTGGAGCTCAAGCGCATCCAGACCGAGGTCGGCATCACCTTCGTGCATGTCACCCACGACCAGGAGGAGGCCATGACGATGGCCGACACCGTGGCGGTGATGAACGGCGGCCGGGTCGAACAGCTCGGCGCCCCCGCCGACCTCTACGAGAACCCCGCCACCACGTTCGTCGCCAACTTCCTGGGCACCTCCAACCTCATCGAGGCCGAGGTCGTCGAGGCCGGCGGTGACGAGCTGCTGCTCAAGGCGGCCGACGCCAAGCTGCGGCTGCCCGCCGCCCGATGCAGCGCCTCGGCCCGTACGGGCGAGAAGGTGCTGGCCGGCGTACGGCCCGAGAAGGTCGCCCTCAAGCACACCGACGACGCCGGCGCCATCACCGAAGGCCACAACCGGCTGCCCGGCCGCATCAAGGACGCCAGCTTCATCGGCGTCTCCACCCAGTACGTCGTCGATGTGCCGGGCCTGGGCGAACTCGCCGTCTACGAGCAGAACATCGAGCGCGACGGCCGCCTCGTCCCCGGCGCCGAGGTCGTGCTGCACTGGAGCCCGGCGCACACCTTCGGGCTGGACGCCGCCCAGGACATCCAGGCCGGTGCGGACCTCGACGAGGAGGCCGCATGACCACCACCGAGACACCCGCGCCGCCGGACGAGCAGGCCGAGGCCGCACCGCTCGCCCTCCGCAAGGTCCCGGCCCGCAAGCGGCTCGTCCCCTACTGGCTGCTGCTGCCCGGCATCCTGTGGCTGATCGTCTTCTTCGCCGCCCCGCTCGTCTACCAGGCGTCGACCTCGATCCAGACCGGCTCCCTCGAAGAGGGCTTCAAGGTCACCTGGCACTTCGCCACCTACTGGGACGCACTCGGCGAGTACTGGCCGCAGTTCCTCCGCTCCGTGGGCTACGCCGCGGTCGCCACCGCGCTCTGTCTGCTCCTGGGCTACCCGCTGGCGTACCTCATCGCCTTCAAGGCGGGACGCTGGCGCAATCTGGTGATGATCCTGGTCATCGCCCCGTTCTTCACCAGCTTCCTGATCCGCACGCTCGCCTGGAAGACGATCCTGGCCGACGGCGGTCCGGTGGTCGGCGTGCTGAACTCGCTGCACCTCCTGGACCTCACCAGCGCCCTGGGCATCACCGAAGGGCACCGGGTGCTGGCCACCCCGCTCGCGGTGGTCTGCGGACTGACCTACAACTTCCTTCCGTTCATGGTCCTGCCGCTCTACAGCTCGCTGGAGCGCATCGACCCCCGGCTGCACGAGGCCGCCGGCGACCTCTACGCCCGCCCGGCGACCACCTTCCGCCGGGTGACGTTCCCGCTGTCCATGCCCGGTGTCGTCGCCGGCACCCTGCTCACCTTCATCCCGGCCGCCGGTGACTACATCAACGCCGAACTGCTGGGCTCCACCGACCAGAAGATGATCGGCAACGTCATCCAGTCGCAGTTCCTGCGGGTCCTGGACTACCCGACCGCCGCCGCGCTCTCCTTCATCCTCATGGCGGCCATCCTCGCGATGGTCACGATCTACATCCGCAAGTCCGGGACGGAGGATCTGGTCTGATGGCAGCAAACGGGACCACGGCAACCGGGACCGCCGCACCCACCGCCGCCCGCACGCCCAACAAGGGGCTGCGCTGGCTGCGCCGCAACATCATCACGCTCGCGGGACTGGCCACCCTGGCCTATCTGATCCTGCCCAACGTCGTCGTGATGGTCTTCTCCTTCAACAAGCCCAACGGCCGCTTCAACTACCAGTGGCAGCACTTCTCCACGGACGCCTGGACCGATCCGTGCGGTGTCGCCGACCTGTGCGGCTCGCTGGGCCTGAGCCTCCAGATCGCCGTCTGGGCCACCGTCGGCGCGACCGTACTCGGCACCCTGATCGCGTTCGCGCTGGCCCGCTACCGCTTCCGCGCCCGGGCCGGCGTCAACACCCTGATCTTCCTGCCGATGGCGATGCCCGAGGTCGTCATGGCCGCCTCGCTGGCGACCCTCTTCCTCAACATGGGCATCGAGTTCGGCTTCTGGACGATCCTCATCGCGCACATCATGTTCTGTCTGAGCTTCGTCGTCACCGCCGTCAAGGCCCGGGTGATGAGCATGGACCCGCGGCTCGAACAGGCCGCCCAGGACCTCTACGCCTCGCCCACCCAGACCTTCCTGCGGGTGACGCTGCCGATCGCCGCGCCCGGTATCGCGGCCGGCGCGCTGCTGTCCTTCGCGCTCTCCTTCGACGACTTCATCATCACCAACTTCAACGCAGGCTCGACCGTCACCTTCCCCATGTTCGTCTGGGGATCGGCGCAGCGCGGCACGCCCGTCCAGATCAATGTCATCGGTACGGCGATGTTCCTGGTCGCCGTGTTGTGCGTAGTCGTCGGCCAACTGGCCGGAAACCGCCGTAAGAGGAGCAAGAGGAGCTGAGAACCATGGCACGAGCTGCCATGCCGCACCTGTCCGGAACGTCCGCCGTCCATGCGCTCGCGGACGCCGCCCCCACCCCCTTCTGGCTCGACGACCCGGCCCGCCCCGCCGCCCGGCCCGCCCTCGTCGGCGACGAGACCTGCGATCTGCTCGTCGTCGGCGGAGGCTACTCCGGGCTGTGGACCGCACTGATCGCCAAGGAGCGTGACCCGGAGCGCGACGTCGTGCTCATCGAAGGCGCCGAGGTCGGCTGGGCCGCCTCCGGACGCAACGGCGGGTTCTGCGCCGCCTCCCTCACCCACGGCCTCGGCAACGGCCTGGCCCGCTGGCCCGGTGAACTCGCCACGCTCGAAGAGCTCGGCATCCGCAACCTCGACGCCATCGAGGAGGCGGTCGCCCGCTACGGCATCGACTGCGCCTTCGAGCGCACCGGCGAGATCGACATCGCCACCGAGCCCCACCAGGTCGCCGAACTCCAGGAAGCCGCCGATGAGGCCGCACAGCTCGGCCTCGACCGGCACACCTTCCTCGACCAGGACGCCCTGCGCGCCGAGGTCGACTCCCCGACCTTCCTGGCCGGCCTGTGGGACCGCGACGGCGTCGCCATGCTCAACCCGGCCCGTCTGGCCTGGGGCCTGAAGAAGGCATGCCTCGGCCTCGGCGTCCGCATCTACGAGCGCACCCCCGCCACCGCGCTCGCCTCCGAGGGCACCGGCATGGCCGTCCGCACCTCCTACGGCCGGGTCTTCGCCCGCCAAGTCGCCCTCGGCACCAACGCCTTCCCCTCACTGGTCAAGCGGGTACGCCCGTACGTCGTCCCGGTCTACGACCACGCCCTGATGACCGAGCCGCTCTCCGACGAACAGCTCGCCGCCATCGGCTGGAAGAACCGCCAGGGCCTCTCCGACAGCAACAACCACTTCCACTACTTCCGCATCACCGCCGACAACCGCATCCTGTGGGGCGGCTACGACATCGTCTACCGCTACGGCGGCGGGGTACGCGCCGAGTACGACCACCACCCGGCCACGTACGAGAAGCTCGCCCGGCACTTCTTCCGCTGCTTCCCGCAGCTGGAGGGGCTGCGCTTCACCCACAGCTGGGGCGGCGCCATCGACACCTGCTCGCGCTTCTCGGCCTTCTTCGGCACCGCACACGCCGGCCGGGTCGCCTACGCCACCGGCTACACCGGGCTCGGCGTGGGCGCCACCCGCTTCGGCGCCGACGTGATGCTCGACCTGCTCGCGGGCGAACGCACCGAGCGCACCGAACTGGAAATGGTGCGCCGCAAGCCACTGCCCTTCCCGCCCGAGCCGCTGCGCTGGGCGGGCATCGGCATCACCCAGTGGTCGATGACCCGCGCCGACACCCACGGAGGGCGCCGCAATCTGTGGCTGAAGGCCATGGACAAGGTGGGCCTGGGCTTCGACAGCTGAGGTGGGATCCGACAGCTGACACGGAGGGTTGGGGCGTGGGGGCATGTGCAGTCGCGTGATCGAGGCCGCACGCCCCCACGCGCTTCCATACGCCACGCCGCGCGGCGCCCACGGTCAACCCCGCCCGGCTACGCCCCGGCCCGCCGCCCGCCGTTGGCCCGCAACCGCTGTCCGTCGTTGGGCCGTGACCGCTGTCCGCCGTAGGACCGCGACCGCTGTCCGGCCTTGGAACACGATGGCTGCCCGCCCTTGGAACACCACCGGCCGCACACCGCCCACCACACCGCGAGCAGCACCCCGGCCAGACACCAGCTGCCGAGTACGTCCAGCGGCCAGTGGTAGCCGCGGCGGACCAGACCGGCACCCACACCGGCGTTGAGCAGAACGACCCCCGCACAGAGCACCACCGTGCTCGTCCTGTCCCGCCATCGGCCGGCCCGCCGGCCCTCCTGACCCCGTATCAGCAGCAGCGCGGCCACTCCGTAGGCGACCGCCGCCGTGGCGCCGTGCCCCGAGGGATAGAAGCCGTCGTGCGGACCGCCGGCCATCCGCGGCGGGCCCGGCCGGGCGAGCCAGAGCTTGAGAGGGACGACGAGCGCGGGCACCGCGGCCAGTACGAGCCCGGCGGTGCACGACGGCAGCCACCAGCGCACACCGGCACGGCCACCGTCCGCCACGTCCTGGCTCCTGCGACGCCACTCCTGCCACCCCGCCCACACCATCACCGCCAGCAGCACCGGCAGCGCGACGACCGTATTGCCGAGATCGGCGAACAACTCGGCGACGGAGGACGGGAAGGCCGAGGACGCGAAGGCGGAGACGGGGGATCCGGAGGAGGACGGTCCGCCGTCGGCGACGGCGCGGCCCACCCGTTCGTCGAGGACGCGCAACGGGCCGTGGTCCGCCACCTGCCAGGTGAGCGCGGCGAAGAGCAGCGCGCTGAAGAGACCGACCGTCAGAGGCGAGGCGCCGCGCCGGCCTGGCGAGCAAGGGGAACCCGGGAAAACCGGAAAAAGGGGCGGCCGCCTCGGAACAGGGGGGGTGGTTCCGAGGCGGCCGTGCTGACCGGTGTTCCGCGCGCCCCGGGGGGTATGGGGCGGGCGGACATCCGATCGGTGAGGATTCCCGGAGCCCCCCATTCCAGGGGTTCCGGTCTTGTGCGCGAGGGCACGGCCTGATCGGAGCCGGGGAAGCGCCGACCGGGCGTCACCCGCAGTCCCCTGCGGGCGGGGTGTTTCTCTCATCTGCAGAAACCGTACGGCACTGGGAGCGCATCCGACAGGCGCATCACCCGGCCGCCATTGGCCCCGCACATCTTCTTCACGCCGCCCCTCCAGCTACCCGCGTCCGGCGGCACGCGCGCAGAGCCCGGACCGGCCGGCGAACGGGCACGCCAACGGGTACGGCCCGGAGAACGACCGCAGCCGTCCCCCGGGCCGTACGCCGGGCACACTCAGATCTTGGCGAACGCCGCCTCGAGGATGTCCAGACCCTCGTTGAGCAGGTCCTCGCCGATGACCAGCGGCGGCAGGAAGCGCAGCACATTGCCGTAGGTACCGGTCGTCAGGACCAGCAGGCCCTCCTGGTGGCAGGCCTTGGCGAGCGCGCCGGTCGCCTCCGGGTTGGGGTCCTTGGAACCGGACTTGACCAGCTCGATCGCGATCATCGCGCCGCGGCCGCGGACCTCGCCGATGATGTCGTACTTCTCGGCGATCGCGGTCAGGCGTGCCTTCATGATCTCGCCGATCCGCCGCGCCTTGGCGTTCAGGTCCTGCTCGCGCATGGTCTCGATCGAGCCGAGCGCCGCGGCGCAGGCCACCGGGTTACCGCCGTAGGTGCCGCCCAGGCCGCCCGCGTGCGCGGCGTCCATGATCTCCGCACGGCCGGTCACGGCGGCCAGCGGCAGACCACCGGCAATGCCCTTGGCGGTCGTGATCAGGTCCGGCACGATGCCCTCGTCCTCACACGCGAACCACTGACCCGTACGGCAGAAGCCGGACTGGATCTCGTCCGCGACGAAGACGATCCCGTTCTCCTTGGCGAAGTTCGCGATCGCCGGGAGGAAGCCCTTCGCCGGCTCGATGAAGCCGCCCTCACCGAGCAGCGGCTCGATGATGATCGCCGCGACGTTCTCCGCGCCGACCTGCTTGGTGATCTGCGAGATGGCCTGGTCGGCGGCCTCCTGCGCACAGTTCTCCGGGCCGGTCAGCCAGCGGAAGGGGTACGCCAGCGGCACGCGGTAGACCTCGGGCGCGAACGGGCCGAAGCCGTGCTTGTACGGCATGTTCTTGGAGGTCAGCGCCATCGTCAGGTTCGTACGGCCGTGGTAGCCGTGGTCGAACACGACCACGGCCTGCCGCTTGGTGTACGCACGCGCGATCTTGACCGCGTTCTCCACGGCCTCCGCACCCGAGTTGAACAGCGCCGACTTCTTCGCGTGGTCGCCCGGCGTCAGCTCGGCCAGCTGCTCACAGACCTCGATGTACGGCTCGTACGGCGTGACCATCGCACAGGTGTGGGTGAAGTCGGCGAGCTGCGCGGTGGCCCGGCGGACGACCGCCTCCGCGCTGTTGCCGACCGAGGTCACCGCGATGCCCGAGCCGAAGTCGATCAGGGAGTTGCCGTCCACGTCCTCCAGGACACCGCCGCCCGCGCGCTTGACGAACACGGGCAGCACGGCGCCGACACCACCGGCCACGGTGGCCTGCTTACGGGCCCACAGCTCCTGCGACTTCGGGCCGGGGATCGCGGTGACGACGCGACGCTCCTGGGGGAGGCCGGGGCCTCCGGACAGTTCGGTCATGGCAGTCTCCTGGAGTGGAACGGGAACGTACACAGGTCTCGTACAGAGGTCTTGTTCTCGCAGGTTAGGGGCGGCCGGGCGGGTCTGGCATGTTCCGTTCGGGAGAAGTGCGCGTGTTGCGTTGTCCGCACCGGACATAGCGACGGACCGCGGCCAGTAGATTGAGCGACGGCGCGCCCGGCACCGGCGGGCGCGAGCGCGGGCATGACAATGGCAAGGCGGCCGCCCGACCGGCAGCCGCCCCAACAACGCACCAGGCCACGGCTCAAGGGGGACAAGGGGCACCGGATGGACACCGAGGGCACGCACGACGCACGCAACACCCGCTCCGACCAGGTCCCGCGGCCGGCGGCACCCCCGGACACCCCGCCGCGGCCCAGTGCGCCACCGCGGCTCACCGTCCCGTCCGGCGCGGGCGGCGCGGGCGTGACGCCCGCTGCCGCGGGCCCGGCCGGCGCTGCTCCGCAGTCCCCCTTCATGGCCTGGCTGAGCGCTCCGCGCGTACTGGCCGGGCCGGGCGTGTGGGCGTTCGAGCACAAACCCAAACCACAGGACGAACCGCAAGAGATCGCGGTGCCGCAGCTCATCGCCGGAGCGGTGATTTCGTTCCTGTGCGCCTGGCTGGTCTGGTCGCTGCTGATGAACGACTACCTCGGCCCCTACTGGAAATGGCCGCGCGAGGTGATGCTGCCCGACTCGTGGAAGACGGGCAACGCCAACATCATCTCGTCGTTCGTCTATATGGCGCTTGTGCTCGGCGCGATCGTCATCCTCTTCGGCAGGGTGGGGCGATGGCCCACGCTTGTCCGCCGGCTCATCGCCCCAGTGGCGAACCGGGTCTGGGACCGGCTTCCTTCCTGGCTCGCGCCCAAGGAACCGGGCTCCCTCCCCGACGGGCAGCTGCTCGCGCGGGCCGCCGTGACTCTGGTGCTCGTCTGGTTTCTCTGGCAGTGGTGCATCGACAAGACGACCGATTCGTCGCTCCTGATGCTGCAGTTGGAGAACATGACGCCGGTGTCGGGGCAGGGGGCGTCCTACTTCTACTACGCCACCAGCTATTCGCTCATCGACCTGGGGCTGCTGCTGGCCCTCTTCGGCAGGTTCGCGTGTCTGCCCGAAGCGTGGCGCCGCTACGTTTCCTCGGGCCGCCGGGCGACCGCCGATGCCGCAAAGGCCCCGGAGAACGGTGCCCGGCTGCTCGAGGTCGATCAGGCCGAGTGGGCCGATCTTCGTGCGGCCGGCGCCTCTGAGGCCGCCGACCGCCTGGCGTCCGAGGCGCGGTCCGGGCTCATGAACGACGTCGATCACGCTCGGCTCAGCCGTGCCTGGCAGTCGGTGCGCGCGCAGCCCAGCCGGCTGCCTGCGTTCATCGACAGCGTTCGGAAGGCCGGAGCCGCCGCCTGCCTGCACCCGTCGGGGGCACGGGATCTGACGACGCGTACCGCACGGCACGACCTGCTGACCTCCCAGGTACGGATCGGCACCGCGTCCGAAGACACACGCAATCCCTACGACCGGCGTGGCACCGGCTTCGCGCTCGAACCGGACGTGCTCGGCACGTCGCTGCTGGCGCTCGGTCCGGCCGGCTCCGGAAAGACCTCTCGCCTGGTGCGGCCCCTGGTGGAGGCCCTGTGCCTCCAGGCGCTCTCCGGGCGGGCCGCCGTGGTGTCCGTCGGGACGGCGGGGGCGGCGTCCGCGCCCGATGACGCCTTCGACGCCGTGATCAGGGTCGGCCAGCGCGACGCGGACTGCGACCTGGACCTGTACGGCGGGACGACGGACGCCGATGAGGCGGCCGCGATCCTGGCCGAGGCCCTGGTGGGTGACCTGGTCGCGGCGATGCCCGGGGGAGACGGGCGGCGGGCGGCCACCGTGCTGGGGCAGCTGCTCGGGCCGTTCCGGACCGCGTACGGCCGGTTCCCCCGGGTGCCCGAGTTGCGGGAGCTGCTGGACGGATCCAGGGAAGCGATGGCGGGCCTGCGCACCGCGTTGCAGGCGGCCGAGGAGGACGGTGCGCTGCGGGAGCTGGACGCGCGGGAGCGGCAGGCCGAGCGGCCCGGGGACCTCGGAGTGCTGCTCGCCGACCGGATCGCGCTGCTGGACCGGCCGGCCTTCGCGGAGTTCTTCGATCCGACCGGGCGTTCGCGACAGGTCTCCCTGCGCTCCCTCGACCACCCTCTGCGGGTGCGGATCGACCTGCCCGAGCGCGGGCACGCGGACGCCTCGCGGATCCTGGCCCGGCTGGTGCTCGCGCAGTTCACCGAGTGCGCGGCGGCCCGGACGGACCGGTCCGTCTTCGCCTGCCTGGTGCTTGACGACGCGTCACATGTGATCACGCAGGAGGCGCTGCGCGGACTGCAGCGGCTGCGAACGGCGAATGCGGGGGCCGTGCTGACCCTACGGGGGCTGGACGACGTACCTGAGTCGCTGCGGGGTGCGCTGCTCGGGGCGGTCGGCTGCCGGATGGCGTTCGCGGGCGTGACGACCTGGGACGGGGCGCGGTTCGCCGAGGTGTGGGGCAAGGCCTGGGTGGAGACACGCGATGTCACCGACCGGCAGATCGTCTCCGACGAGCCGTTCACCAAGGTCCTGCACTCCATCCGGCGGTTGGTCACCGGGAAGAACGTGACCGCCAAGGCCGTCACCGTGCGCACCGTGGAGCGGGAGCGCTGGTCGGCCTCCGACCTCGCCAATGCGTTGCCGCCCGGTCATGCGGTGGTGTCCGTGACCTCCGTGACCGGGGAGTCGGCGCCGCCCGTACTCGTCGACCTGCGGTCCTGACCGGTGTAGCGGCATACCGGCGTAGCCACGGGAGTGGGGCTCCCTCGGATTCCTCCGCTGAGGCAGAATCGACATGGGCCGTTCATACGGGGCGGCGCAAAGTATCGGTCGGCGCCCGGTTGTCGACCGCAGTCGTCGAAGGCGTCGAGTCGTCGGAGTCTTCAAAGCCATCGAAGGTCTCATGCCGCACACCCTCGCTTCTCTGGTCAACCACACCGCGCTCAAGCTGAGTGTGCTCGCGGGCGAGGAGCGGCTGGACGTTCCGGTGCGCTGGGCGCATGCCAGTGAGCTGATCGATCCGGTGCCGTACATGGAGGGCGGTGAGCTGCTGCTGATCACCGCGCTCAAGCTGGACGCGGAGGATCCGGAGGCGACCCGCCGGTATGTGCGGCGGATCGCGGAGGCCGGCGTGGTCGGGCTGGGGTTCGCGGTCGGGGTGAATTACGAGGACGTACCGCGGGCGCTGGTCGAGGCGGCGCGGGCGGAGGGGCTGCCGCTGCTCGGGGTGCCGCGCAGGACGCCGTTCATCGCGATCAGCAAGGCCGTTTCGGCCGCGGTGGCCGCCGATCAGTACCGCGCGGTGACCGCGGGCTTCGAGGCGCAGCGGGAGCTGACCCGGGCGGCGCTGAGTGCGGAGGGGCCGGCGGAGCTGTTGGCCCGGCTCGCGGCGCATCTGGACGGCTGGGCGGCGCTCTACGACGCGTCGGGGGCGGTGGTGGCCGCCGCTCCCGACTGGGCGGCGCGGCGGGCGGCCCGGCTTGCGGAGGACGTGGGGCGGCTGCGGGAGCGGCCCGCGCCCGCAAGCTCGGTCGTCAGCGATGCGGAGGGGGACGACCGGGTCGAGCTTCAGTCGCTGGGTACGGGGCGCAGGGCGCGCGGTGTGCTGGCCGTCGGGACGGGCGCCCGGCTCGGTACGGCCGAGCGGTACGCGGTGCACTCCGCGGTCGCGCTGCTCACGCTGACCACCGAGCGGTCCCGGGCGCTCCAGGACGCCGAGCAGCGGCTGGGCGCGGCCGTGCTGAAGATGCTGCTCGCGGGGGAGCCGGACCATGCGCGGGCGGTGGCCGGACGTCTCTACGGGGGGCTGCTGGACGCACCGTTCCGGATGGTGGTCGCCGAGCCGGTGCCGGCCGAGGAGCAGGCGTCGAGCGGCGGGGCCGCGTCCTCGGGCGTCGGCACCGGGCCCGCCGGGGTGCTGGAGGAGCTCGCCGACGCGATGGATTCGGCGGCCGCGCGGACCGGTGAGGCGGTGCTCGCGGTCCCGGACGGCGGGCGGCTGATCGTGCTGGTCGCGGACGGCGGCGCGGCCGCGGACGCCTGTGCCGCGTACGCCGCGGAGGCCCAGGCCCGGTCGGGTGCGCAGGGGCGGCCGCGTGGCCGGTCGGGGCGGGACGGGGCGGCGCACGGCGGCGCCACCGTGGCGGTCGGGCTGTCGGCGCCGACCGGGCCGATAGCGGCCGCCAACGCCTACCGGCAGGCCGAGCAGGCGCTGTCGGTGGCCCGCCGGCGCGGACGGGCGCTGGTCGAGCACGAGGACGTGGCGGCGGGGTCGGTGCTGCCGCTGCTCGCCGATGAGGCGGTACGGGCCTTCGCGGACGGGCTGCTGCGGGCTCTGCGCGAGCACGATGCGCACGGCCGCGGCGATCTGGTGGCGTCGCTGCGCGCCTGGCTCGCCCGGCACGGCCAGTGGGACGCGGCCGCCGCCGACCTGGGCGTACACCGGCACACACTGCGCTACCGGATGCGGCGGGTGGAGGAGATCCTGGGCCGCTCGCTGGACGATGCGGATGTGCGGATGGAGCTGTGGCTGGCGTTGAAGGCGACGTCGGCGCCGCAGGGGGAGTGACGCCGCGTGACGCCGGACGTGGCGGTCCCGTGAGTGAACGCCTGGCCGACTGAACCAGGCCTGGGCGTGGCTGTGCCCGGGCCCCGGTGACGTCTGCCCTGGCCGGGCGTTGCCCCCGCCCCGAGTGCCCCCTCCACCACGGAGAGGCCCGCCCCCGCATTACTACGCTTCGGACAAACGCCTTGGCGCCGCCGCACCCCTACCGTGGGGGCAGAGTCCACATCGCAGAGCCGCTCCCTGAGCCTTGCGCACCACCCACCACTTCTGAAGGGCCGGGTTCCACTGTGCCGATCCACACTGATGCAGCCCCCACCGCCTTCTGGCTCGCCGGCCGCAAGGCCACCGGCGACGCCACCTTCGATGTCACCTCCCCCTGGGACGGACGCCTCGTCGGCACGGTGAGCGTTCCCACCGAGGCCCAGGTCGAGGAGGCGATCGCCGCCTCCGTCGCCGTCCAGGCGGAGTTCGCGGCGACCCCCGCGCATGTGCGGGCCGCCGCGCTGGACCATGTGCAGCGCCGGCTGGTGGAGCGTACGGAGGAGATCGCGCAGCTGATCTCCGCGGAGAACGGCAAGCCGGTCAAGTGGGCGCGCGGTGAGGTCGGCCGGGCCATCTCCGTGTTCCGCTTCGCCGCTGAGGAGGCCCGCCGCTTCAACGGTGGCGAGGCACAGCGGCTGGACACCGACGCGGGTGGCGCCGGCCGGCTCGCGCTGACCCGCCGCTTCCCGCGCGGCACGGTCCTGGGCATCGCGCCGTTCAACTTCCCGCTGAACCTCTGCGCCCACAAGGTCGCCCCGGCCATCGCCGCCGGCGCCCCGATCATCCTCAAGCCCGCGCCGGCCACCCCGCTCTCCGGCCTGATCATCGGCGAGCTGCTGGCCGAGACCGACCTGCCGGCCGGTTCCTGGTCGATCCTCCCGGTGCCCAACGACCGGATGCCGGCGCTGGTCCAGGACGAGCGGCTGCCGGTCGTCTCCTTCACCGGCTCCGAGAAGGTCGGCTACGCCATCCTCGACTCGGTGCCGCGCAAGCACTGCACCCTGGAGCTCGGCGGCAACGGCGCGGCCGTCGTACTGCCCGACTGGTCCTCCGAGGCGGACCTGGACCGGGCGGCGCAGCGCATCGCGATCTTCTCCAACTACCAGGGCGGCCAGTCCTGCATCTCGGTGCAGCGGGTCATCGCGGACGCCTCCGTGTACGACCGGCTGGTGCCGAAGATCGTGGCGGCCGTCGAGGCGCAGGTCACCGGCGATCCGTCGGACGATGCGACCGAGGTCGGCCCGCTGGTGAACGAGGACGCGGCCAAGCGCGTCGAGGCCTGGGTGGACGAGGCCGTGGAGCGGGGTGCGAAGCTCCTCGCCGGCGGCAAGCGCGACGGTGCCTCCTACGCGCCGACCGTCCTGGAGGACGTGCCCGCCGACGCCACCCTCGCCTGCGAGGAGGTCTTCGGCCCGGTGCTCACCCTCAAGAAGGTCGACGGGGAGGACGAGGCGTTCGCAGCCGTCAACGACTCCAAGTTCGGCCTCCAGGCGGGGGTGTTCACGCACGACACGCAGACCGCCTTCCGTGCCCACCGCGCGCTGGAGGTCGGCGGCGTGGTCATCGGCGACGTGCCGTCCTACCGCGCCGACCAGATGCCGTACGGCGGCGTCAAGCAGTCCGGTGTGGGCCGCGAGGGTGTGCGCTTCGCGATGGAGGACTACACCTACGAGCGGGTGCTGGTCCTCACCGGGCTGGCGCTGTAACCCGCCCTCGAGCGGATATCCCCCGGCGCGGCCCGGACCGGTGGACAGCGACGGCCGTCCCTTGGGCCGTATCACCGTCCGGGCCCCGGCCGGCGCACCCCCCGGCGCCGGCCCCTGACGCGGCGCGCTCCGGCACCCTGTTTCCGGAGCGCGCCGCGCCCCCCCGTTCTCCCCCCGCCGGCAGCGCAGCCCCCCCCCACGCCGGATCTTGACCGTACGGCGCGGCCGCGGCCGATGCCTCCTGTCGGAGGCGGAGCCGGGGGCCTGCCTCAAGGGGGAGACGCGGTCGGGAGTACTGCCGGCGCGGTATGCGGCACCCCCCGAAGGGCGGAGAGCGCCGGGGCGACCGGAGGCCGCCCCGACGGCTGTGTCCCGCATGGCCAGGAGGCATCGCTCGGGACCTGTTCTCCCGGTACCTCCAGTGGTGCAACCCGCGCGGATCGGGTAACTCTCACAAGTAGCGCTGTTCCAGCGGCCCGTCCGGCCCGCCGGCGCAGAACTCCCGATTCCGCGGCGAGGTGAGCTCCTGATGACCGCTCCATCCATCCGCAACGTTTCCGAGCGCGAAGCACGCCAGGTCGCCGAGGCGGCCCGTGAGCAGGACTGGCGCAAGCCCAGCTTCGCCAAGGAACTGTTCCTGGGGCGCTTCCGGCTCGACCTCATCCATCCGCACCCGACCCCCGCGGTCGACGATGTGCGCCGGGGCGAGAAGTTCCTCGCCACACTGCGGGAATTCTGCGAGACCAAGGTCGACAGCGCCCGGATCGAGCGCGAGGGGAAGATTCCGGACGAGACGGTCAACGGGCTCAAGGAGCTCGGCGCCCTCGGGATGAAGATCGACCCGAAGTACGGCGGTCTCGGGCTCACCCAGGTCTACTACAACCGGGCGCTGTCGCTGGTCGGCACCGCCAGCCCGGCCATCGGCGCGCTGCTCTCCGCGCATCAGTCGATCGGCGTACCGCAGCCGCTGAAGCTGTTCGGCACCCAGCAGCAGAAGGAGACCTTCCTGCCGCGGCTGGCCCGTACGGACATCTCGGCGTTCCTGCTGACCGAGCCCGACGTCGGCTCCGACCCGGCCCGGCTGGCGACCACGGCCGTCCCGGACGGCGAGGACTACATCCTCGACGGGGTGAAGCTGTGGACCACCAACGGTGTGGTCGCCGACCTGCTGGTGGTGATGGCACGGGTGCCCGCCTCCGAGGGACACAAGGGCGGCATCACCGCCTTCGTCGTAGAGGCGAACTCGCCCGGCATCACGGTCGAGAACCGCAACGCCTTCATGGGCCTGCGCGGCCTGGAGAACGGCGTCACCCGCTTCCACCAGGTACGGGTCCCGGCCGCCAACCGCATCGGCCCCGAGGGCGCCGGCCTGAAGATCGCCCTGACCACGCTCAACACCGGACGGCTCTCGCTGCCCGCGATGTGCGTCGGCTCCGGCAAGTGGTGCCTGAAGGTCGCCCGGGAGTGGTCGGCGGCCCGTGAGCAGTGGGGCCGGCCGATCGCCAAGCACGAGGCCGTCGGCGCCAAGATCTCCTTCATCGCCGCCACCACCTTCGCCCTCGAAGCGGTCGTCGACCTCTCCTCCCAGATGGCCGACGAGAACCGCAACGACATCCGTATCGAGGCCGCCCTCGCCAAGCTCTACGGCTCCGAGATGGGCTGGCTGATGGCCGACGAACTCGTCCAGATCCGCGGCGGCCGCGGCTTCGAGACCGCCCCCTCGCTCGCCGCCCGCGGCGAACGTGCCGTACCCGCCGAGCAGATGCTGCGCGATATGCGCATCAACCGGATCTTCGAGGGGTCGACGGAGATCATGCATCTGCTGATCGCCCGCGAGGCGGTGGACGCCCATCTGTCCGTCGCCGGCGACCTCATCGACCCCGACAAGACCCTCGCCGACAAGGGCAGGGCGGCGGCCAGGGCCGGCGGCTTCTACGCCCGCTGGCTGCCCAAGCTCGTCGCCGGACCCGGCCAACTCCCGCGTACCTATCAGGAGTTCGGCCTGCTGGCCGGCCAGCTGCGGTATGTCGAGCGGACCTCGCGCAAGCTCGCCCGCTCCACGTTCTACGCGATGTCCCGCTGGCAGGGCCGGATGGAGACCAAACAGGGCTTCCTCGGCCGGATCGTCGACATCGGCGCCGAGCTCTTTGCGATGAGCGCCGCCTGCGTACGGGCCGAGTACCTGCGCGAGACCGGCGAGCACGGCCGCGAGGCGCAGCAGCTGGCCGATGTGTTCTGCCGGCAGGCCCGGATCCGCATCGAGGAGCTGTTCGGCCGGCTGTGGACCAACACCGACGAGCTCGACCGCAAGGTCGTCTCCGGCGTCCTCGGCGGCAGCTACGCCTGGCTGGAGGAGGGCGTCGTCGACCCCAGCGGCGACGGCCCCTGGATCGCCGACGCCACCCCGGGCCCCAGCCGCAAGGACAACGTCCACCGCCCGATCCACTGAGCCCGCCGCGACCGTACGCCCGGGGCCCGTCCGGTGAAGATCCGCCGGACGGGCCCCGGGCGCGCCCTCCGTGTCCACGCCACCCCGGCGACCGGCCACAATGGACCCCATGACGGACTCCCTCGCCCATCCGCACCTGCGCTTCGAGCCGGCCTCCGGCAACCCCGACGGCCCGCGCCGTGTCGTGATCCTCGGCTCCACCGGCTCGATCGGCACCCAGGCGATCGACATCGTGCTGCGCAACCCCGACCGCTTCCGGGTCACTGCGCTCTCCGCGGCCGGCGGCCGGACCGGGCTGCTCGCCGAGCAGGCGCACCAGCTGGGAGTGGCCACCGTCGCGGTGGCGCGCGAGGACGCGGTGCCGGCGCTGCGCGCCGCGCTGGCCGAGCGGTACGGCGCGGGCGAGCCGCTGCCCGAGATCCTGGCCGGCCCCGACGCGGCCACCGAGCTGGCCGCCTCCGAGTGCCACACCGTCCTCAACGGCATCACCGGTTCCATCGGCCTCGCCCCCACCCTGGCCGCCCTGAAGGCGGGCCGGGTGCTGGCCCTCGCCAACAAGGAATCGCTGATCGTCGGCGGTCCGCTGGTCAAGGCGCTCGCCAAGCCCGGTCAGATCGTCCCGGTCGACTCCGAACACTCCGCGCTCTTCCAGGCGCTGGCCGGCGGCGAGCGCGCCGAGGTCCGCAAGCTCGTGGTCACCGCCTCCGGCGGCCCGTTCCGCGGCCGTACGAAGCAGCAGCTGGCCGATGTCACGCCCGAGCAGGCACTGGCCCACCCCACCTGGTCCATGGGCCCGGTCGTCACCATCAACTCGGCGACCTTGGTCAACAAGGGCCTGGAGGTGATCGAGGCGCATCTGCTCTTCGATGTGCCGTTCGACCGCATCGAGGTCGTCGTCCACCCGCAGTCCTACATCCACTCGATGGTGGAGTTCACCGACGGCTCCACGCTCGCCCAGGCCAGCCCGCCCGACATGCGGATGCCGATCGCGCTGGGCATGGGCTGGCCCGAGCGGGTCCCGGACGCCGCACCGGGCGTGGACTGGACCAAGGCCCAGACCTGGGAGTTCTTCCCGCTCGACGCGTCGGCCTTCCCGTCCGTCCCGCTCGCCTGCCACGTGGGTGACCTGGGCGGCACCGCCCCGGCGGTCTTCAACGCGGCCAACGAGGAGTGCGTGGAGGCATTCCTCAAGGGCGGGCTGCCGTTCACAGGGATTGTGGATACCGTCGCCGATGTGGTCGCCGAACACGGAACGCCCTCGCAGGGAACCTCCCTCACCGTCGCGGACGTCCTGGAGGCGGAAACCTGGGCGCGCGCCCGCGCCCGCGAACTGGCCGCCCGTGCGGCACGGACACCTTCGGAGGCTCGCGCATGACGACCTGGATGACCATCCTCGGCATAGTCGTCTTCGTCGTCGGCCTGCTGTTCTCCATCGCCTGGCACGAGCTCGGCCATCTCTCGACGGCCAAGATGTTCGGTATCCGCGTGCCGCAGTACATGGTGGGCTTCGGGCCGACGCTCTTCTCCCGTAAGAAGGGCGACACCGAGTACGGCATCAAGGCCATTCCGCTCGGCGGCTACATCCGCATGATCGGGATGTTCCCGCCCGGGGACGACGGAAAGTTGCAGGCCCGCTCCACCTCGCCGTTCCGCGGGATGATCGAGGACGCCCGCTCGGCGGCCTTCGAGGAGCTACAGCCCGGTGACGAGAAGCGGCTCTTCTACACCCGTAAGCCCTGGAAACGCATCATCGTGATGTTCGCCGGGCCGTTCATGAATCTGATCCTGGCGGTCGTGATCTTCATGAGCGTGCTGATGGGCTTCGGCATCAGCACCCAGACCACCCAGGTCGGCTCCGTCTCGGACTGTGTGATCTCGGCCGCCGCCAAGACCGACAAGTGCCCGGCCGGCGCCAAGGACTCCCCGGCCAAGGCCGCGGGCCTGCGGGCCGGCGACAAGATCGTCTCGTTCAACGGCCACGCCGTACCGGACTGGGGGACCCTCCAGCAGCAGATCCGCGAGACCACCGGGGCGGCCACCCTGGTCGTCGAGCGGCACGGCGCACGCACCACGCTGCACGCCGATCTGATCGAGAACAAGGTCGCCAAGACCGACGGGCACGGCGGCTATGTCCCCGGGCAGTTCGTCAAGGCCGGCTTCCTCGGCTTCACGCCGGCCAGCGGCGTCGTCAAGCAGAGCTTCGGCCAGTCCGTGGACCGGATGGGCAACATGGTCGAGCAGGGCGTGTCCTCGCTGGTCAACCTGCCCGCCAAGGTCCCGGACCTGTGGGACGCGGCCTTCAACGGCGGCGAGCGCAAGCAGGACTCCCCGATGGGCGTGGTCGGCGCGGCCCGGGTCGGCGGCGAGGTCTTCTCGCTGCACATCCCGCCGGAGCAGCGGGTGGCGACCATGCTCTTCCTGGTCGCCGGCTTCAACCTCTCGCTGTTCCTGTTCAACATGCTGCCGCTGCTGCCGCTGGACGGCGGGCACATCGCCGGCGCCGTGTGGGAGTCGATCCGCCGCGCCTTCGCCAAGATCGTCCGGCGGCCGGACCCCGGCCCCTTCGACGTGGCCAAGCTGATGCCGGTCGCCTATGTGGTCGCCGGGATCTTCATCTGCTTCACCCTGCTGGTGCTCGTCGCCGACGTGGTGAACCCGGTGAAACTGACCTGACAGCGCCGACCGAAAAACGCGGGTTTACGGCGGCCGGGCACCTCCGTGGCGTTTGGAGGTGTCCGGCCTTCTCCTTTCGAGGGGCCACGGGGGAGCGATGTGCCTCCTGCAACCCCTGTGCCGTAACCTCGGAAGCCGGAGCCCGCCGATTCGGGACCTTGATACATACCTTGGGGTTGCTCGCCAGATGACTGCCATTTCACTGGGAATGCCGGACGTACCGACCAAGCTTGCCGACCGACGGGTCAGCCGCAAGATCCACGTCGGTCCGGTCGCCGTGGGCGGAGACGCACCGGTCTCGGTGCAGTCGATGACGACCACACGTACGTCCGACATCGGGGCGACGCTTCAGCAGATCGCCGAGCTGACGGCCTCCGGCTGCCAGATCGTCCGGGTCGCCTGCCCGACCCAGGACGACGCCGATGCGCTTCCCGTGATCGCCCGGAAGTCGCAGATTCCAGTCATCGCGGACATCCATTTCCAGCCGAAGTACGTCTTCGCCGCCATCGACGCCGGCTGCGCCGCGGTCCGGGTGAACCCCGGCAACATCAAGCAGTTCGACGACAAGGTCAAGGAGATCGCCAAGGCGGCCGGCGACGCCAGCACCCCGATCCGGATCGGCGTCAACGCCGGCTCCCTGGACCGCCGGCTGCTCCAGAAGTACGGCAAGGCCACCCCCGAGGCACTGGTCGAATCCGCGCTGTGGGAGGCGTCCCTCTTCGAGGAGCACGGCTTCCGCGACATCAAGATCTCGGTCAAGCACAACGACCCGGTCGTGATGGTCAACGCCTACCGCCAGCTTGCCGCCCAGTGCGACTACCCGCTCCACCTCGGCGTCACCGAGGCCGGCCCCGCCTTCCAGGGCACCATCAAGTCGGCGGTCGCCTTCGGTGCCCTGCTCTCCGAGGGCATCGGCGACACCATCCGCGTCTCCCTCTCCGCGCCGCCCGCCGAAGAGGTCAAGGTCGGCATCTCCATCCTGGAGTCGCTCAACCTCCGCCAGCGCCGGCTGGAGATCGTCTCCTGCCCGTCCTGCGGCCGCGCCCAGGTCGACGTCTACAAGCTCGCCGACGAGGTCACCGCGGGCCTGGAGGGCATGGAGGTGCCGCTCCGCGTCGCCGTCATGGGCTGTGTCGTCAACGGCCCCGGCGAGGCCCGCGAGGCCGACCTCGGTGTCGCCTCCGGCAACGGCAAGGGCCAGATCTTCGTCAAGGGCGAGGTCATCAAGACCGTCCCCGAGTCGAAGATCGTCGAGACCCTCATCGAAGAGGCCATGAAGATCGCCGAGCAGATGGAGAAGGACGGCGTCGCCTCCGGCGAACCGGTCGTCACCGCCGCCGGCTGACCCGCCGCCACAGCCACGTGTGAGCCCCGCCGCCCACCCGGGCCGCGGGGCTCACGGCTGCCCGGTGTGGTCCCTCCCGACGCGGGCCGGGTACTCCCGCGCAGGTGGAGGTAAAGTGCCAAGACCTGCTCCCGCCTGGCCTCCCAGGCCCGTAACGGTGAGGCATTCCGAGACGTGCTGACGACCCCTGCCATCAAGGTCCTCGAGCCCGGGGAGCTCGATGACGCACTCGCGGTGCTCGACCGCGATCCGGTCACCAATGCCTTCGTCACCGCCCGCGTGCAGGTCGCCGGGCTCGACCCCTGGCGGCTGGGCGGCGAGATGTGGGGCTGGTACGCCGGCGGCCGCCTGGAATCGCTCTGCTACGCCGGCGCCAACCTCGTCCCCGTCTGCGCCACCTCCGAGGCCGTCCACGGCTTCGCCGAGCGCGCCCGCCGGCAGGGCCGCCGCTGCTCCTCCATCGTCGGCCCCGCGGGACCCACCGCCGAACTGTGGTCCCTCCTGGAGCCCCACTGGGGCCCGGCCCGCGAGATCCGCGCCCACCAGCCCCTGATGGTCACCAGCTCGCCGTCCGCCGAGATCGCGCCCGACCCGTACGTCCGGCGGATCCGCAAGAACGAGATGGACCTGATCATGCCGGCGTGCGTGGCCATGTTCACCGAAGAGGTCGGCATCTCCCCGATGGCCGGCGACGGCGGGCTGCTCTACCAGGCCCGGGTCGCCGAACTCGTCGGCGCCGGCCGCTCCTTCGCCCGCGTCGAGAACGGCAAGGTCATCTTCAAGGCCGAGATCGGCGCCGCCACCCCGCGCGCCTGCCAGATCCAGGGCGTCTGGGTCGACCCCGCCTACCGCGGCAAGGGCCTGTCGGAGACCGGTATGGCAGCGGTGCTGCGCTATGCGCTCAGCGATGTCGCCCCGGTCGTCAGCCTCTACGTCAACGACTTCAACACCGCCGCCCGCGCGTCCTACCGCAGGGTGGGCTTCGAGGAAGTCGGCGCCTTCATGAGCGTGCTGTTCTGACCTGCCGGGAACGTACTGTTCCGGCCCGCGGCCTTGTACGCTCCGACCATGGATGACGTCGCGGTCGGCCCCCTCGATCTCGCTGCCCGCGTGGATGACGCGCTCGCCGTCCAGGCGCTCGCCTTCGGACTGAGCGACGAGGAGATCGCCGTCCGCCGCCACATCGTGCTGCGCCACCTCGGCTGCACCGGCGCCCGCGCCCTCGGCGCCACCACTCCCGCCGGCCGGCTCGTGGGCTTCGTCTACGGGATGCCCAACGACCGCGCCCACTGGTGGTCCACCGTCGTCGAGCCGTATCTGCGCAGGGAAGGCCTCGACCACTGGCTCGACGACTCCTTCACGATCACCGAGCTGCATGTCCACCCCGCCTACCAGGGGCACGGCATCGGACGCGAACTGATCACCCGGATCACCGACGAGGCGAGCCAGCCGCGCTCCATCCTGTCGGCCATCGACGTCGAAAGCCCCGCCCGCAAGCTGTACCGCTCCCTCGGCTACGAGGACATCGCCCGCCGGGTGCTCTTCCCCAGCGCCCCGACGCCGTACGCGGTAATGGGAGCCCAGCTCCCCCTGAAGCGCCGCTGACCGCGCCACAGACCCCAGGGGACCACTCACCCCCGCCCCCACCGGCCTTTTCCCTTCCCACCACGGGAGGGGACGGGCCGGAGGGGCCTTGTTTGTGGACGTAAAGCGAAGCAGTCCACAAACAAGGCCCCGGAGGCCCGTCACCGCACCCACCACACAACCGCCCGCCGCAGGCGCAACGGCGAGAACACGCACGGCGCCGCAGCCGACAACGTGGGCCAAGGCAAAGCGCAGCGGAGCGGCGCAACGACGCGAAACCACCACGGCGGGACAGCCGAAAACGTGGGAAGCAAGCCCAAGCGCAGCGGCATCCCATTTCCGCGGGACATCCCCCTCCGGCTAACCTCCAGGGAGTCACCTTTCTTACGCAGGAGAATCTCCCATGGCCAACGCCGCACAGGTCCAGCGCATGTCCCGCTTGATGATCAAGACACTGCGCGACGACCCGGCCGACGCCGAGACCGCCAGCCACAAGCTGCTCGTCCGCGCCGGGTACGTCCGCCGTTCCTCCGCCGGCATCTGGACGTGGCTGCCGCTGGGCATGAAGGTCCTGGAGAACGTCTCCCGCGTCGTCCGCGAGGAGATGGACGCGATCGGCGGCCAGGAAGTCCTGCTGCCGGCCCTCCTGCCCAAGGAGCCCTACGAGACCAGCGGCCGCTGGGAGGAGTACGGCGACCTGCTCTTCCGCCTCAAGGACCGCAAGGGCGCCGACTACCTCCTCGGCCCCACTCACGAGGAGATCTTCACCCTCACGGTCAAGGACCAGTGCACGTCCTACAAGGACCTGCCGGTGATCCTCTACCAGATCCAGATCAAGTACCGCGACGAGGCCCGCCCCCGCTCCGGTGTGCTGCGCGGCCGCGAGTTCCACATGAAGGACTCGTACAGCTTCGACACCACCGACGAGGGTCTGGCGCAGTCCTACGCGCTGCACCGCGGGGCCTACCAGAAGATCTTCGAGCGGCTGGGCCTGGACTACCGCATCGTCTCCGCCGTCTCCGGCGCGATGGGCGGCTCCGCCTCCGAGGAGTTCCTGGCGCCCGCCGCGGCCGGTGAGGACACCTTCGTCGACTGCCCGAACTGCGACTACGCCGCCAACACCGAGGCCGTGACGGTCAAGGTCGAACCGGTCGACGGCTCCGGGCACGGCCCCGTCGAGGAGTTGGACACCCCCGACACCCCGACCATCGAGACGCTGGCCGAGTTCCTGGACGTACCGGCCTCCGCGACGCTGAAGAACCTCCTGGTCAAGGTCGACGGCGAGATCGTCGCGGTGGGCGTGCCCGGTGACCGCGAGGTGGACATGGGCAAGCTCGGCGAGCACCTCGCGCCGGCCACCGTCGAACTCGTCACCGCCGAGGACTTCGTGGCCCACCCCGAACTGGTCCGCGGCTACGTCGGCCCGCAGGGCCTGGCAGGCAAGGCGTTCAAGTACCTCGCCGACCCCCGGGTCGCCCCCGGCACGGCCTGGGTCACCGGCGCCAACAAGGACGGCAAGCACGCCCGCAACGTGGTCGCCGGCCGTGACTTCGAGGTCGACGAGTACCTCGACGTGGTCGTCGTCGAGCCCGGCGACCCCTGCCCGAAGTGCGGCACCGGCCTGCGTATCGACCGCGCCATCGAGATCGGCCACATCTTCCAGCTCGGCCGCAAGTACGCGGACGCCTTCGAGCTCGACGTCCTGGGCCAGAACGGCAAGCCGGCCCGGGTGACGATGGGTTCGTACGGCATCGGTGTCTCCCGTGCGGTGGCCGCGCTCGCCGAGCAGACCCACGACGAGAAGGGGCTGTGCTGGCCGCGCGAGGTCGCACCGGCCGACGTCCATGTCGTCGCGGCCGGCAAGGCCACCCAGACCGAACTCGCGCTGGAGATCGGCGACCGGCTCGGCGCCGCGGGCCTGCGGGTGCTGGTCGACGACCGGGCCGGTGTCTCGCCCGGTGTGAAGTTCACCGACGCCGAGCTGCTGGGCGTGCCCACCATCGTGGTCGCCGGGCGGCGCGCCGCCGAGGGCGTCGTCGAGGTCAAGGACCGGCGCACCGGCGAGCGTGAGGAGCTGACGGTCGAGGAGGCCGTCGCCCGGCTCAGCGCGTAACGGCAAGGCGAACGGGCCGGCCCGGGGAAGAGCGCCCCGGGCCGGCCCGTTCGCGTCCGCGCTACAGCCAGGCCGCGAACTCCAGCAGCAGTTCGCCGCGCCGGCGGTCGCCCCCGGCCACCTCGCGCACGCCCGCGGCCACCGCCCGGTAGAGCGCCCAGCCGCGCAGCCGGTCCCGGTCCACGTCCAGGGAGTCGGCGAGCTTGGCGACCCGGCGGCGGGCCGCGGCGGCTGCACCGGAGCCGGCCATCAGGTCCTCGAAGCGGTCCAGCACCAGCGCCGCCAGGTCGTACGCGCGCTCGCCGACCACCGGCGACGGGCCGATCGCCAGCCACGGCGCCCGCTCGCCGGCCAGCACCTTGCCCTGCCGGAACGCGCCGTGCAGCAGGAACTCGTCCCCGGACCCGGCCGGCAGGGCGCGCCGCAGCTCCAGCGCCTCGTCCACCAGGGGCCCGGCGGCCGGGGTGTGCGCCCCGGCCGTACGCAGCGCTTCGGCCGCCTCCTCCGCACGGCCGGCCAGGGTCTCGAAGGGGTGCCCCTCGCCCGGCGGCACCCACAGCCGGCGCACCGTGCCGGCCGCCTCCAGCAGCGCCTTGGCCTCCGGCAGCGAGCGCAGCGAGACCGCGCTCTGAAGCCGCTCCAGCAGCAGTGCGCCGCTGGTGTCGTCGGAGCGCAGCAGCCGCACCGCGCCCCAGCCGTCCCAGATCCCCAGCGCGGCCGCCTCGCGCGCGGACCGCCGGCCGGGCATAGGCAGCTTCAGCGCCGCGGGGGTGCCGTCCGGCTGCCGTACGAGCGCCAGCAGGCTGCTGCGGCCCCCGGGGGCGAGCACCCGCTCCAGCGTCAGCTCCCAGGCCTCCAGGCGCTGCTGAACCAGCGTCGGAAGCGTGTGCAGCCACTCCCGTACGGTGCTGTCCGGATCGCCGCTCAGCGAACTCACCAACCGCTGTGGCGGTTCGATGGGTGCCGTTGCCATGCTCGAGCTGTCCCTTCAAGCCGGGCACCGCGGAATTCCGCACATGCCCGGCACGTCATCCTGGGGCGGAGGCCTGCCGGTCGTTCAGAGCGCGCCCGCGGACGCGCTCGCGGAGCCGGACGGAGCGGCGGCCGCGGCCCGCTCCACGAGCCCAGGGAAGGCTACGCCGCTGCCGCGCCAGCGCACCGCCCGCACCGCCGCCTCGCGCAGCGCGGCCGCCGCCTCCCGCCGCCTGGTCCGGCCGCCGGCCCGGACGAGGTCCGCGTAGACGGCGGCCAGCCGGTCCTCCAGCTCCGCCGCCAGGCGGGTCGCGGCGGCCGCGTCCGGTACCGGGAACGGCAGCTCGTAGGCGGCGGCCGCGGCCTCCGGGGTGCCGCCCAGGTCGCGCACCTCGCGGCGCAGCGCATCGCGGCGCGCGCGATGGGCGTCGTAGGCCGCCAGCGCCTCCTTGCGCCGGTCGGCGGAGATCCGGCCGCCGACCACACCGTAGCCGTACACCGTGGCGTGCTCGGCGGCCAGGGCCGCCTGTACCGCTGTCAGCTCGTCCCGGTCGCCGTCGTCGTCGCGGTGCCGCTTCGCCTCGCGTGCCGTCTTCGCGCTCATCCCTGGGCCCCTTTGCTGGTCCTTGCCGTCCGTGCCGCCCTGCCGTGTCCGGTCATCGGGCCGGCTCCGCGAGCAGGTACGCATGCGCCGCGCCGGACGCGGCCACCGAGGCGAGCAGCCGGGCCAGCTCGGGGGGCGCGGCCAGCAGCTCCTGGGTCCGGGTGTCGGCGAGCTTGCGCTCCGCTTCGGCCAGTGCGCCGCGGGCGGCCTGCTCGTCCTCGGGCACCGGGGGCGCGGCGGCCTTGTGCGTCCGGCTCTTGGCGGTGCTGCTGGGGGAGGGGGCGGCGCGGCGGTCGGTGAACGCCTGGGCGTGCCGGGCCACTTCGGAGCGCAGCGGGCGCAGCCGCTCCTCCAGGGCGGGGTGGGCGGCCAGCGTCGCGTCGTAGCGCGCCAGCAGGGTCGTGCTGTCGCGGGCGGAGCGCTCGCGCAGCCGTTCGGCGGCGGAGGAGTGTTCGGCCTGGTCGGGGCCGCCGTCCTCGGAGCAGCCGGCGAGCAGCGCCGCGCCCCCCAGGGCGGCACCGGCCAGCAGGGTCCTTCTGCGCGTGAGCGCGGCTTTCGGCACGTTGCACTTCCCGGGGTCTTTCGTTGTGATCGCCGCAGGCGAGAGTATCCGTGACCACCCACCGAATCGTCAGTACCCCGCCGGAACCGATAGGCTTTGACCCGACACGCGACCCACCCACAACAGCACACGCGGCCGAGGAGTCACCCGGATGAGCACCACCCAGAGCGAGAGGCTGCGCGGACTGCTTGAACCGCTCGTCGCCGCCCGAGACCTGGATCTGGAAGAGATCGAGGTGACACCGGCAGGCAAGCGGCGGGTGCTGAGGATCGTGGTCGATTCCGATGCGGGCGTCCAGCTGGACGAGTGCGCCGAGCTGAGCCGCGAGGCCTCCCAGGTCCTGGACGACACCGAGGTGATGGGCGGCGCGCCCTACACCCTCGAAGTGACGTCACCGGGCGCCGACCGGCCGCTGACCGAGCTGCGGCACTACCGCCGCGCCGTCGGCCGCCTCATCAAGGCCCAACTGACCGACGCAGCAGGGGCCGGGGAGCTGGTGGCCCGGATCACCGCCGTCGACGACGACGGTCTGGATCTTGAAGTGCCGGGTGTGAAGGGCCGCAAGCCCACCGCCCGCCGCGTCTCCTTCGACGAGATCGCCAAAGCGCGCGTCGAGCTGGAGTTCAGCCGCAAGCCCGAGAAGGCCGACAAGCGCGACGCGCAGAGCGACGAGAAGATCGACGAGAACAAGGAGGAGGCGTAGCCGTGGATATCGACATGAGTGCCCTGCGGGGACTGGTGCGGGAGAAGGAGATCTCGTTCGACCTGCTGGTCGAGGCGATCGAGTCGGCCCTCCTCATCGCGTACCACCGCACCGAGGGCAGCCGCCGGCGGGCGCGGGTGGAGCTGGACCGCAACACCGGCCATGTGACGGTGTGGGCGAAGGAGGACCCCGAGGACCTGGAGGAGGGGGCCGAGCCGCGCGAGTTCGACGACACCCCGTCCGGCTTCGGGCGGATCGCGGCGACCACCGCCAAGCAGGTCATCCTTCAGCGGCTGCGGGACGCCGAGGAGGAGATCACCTTCGGTGAGTACGCCGGCCGGGAGGGCGATGTCGTCACCGGCGTCGTCCAGCAGGGCAAAGACCCCAAGAACGTCCTGGTCGACATCGGCCGGCTGGAGGCCATCCTGCCGGTGCAGGAGCAGGTCCCCGGTGAGGACTACACCCACGGCACGCGGCTGCGGTCGTACGTCGTCCGGGTGGTCAAGGGCGTCCGCGGGCCGTCCGTGACGCTGTCCCGTACGCACCCCAATCTGGTGAAGAAGCTCTTCGCCATGGAGGTGCCGGAGATCGCGGACGGGTCGGTGGAGATCGCCGCCATCGCCCGCGAGGCCGGCCACCGTACGAAGATCGCCGTGCGGTCCACCCGCTCGGGGCTCAACGCCAAGGGTGCCTGCATCGGCCCCATGGGCGGCCGGGTGCGGGCCGTGATGGCCGAGCTCCAGGGCGAGAAGATCGACATCGTGGACTGGTCGGACGACCCGGCCGAGCTGGTCGCCAATGCGCTGTCGCCGGCCCGGGTCAGCAAGGTCGAGGTCGTGGATCTGGCGGCGCGGTCCGCCCGGGTCACCGTCCCCGATTACCAGCTGTCACTGGCCATCGGCAAGGAAGGGCAGAACGCCCGGCTTGCGGCGCGGCTCACGGGCTGGCGGATCGACATCCGCCCGGACACCGAGCAGCACGCACCGCAGGACTGAGATCACCCGCAGTAGCCGTCGTCCGCCGCGGTCACCGGAAAATCGGTGGTGCCGCGGCGGTTCGCCGGGAATTCTGAGCAGCGCTCCGGCCTGTACCCCATCGGGGCCGGGTCGGTGCGGGGAGGTAGACTTAAGCAGTGTCTGGCCGGACGCATGCCCGCGCATGCCCTGAGCGCACGTGTCTGGGATGCCGGGAGCGAGCGGCCAAGGGCGATTTGCTGCGCATCGTGGAGATCGAGGGTGAGTGTGCTCCCGATCCTCGCGGTACGCTGCCCGGCCGGGGTGCTTACGTGCACCCGACATTGGTCTGCCTCGACCTGGCGGTTCGCCGCCGGGCGTTCCCCCGGGCCTTTCGGGGCCGGGGACCGTTCGACACGACGGAGTTGCGTCGGTTCCTCGAACGGGGCGCCGGTTGAAGCCGCCCATTGCAATAACGCACAGCAAGAACGCACAGCGCACGGAAAACCGTGCGGTCAGGTACCTCGCGAGTCGGAAGTAGGTCGAGATTGCGATGAGCACTCGATGAGTACGCGATGAGTACGCCCATGAAGTAGCGACGGTCCGGTGGACAACCCGGACCTAGAAGGAGCGAAGTGGCTAAGGTCCGGGTATACGAACTCGCCAAGGAGTTCGGCGTTGAGAGCAAGGTCGTCATGGCCAAGCTCCAAGAACTTGGTGAATTCGTCCGTTCGGCGTCCTCGACGATCGAGGCGCCGGTTGTTCGCAAGTTGACCGACGCTTTCCAGGCAGGCAGCGGCAATGGCCGCGCCGCCGGTAAGCCCGCGGCGCCGCGGAAGTCGGCCCCCGCGAAGCCGTCGGCGCCCTCTCCGGCGCAGGCGGCGCGTCCTGCTGCCCCGAAGCCGGGCGCCCCCAAGCCGGGCCCCGCGGCTCCGGCAGCCCCCGAGGCACCGAAGGCCCCCGAGGCCCCGGTGGCTCCCAAGAGCACTCCCGCCGCGGGCCCCACTCCGGGCCCGCGCCCCACCCCGGCGCGCCCCGCGGCACCCAAGCCCGCTCCGGCCGCCCCCGCGCAGCCCGAGTTCCAGGCTCCGCCGTCCGCGCCGGCCGCTCCCGCCGCCGGCCAGTCGGCCCCCCGTCCCGGTGCGCCCGGTCCGCGCCCGTCCCGTCCGGCCCCCGGTGGCGGTCAGGGCGGTCAGGGCCGTGGCGGTGCTCCGCGCCCCGGCGCCGAGCGTCCGGGTGCCCGTCCCGGCGCGCGTCCCTCGGGTCCGCGTCCGGGCAACAACCCCTTCACCTCCGGTGGCTCGACGGGCATGGCCCGTCCGCAGGCCCCCCGTCCCGGCGGCGCCCCGCGTCCCGGTGGCCAGGGCGGTCCCGGCGGTCCGCGTCCGCAGGGCGGCGGCCAGGGTGGCCCCCGTCCCCAGGGCCAGGGCGGCGCGCGTCCGACCCCCGGTGGTATGCCCCGTCCGCAGGGTGCGGCTCCCGGCGGTGCCGGTCCGCGTCCCGGCGGCGGCGGTGGTAACCGTCCGAACCCCGGCATGATGCCGCAGCGTCCGGCTGCCGGCCCGCGTCCGGGTCCCGGTGGCGGCGGTCGCGGTCCCGGCGGTGCCGGTCGTCCCGGTGGCGGCGGCGGTCGTCCGGGTGGCGGCGGCGGCTTCGCCGGTCGTCCCGGTGGCGGCGGCGGTCGTCCGGGTGCCGGCGGCGGTTTCGCCGGTCGTCCCGGTGGCGGCGGTCCCGGTGGTGGCGGCGGCTTCGGCGGCGGTCGTCCCGGCTTCGGCGGTCGTCCCGGCGGCCCCGGTGGCCGTGGTGGCACGCAGGGTGCGTTCGGCCGTCCCGGCGGTCCGGCGCGTCGTGGGCGTAAGTCGAAGCGGCAGCGCCGTCAGGAGTACGAGGCCATGCAGGCCCCGTCGGTCGGCGGCATCATGCTGCCGCGCGGCAACGGTGCGACGGTTCGTCTGTCGCGCGGTGCCTCGCTGACGGACTTCGCGGAGAAGATCAACGCCAACCCGGCGTCGCTGGTCCAGGTCATGCTGAACCTGGGCGAGATGGTCACCGCGACCCAGTCGGTCTCCGACGAGACGCTTCAGCTGCTCGCCGACGAGATGAACTACGTCGTCGAGATCGTCAGCCCGGAGGAGGAGGACCGCGAGCTGCTCGAGTCCTTCGACATCGAGTTCGGCGAGAACGAGGGCGGCGAGGAGATGCTGGTCTCCCGTCCGCCGGTGGTGACCGTCATGGGTCACGTCGACCACGGTAAGACCCGCCTGCTCGACGCCATCCGCAAGACCAACGTCATCGCGGGCGAGGCCGGCGGCATCACCCAGCACATCGGTGCCTACCAGGTCGCGACCGAGGTCAACGAGGAAGAGCGGCGCATCACCTTCATCGACACCCCGGGTCACGAGGCGTTCACCGCCATGCGTGCCCGTGGTGCCAAGTCGACCGACATCGCGATCCTCGTGGTGGCGGCCAACGACGGTGTGATGCCGCAGACGATCGAGGCCCTGAACCACGCCAAGGCGGCCGATGTGCCGATCGTGGTCGCGGTCAACAAGATCGACGTCGAGGGCGCCGACCCGACCAAGGTGCGCGGTCAGCTGACCGAGTACGGCCTGGTGGCCGAGGAGTACGGCGGCGACACCATGTTCGTCGACATCTCCGCCAAGCAGGGTCTGAACATCGAATCCCTGCTGGAGGCCGTGGTCCTGACCGCGGACGCCGCGCTCGACCTGCGGGCCAACGCGGAGCAGGACGCACAGGGCATCGCGATCGAGGCGCACCTCGACCGTGGCCGCGGCGCCGTGGCCACCGTGCTCGTCCAGCGCGGTACCCTCCGCGTCGGTGACACGATGGTCGCCGGTGACGCGTACGGCCGTGTCCGTGCGATGTTCGACGACAAGGGCAACAACGTCGAGGAAGCGGGTCCGTCGACCCCCGTCCTGGTCCTGGGTCTGACCAACGTCCCGGGCGCCGGCGACAACTTCCTGGTCGTCGACGAGGACCGTACGGCCCGTCAGATCGCCGAAAAGCGCGCGGCGCGCGAGCGCAACGCCGCCTTCGCCAAGCGCACCCGCCGGGTGTCCCTGGAGGACCTGGACAAGGTGCTCAAGGCCGGCGAGGTCCAGCAGCTCAACCTCATCATCAAGGGTGACGCTTCTGGTTCCGTCGAGGCCCTGGAGTCCTCGCTGCTCCAGCTCGACGTCGGCGAGGAGGTCGACATCCGGGTGCTGCACCGCGGCGTCGGTGCGGTCACCGAGACGGACATCAACCTGGCGTCCGGCTCCGACGCGATCGTCATCGGCTTCAACGTGCGGGCCGAGGGCCGCGCCACGCAGATGGCCGAGCGCGAGGGCGTCGACGTCCGGTACTACTCGGTCATCTACCAGGCGATCGAGGAGATCGAGGCGGCCCTCAAGGGCATGCTCAAGCCGGAGTACGAGGAGGTCGAGCTCGGTACGGCGGAGATCCGCGAGGTCTTCAAGTCGTCCAAGCTGGGCAACATCGCGGGTGTGCTCATCCGCTCCGGCGAGGTCAAGCGCAACACCAAGGCGCGCCTCATCCGCGACGGCAAGGTGGTCGCGGAGAACCTCAACATCGAGGGTCTGCGTCGCTTCAAGGACGACGTCACCGAGATCCGCGAAGGCTTCGAGGGCGGTATCAACCTCGGAAACTTCAACGACATCAAGGTCGACGACGTCATCGCGACCTACGAGATGCGCGAGAAGCCGCGCGGCTGATCACGCAGCGACAGCATGGGGCCGGTCGGCGGAGCGGAAACTCCGTCGATCGGCCCCGGCCGTTGCGTGTACGGTTCGAAATGACTCGTACACCTAAGGCCCCACGGGTGGCTTGACCCGTCTTGCATGTACGTAGGGACGCTGTCCTTCGACCTGCTTCTCGGCGACGTCCGGTCGCTCAAGGAGAAGCGCTCCGTCGTCCGTCCGATCGTCGCCGAGCTGCACCGCAAGTTCGCGGTGAGCGTCGCGGAGGTCGGGGACCAGGATCTGTACCGCAGGGTCAGGATCGGCCTGGCGGTGGTGTCCGGGGACACGGGGCACCTCAACGATGTCATGGACCGCTGCGAGCGCATGGTCGCCGCACGGCCCGAAGTGGAGCTGCTGTCGGTACGCCGGCGGCTGCACGGCGACGACGACTGACCCGATGACGGGGCACGTCGCCGCCGGTGGAAGCACAATTGTGGAAAGAAGAAGGAGACGGACCAGTGGCCGACAATGCGCGGGCGAAGAAGCTGGCGGACCTCATCCGGGAGGTGGTCGCCCAGAAGCTCCAGCGCGGAATCAAGGACCCGCGGCTCGGCTCGCATGTGACCATCACGGACACCCGGGTCACCGGCGACCTGCGGGAGGCTACGGTCTTCTACACGGTCTACGGCGATGACGAGGACCGCGCCAGCGCCGCCGCCGGACTGGAGAGCGCCAAGGGCATCCTGCGCTCCGCGGTCGGCGCCGCGGCCGGCACGAAGTTCACGCCGACGCTGGCGTTCGTGGCGGACGCCCTGCCCGAGAACGCCAAGACGATCGAGGACCTGCTCGACAAGGCGCGGGCCTCGGACGCCAAGGTGCGGGAGGTCTCCTCGGGCGCCCAGTACGCCGGTGAGGCCGATCCGTACCGTAAGCCGGGCGACGACGAGGACGACGAGGGCACCGCGGCAGAATGAAGCGCCAGAGCAACAAGCCGGGCGGTCTGGTCATCGTCGACAAGCCGTCCGGCTTCACTTCGCACGACGTGGTGGCGAAGATGCGTGGGATGGCCCGCACCCGCCGGGTCGGGCACGCCGGCACCCTCGATCCGATGGCCACGGGCGTGCTCGTCCTGGGCCTGGAGCGGGCCACCAAGCTGCTGGGCCACCTCGCGCTGACGGAGAAGGAGTACGTCGGCACGATCCGGCTCGGGCAGACCACCCTCACCGATGACGCCGAGGGCGAGATCACCGCGTCCAAGGCGGCGCACGGCCTCGCCCGCGAGGACATCGACGCCGGGGTCGCGCAGCTGTCCGGCGCGATCATGCAGGTCCCGTCGAAGGTCAGCGCCATCAAGATCGACGGCAAGCGGTCCTACTCCCGGGTCCGCGAGGGCGAGGACGTGGAGATCCCGGCCCGTCCGGTCACCGTCTCCTCGTTCGTGGTGCACTCCGCGCACGAGACCGAGGCCGAGGACGGCACCCCGGTGACCGATCTGCTGGTCTCCGTCGAGTGCTCGTCCGGTACGTACATCCGCGCCCTGGCCCGCGACCTGGGCGCCGGGCTCGGCGTCGGCGGCCATCTGACCGCGCTGCGCCGCACCCGCGTCGGCCCGTACAAGCTGGACCAGGCGCGCACGCTGGAGCAGTTGCAGGCCGCGGTGGACGATCCTGAGAGCGGCGGGCTGCCGGTCATGCCGATCGCGGAGGCGGCCGATGCGGCCTTCACCCGCTGGGACGTCACCGAGGCACAGGCACGGCTGCTGCTGAACGGCGCGCGGATCGCCATGCCGCGCTTCGAGGGCGGCGGCCCGGTCGCGGCCTTCGGGCCGGACGGCGGCTTCCTTGCGCTCGTGGAGAACCAGGGCGGGAAGGCCAAGAGCCTGGCGGTCTTCGCGATCTGAGCGCCACTGCATGTGGTGGAACGCGGGCCGCCCGGACAGACACGGAGCTCCGGCCCGCGCTCCACCATCCCCCTCCGCCTGATCTCTATCCACCCCGCCCGGGCCTTTCACTCAATCGATGAGGCGCGCGGAGTGAATCAAGGCGCGGAGGGGGGCGCTTTCCCCGCGCGCCCTGTCGTGACGATCACCGCCTGCCTACCGTCGGAGTCACGGGACCGGTGGGGAGGATGCAGCAAATGGCGTTGCTGGATGCCGAGGCGGACGCGGCACTGGTGCGCATCCGCGACCTGACAGGCCGGACGCGTGGCACGGGGTTCCTCGCCGACCACGACGGGACGGTCGTCACCAGCCATGAGGCGGTGGACGGCGCGGAGCGCCTGGTGCTCCAGCCCATGGTGCAGTCGATGGCCGCGGGCCAGGACGCCACAGCATGGATCCGCCCCGTGGAGCCGGAGGCCATCACCCGCCTACCGGAGGCCGGACTCGCCCTCGTACGGACCGAGAGCCTGCGCCCGCACGGCCTCGTCCCGCTGCCCCTCACCACGGGCCGCCCGGCCGCCGGCACCGCCGCACGGCTCTGGGCGGGCGGCTGGATCGACGGCACGGTCGTCGGCCCCGGCTGCGGAGTGGCGTACACGGCCCGGGGCCGCGTCCACCTCCTCGACGAGACCCTGGAGTTGGGGCTGTGCGCGGGCGGCCGGGAGGCGCTGCGGCTGGGCGGCCCGGCGGTCGGCGGACCGGTGCTGGACGCCCGCACCGGTGTGGTGCTCGGCGTACTCGGTCCCACGCTGCACAACGGGCGCCGGGCGGGCGGCTTCGCCATCGCGCTGCGCACGGGCGCCGGGACCGCACCCGGGAGCGCGCTCACCGACCTGCTGGCACGCAATGCGGCCACCGTCCCCGCGTACGGCAGCGAGCTGAACCTGGCCGGCGCCGTGCGGCTGGGCGCGTTCACCGGGGGCTCCGCCGAGCACCCGCCACGGTACGGGGAACCGGTCGAACGGCCCGAGATCACGGCGGAGTTCACGCGCTTCGCGGAGGCCGAGGAGCCCACCGCACCGCTGGTGCTCGCCCTGGTGGGGGAGCCCGGGACCGGGCGGAGCACGGAGCTGGCACAACTGGCGGCGCGCCGCGCGACGGGCCCGGCCCCGGCGCCGGCCGTCCGGCTGCGCGGCGCCGAGCTGCGGGCCGACGACGACGGCGTACGCACCGCGGTCGAGCGGGCGCTGCACGCCGCGGGCCGGACCCTGGCCGCCGCGGGCGGCACGGCCGGCGACCCGGCCGACATCACGCCCGAGGCGGCGGCCCGCCTCGCCACCGCGGCCGGCCGTCCGCTGCTGGTGCTCCTCGACGGACCCGAGGAGATGCCGGCGGAGCTGGCCCGGCACGAGCGGCTGGCCGCCTGGATGGCCGCGACCGCGGACTGGCTGCGGGCGGCCGGTGCGCGCCTGGTCATCGCCTGCCGCCCGGCGTACTGGGAGCGGGCCGGTGCGCTCCTCCCGCCCGGGCTCCTGCACCGTCCACGCCATCCGCTGCCCGCGCTGCCCCCCTGCGTGGCGATCGAAGACCTCCCCGAGGCATCGGCCCTGCGCGCCCGCAGACGCTACGACCTGCCCTCCGGCGGCGCCCCGGCCGGACCGGACGCCCGCCATCCGCTGGCGCTGCGTCTGCTCGCGGAGGTCCGGGAGGCGCTGCCCAAGGGCGAGGCGGCCGGGCGCGGCACCGACGGACCGCCCTCCCTCGGCACCCCCGACCGGCACCAGATCTTCGACGCCTATCTGGACCTGCTCTGTCTGCGCATCGCCCTACGGATCGCGGACGGGCACCGGCCCGTCCCACGCGGCAGCGCCGTACGCCGGCTGGCCGCGCAGGTCGCCGGTCAGGTGCACGAGGCCGCCCGCCGCTGCCTGGACTCCGGGCCGGGCACCCTGGACCGTACGTCCTTCGAGGAGGTCTTTCCGCCCGGGCCCGGCTGGGCCGCCGCGGTGCTCGCAGAAGGGCTGCTGGTGCCGGCCGGCCCCGGATACCGCTTCGCCCACGAGGAGTTGGCGGAGTGGCTCCAGGGCGCCCACGTCGACGTCGATCTGCTGCCCGTCCCCGGCGGGCACCGCGTCGGCCCGGCCATCCAGGGGCTGCTGCTGCTCGCCAGGCGGCACGGAACGGTGCAACTGACCTTCCGGCTGGCCGAGTTGGTGCCGATGGCGTGCACCCCCGCCTACGGGCCCTCGGCCGCGCCGGCCGAGGACGCCCGCCGGTGGGCCGTCCAGCTCCTGGCCGGGGTCCTGCTCCGGGTGCCCGACGCCGGGCCCTACACCGGTGTGCTGCGGCTGCTCGCCGACCGGATCACCGAACGGTCCTTGCGGGCGGGCGGCTTCGCACACACCGGCCTGGACGCGTTCGGGCCGTGGTTCTGGGAGCGGCTGTCTTTGGCCGACGAGGACCGGATGGATCTGCTGCGCCGGCTGCTGCCGGCCGACGGCCCGCCGGCCGTCGCGCGACGCCCGGACCGCACGGCACCGCACCCCGGCCACCACCCCTTCGCCGAGCCCCCCAGGGTCCGTGTCCACGCGGCCCCCGGGAAGAGCGCCACGGCGACCGTGACGGCCCCGGAGACCGACGACCGGGGCACCACGCCGGGGGAGACCGCCGGAGCCGTGCAGACCGCTCAGCGGGCCGTCCCCGCACCCGCCGCCACCTCCCACCCGCCACGCTTCCTCGACTCCGTGGCCACCCTGCTGCGCATGGACCCCAAGCGGATCCAGCCCCTGCTGTGCACCTGGTTCGACGACACCCGCCCCCTGCAACGCCCCGCCGCACACGCCGGGGAACCGGCCCGCCCCGTAGCCCCCTTACCCGGTGAGATCACCGTCGCGGCCGCCGCCCAGGCCCTGCTGCACACCCATCGGAGGCGGGCCATGGACGACCTCATGGAGACGCTGGTGGCGGCCGCCCACCCCAAGGGCGATGAGCTGCTGGAGGCGCTCGCCGAGGACGAGCCGTCGGCGGTCTGCCGGGCCGTCGACCGCTGGGCCCACGGCACCTGCCCCCAGCGCCGGCTCGCCGCCGTCACCTACGGGCGGCGGGCCGCCCCGTACGCCGCCACCGCCACCGACCGCGCGCTGCTGCGCCAGGCCGCCCTCCGGATCCTCGCGTGCACCGAGGACGAGGCCCACCACGGCTCCGCGCTCGCGCTGCTGGTCCACGATCCGGCCAGCCGTCCGCGCTTCCTCGACCGGGCGCTGGCCCGCTTCGTCGTCGGCGACCCCCAGCTGCCCCCGACGGCCTTCACGGGCGCGCTCACCGACGACCCCGAAGCGGTACTGGCCGCTTTCCGGGCCCGGCTGCTCGGCGACGAGGGCCCGCCGGTGGCGGCCGCGCTGCTGCGGATGCTCGCCGGCCTCGACGCCCCCGAGCTCGCCGCCCGTACCGCCGGCCTCGTCCGCGCCTACGCCGGCCACTGCCCGGAGCGCGCCGCGCACCCGGTCGCCGCGTTCCTCGCCCACCGGCTGGAGCGCGGCCCCGCCGCCCGCACCGCGCTCCGCCCGCTCGCCCTGGAGCTGCTGACCGGATACCCGCCACCGGTCCGGTCCGCGCTCGCCGCCGTACTCGCCGAGCCGGGCTCCGCCGGGTCGGCCCCGCTGCGCCGCGAGCTGCTGGAGGTGCTGCTGGCACGGGAGGAGTGGTACGCGGACACCGCGCGGCGGGCCGTGGACGCGGGCGCCGGCCGCGACACCCGCGTCCTGGAAGCGCTGCTGTGCGCCGCCGCCGAGGGCGCCGGGCGCCGGCCCGAGGAGCGCACCCGCGAGCTGGTGCACCGCACCGGCATGCTGCTGGCCCGTACCCGCGAGGGCGCGGTCTGCTTCGACCGGCACCTGGCGGAGCTGGGACGCCGGGTGCCCGGCTTCGCCCGCCGCGTCCAGGCCTGGGCCGCGGCCGACCCGGCAGGGTGGGCGGCCATGGTGGGCCCCGGCGCCCGGGCGACGCCCGCAGGGTGCTGAGGACGGGGAGCCCGGGGAGCCCGCGGCCCCTCCCTGTACCCCCCTTCGCACGAAGCACCGCCCCGGGCATGGCAGTCTTAGACCTGCGCCATGCTGACGTGGCGCAGTGGACTGACAAGAGTTCGGGCGAGGAGCGGGCACAGTGCAGCGCTGGCGTGGCTTGGAGGACATCCCCGAGGGCTGGGGACGCAGCGTCGTCACCATCGGCTCGTACGACGGAGTGCACCGCGGCCACCAACTGATCATCGGGAAGGCCGTCGAGCGCGCCCGTGAGCTGGGGATCCCGGCGGTCGTCGTCACCTTCGACCCGCACCCGAGCGAGGTCGTACGCCCCGGCACCCACCCGCCGCTGCTGGCGCCGCACCACCGGCGTGCGGAGCTGATGACCGAGCTGGGGGTGGACGCGGTGCTGGTCCTCCCGTTCACCAAGGAGTTCTCGAAGCTGGCGCCGGCCGACTTCGTGGTCAAGGTGCTGGTCGACAAGCTGCACGCCCAGGTCGTCGTCGAAGGCCCCAACTTCCGCTTCGGGCACAAGGCGACCGGCAATGTCGCCACCCTCGCCGAACTCGGGAAGACCTACGACTACACGGTGGAGGTCATCGACCTCTATGAGCGCGGTACGGCGGGCGGCGGCGAGCCGTTCTCCTCCACGCTCGCGCGCCGGCTGGTGGCCGAGGGCGATGTGGCCGGCGCGATGGAGGTTCTGGGGCGGCCGCACCGTGTCGAGGGCGTCGTCGTACGTGGTGCCCAGCGCGGCCGCGAGCTGGGGTTCCCGACGGCCAACGTGGAGACCCTGCCGCACACCGCGATCCCCGCCGACGGTGTCTACGCCGGTCTGTTGCACGTCGAGGGCGAGGCGATGCCGGCGGCCATCTCGGTCGGCACCAACCCGCAGTTCGACGGCAAGGTGCGCACGGTCGAGGCGTACGCGATCGACCGTGTCGGACTGGACCTGTACGGCCTGCACGTCGGGGTGGACTTCCTCGCCTACATCCGCGGCCAGGAGAAGTTCGACACCCTCGACGCGCTGCTGGAGCGGATGGCGGTCGATGTGAAGCTGGCGCGGGGGCTGATTGCTGGGGCGGGTTGAGCGCTGGGGTGGGTTGAGCGTCGGGGCCGGTTGAGCGCTGTGGTGAGTTGAGCGCTGAGGTGAGTTGGCGTCGGGGTGAGTTGGGCGCTGAGTCAGTTTCGCGTGCGGTGGCCTGGCGACCTTTGTCGGGGTGGCCTGACCGCTTTTGCCTGACCGCTTTTGTCGAAGTCACCTGACCAGTTTTTTCCCCGCCGCCCACCCCCCCTTCGGGGGGTGGGCGGGTGTAGTGGTGCGGTACGCGCTTTCAGCGGCGCCCCGTAGTGCCCCCGTGGGCACCCAGCAGTGCCCCGCGGCACCCCGGCAGCCCGCGACCCAGCAGTGCCACCCGGCGCCCCGTAGCGCCTCGCAGAGCCCACTCGCAGAGCCCAGCGGCAGCAGGCTTCCCGCGAAAGTGTGGTGGTGCGGCCGTCCACCGCCAACTCGGCTGGTTCCAGATGGAGTTCGGCCGAGAACAGTTCACTCATCCGAGGTAGGACGTGCTACGTCGCAGGACGTGCTGCGACGCGATACGGGGCGGGGCCCGGCACATCATCTGTGCCGGGCCCCGCCCCGTATTCACGCGCAGTACCGCGCCCGGTACCGCCCTAGGCGCGCCTCACTGCGGAGGCTGCTGCTGCCAGCCCGGTGCCAGACCCGGCTGCTCCTGCTGCGGGGCGTCCGGGGCGGGCTGTTGCTGCTGCCAGTGGGCCGGCGGCTGGGCGGGCTGCTGGGTCCAGCCGCCCTGCTGCGGCGGGTAACCGGCCGGCGGCTGTCCCTGCTGGGGCTGGCCCTGCTGCTGCCCGTGCTGCGGCTGCCCCTGCGCCTGCTGCTGGGGCTGACCCTGAGCCTGCTGGGCGTACTGCTGCTGGGCGTACGGGTCGCCGCCCATCTGCTGCTGCGGATACATCCCCTGCGCCTGCTGCGCCCGCGCGAAGTCCTCGGCAACCAGGGCCGAGAGGTTGAAGTACGCCTCGCGGGTCTTGGGCCGCATCATGTCGAGGTCCACCTCGGCACCGGCGGCGAGGTGCTCGTCGAACGGGACGACCACCACACCGCGGCAGCGGGTCTCGAAGTGCGACACGATGTCCTCGATCTTGATCATCTTGCCGGTCTCACGGACACCGGAGATGACCGTGATGCCCCGCTGCACCAGGTCTGCGTAGCCGTGTGCGGAGAGCCAGTCCAGGGTGGTGCTGGCGCTGCTCGCACCGTCCACGGACGGGGTGGAGATGATGATCAACTGATCGGCGAGGTCGAGGACCCCACGCATCGCGCTGTAGAGCAGACCGGTACCCGAGTCGGTGAGGATGATCGGGTACTGCCTGCCCAGGACGTCGATCGCCCGCCGGTAGTCGTCGTCGTTGAAGGTCGTCGAGACGGCCGGGTCGACGTCGTTGGCGAGGATCTCCAGACCCGAGGGGGCCTGCGAGGTGAACCGGCGAATGTCCATGTAGCTGTGCAGCTGCGGGATCGCCTGCACCAGGTCACGGATGGTCGCACCGGTCTCACGGCGCACCCGTCGGCCGAGCGTGCCGGCGTCCGGGTTGGCGTCGATCGCCAGGATCTTGTCCTGCCGCTCGGAGGCCAGGGTGGCGCCCAGTGCGGTCGTGGTCGTGGTCTTGCCGACACCGCCCTTGAGGCTGATCACCGCGATCCGGTAGCAGGACATCACCGGCGTACGGATCAGCTCCAGCTTGCGCTGCCGCTCCTCCTGCTCCTTCTTCGCGCCCAGCTTGAACTTGGACGGCTGGGCGTTGGCGCCCGGCTTGCGCTTCTTGGGCTGGTTGCGCAGCAGCCGGTCGGAGGTCAGCTCGACGGCGGCGCTGTAGCCGAGCGGGGCGCCCGGAGCGGCCCGCTGCGGCTGCTGCTGGCCCGGCTGCGAGTACGACGCGTAGTTCGCCGCCGCGTTGGGGTCGCCGGCCTGCTGTCCGGGGAGCGGCTGGTACTGCTGTGCCTGCTGAGCTTGCTGGGCCTGTTGTGCTTGCTCGGCCTGCTGGGCCTGTTGTGCTTGCTGGGCGGCCTGTGCTGCTGCTGCCTGCTGGGCCGCCTGCTGGTCGTAGCCGGGCTGTGCCTGCTGGCCCTGCTGCGGGTAGCCCTGGGCAGCCGTCTGCGGGTAGCCGTAAGCAGACTGCTGCGCGGCCGCGTTGGGGTGCTGTGCAGCCTGTTGCGGCTGCTGCTGGGCCTGCTGGGGGTAGCCGTACGCAGGCTGCGGATAGCCGTAGGCAGGCTGCTGCTGCGCGGGCGCACCCTGCTGCTGCGGATAGCCGGCCTGCTGTTGGGCCTGGGCCTGCGGATAGGCGGCCTGCTGCTGCGGGACACCCTGCTGTGCCTGTGCCTGTGCCTGTGCCTGTGCGTGTGCGTGCTGTTGGGCCGGCATCTGCTGGCCCTGCTGCGGCTGCTGACCCGCCTGAGGATGACCGGCCTGCGCGTAACCGGCCTGCTGCTGACCGGCTTGCGGGTACTGACCCGCCTGCGCGTGCTGCCCGGACTGTGGGTGCTGACCGGCCTGCGGGTGCTGACCGGCCTGCTGTTGGGCCTGTGCCATCCGCGGGTCCGCGGGCTGGAACTCGGCCGGCAGCGGCGGCAGACCGGCCTGCCCCGGCACACCCTGCTGCTGACCCGATGCCGCGGCACCCCAAGGAGCGCCCTGCTGCGGCGCCCCCTGCTGGGGAGCGTGCTGTGGCATGCCCTGCGGCGCGGCCTGCTGCTGCGGAACGCCCTGCTGCTGCGGCTGCTGACCCTGGACGGCCTGGGCAGCCTGCGGTGCGTGTACGGGCGGTGCAGTCTGCGGAGCGGTCTCAGGGGCCTGCTGAGCGACCTCAGGAGCCTGCGGAGCGACCTCGGGTGCCGGCTGGACGGGCGCAGCGGCCTCGGCCGCCGGAGCCGCGCCCTCGGCAGCGGAGTTGGGCGCTACGGCCTCCGGTCCGGCGACCTTCGACGCATCCGCATCCGCATCCGCATCCGCGTCCGTTGCCGCGTCCGCCTCCGGCTCCGCGTCGTCCTCGTCGTCGTCCCAGAGGGAGGCCGACGGGTCGACACCCGTACCGGAGCGCTGATTGCCGGAACCGGCAGTGTCGTTCGCGGACGGTGCGGCGGTGTCGGCAGAGGCCTCCGGCGCAACCGGGGGAGCGGCGGCCGGTGCGGCGCCACCCGTGTCCTGCGGGCGCAGCGTCGGGAACCCGGGCGGAGCGGCGTCCGCGGGCGGCGGCACGGCCGGAGCGCCCTGCTGCGGAACTCCGGGCACCGGGGCGCCCTGAGGGGGCACCGACGACTGGCCCGTGGACGGACCCGGGGGCTGCGCCACGGCCGGCGGAGTGGTGGGCGAAGGCGCAGGAGGAGCCGTGGGCGCGGCCGCGGCACTTGCGCCGCCACCGCTGGTGTCGTTGCTCGCGTACCAGGCCGGTGCGGCAAAGTCGATCTTGAACTCACCGGTCAGGTCGAACTCGGACTGGTCGTCGTCAGGATCGTTTCCGTCCGGACGGAAAGCCTCCTGCTCGTTCACTGTGCCTCCTGGTGTACTGCAACGCACCTGAACGGCAGGACCGGATACAGGCGGATCGTTCGGGTGTAGCGGAAGTCGGAACACACCACCCGGGGTTGCGCCAACACTAACTGTCTCCATCCCCGTGTCGACTGCCGTCGTGCGGTGCTCCTGCGGCTGTCCCCTACAGCCTAGTCAAGAGTCGGCACATAACGGCAGTCGATGCCATGTCGTCTTCAAGCCCCTTCGGCACGCCTACGGGCGCACCCGAGGATGCGCCCGTGAAGTGTGCCAGAGGCCGGTTGCGTACGAGGTGGGGCCTGCCACCCCGCGGGCAACCGGCCCGCGCTGCCGCTCAGTCCATACGGCGCGGCCCGCCGAGCAGATTGGTCTCCGCCTCCGTGGGCTGGGTCATGACGAACTGGTGGCCGCCGTCCCGCCGGCACCACAGCATGGCGTTGTCGCTGAGCGTCGGCAGCACCGCGCCGACCTGCTCCGGCAGCCGCATGATTCGCGTCACAACCTCCGCCTCCTCGGGCGAAAGCCGCTGGAGACCGACCAGATCGGCCCGGCTGAGCATCTGCGGCGAGCGCGGCCCGAGGAACGGCAGCACGGTCAGCACCGACTGCCAGGGGCTCGGGGCGAGCTGATTGCGCGGCGGCCGTGCGCCCATGTCCCGGATGACCAGCACGGGGCTGGAAACCGACGGTCCCTGCGGCGCGATCTGACGTACCTCGTGGACCGACACACACTGCTGTCCACCGCCCGCGTTCTGCGCCATCTGGGCCCAGGCCGGCGGACGCGCCGTCTCGACGGCGACCCGGGCACCGGTGGCGACCGTACGCAGCGCCAGCACCTGTGCCATCCACATGCTGCCGACCAGCGCGATCTCCAGCGGAGCGGGGCGCAGCATGCTGAGCACCGCGGGCTGGTTCTGCGGGTCGATGCCGATGATCACGCCGTCGTCGCCGACCGGCAGGGTCAGCGCACCGAGCGACTCGGCCGTCAGGACGTGCGGGCGGCGCCGCGGCCCGCGCAGGCCGAAACCGGGCCGGGGCTTCGGGCCGGTCGGGCCCGACTGCCCCTCCTCCGGACGCGGTTGGTGCGAGAGCCTGCGACCGCCGCCCGCCAACGGGGGATTGCGCCAGCCGTCACTGCTGGTGTTGACGCGGGGCTGATAGGTGGGAGAGGCCATCAGCGGGTACCTCCGAGGGGAAGCGTGGCCAGCAGGCCGGGCAGCTGTTCGCGGTCGAGGCGTACCAGCCCGACCTTCACGGAACCGGAACGGCGCTCCAACTCGCTCTGCGCGGCGGAGAGTTCGTTCTCACTGCGGGTGGAAAGACGGACGTAACCCGAGATGGCCGGGGCGCGCCCGCCGCCGTGCGTGGCGGTCAGCGCGAAGGTACTGGCCATCGCCCTGGTGCTGGTCAGCAGCTGGGTGACGGCCGCCAACGGGGCACCACCGGGGCCCAGTTGGGGCCACCGGCCGATCCAGTACGTGGAGTGCCAGCGGTCGTCACAGCGCATCGCCCGGGTCGTCTCCTGGGTGCGCCGGGCAGCCCGCCCGTCGCGCCCCATCGCGCCGTTGGCGGCCCGCGGGCTGACGCACACCGCGGTACCGATCGCGGCCACGACCTCGCGCTCGTTGAGCACCCGCGCCCGCACACCGTGCGCGGTCAGCCGGCTGACGAGCTGGTCGGCGGCGCGCAGCAGGGAACGCTTGGCGCCGTCCATCCCGCCGCCCCGGGCCTCGATGGCCTCCGAGCACAGCTCCGGGTCGAGCTTGAGCGCGATCCAGGTCAGCTGGACGGCCGGGGTCTGGGCCTGCGCCTGCAACGGGGCGTACGAGCGGGCCGCGACGGCCTGTTCGGGAAGGTGCGGCGCCGGTGCGGGCTGGGTGTACTGCACGAACTGCACCGACTCGAGGTGGATGTCCTCGATGTCGAGGGCGGTGTGCAGCACGTCGAGCGGCAGCATGTGGCTGCCGCGCTGCGGCCGCAGCGGTTCGTCACGGGCGTCCACCTGGACGATGGCCGTCAGGAACGTCCCGTCGCCGACGAACCCGATGGCCCGCTGATCCGCTTCGGTCGTGTACTCGAAGGTGCGCAGGGCCGGTTCGCACTCCACGACAGGCGCGAGGGCCGGGTCGACGCCCTGCGTGGCGGCGAGGGCGGAGGCGCTGTTCTTGCCGCGGCGCTTCATCGCGCGCACGGTGGTGATCCACTCCGGCAGCGGAATCTTGCGCCGCCGGCCGAGCGCGAAGATGACCAGCAGGACCGCCACGACGGCCGCCGCGGTGAGCGCGGCGGGGTGGATCGTCCAGCCCACCAGCACCAGTGCGGCGGCGAGTTCGATGATGGCCAGCTGCTGTACGCGCACCCCGCCGATCGTTCCGGCCTGCTGGCGCAACCGCGGTGCCACCGGACCGGCCGGGCGGGCCGAAGAACTCCGGCGGCCATTTCCTCTATTGCCCGGAGCTGTACCGTTTTGGTCAGCATTTCCCGCGTATTGCGGTGCAGCAGAAGGCTGTTGCTGCTGTTGCCGCCCATTGCGGCGTCGAGCCCTGGTGGCGCTGGACATCCCCCGGCCTGCTCCTCTACTGGTGATGATGGGCCTCTGGGCGTATGGGCCGCCGCTGAGACTGGTGCGTTGGAAGGTGGCACCCGTACCGTACGGGTCGATCGACACACGGCATAGTAGAGGGCGCTACGGCGTGAGTGCCGGGGGCGGTTCGATGTGGATCCAACAGGCGGGGAGAGAAAGCAACAATGGCATCACGTCGGGACGAGCTGAATGCGTATTCGTTCGCTCGAAAGCGCACGAATGCGGCATTTCTGAAGCCGCTGCCGAACGGATCGATCGAGAGCGCCCCCAAGCCGTTGAAAGCGGTGGTGCCCAGCATCGTGGTCGGCGTCCTGATTCTGGTGGGATTTGGCGCTTGCGGCATCCTCAAGCCGGTTGCTCCGCAGGGGTGGGACGAAGTCGGAAAGAATGTCATCGTCGGGGACGAATCCACCACGCGATATGTGGTTCTCACCAACACCGACAAGAACGGCAACAAGCAGAAGCTGCTGCACCCGATCCTGAACCTGGCATCGGCAAAACTCCTTCTCAACCCCGACAAGTTCAATGTCGTCAAGGTCAAGGAAGCCGAGCTGGACGGCAAGCTTGCGCACGGCCCGGCCGTCGGCATCCCGTATGCGCCCGACCGGCTTCCCACCGCCAAGGACGCGGATGCGCCGAAGGTCTGGGCGGTCTGCGACCGGCCCGGCAGCGGTCAGAACAGCAAGCCCCAGCAGGCCGTGTTCGTCCTGGGCGGCAAGGACAAGCAGCTCGTCGAGGACAAGGGCAAGCTCGACCTGCATCAGGCGCTGTACATCGAGGACCCCAAGGGCCAGCGCTGGCTGGTCGACCAGTACGGCATCGCCTTCAAGTTCGACTCCACCGTGAACGGGACCCAGCGGCCGCTGCAGGGCGCGGAGAAGACCAACAGTGACCTGCAGCGCATCATCTTCGGCGACAACGCCGAACCGCAGGTGGTCACCGCGGAGTTCATGGACACCCTCATCAAGAGCCCGGTCCCGATCGCCATGCCCCGCGTCCCGAACGCGGGCCAGCGGACCTCCGCCCTGAGCGTCCCGGAGAAGTTCCGGACGATCGGTACGGTGCTGCAGGCCAACGACAGCCAGCAGAAGTACGTCGTGGTCGCGGACGGCGTCATGAAGGTCTCGAACTTCGTCGGAAAGCTGCTGCTCGAAGGCCACAACGCGCAGGCGGTGAACAAGGACGGCACGGCGCTCAAGCCGGAGAGCGTCTCCACCACCAGCATCGACCCGAAGAAGGACGACGCGGGCCATGCGATGACCTTCTTGGGCAAGATCCCGGGAACCGACGTGGACATGCCATGGCCCAGCGAGGTCGTGTCCGCCGCGAACAACTTCAAGGAGGGCTCGCAGACGGGTGGTCTGACCAGCCCCACGGGCAACGGTGTGTCGTGCAGCGTCTACAAGGGGACCAGCACCAAGCTGCCCGGTGACGCCAACAAGCAGCTCGGCTACCCGAATGGTGTGCCGAACATGCAGACCTGGGTCGGCAAGGACTACCCGGCGAAGATCGCCCCCGGCGCCGCCTCGTACGTCACCCCGGGCAGCGGCCTGCTGTACCGGCAGGTGTCCACCCCCACCGCCACGTCCGGAAGCCTCTTCCTGGTCACCGACACCGGCCTTCGCTATGCCATCCCGGAGAACAACGACGGCGGCAACAAGGCCGGCAAGGCGGACCAGGAGCAGGGCAAGTCGCAGCTCCACCTCGGGTACAAGGGAGCGCACCCGCCGCTGATCCTGAAGACCTGGTCCGAGCTGCTCTCCGCGGGTCCGTCGCTGGACGTCAACAGCGCCAAAAAGCCGCAGGCGTCGTGATTGGCCGAGGCCGCGCCGAAATCCGTTCAGGGGTTTCGGCGCGGCCTCTTGCCGTAAGGCGGCCGCCATCTCACTGTGATCTTCTCTTTCCCGCTCGCCTTTCCTGCTCTGACCGATAGCGACACATCTGCCCGAATTCACCGAACGGCGGTTCCGGGGCGGGTAGTTGACAATGTTGTGATCCCGTCACAAGTCCCCGCCCCCGTGTTGGGGCTGGCAGTGCGGAGTGGTTAAAGTAGTCCAAGGCGTCAGCAGGAGATGCCGACCACGCGAGCCGGCTAGCCGGCGCGGCGCGGGACAACGTACAAGTCTCATGGGGGACGTTGACTATGGCTGGTCAGCAGTACACAACCACCGAGGAGGAGATGGTCGCGTTCAGCGGCAAGATCTCCTCGGTCAACCAGTCGATCCAGGGTGAAATCTCCCGCCTGAACACGGTCGTCGACACCATCACGTCCGGGTGGAAGGGTGCTGCGGCCTCCTCGTACAACCAGCTGCAGTCGCAGGTGAACGAGGACGCCAACCGTCTCAACCAGCTTCTGGGTGAGATCAAGGAAGCGATCGACGAGACCACGAAGAACTACTCCGCCTCCGAAGAGGAGCAGGCGCAGTCGATCTCGCACATCTCCGCCTCGGCTTCCCCGTTCGGATGATGCGGCCGCGTCGCTGACCGCGGCGCACGGCCCATGGGCCGCAGCCCGGGCCGGCCAGTTCCGCCGGCCCGCTGTGGCATGCGATTCGACCAGCTTCATCAACTCCTGAGGAGACACCATGTCAGGCCAGATCCTCGTTAATTTCGCGACGATCCAGCAGGCCAGCTCCGACGTGCGCGGTACGGCCAACAACATCCGCCAGCAGCTCGACGACCTCGAGGCGGGCGTCAAGAAGATTGCCGCCAGCTGGGAAGGTGCGGCGCAGGAGGGCTACCAGGCCCGCCAGCGCGAGTGGGACCAGCGCGCCGCCTCCCTGCACTCCACGCTGGAGGCCATCGCCAAGGCTCTGGACACCGCGGCCCAGAACTACCAGTCCACCGAGCACAAGAACGCTGGTATCTGGGGCGGCTGACCCTGCGTCAGCATGGATGGCGATCGGCTGAGCAGCCCCACGGCTCGCACAGTGGTCAATGAGGGCGAGCGCGCTGCATCAGTGCGCTCGCCCTTCTGCCGTCCACCACCACCGCCCTGCCACACCTTCCACCCCGTCCACTCCCCTTCCGCCTTCTCTTCACTTCCGCGCTTCGCACTTCGCAAGTCCCCTTCTCACTCCTCACCCCTCGCCCCGCCTATTCCGCCACACATGGAGAGCAGACAACCCGTGGGATCTCGCGCCATTGGTCATCGAACCGGGCACCGTCGCCGAGCGACGGGCGCAGTGGTTACGGCGGCGTGCATTGTCGGCCTGTCGAGCGTCGCCGCCGCGCCGGCGGTCGCGGACGAGAATGTGCCGCTCAACAGCGGTGAATGCAAGTTCGGCACCGACAACATCAAAGAGACCCCCTGGTCGCTGCAGCGGCTTCTGACCAATCAGCTGTGGGCTTCCGGTAAGGGCAAGGGCATCCGCGTCGGCGTCATCGACACGGGTATCGATGCGGGCAACAAGCAGCTCCAAGGCGCGATCGGCAGCGGCGGTATATCTCTCGTCAACGGCAAGAAGACCGACGACAAGGTCGGCCACGGCACCAAGGTGGCAGGCATTATCGCGGCCCAGGAAATTCCGGGTTCCGGGTTCCACGGGATCGCACCGGACGCAAAGGTCATTCCGTACCAGCAGACTTCGGAAGAAAAGGCCGGCACTGCCGACAGTCTCGCCAAGGCCATTAGGAAGGCCGTCGACGAGCGCGTCAGCATCATCAACATCTCCCAGGGAACCGGCGCCGACCGGCGCCTGCTGCCCACCCTCGAACAAGCGGTCAGCTACGCCGAGAAGAACAACGTCCTCATCGTCGCCTCGGCCGGCAACGGCGGTGCCGACGGCGGCGAGAAGAGCATGTACCCCGCCGCCTACTCGGACAACTACTCCAACGTCCTGGCGGTGGCCGCCTCGGACCGCAACAACGAGCGCGCGCCCTTCTCCCAGTCCGGGGAATTCGTCCAGATCGCCGCACCGGGCGTCGACATGGTCTCCACGGTCCCCGACGGCGGCAACTGCGTCGACCAGGGCACCAGCTTCGCCGCCCCCTATGTCACGGGAGCCGCGGCCCTCCTGAAGGCGAAGCACAAGGACTGGAGTCCGCAGCAGCTCATCTGGCACCTGGAGCAGACCGCCGAGCGCGTGCACCGGGACCGAAACGACTTCATCGGCTGGGGCGTGGTCGACCCGGTGGCGGCTCTCAACGACAACACCGAGCCCACCGCCCCACCCAAGCCGGACAAGCCCTCCGAAGTGGCTGACGGCTCCAATATCCACCCGGCAGCCGTCACCATCGGCGAAAGCGCCGAGGACCGACGAGCTCGCATTTCGATCTACATCGTCGGCGGCGGACTGCTCGCCGTCGGCACGGTAGTTGGCAGCGCCATCGCGATCCGCGACTGGCGTCGTAAGCAGGTTCTCGTATCTAACGGGGAGGCCAGTCATGGCTAAGGAATATCGCGTCGATCTTGACGCTCTGGACCAGGTCGTCAAGGAGCTCAATGGCCTCCTGAAGGACATGGGTGGGGCGAAGGGCAACGCCAAGAACCGCACTTACCTGCCGTCTAGCGCTTTGGGGAAGAACTTCACCGAGCGGGACAAGATGCATCAGTCTCACGAAGAGATGAAGCAGTTCATCGAGAACGACATCGTCGGCATGATTGAGAAGCTGGTCGATGATTTCGGCAACAAGACGAAGAAGACGAAAGAAGCCTACGACGACGCCGAGCACAAGAACAAGATGCATTGATCGGCAGCGGTGCGACTGATCGTCAGCTGAAGGAGAAGGGGGCCGACAGGTGAGTCGGGAAAAGGACAGCGCGCGCACAGATGGGTATGTGGACACTCGGTTCCAGACCCATTTCAACAAGCATGACTTCGACACTCTGAAGGGCATGCTGGACGGTGCCGATGTCGAGACGGTTCGGACTGTCGCTCGGCACTGGAACACCCTTCACGACGACCTGGTGGATCTGAAGGAGAAGTTCTCCAAGGCCGTCGACAAGGTGTTGGAGAACTGGCACGGCGAATCGGCTGATCGCTTTCGCAGCAGGGCCGATCAGATCATCGACAACTTCAAGAACGGCGCGCCTTACGCAAGTCACACGGCGAAGGTCATGGGCCAGACGGCCGACGACCTCCAGAAGGCCATCGACAAGGTCGTGCCGGTCGAGGACGGCTGGAACTGGAGCGATGACGTCTGGGGCGAGATGCCGTGGTCGGACCAGATCGACGACGACGATCTCAACGCTGTACTCGCGAAGGGCGTGAGCACGCAGGGAGTCCTGGAGGCGAACAAGGACAACCTTTCCGGTCACCAGAAGAAGCGGCTTGAGGCCGCTATTGCCATGGAGAACTTGGGCACGGCCTTCATGGTGCGGTCGACGTCGCTGAAGCCGCCGCAGGCCGGTCGCGACGACAAGATCCCCGAGCACAAGGACCCGACGAACGGCGATGGGGTAGGCGCCATCAACACCCCCATGATGCCGACCGGCGGACCGAAGGGTGGCGCTGGTGGCGTCAAGCTTCCGACGCGGGGCATGAAGGCCAGCACCACTCCGAAGATGCCCACGTCTCCCGACATCAAGCAGCCGGGTATCAGCGGCGGTGTGGGTGCGATGAAGCCCAAGGGGCCCCAGGTGGGGACTGGCCTTGACGGTCTCGGCGGCGGTTCCGGGAGCGGGGTCAAGGTCCCCGGTGGTGCTGGCAGCGGCCTTGACGGTCTCGGCGGTGGTGCTGGCGCCGGGGTCAAGCTCCCCGGTGGTGGCGCTGGCGGCGGTGGCATCAACGTGCCGGGCGGAATGGGCGGTATGGCCGGTGCTGGTGGGGCGAAGAGCGGCGCCGCCGGGATGAAGGGCGGTGCTGCCGGAGTGAAGGGCGGTGCTGCCGGTACCGGCGGAGCGGGTGCTCGATCCGGCCGTGCAGGCATGCCCGGTATGGGTGGCATGCATGGTGGTGCAGCAGGGAAGGGTGCGGGCGGTGGCCGACCAGGCGTTGGCACCGGCGGTGCGCAGGCGCGTCAGAAGGGCGGAGCCATCGCCTCTCCTGGCGGGAAAGCGAGTGGCGGAGGCCAGGGCGGATCTGGTCTGCACCGTAGCCGAGGGGGTACAGCAGCAGGCGCCAACTCCGGTAGCGGACGTCGCCCGGCAGGCATGATGGGCGGTGCGCACGGTGCGCCCGGCGCCAAGGGCGAAGGTAAGGGGAACGACACGAGCCGTCCCGATTACCTTGTAGAGGACGAGGAGACCTGGACGCCGCAGCGTAATGTGGCGCCTCGGGTCATCGAGTAGGAACGGCCGGGACAAGCAATCGACAACGTGCTTGGGGCCCGCAGCCCTCGGGCTGCGGGCCCAACTCCGTAGGGAAGGTGTTTTACGGCATGAGCTTCACGCGGACGCTGCGTGCGGTGGGCGGCGCGGTGGTGGCGGGGGCACTGCTCTTCGGCACCGCGCCGGTTGCTTCGGCAGATCAGATCAGGAAAGACCAGTGGCCGTTGACGGCCTTCGGTGTTGAAGATATCTGGAAGGTGTCAACAGGCAAGGGCGTCACGGTTGCGGTCATCGATGACCCGGTGGACGGCAATCATCCTGACCTCAAGGGAAACGTGCTTCCCGGAAAGAGCTTCTACGCGGGGGGAGGAGTGACGGCAGATCGGCCGGATGGGAAAAAGGAGCATGGCACGGCCATGGCCTCGCTCATCGCTGGGCACGGGCATGGGCCTGGAGGGTCCGCAGGCGTAAAGGGGCTGGCTCCTGACGCCAAGATCCTCCCTGTTGGCATTAAGCTCGCAGACCCTGACAAGCCTGCCGATTTCGAGGACAACCGGGAAGATTCTTACGTCGAAGCACTGAGGTACGCCGTAGATCACGGTGCGAAGGTTGTCAACATGTCGTTCGAGGTTTATGGGGAGCCGACACCTGCTGAAAAGGCAGCTGTTGACTACGCCCGGAAGCACGACGTGCTGGTAGTCGCGGCATCCGGAAACTCTCACTCCACCACCCCTCGCAATCCCTCAGCGGTGCCCGGTGTCCTAGCCGTGGGAGCCGTGGACATCGACCTTAAGGTCTGGAAGTACTCCAACACTGGGCCTCACATCAAACTCCTGGCCCCAGGAGTTCACGTCCGCTCGGCTGGCGTCGAGGACCCGTATCGGCTGGCCAACGGTACGTCTGACTCCGCAGCCTACGTATCCGCCGCCGCCGCCCTTCTCCGCGCCAAGTTCCCGGACCTGACCGCGGGCCAGATCGCGAATCGTCTGGTGAAGTCCGCCGGTCTGCCGGATGAGATGAAGGGGAAGAAGCTTCCCGACCCCCGTTACGGCTACGGCTTCATCAAGCCCTACAGCGCGCTGACCAAGGACATTCCCGCTGGTTCGAAGAACGGGCCGTTGCTGGCGCTCGGCGGGGATTCTTCTCCCAACTCGTCCAAGGCGCCCGGCAAGGACGGCGAAACCGAGCCGGGAGCAAAGATCGACAGTGACAAGGGCATGAGTACCGGTGCCATCATCGGCATCGTTGCCGGTGTTGTCGTCGTGCTCGCGGTCATCCTGGTTGTGGTCATGCTGGCCAAGAAGAACCGTCGTAACGGACCGCCCCCGGGCGGTCCCGGTGGCTACGGCGGTCCGGGTGGACCGGGTGGCTTTGTGCCGCACCCGCCCGGCCCGCAGCAGCAGGCCGGCGCGCCCGGTTCGTACCCGTCGGCGCCGCCCACTCAGCCGCCGGGCCGTTAACGCTTCCCGTAGGGAGACACGGCATTGGGGTCCGCGGCCTTCGGGTTGCGGGCCCCAATGTGTTGGAGGGAATTCCTTCTACGGAATGGTGTGTGGCTCGACGTGGCCCCACTGCTGCTGCCTTGGCACGTTCTGCGATGTTCCCCGGCTGGCCCGAACGCTCAACTCGCCCTTCTGCACCTTCCTTCGTGTTTGTCTGACGTTGCAGGAGTCGGCCGTAGGACGAACGCCTCCGCGCCCGCCACAGAGGTGGGCGCGGAGGCGTATTGCGTGCCCCGGCTCGGGGTGTGCCGAGCGGAGCTACTGAGACGTTTTCAGAGCGACGAGGCCGTACGACTCCTTCGGGTTGAAGGTCCGGTCGCTGATGGCTGTCAGGAACAGGCGGCCGTCGCGCCAGTATGGCTTGGCCGAGAGGTTCGTGCCCTTGGCGACCTTGACCGGGTACTCGACAAGGGTGTGCGGGGTACCGGTCTTGGGGTCGTACTCGACGAGCTGGGGGCCCTTGTCATTGCTGAAGATGTGTGCGTAGACGAGTATCTTCCGGCCGTCCGCCCCAGGAAGCGGATAGTAGTCGGTGGATTTGTCGGCCTTGGTCTTCCACAGCAGTTTGCCGCTGTCGAGGTCGTATGCGGCGAGCAGCTTGTTGTTGCCGTCGCCCGCGCTCACGACGAAGGTGTTGCCGAAGGCGCCGGCTTCCCTCCACGGTGTTCCCTCGGCGCCGTGGGTCTGGACGTACTTGGCCGGTGTCTTGGGTGCGAAGCGGCTGCGGAGCTTGCCCGTCTCGTTGTCCAGGGCGACGAGGCCCATGTCTGCGCGGTCCGGGTACAGCACGACGGGATCCGTGCTGATGACGTCGCCGCCCACGGTCATCCCGGGCTCGTACTCACCCTTCTCGGGACGGAAGGTGTAGGTCCACTTGGCCTTGCCCGTCGCGGGATCGATCAGGGAGACCTCGTCGTACGCCACCCCGCCCACCGGCTTGGTGTCGCAGGCGCGTACGCGGATCAGGGCCTTGCCGCCGGTGAACGTTCCGGCGTTGTCGCACCTTGCGGGGCTCTCCGGAGTCCACGCCGGGGAACCGTCGGAGACGTTCAGTGCCTGTGGTTCCCCGAGCCCCGTCACGACGACGACGTCCCCGGAGCGGGCGAAGGACGCCACCTTTCCGGGCGGGCCGGCTTCACCGGGAGTGAACCGGTCGTCGGCCCCCGTCTTGGGCTTGGCCTTGCGCGGCTTGAACTCCTTGGTCCACAGCTGCTTGCCGTTGTTGAGGTCATACGCAGCGAGGTGGTTGCAGGCCTTGGTGTCACCGTACGCGACGAGGCCGATGCCACCGTCCGACTGGGGCGGCGCGGAACAGGCGGTGTTGCTGTCACCTGGAAGCGGCGTCGCCCACAGGCGTTTGCCCGTGGCGACGTCGTACGCCTTCACACCGTCGGGGAGGGTTTGAATGACGGCCTTGTCGGTGATCCAGGTGCCCTCCAACTGCTGGACGGACTCGCCCGGGGGCATCTTGCCCTTGTAGCCGGGCTGGGACCACAACACCGTGTCGTCCGAGGACCCGGAGAACAGGAGCCAGGCGCCTCCGCCGGCCCCGGCCAGCACCACCAGGGCCACGACCAGCAGCACGATCAGACCGGCCTTGCTCTTCTTGGCCGGAGCAGGAGCAGGAGCAGGAGCCGGAGCCGGAGCCGGGGCGGCAGCGCCGTATGGTGCCTGGGCCGGATACGGGGTCTGCGGCGAGAAAGCTGCGGGCGGCGTCTGCTGAGGTGTGGGAGCTGTCGGGTGGCCGGGTGGGGGACCGCCGACTACCGGGGACGGGGGGTAGCCGGTGCCGGACGCCGGCGGCATACCCGTCATGGGCGGAGCAGGCGGCTGGTGCGGAGCGCCGTACGGCGGCTGCCCCGGCGGGATCGAGCCGTGTCCCTGGGGCGACGGCGGGGCCTGCGGCGGATGGCCGTAGCCCTGCTGCGGCGTACCTTTCTGCCATGACACCGGCCCGGACCCAGCGGGCTGTGCGGGAGGCTGCTGACCGGCGGGGCCCGTCGTGCCGGGTGTGCTGTCGGCCGTCATCGGACCTGGCTCCTCACGTACTTGGCCCAGTCACTCTCGAACGCTGTGCCGCTCTTGCCCACGGCAGCCTGCAACTGCTGGTCCAGTTTCTTCGGGCTCACGTAGTGGTCCACGACGAACTGCATCATCTTTGCCCGGCCACCCTGCTTCTCGATGTACTTGATGGCGAGATAGCTCAGGGCGTAGTCCATGGAGACGCTGTGGCCCGGTGTGGAGCCGAACTCGGCGTCCGGCAGCTTGCCGTCGAACTGGCCGTCCGAAAAGCCCGCGCGCATCTTCTGCGAGATCTTCTGTGGTTCGAACTGGGCGGAGACGTACTCGGCGAACCCTTCGACCACCCATGGTCGCGGGCCGCCGTCCTTCGCGAGGGCGCTGTAGTTGCCGCGGTCCAGCGTCTGAGTGATCGCGTGCGCCATCTCGTGGTGGGATATCTGCTTCACCCCACGCTGCCAGTCCTTGGTGAAGTAGTTCGAGCTGGCGTCCAGCTTGATGCGGGAGCCGCCGAACTGCGGTTTGTTGCTCACGTCCTCGTAGGCCGTGGAGAACGCCGGCATTCCCACGCTCGTTCCCGCGTCCCAGCCGGGATCCTTCAACGAACTCGTGTACAGCGTCGCGTACGTCTTCCGGTCGGACTCCACGTTGACGAGGAACGCCTGAGGCGTCTGCCCGTTGGAATTCACGTGCCGCCCCCAGAACGCGAGGTCGTCCGCGGCCCCCTTCTCGATCAGCGGGGCATAGCGACGAGCCTGCGCCGCGTTCTTCTTGTCGGCGATGACGATCGTGTGCGCCTGCCGCTGGACGTACATGTCGTCATAGACGTCCCAGGGGGCGGGGTAGTAGACGTACCCCTTCTCCCCGTAGGCGGACGGTGATCCGCCCACCTTCGTGATGGCCGGCTGCTCGTCCTTCGACTCCCGCTTGACGACCCATCGGTACCACTCGGCGACCGGCTGGAGGTCCACGCCCTTGATCTTGTGGACGAAGGCCACGTCGAGCGCGACCGTCGCACCGTCGCCGTAGTCGTTGTCGCCTGTGCCGGTCTGCTTCAGGACGCGGTACTCGGCCTGTGCGAACGGCACCTTGCGCAGGTTCTGGTAGATCTTCTTCTGGGCTGTCTTCGCGGTGCCCGAGAACGGGGAGAGGAAGGCATCCTCGTCCCCGCTCTTCAACGCCTGGGTCCGCCCTTGCAGCAGGCGGGAGATGTCGGCCTCACTGAGCAGCTGCTCCCCGCTCCCGTCTCCGCCGGCGGCGGAGGGCAGGTCATCGCCGCCGAGGCTCTTCGAGATGGCCACCCCGCCGACCCCGAGGAGCGCCAGCACGGCGATGACGACAACGCCGATCACGGCCCGCTTGAGCCCCTTGTTCTCCCCACCGGACGGTGGGGGAGGAGGAGGCGGCGGCCCGCCGGCCTGCGATGGCCAGGACTGCGCGGCATAGGGGGCGCCCTGAGGGGCGGGACCTTGCCCCGGAGGTGCATACGGTGCTGAGGGGATGTGGCCTTGGACTGCAGGGGGCGCGCCGGCGGACTGGGAAGGTGGGTTCGCCTGTCCGTACGCGTTGCTGCCGCCCGGCCCTCCAGGCTGCGGAGGGTACGACATGTGCTTCCTTTCGGACACGGAAAATGGCGCGGCGCTGAGCTGCCGCGCTCGCAGGCAGACGTGGAGAATGTCTTCGGTGGAGTCCCTCGGCCGGGCCGGGGGTGCCGGAGACGATGGCCGACCGATGACGGCGCATGCGATGGGTGGCGCGCCCCAACGTCGCTGACATGCCATTGGCCATGCGCGACGAGGGTGAGCCTGACCAGTTCCCCCGTTACTGCTTACGCGTACTTTACAAGTGCGTCATTTGCTCGCCGACAGAAGGATCTTGGGCTGCAAGGTCTTCACACGCGACTTGCTGCCTGTTGTCCTGCACGGCGGCGGTCCGTACTGACTCGCGGGACTCGACTGGTGCCAGCTCATGGCTTGTCGGGAACGCAACGGGATTTGGCCGACACGTTGCTCCCACCAGCCGGGAGCACGCCATCGGCCGTGGGAGCCTGCCGAGTTGGGGCTCGGGCGTGTCCACGGCTCGACGGTGTATGTGTCGGCGTTGGGGGCCGGGCTACCTGGGCATCACGGTCGGCCCGTTGGGCGATGAGCGCTGTTGCTCAGCCGAAGACCGACCGTACCTCGTCCGTGACGTCCTGGTTGCGGGTGGCGGCGCCGCCGGTGCGGCGGTCGACGTGGCGTTGGGTTGCGTCGAGGCCGCGGTTGGTGAGGTCCTGCTTGGCGTGGTCGATGTAGGTGTTGGGGTCGGCGAGGCTGGTGACGCCGTCCTTGTATTCCTGGGCGCCTTCCTTGATGCCGTCGACGTATTCGCCGGCCTTGTCCTTGCCGATGTCGGCGGTTTCGCCCCAGTCGATACCGTCGCGGGCGCCGAAGTGGCTTTCGATGCCTTGCTGTGCGACGTTCTGGGCCATCTCTGTGGCGGCCTCTTTGGCCTTGTTCTTGCCCTCTTCGATGATCTTGTCTCGGGCGATTTCCTTCGCCTGGTCGACGACCTTGTCCTTGACCGTCTCCTTGACCGTCTTCTTGGCGTAGTCCAGGGCCAGCTTGCGGGCTTCCTTGGAAACGGCCTTCTTCGCCATCTTCTTGATGGCGTCCATGGTGGCGTGCTCCATGGCCTTGGTGGCCGCCTCCATGACCTCGCGTTTGATCTTGTCGAGGATCTGGCGGACGATCAGGCGGGTGGCTTGGGTGGCACCGGCCGCACCGAGTTCGGAGAGGCCCAGGGTGAAGGGTGCGGCGGCCTGGGCGGCGATGAGTTCGGCGGCCAGCATGACGAGTTGGACGATGACCGCGACCTTGCCGGCGAGCACGGCGAGGGCAGCAGCGTCGAAGGCGACGGCGATGATCTCGGCCGCTGCTGCGGCGTCGCGGAGGTAGTTGTCTCCGCTGTCACCGCCTCCGGAGAACGTCCCCCATTCGTTGGTGAAGCCCTCGATCGCTTCACCGGAGTTGGCGGAGACGACTTCATTGGCTGCCGAAGAGCCCGAGGAGGCGGCTTGGTTGACCGACTCGGCGAAATTGCGCCAGACCTGGGCACATTCGTGGAGCTTGTCCTCGTCGGCGTCCGGCCAGTTGTAGCCGAGCAGGTCCAGGACCCAAGCTACCTCGCTTGGCAGCGTCAATGACACAGTGATCGTCCCCCGTGCAGTTGTAGCCGATCCCTGAAGGGAATGGAGAGGCTGGAGATGATGGAGCGGGCGGGAATTGGGGTGTGGAGAAGGGCGGAGGGGAGCCGAGCGGAGCTCGGTTCTCGGCCGGAAGTTCGTGCGGCGGCTGGGCCTCAGATGGCCGGACGGCCGACCGCGCTGATCGTGTGGATGCCCTGCTCGTCGGATTCGGCGTAGGAGCTGGCCATGTTCTGGAGCTTGTCGCCGATGCCCTCGAGGCGCTCGCCCAGGGAGTCCATCGACTCGAACATCCCGTCCCTGATCGGCGTGTAGATCGTTTCGAAGATGTCGCCGAAGTCGCAGTTCTCCCAGGGGCTGCCAAGGCCTTCAAGGTCGTCCTGCAACTTCTTCGATGCCTTGGAGAAATCGCTGCCGATGTGGACGAACGCGTTGCCTTGCGCGCGCAGCACATCCGGATCGACGTCAAATGCCTTGCCTGCCACCATTGCCCCCGATTTCTGGCATGTGTCGCGCTGATTCTTGGCGCGATTCTAGCGGTCCCAGATTAGGCGATATGAGCGCAGGCATGTCAAGGCGAGGGTGTGGAGGGTATGTGGGTGTTCGGGGGCTTCAATTCCGGGGAGATTCTGGGGAATTGACCTGCCTGTGACTTTGGGGGGAATGGTGAGTCTTGCCCTCCCTCACTCATCACCCGGTCGTCAACGAGTTGCGCGGTCGGGGCCAGGGGTCGTGAGGTCTTGGCTTGGTCGCGAATTCGAAAGTGCAGGTTAAATATTGGTGTGGTGATGGTCAAGTGGGTGGTGGGGGTGGTGCGGTGTGGTGGTGAGCGGGCGGTCGGGCGGGTGGGGCTTTGGCGTCAACCGTGTGTCTGGGGAATTGGGTCATGTGGGTGAGTGTGGGGGTGGGTTGATGCGGTCGGGGTAGTCGGGGCGTGGTCGGTGGGGAAGTGCGACGCGGGGACGATCATCTGTCCCGTAGCATTTCCGCTCATGGACGAACCCGCCAATGAAGAGCGCGAAGAGCACGAAGACCGCGACGAGTATGAAGAGCCCCTTTCCGAGAGCCGGGTGGGGCTGACGCCGCGTCAGGCTCGGCGAATACGTATCGTCCTGGCCTCGGTGCTGATGGCCGCGATGGCGGTGGTGCTCGTGGTGCGCCTGGCGTCGCGTACGTCGGTACTGGTGGTCGGGGTGTACGGAGCGGCGTTGGTGCTCTGCGGTGTGGTGATCGAGCTCAGCCGGCACGGGCGTACCCGGCTCGGCACCTGGATGCTCGGAATCGGTCTGGCGGCGGCGCTGGCCGCGGACTGGTTGCTGTTGCCCTGAGGTGAGGGCAGGGTGGCGGGCGGGAGCGGGGGCGGGGCAGATAGGTGGGGCGGGCGCGCGTGTAGGGGGAGTGTCCACTGCGGTGTGCGGTGTGCGGTGTGCGGTGTGCGGTGTGCAGTGCGTGGTGTGCAGTGCGCTTCTGCGGTAGTTGACGCGCCCCCGCTGTGCCGCGTGCGACCGACCGTCCGTGGCGACGCGACCGACCGTCCGGGCAGCCGCGTCGCGGTGAGCCGGCGCCTTCCCAGCGGCAGTGGGCGCAAAAGACAGAAGGGCGGTCGGCGCAGCGATGAGCTGCTGTGCCGACCGCCCTCCTCAGGGTTCAGAACAACCCGTGCCACATCTGCTCGATCACCAGTGACCACCAGTTGCCGGGGTCGTCCAGTGCCCAGGAATCAATGGCCGCGATCTGTTCCTGGAAGGTGGCGACCGCTGCTCCTGCGGTGTGCGGGTCCATGCCCTGCATCTGCGTGCGCGTGGTGACCAGGAGGGCGAGCGAGCGCAGGTAGGCGGAGAGGGTGCGGTTGACGAAACGGCCGCCGCCCGACGAGGGCTGGACGGCCCAGAGGGTGCCGATGAGGTTCTGGTTGTTCTCCGGGGCGGTGCACTGGACGGCGAGGGTGTACAGGCCGTCGGTGCCGAGGCGGATGTAGCCGGCGAGGGTTTCCAGGGTCTGTTCCTGGGCCTGGGTGCCGGTTTCCCGCAGATGGGTCGCCACGTCCGTGAACATGCCGCCGGCGGGCGGGGCGTCGGGGCGGTCCGAGGTGAAGAAGTACGGCACCTCGGTGGGGAGTCCGGCCCAGAGCAGGGTGTTCCGAGTGGCCTCGGGGAGCTGGGTCGCGGCGATGTCGTCGGCATCCGGGCGGCGTACGCCCTGGGGGCCGAAGACCTCCACGAGATGCTTCCCGAGGGCCACATCGCGCAGCTGCGGCGCGGGCTCCACGCGCTCCGGCACCGGCAGCCGGTGCGGTCGCGGCGGCGGCTGCTGCCCCGCCAGCTGGTGCATCATCTCGACGTGCCGCAGCAGTCCGGCGACACCCTCGGCGCGCTCCTCGGGCCGCATGCCGTAGCCCTCGGTGCAGGAGAAGCTGGCGTTGGGGAACGCACGGAGGATGAAGTCGCCCGGGTAGCCGCCGGGCAGCAGGGCCGGCCGCAGGTCGGTGTGGACCGCGCGGACGTCCGCCGCGTTGACGCCCAGCCGCCGCAGCTCGTCGTACAGCTGGTACTCGACGGGCGGTTGGCCGGGGGCGGAGAGCTTGGTGAGGTTGGTCTCCTCGCCCGTTGCCGGGTCGTTGTAGGTCGCGACGGCCGTGTTGCCGGGGCCGGTGACCGGCGGCCGGGCGGGCTCCGCCGGGGCGGCGGGCGCCCCGCCACCGTGCTTCTGCCGGTACATCCGCACGACCTCCTCGACCGGTACGGACGGCCAGACCGTCAGCTCGCCCGAGGCCCGGTCGACCACACCGCATGCGGTGCCGATCTCGGCGGGCGGGCGGCGCTGCCCGGTCTCCGGGTCGACCTCCGGGGGCGGCGGTACGGCCCACACCACCCAGCCGAGGTCGAACTCCTGCATCGCCACCTCACGCGGCGGACCCTGATGCCCTTCGGGGTTGAGCCAGCGGGCGGCGGTGGCGTGTGCCTGCGCCTGGGTGATCACGAGTGGTCTCCTTCGAGGCCGTGGGAAGCGTTGGCATCAGGGGTGCCGGTGCGCTGGGCCGGCACGGTCGGGGTGGTGGCGGGGACGGCCGCGAGGACCTGACGGGCAGTCACACCGCGCTCGGTGGCGACGACCAGCACACCGTCCGGCGAGAGATCGGCGCTGGTGATCGGGGAGTCGGAGAGCAGCGCGGCCACGACCTTCTGGTCGGCCCGGGTCCAGACCCGCAGGTAGTCGGCGCCGCGGCTGAGGCCGAACGGCGCAGCCGCCCGCGCCTCCTCCGAGGGCCGCACCACTCGCGACGGGTCGGCGTCGACGTACTCGGGAGCGTAGAGGTCGTGGAGGAGGAGGGCCGAGCCGCCGTCCTGGGGCGCCTCGTCGTCCGGGCCGCCCGCCGGCGTACGGGAACCGGGGGTGCCCTGGGGGACGAGGAAGGCGGCGACGGGGCGGGGGACCGCGGTGCCGGCCGGGGCGGGCGCAGGGGGCTGGGCGCCCTCGGCCGCCGGGTCCGCCGTCGCCGCGGCGGAGCCTTCGTCCTCCGGGGACAAGGATCCCGTGGTCACCGCGTGGACACCGGTCACCGGCACGCTCCACAGCGTCCGCCACGGCAGGTTGAAGCCGCGGGTGTGCAGCGCCTCCGCCCACGGTCCCAGCCCGTCCTCGACGAACGCGGACTCCAGGAACGCCGCCCGCATGTCGGCCGGCGCCTGGGAGCGGGTGAACAGGGGCGCGATGCGCAGATACGTACGGGCCGGCGCGCCCAACTGCTCAAGCGGTACGGCCTCCACGGCGGCCCGCAGCGTCACCGGGTCGGCGTGCGCGAACAGGCCCGGGTCGGTGAGGAGTTGGGGCAGCAGCCCGGCGTCGAGGGTGTGCGCCGCGAGGTGGTCGCGGATGTAGGGGTCGGCCTGTGACCAGTCCTGCTGGGGCACGGCCTCCAGCAGCGCCATGGCGATCTTGGTCTGGGCGTCACGGGCGTCCGGGAGGCCGGAGCGGATCTCGTCGGCGAGCGCGGGGTGCATCAGGCGCAGCAGCGTTCGGCTGCCCTCGGAGCCGGAGCCGGAGCCGGAGCCGGAGCCGGAGCCGGAGCCGGAGCCGGAGCCGGAGCCGGAGGCCGAGCCGGTTTCGGCTCCGGCGCTCGGTGCGGTGTCGCTCTCGTCGCCCTCCTCCGTGCCGTCGGCGGCCGATGGCTCAACCGGCTGGACGAACGGCGCCGCCAGCAGCATGCCGTCGGCGAGTTCCTGGCTCATATCGCGCCCGGCCACCGCGGACGCCAGCGTCCCCAGCAGCTGGGGCGGCAGCCCCTCGCCCTCGGCGAACGCGAGCGGTGCCAGCATCAGCCGCAGGGTCTGCGGATCGGTGCCCAGTCGGCGGGCGTGCAGATCGAGCGCCTCGCCGATGCTCGCGGGCAGCTGCGCGGGATCCGCCGGGTCGAAGCCGTCGGGGTGCATGAGCAGCGACTGCACGGCGAGCTGGACGGTGAGCCGGCTGCCCGCGGCGCGCGCGGCCATCGCCTCGGCGAGTGCCCGGCGCGCGGCCGGGTCGGTGGTGTACGGGAGTTCCGGCGCCCCGGTGGCGGGGTTGAGTGCGGTCTCGGCATGCCGCACCAGGCCCTTGGGGTCGGACCACTCGGGTGCGTCGAGGTCGATGATCTGAGCCTGGCCCTGGGGCAGCGACCCGGCCAGTTCCGTGGCCAGTTCGCGGGGCACCTCGGCGAGCAGCTGAACCGTTTCGGTGGCGGCGAGCGGCTTGAGTACGTCCCGTACGAGGCGGGCCGGCTCGTTCGCGGCACGTACCGGACCAGCCTGGTCCACATCCGGCACCACGATCGTCACCGGCTCGTCGAGAGCGGCGAGTTCGGTGAAGACGTCTTCGGTGCGGCCGGCGCGCAGCCCGAGGTGATCGGCGAGCAGCCACAGCACCTGTGCCGCGGTGCGCCCGGCGGGGCCCGGCACCGCGGGCGCCGGGAGATCCGGGGGCACCGTCGCCGGGTCCATCTCGTCCAGCGGCAGCTGCTTGCGGTATCCCGGATCGCACATCATCAGGAAGCCGGTGAGCAGGCGCGAGCACCCGCTGCCCGGATCTCCGGTGACCACGATGACGCGTGGCGCACCGGGCCACCGCATACGCCAGGCCGCGAGTGCGCGGAGCACGGTGGTGCGGCCGCCGATATACGGATGCGGAGCGTATCCGGCCGCTCGGGCATTTCCTCCGTCTGAGGCGCTCATGGCTTCCTCGTCCCCCATCAATCCCGCCGTCCACCGTCGTGGATTCTTGCGTGTACCGGCTCGATCCTATGATCCGGGGCCGCGCGCACGGCACGGTGCGGGGCGGCTGTTCCGGAACTGGAACACGCAGGCCGGGACGGGTGTGGGGGAGGAGCGCCGGTGGCTCGTGGCGTGAGCGTGGCGCCGGTTGTCCCGGTGGCGTGTTCCTGGGCCGTGGGTATAGCGCATGTGGCCCGTTGTGGAGAAATCGAGATCGCGTTGTGTGGAAAGGAAGCAGATCTGTCCGCATTCTCCGGGCGGCGATCTGCCTTCTTCTGTAACTGCCGTAACGACAGCATCTACCGTAACGACAGCATCTGCCGCAGTGGCGGCACCTGTCGTGGCAACCACGCTCGCCGTGGCGTCCGTCCAAATCGGCCGCAGTTGCCCAATCCGCCGTAATCCGCCTCATCCGGCGAATGCGCTGAGCCGCCCGATCCACCGAATCAGCTGATCTTGCCTATCCGTTGGAGCGGCGGAGCGCACCCGAAGACCGCGGAAAAGCCGGAAAACGCCGGAAGCCCCGGAATGCGCCGGAAACCCACAGAAAGCCGCGGCAACCGGCGCAGCGCCGGCGGCCGTATCCGCCCCGGTGGCCGTATCAGCCCCGGTGGCTGCGGCCGCCGCGCCGCGGGGCGGTGACGATATTGCCGGACGGGCCGTCGCGCTCGGCGCGCTCCGCGTCCTCCTTCGCCTCCTGCTCCTTCTGCCAGGCGGCGAACTTCTCGCGCGACTCCTCGCGCTCGGCCATGGTCTGGTTCTCCGCGGCCCGTCGCATCTCGTTGAGCCGGTCGCCGAGGGCGTCCAGGTACCCCGGCGTCTGGATGGCCTCCTTCATGCCCATACGGCCGGAGAGCACTTCCTGGGCCATCTCCTGGAGCTTGCCGCCGACGTTGGGGTTCTCCGCCAGGACCTTCAGGGCCTTACGCAGCCGGTGCGCCTGCTCCGGATCCTGGGCGACATCCATCAGGTCCTCGTCCTGGATCTGCCGTTCGTTGCTCATCCCTGCCCCCTTGAACGTCATGGCACAGCAACCGCATGTGCTGCACCGGCGTCCAGAGTCTAATGACGGGTGTGAACAGGTCGTCAAGGCGGGGGTTGTCGGTATTGCCGCATATTGCTCCCTATGCATTCCGCGTACTGCCCGCCGGGCGCTCGGCAGAGGGCATCGGGGCTATTGCGGGTGTGCTAGACCTGAGGCGATGTTGGCAGGTAGCTGTCATTCAATTCGGGGAGAAATGATGTCCGACGAAGTCCGGCTCAGTACGGAGGAGTTGCACACGCTCGGTGCGGCCTTCGAGATACGCGCGGAAGAACTGAGCCGGCAGCTGGCCGCATTCAGACGGCGGGCGGATGCCGAGGCGCTGCGGGACGGATTCGGCAGCCAGGAAGCGGCCCGGCCGTTCCGTGAGCTGTACGAGCAGGCCGAGCACGCCCTCGTCCAGCTTCAGCAGCGGCTCGCCGAGGTCGCCGGCGGCCTCAAGGAGACCGCCACGCAGACACAGGCGACCGAGGACGAGCTGGTCGAGACCATACGGAGCGTCGAGATGATGCGGAGCGGCAAGTGAGCGAGCGACGCAACCCCGAGGCGCTGCACGAAGCGGCGGCCGGCTGGCGGGAGATGGGCAAGCACCTCGACGGGATGGTCCGCGATCTGGACCGGCACGTCGGCACCGCCGCGGCGGCCAACTGGCACGGCCCGGCGGGCGAGGCGTTCGCCGCGGAGTGGCACCGCCTCAAGCGGTCCGTCGACGACTCGCTGCCGGCCTTCGAACTGGCCGCCGCGGACCTGGAGACCGCCGCGGCCGCGCACCCCGACGAGAAGGACGGCGAGAACCACGGCGCACCGCCGGTGAACAACTCAGGCGGAGGGCAGTCGTCGTCCGGCCCCGAGGTCGCCTACGGCTTCATGGCGCTGGGTCAGCTCGCCAACGGCCTGGGCGGCGCGTTCGGCAAGCGCGGCGGACGGGGCGGCGGCCAGAGCGCGGTACCGCAGGCGCGTCACCAGTGGGAGACGTCCACGGCCACGCAGGGGCCCGACCCGTTCGGACCGGCCAAGGCCGGTGAGGCCAAGACGCGCGGCGGTGAGGGCATCGCCAAGGGCGTACGGACCCAGCCGGCCGGTCCGGAGCCGGCGCCGGGTGCCGAACGGGACCCGAAGGCGGCGACGGCGACGGCGGCGAAGCCGGAGAAGCCCGGGAAGCCCGAGAAGGCGGCCAAGCCGGAGGAGAAGGGCGCGGGGGCGGCCGGACCGGACACGACCCAGCACGGCGCCTTCGGCTGATCCCGGACGTCGCGGCTCCGCAAGCCCGGTCGGCCGCGCGGACGTGCCGGCACCGAGCGCACCCGCGCACCGCGCACACGAAACGGCGGTGGGGCGCCCCTCCTGAGAGGGACGCCCCACCGCCGTTGTGCGTTCCGCCTGTTACTGGCCGTGGGCCGGCAGCCAGCCCGTCTGGACCAGCTGCGCACCGCGCTTGCGGGTGATGAACGTCGCCCGGCCGGGCGTGAGGGGCTGGCCCTTGATGTTGCCCATCAGCGGGCCCTCCGCCGGGTCGGCGGAGAGGATCAGACCCTGTGCGCCGAGCTCCTTCGTACGCTGCATCACGGGCTCGAACGACGACCGTCCGGCGCCCGAGGAGCTGCGCGCGATGATCAGGCGCAGACCCAGGTCACGGGCGAACGGCAGGTACTCCAGCAGCGGTTGCAGCGGGTTGCCGCTGCTGGTCGCCACCAGGTCGTAGTCGTCCACGATCACGAACGCGTCCGGCAGGTCGTACCAGCTGCGGTTGCGCAGCTGCTCCGGCGTGACGTCCGGTCCGGGCATCCGGCGGCCCAGCGAACCGGCCAGCCCGCTGATGACCTCCTGAAGCTGCGGACCCGCGGCGCAGTACTTGTACAGATGGCTCTCGGGGACCTCGCCGAGCAGCGCGCGACGGTAGTCGGAGACCACCATCAGCGCCTTGTCGGACGGGTACCGCTCGGCGATCTGCTTGGTCAGCAGACGCAGCAGCGAGGACTTGCCGGACTCGCTCTCGCCGTAGATGACCAGCAGCGGGTCGGTCTCGAAGTCGATGAACGCCGGCGACAGCGTGGTCTCGTCGACACCGATCGCGATCCCGTGCTCCGGGTAGTCGTTGCCCTTGGGCAGCTCGTTGGCGTGCAGCATCGTCGGCAGCATCCGCACCTTGGGGGCGGGCTCGCCCTGCCAGTGCTCCTTGACCGTGGCCACCAGGTTCGCGATGCCGTCGCTGATCGTCTCCGGGTCGCTCATTCCGTCCAGACGCGGCAGCGCCGAGAGGAAGTCGAGCTTCTCCGGGGACAGACCGCGGCCGGGCTTGCCCATGGGGACGTTCTCCGCGCGCTTGCGGTCGAACTCCGACTCCATCGGGTCACCCAGGCGCAGCTCGACACGGTTGAGCAGCTGGTCACGCAGCGCCGGACGGACCTCGGTGTAGCGGGCGGCGCCGAGGACCAGGTGGACACCGAAACCGAGACCCCGGGCGGCGATGTCCAGGATCACCGGGTCGAGCTGCTCGTAGTCGGTCTTGAAGGTTCCCCAGCCATCGATGATCAGGAAGACGTCGCCCCACTTCTCGTCGGGGAAGGCGCCCGCGGCCCGCCGCTGGCGGTAGGTCGCGATCGAGTCGATGTTGTTGGCCCGGAAGAACTCCTCACGCTGGTTGAGGATGCCGACGACCTCGGCGACCGTACGGCGGACCTTCTCCGCGTCCAGACGCGAGGCGACACCGCCGACGTGCGGCAGGCCCTCCATCGTCAGCATGCCGCCGCCACCGAAGTCGAGGCAGTAGAACTGCACCTCGGCCGGGGTGTGGGTGAGCGCGAACGCCGCAATGGCGGAGCGGATCAGGGTCGACTTGCCGGACTGCGGACCACCCACGACCAGGCCGTGACCGGCACCGGCGGAGAAGTCCAGGTACATCACGTCACGCCGCTGCTCGAACGGCTTGTCCACCAGCGCGACCGGCACCACGAGCTTGCCGAGCGCGGTGTACTCCGCCGCGTGCACACCCCGTTCGGGGGTGACGGCCAGCGTCGGGAGCAGCTGGTTGACGGTGGGCGCCTCCTCCAGCGGCGGCAGCCACACCTGGTGCGCCGGCGGGCCCTGGCCCTGCATGCGCTGGACCATGACGTCCAGCACGGTGTCGGCGAGCGCGTCGTCCACCTCGGGCTCCGCCGCCTCGACGGAGACGGGCTCCTCGATGATCTGCTCGACGACCGGGGCCGCGGTGAACGGCACCGGCATCCGCATGGACCGGCCGCCGCCGCCGCCACGACCGCCGCCACCCGGACCGCGGTAGGTACCGGAGACATACGCGGCCTTGAACTGGACCATCGTCTCGGTGTCGTACTTCAGGATGCCGGAACCGGGGACGTTCGGCAGGTGGTAGGCGTCCGGCACACCGATCGCGGTCCGCGACTCGGCCGCGGAGAAGGTGCGCAGACCGAGCCGGTAGGACAGGAAGGTGTCCAGACCGCGCAGCTTGCCCTCTTCCAGACGCTGCGAGGCGAGCAGCATGTGCACACCCATCGAACGGCCGATCCGGCCGATCTGGATGAACATCTCGATGAAGTCGGGCTTGGCGGCGAGCAGCTCGGAGAACTCGTCGATGATCATCACCAGCGACGGCAGCGGGTCCAGCGGGGCACCCGCGGCACGCGCCTTCTCGTAGTCGGTGATGTTCGCGTAGTTGCCCGCGGAGCGCAGCAGCTCCTGGCGGCGCTGGAGTTCACCGGTGATCGAGTCGCGCATGCGGTCGATCAGGGTGACGTCCTCACCGAGGTTGGTGATGACCGCCGCGACGTGCGGCATCTCCGACATACCGGTGAAGGTGGCGCCACCCTTGAAGTCCGCGAGGATGAAGTTCAGCGTCTCCGAGGAGTGGGTGACCGCGAGGGCGAGCACCAGGGTGCGCAGCACCTCGGACTTACCGGAACCGGTCGCACCGACACACAGACCGTGCGGGCCCATGCCCTGCTGTGAGGCTTCCTTGATGTCCAGCATGACCGGCTGGCCGTCGCGGTCGACACCGATCGGGACGCGCAGCCGCTCGGCCAGCGTCCGGGGACGCCAGGTACGCGACACGTCCAGGGCACCGGCGTCGCCGATGTTGAGCAGGTCGGTGAAGTCCAGGGCGGACAACAGCGGTTCCTCGCCGTCGGCGCCGGAGCCCGCCCGCAGCGGGGCCAGCTGACGCGCCAGCGACTCCGACTCGGCGATCGACAGGGTGTCGCAGACACCGTGGTAGACCGCGCCGCTGGCCGACTCCAGCACCAGCTTGCCCGGCCACACCTGTACGGCCAGACCACCGCGGATCTCGTCCAGATCGCCCGGCACGACCTCGAGGATGGTGACGCCCTGGAGGCCCTCGGCCCCGGCGATCACCGAGTCCATCGGGACCTCGCCGCCGTCGAGCACGATCACCACATGCGGGGAGTCGGTCACCGGAGTGCCCTGCGGGTTGAACCGCCCACGGCCGTCCAGCTCGTCGGCCAGCAGCTCCTCGATCTCACCGAGGTCACCGACGACCAGCCGGCGGCTGCCCGCGCCGTCGGTGCTCTTGTCCTGCACCTGCGGCAGCCACTTCGTCCACTCCCACTCCGCCTGCGCACCGGGCGCGGCGACGACCGCCACCACCAGGTCCTCGGGCGAGTGCAGGGTGCACAGCTGGGCGATGATGGCGCGCGAGGCGCCGTAGACCGTGTCCGGGTCACCCGAGACGGTCAGGTGGTAGAAGGCGCGCAGCGAGACCGCGAGCGGCAGGTTGTCCAACTGCCCGTGCTTGTCGAGGAACTCCTTCATCGCATGCGCGGTGAGCGGCTCCAGCTCGTCGACCGGAGCGGTCTCCGGAGCCCGCAGCGGGGTGGCCAGCTGCTGCGGCCCCAGCCCGAGACGTACCTGCCCGAAGTCGGGGTCGGTCGCCCGGCGTTCCCATACCCGTTTGCCCTCGGCCACGATGGACCACAACTGGCTCGGATCGGGGTGCGTGAAGAGCTGTGCGTCCCGCTGCTTGCGCGCGGTCCGCCGTACCTCTTTCCGCTTCTGCGTAAGGTACTTGAGGTAATCCTGGCGCTCTTGGACCATTTGCCCGGAAGGGCCTTGGCGCGCTTTGACGATCTGGGCGATCGCCATTGCCAGGGTGGACGCCACCATAAAGCCGCCCATGATTTTCATGAACGGCTGATTGCCCATGAACAAGAAACCCGCCGATGACGCCATACCCATCATGGGCATAAGGGTCATCAGCATGCTTTCTGATTCGCCTTCACGCGGCAGCTCCGGAGGCGCCTCGAGTGTCACCTCCTCAGAGGGGACTTCGGGTGGCAGCGCGCGGGGCGGGCGCTTGACGATGACAACGCTCACCGAGGCATCAGTCCTTCATGCATCTCTCGCAGTCTCGGACCGCCCCCGTTGGATTCGACGGTCCCCCCGAGCCAAGTCCTTGGCCCGAACCAGGCGTTGATCCTACTGTTAAGCGTCAAGTCTCGGGGTGGGTGGGGCGGTCGCCGAATTGGACGGTACGCTGACGCCTCGCGAGCGTGCCAACAGCCCCGAAGTGACGGCTCTATATATACGGCGCGCGAAGCGACAAAACGCCCAACGGATAGGGGGAACCGCCAGGTGAGCACGACCACTGGCACCGGCTTTTGCCGGGTCACAGTCGCCGCGCCGGACGCACGGATCGACGTGGCTCTGCCGGAGGATGTCGCACTCGTCGACATCTATCCGGAGATCCTGAGGCTCTCGGGGCAGTCCCAGGCAGAGGGCGCACCGACCGGCTATCACCTCGTTCGCCGCGACGGCACGGTTCTCGACGCCGGGCAGTCGCTCGCGCAGCAGCAGATCCTCGACGGCGACCTGCTTCTGCTGAAGCCGTTCGCCGAATCGCTGCCGCTCCCGGTCTTCGACGATGTCTCCGACGCCGTCGCCTCCGCGGTCAAGCGCAACCGCAGCCGCTGGAGCGACGACCTGATGCATGTCGTCGGCCTCACCGCCGGCGTGCTGCTGCTCGTCATGATGGCGTTCGCCCTGTGGTTCTCGAACCCCGCCGACCGCGATATGCACCGGCTGCCGGGCATCATCGCCGGCGTCGTCGGCATCGTCCTGGTCGCACTGGCCGGCGTCCGCGCCCGGGTCTACGACGACCACGGCTCCTCGATCGCGCTGGGCCTGTCCGCCCTGCCGCATCTGCTGATCGCCGGTTCCGGCATCTTCCCGGTCGACGACGGCGCCGGCCCCGGCCGGCTGCACCTGCTCGTCGGCTGTGTGACCGTGCTGATCGCCTCGGTCCTCCTGGTGGTCCTGCTGCCGCGCGGTGACGCCCCCTTTGTCGCGGCCGCGTTCCTGTCCGCCATCGGCACCCTCGCGGTGTTCGCCGCGATCCTCACCGACGCCGAGGGTCGCGAGGTCGCCGCCGTCACCGCCGTCGTCGCCATCGCCATGGTCGCCTGGCTGCCCGGTCTCTCCGCCCGCTTCGCCCGGCTGCCCATCGGCTACAAGTCGCCCGACCAGATCGCCAAGGGCTCCTTCGACAACGGCGGCGAGACCGAGTCCGTCGACTTCGTCAAGATCGCCAACCAGGCCAAGCGCGGCCACGAGCTGCTGCTCGGCCTGGTCGCCGGCTGCTCCGCCCTGGTCGTCGGCTCGGCCGGTGTGGTCCTGGGCTTCTCCGACAACATGTGGGCCCAGCTGCTGGCCATGGCCGCCGGCATCACGATCATGCTCCGTGCGCGGCTCTTCGACTACACCGCGCAGGTCGCCTGCCTGACCGTCGCCGGCATCCTGACGATCGTCCTGCTGATCCTGGGCATCACGCTGCACCCGCCGACGGACATCTTCGTCGACCTCATCCAGTACCAGGACGCGGGGCCGCTCAACATCCGCACCGTCTGGTTCTCCAGCAGCATCGCGCTGGGCGCCGCCGTCCTGGTCGGTGTCGGCCTGGTCGTCCCGCGCAAGGGTGTCACCCCCTTCTGGGGCCGGATCTTCGACATCTTCGACGGCCTGGTCCTGCTGTCCCTCGTACCGCTGTGCCTGGCGGTGCTGGACGTCTACAACAAGGTGCGCGGCCTCACCGGCAACTAGCCACCGCCCGCTCCGGCCGCGGCCCCCCGACCACCCGGTCGGGGGGCCGTTTCCCAGCTGGTACGCTGTGTGACGGCTCGGTCGAGTCATCCAAGGATTCCCTGTGAAGCAGACCAGGGACGCTCGACGGCCACGAACCCAAGGAGTACCGCGTGTCGCTCGACGCCGCTACGAAGAAGCAGATCATGACCGAGTTCGCCACCAAGGAGGGTGACACCGGCTCCCCCGAGGTCCAGGTCGCGCTGCTCTCCCGCCGGATCTCGGACCTGACCGAGCACCTCAAGACCCACAAGCACGACCACCACTCCCGCCGTGGTCTGCTGCTGCTCGTCGGCCAGCGCCGCCGCCTGCTGCAGTACCTGGCGAAGAAGGACATCACGCGCTTCCGCGCGCTGGTCGAGCGCCTGGGCATCCGCCGCGGCGCGGCGGGCGCCAAGTAAGACGCCGTAAAGGGAGCGGTTCCCACCGGGGGCCGCTCCCTTTGCCATACGCACCGGATGCTCACGCCATCTCATGGTGGACGGAAGCTTTGTACTCTGGTGCCATATCGCAAAAGTGAACGCGGTAGGAGCGCCTCCTGGCCGCCGGTCCTCGGTAGTGGCCCCCGGACGATCCATGTACGCATGATCATCACTCCGGGTGCTTCGATCGAAGACCGGCCCGCACCGGCGCTCCACCGAAGACGGTCTGCCGCCATACGGGCAGCAGACGCAGACGAGGAGATATTCCTGGTGGAGAACGAGACCCACTACGCCGAAGCCGTGATCGACAACGGTTCCTTCGGCACCCGCACCATCCGCTTCGAGACGGGCCGCCTGGCCAAGCAGGCCGCCGGTTCCGCCGTCGCGTACCTGGACGACGACACCATGGTGCTGTCGGCCACCACCGCCTCCAAGACGCCTAAGGACCAGCTGGACTTCTTCCCGCTGACCGTCGACGTCGAGGAGCGGATGTACGCAGCCGGGAAGATCCCCGGCTCCTTCTTCCGCCGTGAGGGCCGCCCCTCCGAGGACGCGATCCTCACCTGCCGCCTGATCGACCGCCCGCTGCGCCCGTCCTTCAAGAAGGGCCTGCGCAACGAGATCCAGATCGTCGAGACGATCATGGCGCTCAACCCCGACCACCTCTACGACGTGGTCGCCATCAACGCCGCCTCCTGCTCCACGCAGCTGGCCGGCCTGCCCTTCTCGGGCCCCATCGGCGGCACCCGCGTCGCCCTGATCAAGGGCCAGTGGGTCGCCTTCCCGACCCACACCGAGCTCGAGGACGCCGTCTTCGACATGGTCGTGGCCGGCCGCGTCCTCCCGGACGGCGACGTCGCGATCATGATGGTCGAGGCCGAGGCCACCGAGAAGACCATCCAGCTCGTCAAGGACGGCGCCGAGGCCCCCACCGAGGAGGTCGTCGCCGCCGGTCTGGAGGCCGCCAAGCCCTTCATCAAGGTGCTGTGCAAGGCGCAGGCGGACCTCGCCGCGAAGGCCGCCAAGCCGACCGGCGAGTTCCCGGTCTTCCTGGAATACCAGGACGACGTCCTCGAGGCGCTGACCAAGGCCGTCAAGGACGAGCTCACCCAGGCGCTGACCATCGCCGGCAAGCAGGACCGCGAGGCAGAGCTGGACCGCGTCAAGGGCCTGGCCGCCGAGAAGCTGCTGCCGGAGTTCGAGGGCCGCGAGAAGGAGATCTCCGCCGCGTACCGCTCGCTGACCAAGACCCTGGTCCGTGAGCGCGTCATCAAGGAGAAGAAGCGCATCGACGGCCGCGGCGTCACGGACATCCGTACGCTCGCCGCCGAGGTCGAGGCGATCCCGCGGGTGCACGGCTCCGCCCTGTTCGAGCGTGGCGAGACCCAGATCCTGGGCGTCACCACCCTCAACATGCTCCGCATGGAGCAGCAGCTGGACACCCTCTCTCCGGTGACCCGCAAGCGCTACATGCACAACTACAACTTCCCGCCGTACTCCGTCGGTGAGACCGGCCGCGTGGGCTCCCCCAAGCGCCGCGAGATCGGCCACGGCGCGCTGGCCGAGCGTGCCATCGTGCCGGTGCTGCCGACCCGCGAGGAGTTCCCGTACGCGATCCGCCAGGTCTCCGAGGCGCTGGGCTCCAACGGCTCGACGTCCATGGGCTCGGTCTGCGCCTCGACCATGTCGCTGCTGAACGCCGGTGTGCCGCTCAAGGCCCCGGTCGCCGGTATCGCCATGGGCCTGATCTCCCAGGAGATCGACGGCCAGACCCACTACGTCGCCCTCACCGACATCCTCGGTGCGGAGGACGCGTTCGGTGACATGGACTTCAAGGTCGCCGGTACCCGCAACTTCGTGACCGCCCTTCAGCTGGACACCAAGCTGGACGGCATCCCGGCCTCCGTGCTGGCCGCGGCGCTCAAGCAGGCCCGCGACGCGCGTCTGCACATCCTCGACGTCATGACCGAGGCCATCGACGTCCCGGACGAGATGTCCCCGAACGCCCCGCGGATCATCACCGTCAAGATCCCGGTGGACAAGATCGGTGAGGTCATCGGCCCCAAGGGCAAGATGATCAACCAGATCCAGGAGGACACCGGCGCCGACATCACGATCGAGGACGACGGCACCATCTACATCGGTGCCGCCGACGGCCCGGCCGCCGAGGCCGCCCGTGCCACGATCAACGGCATCGCCAACCCGACCATGCCGGAGGTCGGCGAGCGCTACCTGGGCACGGTCGTCAAGACCACCACCTTCGGTGCGTTCGTCTCCCTGCTCCCCGGCAAGGACGGTCTGCTGCACATCTCGCAGATCCGCAAGCTGGCCGGCGGCAAGCGCGTCGAGAACGTCGAGGACGTGCTCGCGGTGGGCGCCAAGGTCCAGGTCGAGATCGCCGAGATCGACCAGCGCGGCAAGCTCTCCCTGATCCCCGTGATCGAGGAAGAGGACGCCGAGGCCGACAAGAAGGACGACGCCGACAAGTGACGTCCCGTACGCACAGGACGACGGCCCGCACCTCTACGGAGGGGCGGGCCGTCGCCCGTACCCAAACGCTTCTCAAGGGCACCGCGGGCGCCGGCACGGTCCGCCGGACCACGCTCCCCGGCGGCCTGCGGATCGTCACCGAGACGCTGCCCACGGTCCGCTCGGTCACCTTCGGGATCTGGGCACACGTCGGCTCCCGAGACGAGACCCCGTCCCTCAACGGCGCCACGCACTACCTGGAGCATCTGCTCTTCAAGGGCACCGAGCGGCGCAGCGCACTGGACATCTCGGCCGGCATCGACGCGGTCGGCGGCGAGATGAACGCCTTCACCGCGAAGGAGTACACCTGCTACTACGCGCGGGTGCTCGACACCGATCTGCCGCTCGCCATCGACGTGGTGTGCGACATGCTCACCGGCTCGCTGATCGAGGCCGAGGACGTGGACGCCGAGCGCGGCGTCATCCTCGAAGAGATCGCGATGACCGAGGACGACCCGGGCGACTGCGTGCACGACCTGTTCGCGCACACCATGCTCGGCGACACCCCGCTCGGCCGCCCGGTCCTGGGCACCGTCGACACCGTCAACGCCCTCACCCCCGAGCGCATCCGCCGCTTCTACAAGAAGCACTACGACCCCACCCACCTCGTCGTCACGGCGGCCGGCAACGTCGACCACGCCAAGGTCGTCCGCCAGGTCCGCCGCGCCTTCGAGCAGGCCGGGGCCCTGGACCGCACCGACGCCACCCCCGTGGCCCCGCGCTCGGGCACCCGGGCGCTGCGCACCGCCGGCCGCGTCGAACTGCTCAACCGCCGGACCGAGCAGGCCCATGTCATCCTCGGGATGCCCGGCATGGCACGCACCGACGACCGGCGCTGGGCGATGGGCGTGCTGAACACCGCACTGGGCGGCGGGATGTCCTCCCGGCTCTTCCAGGAGGTCCGAGAGAAGCGCGGACTGGCCTACAGCGTGTACTCGTACACCTCGGGCTTCGCTGACTGCGGCCTCTTCGGGGTCTACGCCGGCTGCCGCCCCAACCAGGTGCACGATGTGCTGAAGATCTGCCGCGACGAACTCGACCAGGTGGCGGCGCACGGCCTCAGCGACGACGAGATCCACCGCGCCATCGGCCAACTGCGCGGATCCACCGTCCTCGGCCTGGAGGACACCGGCGCGCTGATGCACCGCCTCGGCAAGAGCGAGCTGTGCTGGGGCGAGCAGATGTCGGTCGACGAGATGCTCGCCCGGATAGCGGCCGTCACCCCCGACGAGGTGCGCGAGGTGGCCCGCGATGTACTGGGCCTGCGCCCCTCGCTCTCCGTCATCGGCCCCCTGAAGGACCGGCAGGCGGCCCGGCTCGACGACGTCGTCGCATAGGGCTGTGGGCGGGCCATTGCCGTACCACCGAGAGAAGGACTGGAAACGATGAGCAAGCTGCGTGTGGCCGTACTCGGAGCACAGGGGCGCATCGGCTCCGAGGCCGTACGGGCCGTCGAGGCCGCCGAGGACATGGAGCTGGTCGCCGGGCTCGGCCGCGGGGACAAGCTGGAGACGCTGGTCGAGGCCGGTGCCGAGGTCGTGGTCGAGCTGACCAACCCGGGCGCGGTCATGGGCAACCTCGACTTCTGTGTGCGACACGGCATCCATGCGGTGGTCGGGACCACCGGCTGGACCGATGAGCGCCTGGCGCAGCTGCGCACCTCGCTCGCCGCCGCACCGCAGGCGGGGGTGCTGATCGCGCCGAACTTCTCCATCGGTGCGGTGCTGACCATGCAGTTCGCCCAGCAGGCGGCGCGCTTCTTCGAGTCCGTCGAGGTCGTCGAGCTGCACCACCCGAAGAAGGCGGACGCCCCCTCGGGCACCGCGGCCCGTACCGCGCAGCTGATCGCCAAGGCCCGCGAGGAGGCCGGCTGCGCCCCGCAGCCGGACGCCACCACCACCGCGCTGGACGGTGCCCGTGGTGCGGACGTGGACGGCGTCCCCGTGCACTCCGTACGGCTGCGCGGGCTGCTCGCCCACCAGGAGGTGCTCTTCGGCGGGGAGGGCGAAACCCTCACCATCCGGCACGACTCCCTCCACCACAGCAGCTTCATGCCGGGCATCCTGCTCGGGGTGCGCCGCGTGGTGTCCACCCCGGGCCTGACCGTGGGCCTGGAAAACTTCCTCGACCTGGGCTGAGGCCGGCAGCCATGGGCGGAAAGATCACGTACTTCTTCCTTGCCACCGTGCTGGTGATCGTCTTCGGCGTGGTGGCGCTGGAGGGCGTACTGCTCCTGCTGACCGGTGAGCCGGCGGCCATGGGGATGGGCGCGGTGGCCTTCGCGCTGCCGTGCATCGGTGCCTGGTTCCTCTGGCACAACACCCGCTTCGCGCGGAACGCCCACCGGCTGGCCCATGCGCTGGAGGCCGAGGGCGGGCTGCCCGCCGACGAGCTCCAGCGCACTCCGGGCGGCAGGATCGACCGGGACGCGGCCGATGCGGTCTTCGCCCGGCGCCAGGCCGAGACGGAGGAGGCGCCGGGCGACTGGCGCACATGGTTTCGGCTCGCGGTCGCCTACCACGACGCCCGGGACACCCCGCGCGCCCGCAAGGCGATGCAGCGCGCCATCGCCCTGCACGACGAAAAGCCCGCCCGGACCGCCTAGACGCCGAGACGCCGCGGCGCCACGGGACCTTGGCGCCGCGGCGTCTCGGCGTCTTGTCGATCACGTGATTTCCGCGGTCGCGGGGTCTTCGTCGTCACGGCTTGTCTCACGGGGCCTGCGGCAACGTGGTCGTGTATCTGATCCGGCCCGTGCTCCTGCGAGCACGTGGTCTTGCCCGTGGTCCTGCGATCACGTGGGCCTTGCGATCACCTGGCGACCGATGACCCACGGGAATACCGCCTCAGCCCCCGACGTTGTGGTCCCGCAGGGGGCGCCCGGATCCCCTACGGCATCTGTTCGACCATCCCCTAAGCGCGGTACTCCGCCGCCCAGGCCTCCAGCACGTCCGTGGCGTGCTCGAACGCCTCCGGCCGGGCGAGGAAGTCGCCGTTGTGGTCGGTGACCAGGGCGCGCAGCGGCTCGCCCTGGGTACGCCGGACGATCAGGGCCTGGCCCTGCACCGTCCGCGGCAGCCCCAGCCAGCGCACCGGCTGCTGGAGCGTCCGTACCGAGGCGATGGCGCTCCACGGCTCGGTCGTCGTACGCAGCAGGTTCACCTGCCGCAGGCCCTGCGAGCTGACCCAGAGGCCCACCCGCAGCAGCCGCAGCGCGAGGGCGATCAGCAGCCCGCCAAGGGCGGCACAGGCGCCGGCGCCGGGCAGTGAGCCCGCCATCGCGATGATCATCGCGGAGAGCAGGACGAACGAGGCGAGCAGCAGAAACACCGCCGCCGCCCCCACCCGCCACGGTCCGGGGCGGTAGGGACGGCGCCAGTGGTCGGGCTCGTCATGCGGCAGCGCGGCTGATTCCGTAACACGGTCATCGAGGTCGCGGTCGGCCGTCAGGAAGGGCAGGGGCACGGCTGATCCTCACTCAGGGCTGCTCAGCACTCACCGGCGTGCTGACGGAAGCTGTGACCGGTGAGGCTATCGGGACCTGCGGAGCGGAACCACTCTGCGGTCCGCTCCGCCAGGGAGTGTCCTTGAGCCAGGCCCTGATCGGGGAGTGCCCCGCCCACTCAGCGGTGGGCGGCCTCGGACTGATGCACCCGATTCGAGGTGGAACTGTCCTGCTGCAGTGCGGGAACGCCGAACAGCAGCGCGCCGGCCAGGCCGCCCACTACTGTCAGCGTGATCAGTGACTGGCCGACGAGCTGCGCGCGGGAGGCGCGCTGTCGCGGCGGGGGAGTGACATTGCTGCGGAACCGGTCTGCCTCGGCAACGAAGGCGAACGGGACGGGCTCTCGCCGGCGGAACATGAGGGGGCTCTCCTAGGAACCTCGAAGTGGGCACTGTCACAGGGTTAGACGTCTGCGCCGCCCGATTGGTGCCCGTTTTCCGAGACTTCTGTGAAAAATATCAACTCCCGCGCCGCGCCCTGCTATAGAGCGTCCGTTTTGCGGCTAACGCGGCATCACACCACATTTACTGGACTGTCAGTGGTGGGCCGTAGGCTGGTCGCGCACGAGGATCGAACGGAAGGAACCGCCGGTGTCCCACACCCCCGCCGACAGCACTGAGAGCCCTGACAGTGCAGCCGTCAGCTTCCGGAGCGAGGTGACGGTCGAGCTGGTCAAGCACAGCGCCGCGGACAGCGACGTCCTGTGGGCGGCCCGGGTCTCCACGGCCGGCGAGCAGTCCCTGGAGGAGCTCCAGAAGGACCCGGAGCGCTCCAAGGGCCTGATCAACTTCCTCATGCGGGACCGGCACGGCAGCCCGTTCGAGCACAACTCCATGACCTTCTTCATCAGCGCGCCGATCTTCGTCTTCCGCGAGTTCATGCGGCACCGTGTCGGCTGGTCGTACAACGAGGAGTCCGGCCGCTACCGCCAGCTGGAGCCGGTCTTCTACGTCCCCGGTGAGTCCCGCAAGCTCGTCCAGCAGGGCCGCCCCGGCAAGTACGAGTTCGTCGAGGGCACCCAGGCCCAGCACGAGCTCACCGGCCGGGTCATGGAGGACTCCTACCGCCAGGCCTACGAGGCCTATCAGGAGATGCTGGCCGCCGGCGTCGCCCGCGAGGTCGCCCGCGCGGTGCTCCCGGTCGGTCTGTACTCCTCCATGTACGCGACCTGCAACGCTCGCTCGCTGATGCACTTCCTCGGCCTGCGCACGCAGCACGAGCAGGCGAAGGTGCCGTCCTTCCCGCAGCGCGAGATCGAAATGGTCGGCGAGCAGATGGAGGCCCACTGGGCCAAGCTCATGCCGCTCACGTACGGCGCATTCAATGCGAACGGCCGGATCGCCCCGTAAGGCCCAGGCCACGGGCCGGATGCCGGGAGCGCGCAGGACAGACGTGCGAAGTGTCCGGATTGCGGCATTTTGAGAAGTTCATCTACGCTGAACAGACGGACCCGGCACTGCTTGAACCCCCGAGCAGGCAGTGCCGGAGTCCACATCCCTGCTCCCCAGAGGCGCATCCCACGGTGAGCTACGAGTAGCGTGGGACCCATGGCTCCGACTTCCACACCGCAGACCCCCTTCGGGCGGGTGCTGACCGCCATGGTCACGCCATTCACGGCGGATGGCGCTCTCGACCTCGACGGCGCGCAGCGGCTCGCCGCACATCTGGTGGACGCCGGCAATGACGGCCTCGTCGTCAACGGCACCACTGGAGAGTCCCCGACCACCAGCGATGCGGAGAAAGCCCAGCTGGTCCGCGCCGTGGTCGATGCGGTCGGAGACCGCGCCTTTGTCGTCGCCGGAGCCGGCACCAACGACACCCACCACAGCCTCGAGCTCGCCCGCGCCGCCCAGGACGCCGGCGCCCATGGTCTGCTCGCGGTGACGCCGTACTACAGCAAGCCCCCGCAGGAGGGCCTGCTGCGCCACTTCACGGCCATCGCGGACGCCACCGACCTGCCCGTGATGCTCTACGACATCCCTGGCCGAAGCGGCGTCCCGATCAACACCGAGACCATCGTCCGGCTCGCCGAGCACCCCCGGATCGTGGCCAACAAGGACGCCAAGGGCGACCTCGGCCGCGCCAGCTGGGCCATCGCCCGCTCCGGTCTCGCCTGGTACAGCGGCGACGACATGCTCAACCTGCCGCTGCTCTCGGTCGGAGCCATCGGCTTCGTCTCCGTGGTCGGCCATGTCGTCACCCCCGAGCTGCGCGCCCTCCTGGACGCCCACCTCAACGGTGACGTCACCAAGGCCACCGAGATCCACCAGAAGCTGCTGCCGGTCTTCACCGGCATGTTCCGCACCCAGGGCGTGATCACCACCAAGGCCGCCCTCGGCCTCCAGGGCCTGCCCGCCGGTCCGCTGCGCCTGCCGCTCGTCGAGCTTTCCCCCGAGGAGACCGAGCAGCTCAAGCGCGACCTCGCGGCCGGCGGCGTACAGCTCTGAACAGAGACTTCACAAATGAATACGGACCAACAACCGCCACATAGCAAGTGCACGAATGTCATGCGCGCCACGTGCCTCGACGGCAGCGTGGCGCGTGTGGTGAGGAGAGTCTTTTGAGTCATCCGCATCCTGAGCTCGGCGCCCCGCCGAAGCTTCCCAAGGGTGGCCTGCGCGTCACCCCCCTCGGCGGCCTGGGTGAAATCGGCCGCAACATGACGGTCTTCGAATACGGCGGCCGGTTGCTGATCGTCGACTGCGGAGTGCTCTTCCCGGAGGAGGAGCAGCCCGGAATCGACCTGATCCTGCCGGACTTCTCGTCCATCAGGGATCGCCTGGACGACATCGACGGCATCGTCCTGACCCACGGCCACGAGGACCACATCGGTGGTGTCCCCTACCTCCTGCGCGAGAAGCCGGACATCCCGCTCATCGGCTCGAAGCTGACCCTCGCCCTGATCGAGGCGAAGCTCCAGGAGCACCGGATCCGCCCGTACACGCTGGAGGTCGCCGAGGGCGAGCGCGAGCGGCTGGGGCCCTTCGACTGCGAGTTCATCGCGGTCAACCACTCCATCCCGGACGCCCTGGCCGTCGCCATCCGCACCCCCGCGGGCATGGTCGTGCACACCGGCGACTTCAAGATGGACCAGCTCCCGCTGGACCGCCGCCTGACCGACCTTCCCGCGTTCGCCAAGCTCGGCGAGGAAGGCATCGACCTGCTCCTCTCCGACTCCACGAACGCCGAGGTCCCGGGCTTCGTCCCGCCCGAGCGCGACATCTCGAACGTCCTGCGCGGAGTGTTCGCGAGCGCCCAGAAGCGCATCATCGTCGCCAGCTTCGCGAGCCATGTGCACCGCATCCAGCAGATCCTCGACGCGGCGCACGAGTACGGCCGCCGGGTGGCGTTCGTCGGCCGCTCGATGGTCCGCAACATGGGCATCGCCCGCGAGCTGGGCTATCTGAACGTCCCGGCCGGTCTGGTCGTCGACGTCAAGACCCTCGACGACCTCCCCGACGACGAGGTCGTGCTGGTCTGCACGGGTTCCCAGGGCGAGCCGATGGCGGCCCTCTCCCGCATGGCCAACCGCGACCACCAGATCCGCATCGTCCCGGGCGACACCGTGATCCTGGCGTCGTCGCTCATCCCGGGCAACGAGAACGCGGTCTACCGCGTGATCAACGGACTGACCCGCTGGGGTGCCAACGTCGTCCACAAGGGCAACGCCAAGGTCCATGTCTCGGGCCATGCCTCGGCCGGCGAGCTGCTGTACTTCTACAACATCTGCAAGCCGAAGAACCTGATGCCGGTGCACGGCGAATGGCGCCATCTGCGCGCCAACGCCGAACTGGGCGCCCTGACGGGCGTACCGAAGGACCGGATCGTCATCGCCGAGGACGGCGTCGCGGTCGACCTGGTCGACGGCATCGCCAAGATCGTCGGCAAGGTCCAGGCCGGCTACGTCTACGTCGACGGCCTCTCGGTCGGCGATGTCACCGAGACGTCGCTCAAGGACCGCCGCATCCTCGGCGACGAGGGCATCATCTCGGTCTTCGTGGTCGTGGACTCCAGCACCGGCAAGATCGTCGGCGGCCCGGACCTGCACGCCCGCGGCTCCGGCATCGACGACGCCGCCCTGTCGGCCGTGGCCCCGAAGATCGAAGAGGCGCTGGCCAAGTCGGCCCAGGACGGCATCGCGGAGCCTCACCAGCTCCAGCAGCTGGTCCGCCGATCGGTCGGCAAGTGGGTGTCGGACAACTACCGCCGCCGCCCGATGATCCTCCCCGTGGTCGTCGAGGTCTGACGCACAGAGCCGTACGAACGTACTCAAGTCGGAGCGGGGCGCCCGGATTTGCATCCAGGCGCCCCGCTCCAGTACGTTTACGGCTCCGCCTGAACGGGAAGCGCCGCACGCCTGTGCGTACGGGGCGCCTCCCAAGCCGGGCGGAATTCCGGCCCAGAGCAATCTGATAAAGTCGGATCAGCCGAAAGGCAAACCCCCTCCGACGGGCAATCGGACCGAATTCGAACCGGATACGGCAAGAATCGGATCTGCTAAAGTCGGAAGCGCGAAGAAGCCGAAAGGCCGAATCGCACCGGTGAAAATCGGAACCGCAAGGATCTGATAGAGTCGGAAACGCAAGACCGAAGGGAAGCGCCCGGAGAGCCCGGTACTGAGTCAATCAGAACCGATAA
>NZ_JBVIST010000016.1:0-186290 GCF_055575375.1 Streptomyces sp. NPDC034111 | reverse complement strand
GGTTACATTCCGAACCCGGAAGCTAAGCCTTTCAGCGCCGATGGTACTGCAGGGGGGACCCTGTGGGAGAGTAGGACGCCGCCGAACAAATTTTGGGAAGAGCCCCACACCGAATGGTGTGGGGCTCTTCTGCGTTCCGGAGCGGATGGTGGGGGATCTTGGGACCCGCGGGAGGGCCCGGCCAACCGGGCAGGTAAGGTCAGGGAGCATCATTGGCACATTTCCCACAGGAGGCCCCCGCGGTGGAGGTCCAGGAGACGCGGGTCCAGACGGATCGCGTCCTCACCATCCCGAATATCCTGAGCATGGCTCGCCTCGTTGGCGTGCCCGTGTTCCTGTGGCTGGTCCTGTGGCCGGAATTCGGTGGTCCGCAGGCTGATCACTGGGCGCTGCTGGTCCTCGCGCTGAGTGGCGTCAGCGACTACCTGGACGGCAAGCTCGCCCGGCGCTGGAACCAGGTCAGCAGCCTGGGGCGGATCCTCGACCCGGCGGCCGACCGTCTCTACATCCTGTCCACCCTCGTCGGTCTGACCTGGCGCGAGATCCTTCCGCTCTGGCTCACCGCGGCCCTGCTCGCGCGGGAACTGATGCTGCTCATCGCGGTGGGATTCCTCGCCCGTCACGGATACGGCCCTCCCCAGGTGAACTTCCTGGGCAAAGCGGCTACGTTCAACTTGATGTATGCCTTCCCGTTGCTGCTCCTGAGCGACGGAAGTAGCTGGCTTCACACGCTCGCTGCTATTTTCGGATGGGCGTTCGCAGGATGGGGTACAGCGCTGTACTGGTGGGCAGGGATCCTCTACGTGGTCCAGGTCCGCCGGCTCATCAAGGCGGACACCACAGCCGACTGAGCTCTGCGAACCGGCAGATTATGCCGAGGCCCGGCGCCCGTACGTGAGCACAGGAACAGTGGGCGACCTGGACAAGTGAAGTCGGCAAGACCGTCGTCTGTTAGAGGAGGACGCTTCCGACATGAAGGCCGTTGTGATGGCCGGCGGCGAAGGAACACGCCTTCGCCCCATGACTTCCAGCATGCCCAAGCCACTTCTCCCGGTCGCCAACAGGCCGATCATGGAGCACGTACTACGGCTGCTGAAACGTCATGGGCTCACTGAGACCGTCGTGACAGTGCAATTCCTTGCCTCGCTCGTCAAGAACTACTTCGGCGACGGGGAAGAGCTCGGAATGGAGCTCACCTACGCCCATGAGGAAAAGCCACTCGGCACCGCGGGAAGCGTGAAGAATGCCGAGGATGCCCTCAAGGACGATGCCTTCCTCGTAATTTCCGGTGACGCCCTCACCGACTTCGACCTCACCGATCTGATCCGGTTCCACAAGGAAAAGGGCGCCCTCGTCACGGTGTGCCTGACGCGGGTGCCCAATCCGCTGGAGTTCGGCATCACCATCGTCGACGAGTCCGGCCGGGTCGAACGCTTCCTCGAAAAGCCGACTTGGGGTCAGGTCTTCTCGGACACCGTCAACACCGGTATCTATGTGATGGAGCCGGAGGTCTTCGACTACTTCGAGCCCGATGTCTCGGTCGACTGGTCCGGCGATGTCTTTCCGAAGCTCATGAAGGAAGGCAAGCCGATCTACGGCTATGTCGCCGAAGGCTACTGGGAGGACGTCGGAACCCACGAGAGCTATGTGAAGGCCCAGGCCGATGTGCTCGAAGGCAAGGTCGACGTAGAAATCGACGGCTTCGAGATCTCGCCGGGCGTCTGGGTCGCAGAGGGGGCCGAGGTCCATCCCGACGCGGAGCTGCGCGGGCCGCTGTACATCGGCGACTACGCCAAGGTCGAGGCGGGTGCGGAGATTCGGGAGCACACCGTCGTCGGCTCCAACGTCGTCGTCAAGAGCGGTGCGTTCCTGCATCGGGCCGTGGTCCACGACAACGTCTATCTCGGGCCGCAGAGCAATCTGCGCGGCTGTGTGATCGGCAAGAACACCGACATCATGCGGGCGGTCCGGATCGAGGACGGAGCGGTTATCGGCGATGAATGCCTCATCGGCGAGGAGTCGATCGTCCAGGGCAATGTGCGGATCTATCCGTTCAAGACGATCGAGGCCGGTGCATTCGTCAACACCTCGGTGATCTGGGAGTCCCGAGGGCAGGCGCGTCTGTTCGGTGCCCGCGGGGTGTCCGGGATCCTGAATGTCGAGATCACCCCGGAGCTCGCCGTACGGCTGGCGGGCGCGTACGCCACCACGCTCAAGAAGGGTTCGACGGTCACCACCGCGCGCGACCACTCCCGCGGCGCGCGGGCGCTCAAACGCGCGGTGATCTCCGCCCTTCAGGCCAGCGCCATCGACGTACGCGACCTGGAGAACGTCCCGCTGCCGGTCGCCCGGCAGCAGACCGCCCGCGGCAGCGCAGGCGGCATCATGGTCCGCACCACCCCCGGTGTGCCGGACTCCGTCGACATCATGTTCTTCGACGAGCGGGGCGCCGACCTCTCACAGGCCGGGCAGCGCAAGCTCGACCGGGTCTATGCCCGGCAGGAGTACCGTCGTGCCTTCCCCGGCGAGATCGGTGACCTGGTCTTCCCGGCGAGCGTCTTCGACTCGTACACCGGCTCGCTGCTGCGGGCGGTGGACACCACGGGCATCGGTGAGTCGGGGCTCAAGGTCGTCGTGGACGCCTCGAACGGAAGCGCCGGCCTGGTTCTGCCCAGCTTGCTCGGGCGGCTCGGTGTCGACTCGCTGACCATCAACCCCGGCCTCGACGAGTCCCGGCCCACCGAGACCGCCGACGCCCGGCGCGCCGGGCTCGTCCGGCTCGGCGAGATCGTGGCCTCGGCCCGGGCCGCCTTCGGGGTGCGCTTCGACCCCGTGGGCGAGCGGCTCTCCCTGGTGGACGAGCGGGGCCGGATCATCGAGGACGACCGTGCGCTGCTGGTCATGCTGGATCTGGTCGCCGCCGAGCGGCGCACCGGCCGGGTGGCGCTCCCGGTGACCACGACCCGGATCGCCGAGCAGGTGGCGGCGTACCACGGCACTCAGGTGGAGTGGACGACGACCTCGCCGGACGATCTGACCCGGGTGGGCCGGGAGGACGGCACGGTCTTCGGCGGTGACGGCATGGGCGGCTTCATCATCCCGGAGTTCAGCAGCGTCTTCGACGGCGCGGCCGCGTTCGTCCGGCTGATCGGTCTGGTGGCCCGCACCCAGCTCACCCTCAGCCAGATCGATGCCCGGATCCCGCGGGCGCACGTGGTGCGCCGTGACCTGGCCACCCCCTGGGCGGTCAAGGGACTGGTCATGCGGCATGTCGTGGAGGCGGCCGGCGACCGGGACGTGGACACCACCGACGGCGTACGGGTCGTGGAGGCCGACGGGCGCTGGGTCCTGGTGCTGCCAGACCCGGCGGAGGCGGTCACCCATCTGTGGGCGGAGGGGCCGGACGACGCCTCCGCCCAGCAGCTGCTGGACGAATGGGCGGCCGTGGTCGACAGCGCAGGACGCTGACGGAGTCCCCACCGGCGGGCCGCTGACCGGCACGCCGGTGGGGCCATTGGGAGACTGCGCTGCCGACGTGCGACGATGTGCGGCATGTCGCAGCAGCGCCCCGATCGGAGCACCCCGAACCCGCAGGCCGCGCGCCCCGATGCGTCCATGTCGCTGCTGACCAATGTGATGGATCACAGCCTCGACGACGGGTACGCGGAGGCCGCGGCACGCAAGTCCGAAGCGGGCGTGCGTGGTCTCCCGCGTACCCTGCGCGCGAAGTTGGGCCTGGCAGCGGGTCTGGTGCTGGCCGCGCTCGTGGTGACCGTAGGGGCGGCGCAGGCGCGGATATCGGCACCGACGCTGGCCAAGGAGCGCGAAGAGCTGATCAACCGCATCCAGAAGGGCACCGGCGAGGCGGACAGGCAGCAGCAGCGGGTCGACACGCTGCGGGACGACGTAAGCCGGATGCAGCGCGAGGCGCTGAAGAAGCACGGCGGGGACAAGGCCGAACTGCTGGCGCTGCTGTCGGGTTCGACGCAGGTCACCGGGCCCGGCGTGAAACTCGTCGTGGACGATGCCAAGGGCGCGGCGTCCAGCGGCGGCGGACCGCGTGAGAGCAGTGGTTTCTCGGACACCGGCCGGGTACGTGACCGGGACATGCAGCGTGTGGTCAACGGCCTGTGGGAGTCCGGTGCGGAGGCCGTCTCCGTCAATGGGCAGCGGCTTACGTCACTCTCGGCGATCAGAGCGGCCGGAGACGCCATACTGGTCGACAACAAGCCGCTGGTACCGCCCTATACGGTGCTGGCGGTGGGGGACGGGCAGCGGCTGAGCACCGCGTTCCAGGACAGCGCCGATGGTCAGTATCTGCATGTGCTGCAGGAGAACTACGGCGTACGCACCAGGATTTCCGCCGAGAGCGAGGTCACGCTGCCGCCCGCGCCGAGTTTGATCGTACGTACCGCAAAGCCGCAGGCCGGTCCCGCCAAGTCGGGCGGCGCCGACACAGGGAAGGGCACATCGTGATCGCCGTACTGGGCCTCATCGTGGGAGTCGTGGTCGGACTTGTCGTCCGACCCGTGGTGCCGACGGTGGTCGAGCCCTACTTGCCGATCGCTGTCGTCGCGGCGCTGGACGCCGTGTTCGGCGGTCTGCGCGCGATGCTGGACGGCATCTTCGACGACAAGGTCTTCGTGGTCTCCTTCCTGTCGAACGTGGTCGTCGCCGCGCTGATCGTCTTCCTCGGCGACAAGTTGGGCGTCGGCGCCCAACTCTCCACCGGCGTCGTCGTGGTGCTGGGCATCCGTATCTTCTCCAACGCCGCCGCGATCCGCCGGCACGTATTCAGGGCGTGAGGCGGATGGCAACGGACGAGACCCCGGAGCCCGACGAGAAGCCGGAGCAGGACAAGAGGCCGGAGCCGGAGCGGCCGGAGCCGGAGCGTGGCCCCGTCGGCCGGCGGCCGATGCCGCCGGAGCGCCCGAACACCCCGGAACGAGGACGGCCCGCGGACGGGCCCGAAGCCCAGGAACCGGACAGTGCTGGACAGAAGCCGGGTAAAGGGGCAGACTCCTCGGCCCCGGACGCCGTCGCCGACGACGGGAATGAGGAGCGCCCGAAGACCGGTCGTGAGCGGCTGGCGGCAAGCCTGTGGCCGCCGCGGCTGACCCGGGCTCAACTGATCGTTGCGCTGCTGCTGTTCATTCTCGGCCTCGGCCTGGCGATTCAGGTACGTTCCACAAGTGACAGCAGCGCGCTGCGGGGTGCGCGTCAGGAGGACCTGGTGCGCATTCTGGACGAACTGGACAATCGCTCCCAGCGGTTGACGGACGAACAGCGGCGCCTGGAAGGGCAGAAGACCGAGCTGGAGAACAGCTCGGACCAGGCCGAGGAGGCCCGTAAGCAGACCGTGGAGAAGGAACAGCAGCTGGGCGTGCTGGCCGGGACCGTCGCGGCGCAAGGCCCCGGCATAAACCTGACCATCGACGATCCGACGCACTCCGTGGAGGCGGACAAGCTGCTGGACACCATCCAGGAGCTGCGGGCGGCCGGTGCCGAGGCCATTCAGGTCAACGACGTCCGGGTGGTCGCGAGCACCTACCTCTCGGATGTCCGGGGCGGGGTGGAGATCGACGGCAAGCGCGTCACGCAGCCGTACCGCTTCAAGGTCATCGGCAAGCCGGAGGATCTGGAACCGGCGCTGAACATCCCTGGCGGAGTGGTCCAGACACTGGAAAAGGAGCAGGCCAAGGTGTCTGTGACCCGGGAACAGAAGATCATTGTGGACGCCTTGCGGGAGGCGAAGCGGCCTGACTACGCTCGGTCGTCTTCGCAGTGAGGCGTAGCGGAATGTCGAGTGCCCTGGGAGGGCATGAGGTAGCGGGGGGTCGACGCACCGTGCGTGTGGTGTGTGGTGGAAACTGTCTGAAGGCCACGGACGTTCACAGGATGTCCGGACTGGCCGGTGTGTGCATCGAGGGTTCGTCCTGCCCCACGGGCGGGTCTATTTCGTTCAAGGGGAATCGCCCGTGAAGTTGTTTGGAAAGCTGTTCGGCAAGAGCGCACGCCAGGAGGGCGGCAGCGGCTCTGCGCGGCACCGTGCGCCGCGTCAGCCTGAGGAGAACGGTGCGGCGGGGGAGCGTCCGCTCTTCCGCGACGAGGTCGGGGGGCACGGCGCCGGATCTGTTGACCCCTCCGGGGCCGGCCGCATAGGTTCCCAGGAACCATCAACCTCACGCACGGGTGGAGGTTCGGCCTTGCCGGTTTGTACGCGCTGTGGACACCGGAACGCCGAGGCGAGCCGGTTCTGCTCCAACTGTGGTGCGCCGCTGCGCCCGGGCGCCCAGCCCGAGCGGGCGTCCGAGACGACCTCGACGATCTCCATCTCGGGGCTGGAGGCCTACGACTCGGAGACGACGGGCCAGAACCTGTCGCCGTCGCTGTCCCCGGAGGCCCAGGCGGCCGTCGACGCCCTTCCGCTGGGTTCCGCGCTCCTGGTCGTCCGTCGGGGTCCGAACTCGGGCAGCCGCTTCCTCCTGGACGGCGAGCTGACGACCGCGGGCCGGCACCCGCAGGGCGACATCTTCCTCGACGACGTGACGGTCTCGCGCCGCCACGTGGAGTTCCGTCGTGGCCCGGACGGTCTCTTCACCGTCTCCGACGTCGGCAGCCTGAACGGCACCTACGTCAACCGTGAGCGGATCGACTCCGTCGTCCTCGCCAACGGCGACGAGGTCCAGATCGGCAAGTACCGCCTGGTCTTCTACGCGAGCCAGCGAGGCGCCGGTATCTGACCGGTCAGGGAAGGTATATGCGCGATACACCGAAAGGCGGTGCCGGTTTTGCCGGCACCGCCTCCTCGGACGGCAAGCCGGTGAGCATCGGCACGGTGCTCAACGCGCTGCGCGAGGAGTTCCCCGAGGTCACCATCTCCAAGATCCGCTTCCTGGAGGCGGAGGGGCTGGTCGAGCCGAAGCGCACGCCTTCCGGGTACCGCAAATTCACGCCGGCCGACATCGAGCGGCTGGCGAGCGTCCTGCGGATGCAGCGGGACCACTATCTGCCGCTGAAGGTCATCCGGGAGTATCTGGACGCCCTGGAGCGCGGTGAGCAGGTACAACTGCCCGCTCCGGCCGCGCCCTCCCGGGATCTGGTCGAGGGCGTGACCGACCCCGGCGAGGACCGCCCGACGGCCGCCCGGATCGGCCGGGCCGAGCTGCTGGCCGCCGCCGAGGTGGACGAGGCGGCGCTCGCCGACTGGGAGTCGTACGGACTCATCGTCCCCCATGCGGACGGTGGATACGACATCGAGGCGGTCACCATCGCCAAACTCGTCGCGGACCTGGGCCGTTTCGGTCTGGAGCCGCGGCATCTGCGTGCCGTGAAGGCGGCTGCCGAGCGTGAGGCCGGCTTGGTCGAACAGGTCGTTGCACCCCTTCGGAGGCACCGTAATCCGCAGACCAGGGCCCATGCCGAGGCCACCGCCAAGGAGCTGGCGACGCTGTCCGTACGGCTGCATGCGGCGCTGGTGCAGAGCGCTCTGCGGGTCCGGCCGTAGTGAGCAAATGAGTGCCCGACTACCCAAACCTGCCGGGCACGTCCTAGGGTTGCTGTGTGAACGAGCTCGACGTCGTGGGTGTCCGGGTGGAAATGCCTTCCAGCCAACCGATCGTGCTCCTGCGGGAGGTGGGAGGCGACCGTTACCTGCCCATTTGGATCGGGCCGGGGGAGGCCACCGCCATCGCCTTTGCCCAGCAGGGCATGGTCCCTGCCAGGCCGCTGACGCACGACCTCTTCAAGGATGTGCTCGAAGCGGTGGGCCAGGAGCTGACGCAGGTCCGGATCACGGACCTGCGCGAGGGGGTTTTCTATGCCGAACTGGTCTTCGCCAGCGGGGTGGAGGTCAGTGCGCGTCCGTCCGACGCCATAGCGCTGGCGCTGCGCACCGGAACGCCGATCTTCGGTACGGATGGTGTGCTGGACGACGCGGGGATCGCCATCCCGGACGAGCAGGAGGACGAGGTGGAGAAGTTCCGCGAGTTCCTCGACCAGATCTCGCCCGAGGACTTCGGCACCAACAGCCAGTGATCCGGTGACTCCGGCCGGGCGAAGGGGCTGATTCCGGCCAAACTATTTAGCCATTCCCCGCGCGAGGTCACGAGAAACCACTCGTAGGGTGATTATCACTCGGCGTGGCGAGCGCGGCGATCGTTGACGCACCCCCAGTGACTGCATACCGTCGATATGGCAGGTCCCGTCCGGGACGTGGAGGACGGAGGGCGGCGTGGCAATCACCGGCGACGGTACGGCGGCGGAAGGGGCGTTGCCGCTCCACGCGGGCGCGACGGCGAACCATGCCCCGGCACCCGCCGCGGCGGTGTCGGGGGACTGCGAGGCCCAGAACATCGGCTATCGCGGCCCGACCGCCTGTGCGGCAGCGGGCATCACCTACCGGCAGCTCGACTACTGGGCCCGTACGGGCCTGGTCGAGCCCAGCATCCGGCCGGCATACGGCTCGGGCACCCAGCGGCTCTACAGCTTCCGGGACGTCGTCGTCCTGAAGATCGTCAAGCGGCTGCTGGACACCGGGGTGTCGCTACAGAACATCCGCACCGCCGTCCAGCACCTGCGTGCGCGGGGGCTGGCGGATCTGACGCGGATGACGCTGATGAGCGATGGCGCCACGGTCTACGAGTGCACCTCGCCCGACCAGGTCGTCGATCTGCTCCAGGGCGGTCAGGGCGTCTTCGGCATCGCGGTCGGCGTGGTCTGGCGGGACGTGGAGGGCGCGCTGTCACAGCTCCACGGGGAGCGCGTGGACACCGGCGAGACACTGGTCGGGAAGAACCCGCACGACGAGCTGGCGCGGCGGCGCAACCGGGCTGGCTGAGCCTCCGTACCCGGTCACCGGCCCGGCATCGGGTCGATTGTCAGTGCCATGCGGCAGCATCGGAGATGTGAGAGCCGCGCCGACGATTCTGCATCTGGACATGGATGCGTTCTACGCGGCCGCCGAGCAGGCGGCCAAGCCGAGCCTGCGCGGCAAGCCGGTCGTGGTCGGCGGGATCGGTCCGCGGGGGGTCGTCGCCACGGCGTCGTACGAGGCCCGGGTCTTCGGGATCCGCTCCGCGATGCCCACGGCCCAGGCGCGCCGGCTGTGCCCCAACGCCGCCTACCTCAGTCCCCGCTTCACCCTCTACCGCCAGGTGAGTGAACGCGTGATGGAGCTGCTGCACGAGCTGTCGCCGCTCGTGGAGCCGCTGAGCCTGGACGAGGCCTTCGTGGACCTGGAGGCGGGCGGGGTGCCGACGGAGACGGAAGCCGTACGGGCCGTGGGGGAGCAGCTGCGGCGCGACATCCGGTCGCAAACGGGCCTGACGGGTTCGGTGGGACTGGCCGGCGCCAAGATGCTCGCGAAGATCGCCTCGGAGGCGGCCAAGCCGAACGGCCTGGTGGTGATCGAGCCGGGCACCGAGCGAGAGCTGCTGGGGCCGATGCCGGTACGGACACTGCCCGGGGTGGGCCCCGCGACGGCCGAGACGCTGCGCCGGGCCGGGATCCACACCGTCGCGGAGACCGCGGAGGCCGGTGAGGCGGAGCTGGTGCGGCTGCTGGGCAAGGCTCATGGCGCGGGGCTGTATGCGATGGCGCTGGGCCAGGACGACCGTCCCGTGGTGGCCGAGCGGGATGCCAAGTCCATCTCGGTGGAGGACACCTTCGAGGTCGATCTGACCGACCGGACGCGGGTGCGCACCGAGGTGCTGCGGCTGGCCGACCGCTGCGTCCACCGGCTGCGCGAGGCGGGGCGCTCAGGGCGCACGGTGGTCATCAAGGTCCGCAACTACGACTTCTCGACGCTGACCCGCTCCGACACGCTGCGCGGGCCCACCGACGATCCCGCGGTCATCCGGGAGGCCGCGGTCCGCCTGCTGGATCTGGTGGACACCACAGGCGGCGTGCGGCTGCTGGGCGTGGGCATCAGCGGGCTGGCCGACTTCACCCAGGAGGATCTCTTCGCGCAGCTGGCGACGGAGCGGGAGGCCGAGGAGCTGGCGAAGGCCGCACCGGAGCCCGCCGGGGAGGACGCCGGCGGCGGTGAGCGCGAGGAGGAGCGGCCGCGGCGCTGGCACCCGGGGCTCGACGTGGTGCACGACGAGTACGGCGCCGGCTGGGTGCAGGGGAGCGGGGTGGGCAGAGTGACCGTACGCTTCGAGACGCCGTGGTCCGCACCGGGGAGGGTGCGGACCTTTGCCGTCGAGGACCCGGCGCTGCGGCCGGGTGAACCACTGCCGCTGGTGGGCGGAGGGCCGGAAGGCGCTCAGTCGTCCGAGCCGGCGATCTTGCCGAAGTCCTTGTCGTCGGCGCCGCCCGAGTTGCCGGAGGACACCGAGCCGGTGTCCGGTTCCGGCGAGGAGATATCCAGCCGGTAGTGGTGGTAGAGCTGAAGCTCCTGCTCGGGGGAGAGATGGCGGCCCACGCCGAAGTCAGGGGCGTCCTTGATCAGCTTGCGGTCGTAGGGGATGTGCAGGCCCTCACCGACCATTTTGCTGGGCTCCAGGGGAACGAACGCATCCCGGCCGAAGAGTCCGGTGCGTACGGCCGCCCACTCCGGTTCCCCCGTGGCGTCGTCGAGGTAGACCTCGTCGATCGTGCCTATTTTCGCGCCGTTACGGTCGAACGCTTTGCGGCCGATCAGGCTCCGGGGATCGATATCGGTTTGCACGGCCCCTCCAATTGGTCGCAACTGCCCTGTGACAACTACCAAACGGCACATTTCATGCCCTGGCCACTCGAAGGATCCTGCGAGTGGTGCGCTGGTAGGCTGGCCAATGGCCGCAGACCCCATGCGGGAGAGTCCTTTGTCGTTCGCGACCAGGGCGCCGAAGGAGCAAATCCTCCCCGGAATCTCTCAGGCACACGTACCGCATGGACGAGGTCACTCTGGAAAGCAGGGCGGGCCACGGAAGGCACAGCACCGGGACCCCTCCTCACCGACGGTGAAAGCCGGTCCGCCTTGTGCGGCCCGGTGAAGCTCTCAGGTTGAGATGACAGAGGGGGAGGCCGTCCGGGCACCCGCGCCGTGGTGCCCCTCGTAGGTCGTACGACCAGGAGGCCCCCGCAGATGACCACCAATCGCATCTCCTTGACCGAGCTTGAACGCGGCATCCCCTTCGAGCACCGGCACATCGGCCCCGACCACGAGGCGCAGGCCAAGATGCTCGCGCACGTCGGTTTCGGGTCGCTGGACGAGCTCACCGCCACCGCGGTCCCCGACGTGATCAAGAGCGCGGAGGCGCTCGGCCTGCCGCAGGCGCGTACCGAGGCCGAGGTCCTCCAGGAGCTGCACGGCCTGGCGGAGCGCAACCAGGTGCTGTCGTCCATGATCGGCCTGGGCTACTACGGCACGTTCACCCCGCCGGTGATCCTGCGCAACGTCATGGAGAACCCGGCCTGGTACACCGCGTACACCCCCTACCAGCCGGAGATCTCGCAGGGCCGCCTGGAGGCGCTGCTGAACTTCCAGACGGTGGTGGCCGACCTCACCGGCCTGCCGACCTCCGGCGCCTCCCTGCTGGACGAGGGCACCGCCGCCGCCGAGGCGATGTCGCTGGCCCGCCGGGTCGGCAAGGTCAAGCAGGGCGTCTTCCTGGTCGACGCCGACTGTCTGCCGCAGACCATCGCCGTGATCGAGACCCGCGCCGAGCCGACCGGCGTCGAGGTCGTCGTCGCGGACCTGTCCGACGGCATCCCCGCCGAGATCGCCGAGCGTGGCGTCTTCGGCGTGCTGCTCCAGTACCCTGGCGCCTCCGGCGCGGTGCGCGACCCGCGTGCCGTCATCGAGCAGGCCCATGAGCTGGGCGCGATCGTCACCGTGGCCGCCGATCTGCTCGCCCTGACGCTGCTGACCTCGCCCGGCGAGCTCGGCGCGGACATCGCCGTCGGCACCACCCAGCGCTTCGGCGTCCCGATGGGCTTCGGCGGACCGCACGCCGGCTTCATGGCCGTACGCGAGCAGTTCGCCCGCAGCCTGCCCGGCCGCCTGGTGGGCGTCTCCGTCGACGCCGACGGCAACAAGGCCTACCGTCTCGCGCTCCAGACCCGTGAGCAGCACATCCGCCGTGAGAAGGCCACCAGCAACATCTGCACCGCGCAGGTGCTGCTCGCCGTCATGGCCGGCATGTACGCCGTCTACCACGGTCCCGAGGGCCTGCGGACCATCGCCCGGCGCACCCACCGCTACGCCACGGTGCTCGCCGAGGGCCTGCGGGCCGGCGGCGTGGAGATCGTCCACGACGCGTACTTCGACACCCTGACCGCCCGGGTGCCCGGCCGGGCCGCCGAGGTCGTCGCCGCCGCCCGCGAGGCCGGTATCAACCTCCGGCAGGTCGACGCCGACCTGGTCGGCATCGCCTGCGACGAGACCACCGGACGCGCGCAGCTGGCCGGCGTCTGGAGCGCCTTCGGCGTGCAGGGCGATGTCGAGCAGCTGGACGCGACCGCCGCCGACACGCTGCCGCAGACGCTGCTGCGCAGCGACGACTACCTCGCCCACCCGGTCTTCCACCAGTACCGCTCCGAGACCGCGATGCTGCGCTACCTGCGCACCCTCGCGGACAAGGACTACGCACTGGACCGGGGCATGATCCCGCTCGGCTCCTGCACCATGAAGCTGAACGCCACCACCGAGATGGAGCCGGTCACCTGGCCCGCGTTCGGCCAGCTGCACCCCTTCGCACCGGCCGACCAGGCCGAGGGCTACCTCACGCTGATCCAGGAGCTGGAGGAGCGGCTGGCCACCGTCACCGGCTACGACAAGGTCTCCATCCAGCCGAACGCCGGATCGCAGGGCGAGCTGGCCGGTCTGCTGGCCGTCCGCGCCTACCACCGCGCCAACGGTGACGAGCAGCGCACCGTCTGCCTGATCCCCTCTTCGGCGCACGGCACCAACGCCGCCAGCGCCGTGATGGCCGGGATGAAGGTCGTCGTCGTCAAGACCGGCGAGGACGGCGAGGTCGACGCCGACGATCTGCACGCCAAGATCGAGAAGCACCGTGACGAGCTCGCGGTCCTGATGGTCACCTACCCGTCCACGCACGGCGTGTTCGAGGAGCACATCACCCAGATCTGCGCCGCGGTGCACGAGGCCGGCGGCCAGGTCTACGTGGACGGCGCCAACCTCAACGCGCTGGTCGGCCTCGCCGAGCCCGGCAAGTTCGGCGGCGATGTCTCGCACCTGAACCTGCACAAGACCTTCTGCATCCCGCACGGCGGCGGCGGCCCCGGTGTCGGCCCGGTCGGCGTACGCGCCCACCTGGCGCCGTACCTGCCCAACCACCCGTTGCAGCCCGCAGCGGGCCCCGAGACGGGCGTCGGACCGATCTCCGCGGCTCCGTGGGGCTCGGCCGGCATCCTGCCGATCTCCTGGGCGTACGTCCGCCTCATGGGCGGGGAAGGCCTCAAGCGCGCCACCCAGGTGGCGGTACTGAGCGCCAACTACATCGCCAAGCGCCTGGAACCGCACTACCCCGTGCTCTACACCGGCCCCGGCGGCCTGGTCGCGCACGAGTGCATCATCGACGTCCGGCCGCTGACCAAGGCGACCGGCGTGAGCATCGACGATGTCGCCAAGCGGCTCATCGACTACGGCTTCCACGCGCCGACGATGTCCTTCCCGGTGGCCGGCACGCTGATGATCGAGCCGACCGAGAGTGAGGACCTGGACGAGCTGGACCGGTTCTGCGACGCGATGATCGCCATCCGCGCGGAGATCGAGAAGGTCGGCTCGGGGGAGTGGGACAAGGACGACAACCCGCTGCGCAACGCCCCGCACACCGCGGCGTCGCTCGGCGGCGACTGGACCCACCCCTACAGCCGGGAGGAGGCCGTCTTCCCGGCCGGTGTCGAGGCGGCGGAGAAGTACTGGCCGCCGGTGCGCCGGATCGACGGCGCCTTCGGTGACCGTAACCTCGTCTGCTCCTGCCCGCCGCTGGACGAGTACGACAACTGAGCAGCACTGACCCGTCCGGGCACCATTGACCCGTCCGGGCAACATCAAGGGCCCTCGGCAGATCTGCCGGGGGCCCTGTGGTACGTGCCGGACGCTCGCGGATCAGGCCGCTGCGGTGGCCCGGGTCCGGTGCGGGGCGATGACCTGCCCGTCCGGCAGCAGCTCACCGGTGTCCTCGAAGAGCAGGACGCCGTTGCAGAGCAGGCTCCAGCCCTGCTCCGGGTGGTGCGCCACAAGGTGTGCAGCCTCCCGGTCGGTGGAGTCTGCTGACGGGCAGGGCGGTTGGTGCTGACACATGGAAGTTGTCTTTCGCTGCGGTGTGGTGAACGTCGTGCGGCTCGACGAGGTGGTCATGGCCGCTCCCCCGTTTCATCGGTCGGTTCCAGTGTTGCCCTACGGACGGGATTCCGCAGGGATTTCGCAGCAGCGGTACTCACTCGATATCGACGCGTCACCCGTGCGGGCGGTTGCTTCCAATTGCACTCCTTCCCAAAGGGGTTGGGAGTGGTATCCGCGGGCTAGGCCGGGCGGGTGAGGGCGGCAGAGCGCCCCGCGGCCGGAAGGGGCCGCGGGGCACGCTCTTGCGGGCCGGGATGCGCCGTGCGGGCGTACGGGGTATGCCGCCGGCGCGCCGGGTCAGGCCGGTTCGCGCAGCAGTGGGGCGGGGGAGAGGCGCAGGGTGAGCCGGGGGAGCAGGTCGGCGACGCGGTGCGGGCGGTGGGCGGCGATCCCCGGCGGGGCGGGCGCCAGCGGCACCAGCAGATCACCGGGCGCGGGCATCCCCTCGGCGCCGTCGGCGTCGAGGTCGTGATGCAGCCAGAGGGTGAGCATGTACAGCTCGGGCACGGACAGCAGCCGCGGCTGACAGGGCACGCTCAGCGCCTCGGCCTGTGCCAGCGCCTGCTCGGTCGAGGCGACGTAGGGGCCGCCGCAGAAGCGGGCGAAGGTCCAGCCGTCCGCGGTGAGCATCGCCTCGGCGGTCGCCACCGCCCGCTCCCCGCCGCGGACCAGAAAGCTCCAGCCGGCCAGCCGGGTCTGCGGGGTGCCACCGGCCCTGCTGATGTCGTCCCACACGTGGAAGGGCAGCGGGTGGTCGGGGCTGAGCGGGCCCTGATGGGCGCGCAGCGCGGGGACGGGGGCCTCACGGACGGCGGTCGGCGAGCCGAGGGCGGTCAGAACGCTGCGCAGGGCGGGCGCAGGGGTGGGGGAGACATGCAGCGGCATGGTGGGTCGCCTCTCACTTCGGAGACACGGTGGAGCGTGGCAGGTGCAAACGACGCTGTTTGCGGGCGGGGCCAGAGCGTGGCCGGCGGGGGGCGGCGGCCCGGCGCGGGTCAGGGCTTGCCCCCAGCACCGGTGAGATCACCGCGGCACTGGGCGCCAACTCTCTGCCTCGTCACCGGAGTTTATACGACGTATGTTCTGAAAGTGTTTCGGCTACCTGTCTTGCGGATTTCCGGCAAGGCGGAATCCAGACCCGTGCCCGAGGTGTTTTCCGCCGCTTTGTGCAGCGCTTTCGTCTTGCCACCTCGTAATGTCTTGCCGGTGCGGTAGGCCAGATCTCGCCGGTGTTTCTCACGAGTGAAATGCGGACGGCGATCGCCGCTCAGATATGCCCACGGCAGATGCCGGACGCTGCACCACTTCGAGCCTATCGGTACCGGCACGCCCCTGAGGCGTTATCGATCAGATTGCCGGGGCATCATCGACCGTAGCGCGAGCCCCGGCGTGCCGGGGACGGCCCCAAACAGCCCGTGGTCGCGGGCCGTTCACTCGAGGAGGGACCCTTCGATGGGGGAGAAGGTCGCCGCGGACGGGATCGACCTGGCGGACCGGGAGCGTTATCGAAGAAAGCTCCACGAGTGTCTTGAGAGCCTTCAGCGGCTGCTGACGGAGAAGCGGTTCGACCGGCCACGGAATCTCATGGGCCTGGAGATCGAACTCAATCTGGCCGGCGCCGACGGGCTGCCCCGCATGATGAACTCACAGGTTCTCGAGCGCATCGCCAGCCGCGATTTCCAGACCGAACTCGCCCAGTGCAATCTGGAAGTCAACATCCTGCCGCACCGATTGTCCGGACGCGTCCTCGACCAGCTCGCCGAGGAGCTTCGTACCGGACTCGGCTATGCCGAAAGGAAAGCCCGCGAGGTCGCCGCGCGGATCGTCATGATCGGCATTCTGCCGACCCTGCACGCCACCGATCTCACCGCCGCCAGCCTCTCCGAGAACGACCGCTATGTGCTGCTCAACGACCAGATGCGGGCGGCCCGGGGTGAGGACTTCGCACTCGACATCCAGGGCGTCGAGCACCTGATCTCCCGCTCGCCCTCGATCGCACCGGAGGCCGCCTGTACCTCGGTCCAGCTGCACCTCCAGGTGACGCCCGGCCGGTTCGCCGCTGTCTGGAACGCGGCCCAGGCCATTGCCGCGGTACAGGTGGCGGTCGGCGCCAATTCGCCGTTCCTCTTCGGCCGTGAGCTGTGGCGCGAGTCGCGGCCGCCGGTCTTCCAGCAGGCCACCGATACGCGTTCGCCCGAGCTACAGGCACAGGGCGTCCGCCCCCGCACCTGGTTCGGCGAGCGCTGGATCGATTCTGCATACGACCTCTTCGAGGAGAACGTGCGCTACTTCCCGCCACTGCTGCCGGTGTGCGGCCCGCAGGAGCCCCTACGGGTCCTCGAGGAGGGCGGGGTGCCCGACCTCGCCGAACTGGTGCTGCACAACGGCACGGTCTACCGCTGGAACCGCCCCGTGTACGCGGTCACCGACGGCGTCGCCCACCTCAGGGTCGAGAACCGGGTGCTGCCGGCCGGCCCCACCGTCGACGATGTCATCGCCAACACCGCCTTCTACTACGGACTGGTACGGACGCTGGCCGAAGAGCCGCGCCCCATCTGGACGCGGCTCCCGTTCGCCGCAGCGGCCCGTAACTTCGACAACGCCTGCCGGCACGGCATCGACGCCACCCTGCACTGGCCCCGCTCCGGGCGGGCCGGCGGGCTCGACGAGATCCCCGTCGTACGGCTCGTACGCAGGGAGCTGCTGCCGCTGGCCGCGCGCGGACTGGATGCCTGGGGCGTGGAACCGGCCGACCGCGACCACTATCTGTCCCTCATCGAGGAGCGCTGCCGGCGCCGGGTGAACGGTGCGTCCTGGCAGGCCGCGGCCTTCCACCACGCCCTGCGGCAGGGCCTGGACCGGCACTCCGCGCTCGCCGCGATGACCCGGCGCTACAGCGAGCTGATGCATACCGGGCGGCCGGTGCACACCTGGCCGGTGGCCTGGCCGGTCGGCGGACGGACCGCCGTACCGGAGCCGAGGCAGGCGGCGGCCGGAGGAGCGTAGCCAGCGCCTTCGGACCCCGGGGCGGCCGCTCAGCGTGGCCCCTTGCTGCCCGCCGCCGTGAGGGCCTTGAGCATCACCTGGTGGATCTGTGCGGGGTCGCTGACGCGGTGCACCGAGCCGCCGGTCGGTGCCACGATGCGGTCCAGCGCCGAAGTATCGGCCGCCGGACCGAGTGCGAGGGCGATCAGCGGCACCGGCCGCTTCGGATCGGACAGCTTCGCCAGCTTGACGACCAGGGCGTCCAGACCGATGCCGCCGGGGTCGTCGTTGGCACCGTCGGTGACCAGGACCAGCGCATTGAACTTCCCGCTCTCGTACGTGGCGCAGGCCTTCTCGTACGCGGCGAGCGTGGTGTCGTGCAGGCCGGTGGCGCCATGGGGCACCGGGGCCAGCGAACCGAACGCGGCGGCGAGCGCATCGCGGTGGATGCTGCCGTCCTTGTCGCGGTCGCCGAGGCGTGCGGTGGGGGACAGCTCCACATAGTCCTTGTCGCCGTCCAGGAGGGTGGCGAATTTCCACAGCCCGATCTCGTCCTCGGGCGTGAACGTGGCCAGTGCCTGGAGGAGGGAGTTCCTGGCGAGGTCCATACGGGACCGCCCGCCGCGATCCTCGACCGGACTGGCCATGGACTCCGAGGTGTCCACGACCGTGGTGAGCCGGGCGCGCTGCTCCGTGAGCGTCCAGATCCCCAGCAGGGCCCGGAGCTCTTCGGCCGACGGCGGATCGGTGGCTGCGGCGGAGTACGGCTGGGGGTCGCGTCCGCCGGCCGCCGCCAGCACCTTCGGGGCGGCCGCGCCCTCGGCGGCCCGGAAACCGTGGTCGCGCAGCGTACGCTGACCGGCGCGCTCGCCGAGCAGTGTCAGGTACCGGTTGGCGGCGCGGGTCTGCTCGGGGCTCAGCTCGTCGTCGTCGACCAGTGTGTACGGATAGTCGAGCCGGGCGGTGCCGTCCTTCGGGTAGAACAGATCGAGCTCCGGGCCGCCGTCCGCAGCGCGGTTGTGGGCGTAGGCAGCCTGTTCGGACAGCAGCAGCGCCTGATTGCGGCGCGGATTGCCCTGCTCGGCACCGGAGCCGTCATGCGGCAGCGTGGCCGCCACCGCCCCGTCGCCGTCGGCGACCCGCTGGTGGAGGAGCTTCGCGGTGGCCGCGGTGCGCGCGTCGGCAGCGTCGCCGTCCTCGGCGTCCTCTTCGTTGGCGGCGCTGATACGGGCCAGGGCGAGCAGCCCGGTGGCGCTGCGCGCCGGATCGGCGACTCCGAGGCGCAGCTTGCCGCCGGACGTCGCGGCCTCGGTCAGCTCGGACCAGGTGTAGGCCTTGTCCGGCCAGCCCAGCGCCTTGGCCGCCCTGGGGACGGCGGCCAGCGCGATCGGGGACGTGGCGAGGGTGCCGGCCGAGGTCAGCGGGGTGCCGCGCTCCGCGCGGACCCGGTCCACCCACAGGCTCGAATCCGGTATCCAGACCTGGAATTCGGGGTCGACCGGGCGCTGCCCGAAGGCGTCGGCGAGCTCCTGGGAGGCGCGCCGGGTGACCCTGACGTCCAGGCATCTGCCGTCGGTGCGCGTCGCCTCCTCGCGGGCCTTCTTGGCCACCGCCTCCAGTGCGGGGGCTATATCGGGGGAGGCGGCCACATCCAGCCGTACCGAAGCGCCGTCGCACGGCTGCCCCAAGGGGAGCAGACCGCTGCCCAGCACCACCACCGAGCCCGTGGCGACGGCGAGGACAAGGCCCGTGGCGAGGACGACGGTGCGGCGACGTGTGCCGGGGCGGGACCCCGTGCGCGGGGGTGCGGAGCCGTCGGGCAAGCTGTGTCGTCCCATTGCGGTAGCGCCTCTCCTTCTTGGAGCTCGACCGGGATCCGTCGCAAACGGCGGGATTCGCCGGGAAACGGGATTAGAGGGGGAGAGGGGAGAAGCGCCACGTGGATGGTGCCTGTCCCCGGCCTGTCGCGCGCGATCTTCGTACGTGCTGCCGAGACCCTAGCGGGACGGTGGTGGCGAAGCGACGGTAATGCGGAAGTGGAGGAAGCGTGCAGTCGGATACAAGTCCCGTGGCCGATCCGGACGTTCCGGGCCAGGGGCCTGGCGCGGGGGCAGGAGGGGGTGCGTCCGAGGAACCGTCCCAGGGCGTCCTGCGCAGTGAGACGCTGATCGTGCTGGCGCTCTCGGTGGGTGCCAGCGCACTGTCGGCGCTCATCAGCTTCATCGGGTCGGTGACCAAGCCCGGGGGCCTCAAGCACCAGGCGGCGACGCTCAACGCCTCCCATGCGCCCGGCCGGCCGTGGCTCGATCTCGCCTGGCAGCTGTTCGGGATCGCGACCGCGCTGGTGCCCGTGGCGCTGGTGGCACATCTGTTGTTGCGCGAACGGGCCGGGGGGCTGCGGGCCGTCGGTTTCGACCGGCGGCGGCCCGGCTTCGACCTGAGCCGCGGGGCGGGGGTCGCGGCCGTGATAGGCGGCAGCGGACTGCTGCTCTATCTGGGGGCGCGGGCGGCCGGATTCAATCTGACGGTGGTTCCCGAGGCGCTGCCCGAGGTGTGGTGGAAGCTCCCGGTGCTGATCGCCTCAGCGGTGCAGAACGCCGTCCTGGAGGAGGTCATCGTCGTCGGGTATCTGCTGCGCAGACTGGGGCAGTTGGGCTGGGCGCCGATGGCGGCGCTCGCGGCCAGCTCGCTGCTGCGCGGCTCCTACCACCTCTACCAGGGCCTCGGCGGTTTCGTCGGCAACATGGTGATGGGCGTGATCTTCGTCCTGCTTTACCGGCGGTGGGGCCGGGTCGGCCCGCTGGTCGCCGCGCACGCCTTGATAGACACCGTGGCGTTCGTGGGGTACGCGCTGTTGGCGGGGCAGGTGGGGTGGCTGCCTACGGGGTGAGGTGAGGTGGGGGTGTTGGTCTTTGGGGGCGGCGGGTGTGGCCGCGCGAGGCGGCGGGCGCTCCCCCCGCCCCCTCCCCCTCCTCCCCCTTCGGGGGAGGGGGCGGGGGTGGGTTCGGGGGTGGGGGGAGACGCGAGGTGTTGCGCACGAGGCGGTCCGGTGCGGCGAGGGCTGGTCAGCCGCGCCGCCGCTGGGGCCACTGCGGGCGTGGTGGCGGGACCGGCCGGTTCTCGGGCCCGGCCGGTGGTCAGCGGCTCACGTCGAGGCCCATGACCGTTCAGACGCTGGCCAGCAGCTCGCCATCGATGACCGTGACCGCCGAGCCGGTCAGCAAAGTTCGTTCGCCGCGCAGCTCGGTCCGTACGTAGCCGGTACGTGCGGCGCCCTGGAGACCGACCAGTGAGTCGCGGCCCAGGCGCGCCGACCAGAACGGGGCGAGCGCGGTGTGCGCACTGCCCGTTACCGGGTCCTCGTCGATGCCCACCGCAGGGAAGAAGCAGCGCGAGACGAAGTCATAGCCGCTGTCGGGGTCTTGGGCCCGCGCGGTGGTGATCACACCCCTGCCGCCCTGCCCGGCCAGTGCCCTGAGGTCCGGGGCCAGTGACCGTACGGACTTCTCGTCGGCCAGCTCGACCAGCAGATCGCCGACATCGGGGCCGGTGTCGTACGCCGAGACGATCTCGGTGCCCAGCGCGGCGGCGACGACCGGCGGTACCGCAACGGGCGTCAGCGGCGCGGTCGGGAAGTCCATGCTGATCGCCCCACCGTCGTCGGCCGTCGTGGTCAGCACCCCGCTACGGGTGCGGAAGCGGACCGTACCGGTGGCCGTTCCGGTGGTGTGCAGCACATGCGCGGTGGCCAAAGTGGCGTGCCCGCACATATTCACCTCGGCGGTCGGCGTGAGCCAGCGCAGCGCCCAGTCGGCGTCGCCGCCCGCGGGCAGCGGGTGCGCGAAGGCGGTCTCGGAGAGGTTGACCTCGGTGGCGACCTGCTGGAGCCAGGCGGTATCGGGAAACGCGTCGGAGTCGAGGAGCACGACTCCCGCGGGGTTGCCGGTGAACGGACGCGCACTGAAGGCGTCGACGATACGAATCCTCATGACCGCGAGCGTAGAGGTGCCACCAGTCCACCGGCCAAGGCCAATTGCAGGGAATTGGACATGAAGAGTGGTGTGCCGGACGCGGGCGGCATGGGTGGGGGCCGGTGCTGGCGCAGAGTGCGGCCGGCCCGTTCAGTTGCACTTCCCGCTGCCGCTGTAACAGGGCGAGTAGCCGGGTGCGGGGGTGGGCGCCGGAGCCGGGTGCCTGACGTCGTACTCGTGCTGCGCCAGAAGCAGGAACACCGCCAGCGTCCCGGCGGCGAGGAACTGGGAAACCGCCGTCCATGGTGCGCGGAACACGGCCGCCAGTACGAGGAGGACGCCCGCCGCGATCAGGAGCTGCTGAGTCCATGCGAGGGACGCGAGAGACGCTGCGTCGGGGTCGGCCGACGGGCCCGCGGCCCAGTTCTCCATGCCGATGCCGAACATCCCCCACAGGTAGACGAGCGCCTCGCCGCCGAACAGCAGGAAGGCGAGGACGAGGTCCGCGGCGCGCGACGGCTTTCGAGGCCGGGGCCATCTGCGCCGGGCCGCTGGTTCCTGAGGTGAGGTGTGCACGGGCGGAGCATGCCGGGTCCGGAGCGTGCGCGCCTGAGTACGCGTACTCATACGGGCACTTGCCGGAACCGCCGAGCCCTGGACCAACACCGACCGACCGCGGCGGGGGCAAGCCGGCCCAGGGCCGGTCTCGCAGGCGGACTGAGTGTCCTGTCTCAACGAAGTTAGTCGTCCGCACGCTGCTGACCTGCATGGACTGGATTGAGTGAGACACGTGGGCTCGGTTGGTTGAGACAGAATGCAGGCAGTGTCGCTGCGCCGTGTTCGCCGATTGTCCTTGGTCAGTGAATCCAGCCGTTATGTCATCCAACTCAGTCGACTCGTGCGACCGGTCTCAGCTGACAGTCGTGGCGTGGCGGCCCGGCGAAGAAAAGGGAAGGCGGGAACCCAGGGGCCTTGGCAGGATGTCCGCGTTCCACGCCCGATGCGAAAGGACCCGACGATCGTGGCTCGTGCCGTCACTTTGATCCGCTCCGCCTCCCTCTCCGACGTCGCCGAGTACGCCTACGCGGCCACAGCGCCCGCCGAGTCACGCCTGATCTTCCTCGCCGGGGCGTGTCCGCTGAACGATGACGGCTCCACGGCGGCGATCGGGGACTACGCGGGCCAAGCAGCGAAAGCCATCGAGAACACGAAAGCTGCTCTCGCTGCCTCCGGTGCGTCACTCCAGGACGTCATCAGTACACGGGTCCTTGTGGCGTCCGCCCGGCGAGAGGACCTGGTGGCTGCCTGGGAGGTAGTCCGGGACTCGTTCGGCGACCATGACGTCCCCAGCACCCTGATGGGCGTCACCGTGCTCGGCTACCAGGACCAGCTCGTCGAGATCGAGGCCGTCGCCGCCGTTCTCGATTCTTGAGACCCGCTGACGCACCGTGGCGGCCGAACACGGTCGTGGACCGGAAGAGGTTTGGTGGCAACAAGCCTTGCCTCGGCGGCAGTTGTCGCCCTTCGGCTCATGACATGAACCGCCGGTCGACTGGGTTGAATGACACAACGACTGGCTTCAGTGGCAAAGGACACCGATGCCGGTCCAACTTGAAACCGCCTGGCTGAGGTTGCAGCTGTGGACCTAGCCGGACGTCGCCGCTCAACACACGCTCATCACCGAACGGGGCGAGGGCATGCTAGGAAATGGGAGTTGGGCCGCGACCCTGGAAGGGGGGCGTTCGTGAGCGTTGGGTGCGTGCAGCGGTCTGAACGTGTTGCTGTCATCGGAGTGGGCATTCTCGGAGCCAGCGTGGGCTGGAACCTGTCCCGGCATGGAGCCGAGGTGGTCTTCATCGACGCCGGCCAGCCAGGTGAAGGGGTTACCAACTGGTCTTTCTCGTGGGTCAACGCCAGCAACAAGACCGGGCGCAGGTCGTACTTCGACCTGAACGTTGCGGGCATGGCGGCGTACCGGGAGCTTGCAGAGACCATCGGGCCGGCCTCATGGTGGCATCCCAGCGGCCACCTGCGTTGGGCTGGGGACCCCGCAGCGGAGGCGAAGCTCCTGGAAACAGCCGAGCTGCTGGCTAGTTGGGACTACAGGGTCGAGGTGTGCACGGGGGCCGAGGTGCGCCGTCGCCTCGAACCTGCTCTCACGGTGCCCGGCAAGACTCCGGTCCTGTTCTATCCCGACGAGGCATGGGTGCACGGACGGCAACTCGTCGGCCGCCTGGTCGACCGAGCCGTCGAGTCCGGTGCCGAACGCAGGTCCGGCACCGCGGTCTGCGACATCGGCATCGGCGCCGACGGGAGCATCCGGACCGTGACTCTGTCGGATGGGAGCTGTCTCGACGTCGATGCCGTCGTGAACGCGGCAGGGCCCAGCGCTTCCCGGGTCGCCGGGCTCATTGCTCGGCACTTGCCGATGCGCCGGGAACCCGGCGCCGTCACCCGGATCGACTGTGATCGGGTCCCAGTTCGCCGAGCCATGCACGCGCCCCACGTCGAGATCCGTCCTGACGGAGATGCGTCGGTGGTCCTTCACAGCCGCGAGATCGACGCACTCATCGACACCGGTGAAGAGCCAGCGGAACTTGCACGGCTGCTCCACGAATCGGCGAGGCATGTCGTTCCGGAACTCGGCAACTCCCTCATCGCGCAGACACAGGTGGCCCACCGGCCCATCCCAGCCGACGGATTCCCCTCGGTGGGTGCGGTGCCTTCAGTGCCGGGCTACTACGAGGCTGTCTCCCACAGTGGCATCACACTCGGGCCGGTGATCGGCCGGCTGCTTGCTTCGGAGATCCTCAGCGGGAAGAGGGACGAGATGCTTGCGGACTTCCGCCCGGAACGGTTCCCTCAGTGACAGCGTGCGGAGACGCCAGTTCCGAACAGGCAGATGCGTCTCCGTGCGCCCGAATCGGGATCGTGACCGGTGCCTCCCCTGATCCCTTCTGATCACGGTATTGACTTCGGGGCGACCGGGCTTCAGCAGCGGTAGTAGGGGTGGAACGGGCTCCAGCGTGTTTCGGCGTCGGCTTCATCGGGCTGGCGCGGTGGAAGCCGGTCCCGCTCCAGGCACGACTCGAAGCCGACGTGCCGGCCGGTCGTCGCCGCCCAGTACCAGCCCGGGAAGTGACGCTCACCGCGCGACCAGCGGAACGTACGTACCGGATCGACATCCTCGAACCGGCTCGTCACACAGTCCCGGAGCGGACGCCGACGACGCCCGTGTACCGCGTCCACGTACGACAACTCGATGCACGTCCCTGCCTGGTCCACCCCAGCCGGCACAGCCATCCAGCACCCCCAGCGCTTGTCCGGTCTCATTAGATCTTGCAGAGATAGGGGCGTTGACCTGCGGGGTGACAGATTGAAGTGGGATTCGTGGTGGGAGCGCAGGGTGTCATCTGCGGTCGCGACTCCGTCGCCGAGCACGTGTCTCATCGATCATGGCCGTGCCGATGTGTCCTGAGCTGGGCTGTGTCAGGACGGTGGGACGGTTGCTGTCGGGGCTCTCACTGAAGGTGGCAGTTTCCGGGTCAGGACCGGTGGCTGGGCTTGGTAAGCGAGAACGGACACCCCTCGTCGATCACTGGAACGTGAAATGTCCGCGAGAACTGAGACCGCTCCTTGGACGAGGCGACGTTCTTCCTTCGCTATTCGGTGATCTTGGCGTTGCTGGTCAGGATGTCCTCGGTGGTCTGCCAGAGCCGGGGCAGGAACCGGGTGACTTCTTCGGCCCGGTGGAGGAGGTCGCTGCTGGAGCTGATGCCGAGGTCGGCGACCGCTGCCTGGAACGCTGGAGCGAGGGAGTTGTGCAGTTGGGGAGCGTCGGTGGCCAGGATGGTGTGGCAGCGGGCGAAGGTCGCGATGATCCAGAAGACCGCCTCGCGGTAGTCGCCGGTATCGATGAGGGTCTGGCTTCCGTCGATGGCGATCGGCCGTGCGGTGGGGGTGATGTCGCTGCTGAAGAAGAACGGGGTCTTCGCCACCTGGGTAGTGGCGTCGAACGTCGCGGCGAGTTCGCGCAGATGGTGCTGGACGCGTTGTGCGGACAGGTGTGAACAGCCGAGGAGACCGAGGAGTTCGGGGTAGAGGCTGAGGTGGCCGTAGTCGGTGAGGACCTTGCGTGCGGCTGGGTAGCGCAGGCGGATGGTGGGGTTGCGCAGGGCGGCGGCGAGAAGCACGTGGCAGGTCACGCCGGTGGGGAACAGCCAGGCGGTCACCTGCTCGTGGAACGGTGCCGAGGTGTCGATCGCCGCGAGGCGGGCTTCGACCCGGTGGCGGGCATCCTGGCATCGGCGGCGAACCCAGGGCCGGGCGGCGAACTGGGGCGAGATGTGTGCGTGCAGCTTGTGCAGATGGCCGGTGGGGTCATCGATGATCGTGTCGGTGCGGAAGCTGCCGGCCAGGTGGTAGGACGCGAGGACCTCGTCGGCGGAGGCGAGCTCGGCCCAGGGCAGGTAGCTGACTTCCAGAAGGGCGCCCTGGTAGCGGAGCTTGCCTGGCTTGGCCGGCGGGTTGTCGGCGGCGGTGACGACGAAGATGTCGACGTCGGAGGAGGGTGGCAGTTCGGCATCGTCCTGCAACCCGACGGTCGAGCCGCTGAAGTAGGCGCCCCGATAGCCGGCATCAGATTGGGCATGCTGGGCGACCCAATGGACCGCGGCGGAACGTGCCAGTCCGACCTTCACAGACAAATTCCCCCTGGTGGTGAGTGCAAGACCTTCATTGTTCCAGTGTGCTGTGGCTGGTGCGATGCGATGCCGAGTCGCCGTGCCGCTTCGGTGGGCAGTTGGGGGTGGTCTCGCCAGTGCGGCGAGGCGAACAGGCTGGTGAGAATGACGGCTTCGGGATAGGTGGCCAGTTCGATCCGGGCTTCGGAGGGGCGGTGAGGGTCACCGAACGGGTCCTCGCCCAGTACGTCGAGGCGACGGTTCCAACGCTGCGGAAGCGGCGGGCTGCCGGCCTCGTTGGTGAACCACTTGATCAGGCGGTCTCGGGCATCGACGTAGGCCAGCGTGGTGGAGGGATGGATGCCGCGGCGGACGATCCGCTTGTGCTGGCGGTTGGCGCGAAGTACCTCGGGCAGCCGCGTGAGGGCATGCTGTTCGTTCCCGAGGAGCCAGCGGTGGTGCCAGGGACAGACGCCTTCATGGTGCGGAGTGCTGCGGATGACGAGACCGCGGATGTGGCGGCGGGCCATGCAGAGGCGGCAGGCCGGGCGGCGCCGCGGCTCGGTGACCTCCTCGGTGGCGGACAGCGGCAGCCGCCGGATCGGTTCGCCGATCGTGCCGAGCGGGGGCATCGCGTGTATCAGGGAGGCTGGGCTCCGGCGGGTCAGGGCGGCGAGTCGCACCAGCTCCTCAGAGGTCCAGTAGCCGACTCGGTTGTCGTCACGGCGGTGCTGACGCGACGGGCCGATCAAGGACGAAAGGTGCCCGATGGTGAGGTGGTTGGCGTCGGCGAGCCGGTTCAGGTAGGAGCCGATCGTCTCGCCGTGAACGGGCGGTGGCGTGAGCGGCAGAGCCCGCAGCCGGGTGGTCATGCGGTGCGTTTCTCGTTGCGGGCCCGGCGCCGGCGTACGCGGGGGAGATTCTGCTGCTCGGCGCTCTCGTCCAGGTCGACCCGCTCCAGCGACACCTTGGTGATTCTTTCGCTGCCGTCGAGGATGGCGTCCAGGGCGGCTTCGCGGACGAGGTGAGACAGACTGCCGATCATGCCGCCGGTGCGGTCGTGCAGGTAGCTGCTGAGCTTAAGCAGAGTGCCCGGCCGGTGGGCGTGCAGCCGCAGCGATTCCTCGAGCGTCGCGATAAGGGACTGCCAAGAACTGCGCTGGTCTGCGGTGTTGTGCCGGAAAGGGCTGGTGGGGATGAGGCTGTAGCGGCTGGCGATCTGCCCGCCGCGGCGTCCCGCGAACAGCCCCGTGCCCTCGACATCGACACCGGCCAGGACGAAGGTCGCGGGGATACGCTCGGACAGATACTTGATCTGGTCGGACGCCTCGGCTCCAACCCGTGTACCGATGTCGAGATTGTGTAGTTCGTCGATGAGCACGAGACGGCAGCCGAGGGAGCAGAGCAGGTCGCAGACCTTGTTGGTGACCTCGACCTGGCTGTAGCGGGACGGCAACGGCAGGCCGATGAACCGGGCGAACTCGATGGCCAGCATCTTCGGGGTGGCGGCCGGCGGGACGGTGACATAGACAACCGGCAGGGCCTTCGGTTGGATCTCTCCCCGGCGTCGGCCCAACTGTTCATAGTTCTTGCCCAGTTGGGTGATGCCGGTGGTCTTCCCGGTGCCTGCCGGGCCCGAGACGATCAATCCTCGGCGGGCGGAGTGCTGGTGCCGGTTGAGCAGGATGCGCTTGCGGCCGGTCGCGGCGACATGGCGGATCGTTGGGGTGGAGACGATCACCAACTGGGAGTGGTAGTCCTCCCGTGCCTGGTCATACTCCGCCCGTTCGGGCTCCGGCAGCCGCTGCAGCGACGCGGGCGGCAGGATGACGGGCGGTGCGATGGTCTCTGCGACAAAGGCGGCCCAGCCCTCCTTCGTCGTCAGCGGGTAGTCGACTTCTTCCGGCTCCAGGAAGTGCGTCATCAGCGGCTCCCATCGGTGAAGGCATCGAACACGCCGAAGGGGATGACCTTGCCCGCTGCCTCGTCTTCGTCCAACTCCGCCTCCTCGACCGCCTCCGGCGAGACCTCTGCCGCCGGGCGGCCGGGAAGTGCGGACGCGGCCCGGGTCCGGGCGGCGATCTGCCGGTCCGGGCCTGCCCCGGCCCGGGTCAGCAGGTCCTCGACCGCCGCAGCGATGGCGCCCTCGTCGGTGGCATCCGCTCCCCGCGCGGCCAGCAGCGACCGTGCATGGCGCCAGGTGAAATCGGCGAACGGGGCGGACACGGTGCCCAACCGGGTCCACGGGACGGTGATCCATCCTCCGGCCCGGGTGTCGCGTACCCAGACGTGGGAGATGTCGTAGGGGTCGTGATGGACCTCCCAGAGATTGCCCTTCACGTCGACGCCGGACGGCTGGCGCCGGTAGGGGCCCAGCCCCCGGCAGTCGTAGGTGCGGTAGTCGAGGGTGATCCCGTAGTCGTTGATCTTCCGCCACTCCACCGGCAGCAGCTCGATGTAGTCATCCCCGCTCAGGCAGACCGGCAGATGTCCCGAGCGGGAGACCAGCAGCGCATAGACGTCGTTCGGCGACAGCGCCCTGCCCGGCAGGAACAGACTGCGCAACGCGTCGTGGGGCCGGGTTTGCCAGCAGGCGATAACCCACTCCTGGAAGAGGTCGGCGAGTTCCGTGATGGTCCAGACGGCTTCGACGTCCTGGCCGCGGCGGGTGACGTTGGAGCCGACGTATCCGGCGACGTGCTGGCAGAACAGAGTGTTGATCGAGGAGAAGGTGCGCTCGACCACACTCTTGTCGGTCGGGGTGGCCGGCCGTGCGGGCTGGACCGAGACGCCCAGTGTCCGGCAGGCCGCGATGAAGGTGTCGGAGATGAAGACCTTGCCTCGGTCGACGACAATCGTGTCCGGGACGATCACCGGCTTGGCCGCAGCGTGCTCCAGTCGGGCATCGATACTCATCAGGCGGGCGTGCGGGATCAGCGAGGCTGACATGCGCAACGCGTCCGCCCAGCCGGGCCGCATCGGCTCGGGCACCAGCATCCGCGCCAGCAGCAAGGCGGCATCGACCGCCTTCGTGCCCGCCGGCCGCAGGATGGCCGCGCAGATCGTCCGCGAGGCGATATCGACCGCGATGGTCAGCTCGACTCTGCCGGTCACCCCGTCGTCCAGGACCGCCAGCACGTCCAGCGGAGTGGTATCGATCTGCACCACTTCGCCGGGCCGGGCGGCCATGGTCGCAGTGAACGGCGCCTCCGGCCGCCGGGCCTGCGACCGCCTCGTCGTCGCAGCCTCAAAAGTGTGCCGCCCCTCAGACAGAGCCTTGACCAGCCGGTAGAACGTCGCCCGTGAAGGAATGAGCACCGCCCCTTCGCCATGGCGCTCGGCCACCAACTGCTCGGCCTGCCGCATCACCCGAGTGCGGGTGCCGGTCGACTTGTTCTCCTGCGAGGCGAGCACCTCGATGAGGGCCTCCACCAGCCGCTCGTCCACTCGTCCCGTACTCGGCATGGACAGCCGCGTGGCCCGACGGTCGACCAGACCCCACACACCTTCGTCCCGCCATCGCAGCCGCATGCGGTGCAAGGTCCGCTGCGAGACCGACGTCCCCGAGGCGGTCAGCTCGGCGGCCTTCGCGACGATCCGCTCGTTGATCGTCCGCCATTTCGGATCAAACTCAGGCCGGGGCTCGGTGCCCGCGGCCGCATCCGGCGGCACCCCGGTCTCGACCTCGATCAGGTGCCGCTCGAAGAACTGCGCCTTGCGTAAAGCGGGTTCGGGAACCGTGTCCAGCTGCCCGAACGGCGGCAGACCCGGCGTGGCGGCCTGCGAGTCGAGCAGCTCGAAGTCCTCGGCGGCCATCAGATGGGTGAACATCATCAGCGACGGCGCCCCGTGGCTGTCGACCAGCCGGACCGTGGTGCCCGCCAGCCCGGCCACCGTGTGAACCTGACCGTCGAAGCGGACGCGGTCGCCAACGCGCAGCACTCCGCGCGGACTTGTCTGACTCATCGCTCCTCGCTTCGGCTCACCAGCGTGCGATCGCTCAGCGAATAGGACAGATCGGCAGCCAGGCGCCCGCACCACAGCAGGTGGAACACCACCGGCAGCACCTGGAGGGGATCGCCCACGGACGCGGCCTGGGCAACCAGCGGTCCCGGGATGGCAAAGGACGCGGTCACCGCCGCATTGAGCCCCTCCGACTCCCCGTAACGGGGGTGGCGGTAGCCGGCGAGCCAGCGCAGATTCGCCACCCGCACCGCATCGATCTCCCCGGCCAGCCGATAGGCCCAGCCCAGCTGGTCGCATGCGCGCCGCATCGCGGCGAACGCCACCGCGGACCGGGCATCGACACGGTCCGCCGGACGGCAGTCCACCACCAAGCCCGTGCCGTCCGCTGCCCGCGCAAAGAAGTCCGGCGCGTGCGACCGCCCACGGCCCGATACCTCATCGCGCCAGAACAGCCAGAACGGCTGCGAGGCGAAACCCACGACCTGCGGATCGAAATCCATCAGGATCGCGTGATCACGCTCCAGCCACGACTCGAACCCGACATGCCGACCCGTCGTCGCCGACCAGTACAGGCCCGGGAAATGCCGCTGACCTCGGTACGACGGAAAGTCCCGAACCGGCGCGACCTCCTCGAAGGCCACCTCCTCCGCGTACCCCAACGGCTTACGTACCTCGTCGCCACGCTCCAGCCAGGCCAGATCGAAATCCGAGACCTCCGGCGGAGCCCCACCCCGCAGGACCCGTACCCCACCCATGACTCGACCATCACGGATGCCGTGAGACAAGCCACATGGAACGGGACACGGTTCACCCCTGTGGGTGACCGCACCCTCGACAACAGCCACCGGACATGAGATTCGAGGCCGCCGCCACTCAGATCAGTGAGACTTCTCCAAGCTCAGCGAGACGGGACAGCGCTGTCAGTCGCGCGCCTAGGTTCGCTGAGACAGAAGCCCAAACGACTCGGTTCGTTGAGAAAACGACTCGATTGAGTGAGACGGGACAGCGGACTGAGGTAGCTCGGGGTCTTGCTTCGGCGAACAGTCCCGATATATCGTTGAAGCATCGCGACCGATCAACGAAAGAGTGTGGGAGGACATCACCATGCGTTCGCAAGGACACGAACACGGACATGAGCATCGGCATGAGCACTGTGGACCCGGGCGGCACGGTGGCCGCGACTTCGCGGGTGGCTGGGAGCGGCGGCGCTCCGCATTCGGGCCGTTCGGGCCGCCTTTCGGCGGGCCGCCCTTCGGTGGTGGCCGGGGCCGCGGCGGACCGCGCGGCCGGGCGCGGCGCGGCGAGGTGCGCGCCTCGATACTGGCCCTGCTCAAGGACCGCCCGATGCACGGCTACGAGATGATCCAGGAGATCGCCGAGCGCAGCGGTGGGGCGTGGAAGCCCAGCCCCGGCTCGGTCTATCCGACCCTGCAACTCCTCGAGGACGAGGGGCTGATCAGCAGTGCCAGTGAGGGCGGCAAGAAGCTGTTCTCGCTGACCGATGATGGGCGCGCCGAGGCCGACAGCGGCTCGGACGCCCCCTGGGAGGACGCCGGCCGCGGTGTCGACTGGGAGGCGATGAACGAGATACGCAAGGCGGGTGGCGGCCTGGTCGAGGCGTTCCGGCAGGTATGGGCCACCGGCAGCCCCGAGCAGCGGGAGAAGGCCATGGCGGTGGTCAACAAGGCCCGCAAGGAGCTGTATCTGATCCTCGCCGAGGAGGACTGAGCGGCTGGGGGCAGCCGCTCGAGGGTGTCGGCTCGGGGTGTCGGCTCGGGGGTGTCGGCCGGGGTCAGGTGACCAGGCCGGTGAGCTTGCGCAGTGACTCATTGAGCGCGGCGTTCGCCGAGTCCTTGAGCTTGCCGGCCATCAGGGAGACCGCGGCGCCGGTGAACGTCCCGTCGATCCGGACCGTTGTCGCCTCGCCGTCCGGGGTGAGGGTGTAGCGCATCCCCAGGCTGACGCCCATCGGGCCCTTGCCCTGGATGTCGAGCAGCCGGCCCGGCTCCAGTCCCTGCACGGTCCAGACGACCTCTGCGGGGAAGCCCATCAGCTTCATGTTCTCCTCGTAGGCCGCGCCCACCTCAAGCGTCTCCGGGCCGCCCTTGGGGAAGGCGGTGTGGGTGGCGTTCCACTCCCCGTACGCATCGAAGTCGGTGAGCCGGTCCCAGACCTTCTCGGCGGGCGCATCGATACGGGACTGGGCGGTGACTTCGGCCATGCGGGCACCCCTTAGGTGACGGTCCTGGCTGGTGCGGCGGAACGTAGCCGTAACGGGGTGAAGGTTCAATACCGATGGCGGGCCGGAACTGATGCGGTGTCAGGTGTGGCTGCCCGCTCGCCGACGGGGGGCGGGGGTATGCGCCGGGAGGAGGGTTCGTACGCGAGAGGGGATGGTGGGCTCATGGCCGAGGGGCAGGTCCGGGGCGGTCCGCCAACTGCCCGATATGTGCGACCTTTGCGATTTCCTCGTGTCTTCTTCGCCATATCTCCTCCGTAAGGATGAGATCGCCTACGGGCGTGCCCAACCAGCGTGGCAGGCGCAAATGCTTCCCGCCGGGGATGTTCCGGCGCTCATCGGCTGGTGGGGTGGGTGCTGTGCAAAACCGTACTGCGTACAGTGGCGGCGACGGCTCCGCCCAGGAGGACCTTGGAGCTCGGCTCACCGTCGAGCTTGCATCGGTGGTCTCCGCGGCGCGCAGGCGGGCCACCCGCGACGGTGACCCCCAGGTCGACACCGCGCATCTGCTGCACGGCCTCCTGGAATCGGACCCCGCCGTACGTGCCGCCTTCGACGGCGGGCCGCAGGTGGCGCGACTGCTCGGCTATCTCGTCCAGCGCAGCATCGGCTACGGACTTCAGTGGCACGGCACCGTCGAGGACTCCGGTGCGGTCCCCGTGGTCGGCGATGGCGGCGTCCCCGGATGGTCGCCGGCCGCGGCTGCCGCCATGGACGGGGCCCTCGACCGTGCGCACGCCCGCTATGCCACCAGGGCCGGCTGTCTGGATCTGCTTGCCGCGCTGGTGGACGACCCCGAATCCCGGGCCGTCGAAGTGCTGCAACGGGCCTCGGTCGACACCGCCCGGCTCGCCGCCCGTCTCGACGGGGAGCGCCCCGGTCAGGACTGACAGGGGTCTCGGGGGTTGCGCTACTGACGACGGCTGCCATGATGACCCGATGCACGCGTCTTCCGGGAGCCCCGCGGGTCCGTCGAGCGGCCTGGGGCAGGCAACTCCAGGGCCCCGAGCGGAGGGACGGCCGACGTCCGCCGTCGCGTCGAGCCATGGCGGCCCGGCGCGCGGACGCGGTGCCGGCCTGGGGATCGCCCTGCTCTCCGCCCTGGCCTTCGGCGGTTCGGGTGTGGCCGCGAAGCCCCTGATAGCGGCCGGTCTCGAACCGCTGTATGTCACCTGGCTGCGGGTCGTCGGCGCCGCGCTGGTGATGCTGCCGCTCGCCTGGCGCCACCGCGATCTGCCGCGCCGCCGGCCGGCCCTGCTCGCCGGCTTCGGCCTGCTCGCCGTGGCCGGTGTGCAGGCCTGCTACTTCGCCGCGCTCTCCCGTATCCCGGTCGGTGTCGCGCTGCTCATCGAATACCTGGCTCCCGCGCTCGTCCTGGGCTGGGTGCGGTTCGTCCAGAAGCGGCCGGTCACCCGCGCCGCCGCCGTCGGCGTGGTGTTGGCCGTCGGCGGTCTGGCGTGTGTCGTCGAGGTCTGGTCCGGGCTGAGTTTCGACGTCATCGGCCTTGCCCTCGCGCTTGGTGCGGCCTGCTGTCAGGTCGGCTACTTCGTGCTGTCCGACCACGGCACCGAGGGCGAGGACTCCGCCGATCCGCTCGGTGTGATCGCCTACGGGCTGCTGATCGGCGCCGTCGTCCTCACCGTGATCGCCCGCCCCTGGGGCATGGACTGGTCGGTGCTCGGCGGCAGTGCGGAGATGAACGGCGCCCAGGTGCCCGCACTTGCGCTGCTCGCCTGGATCGTGCTGATCGCCACGGTCGGTGCCTACCTCACCGGGGTGGTGTCCATCCGGCGGCTCTCTCCCCAGGTGGCGGGCGTGGTGGCCTGTCTGGAGGCGGTCATCGCGACGGTGCTGGCCTGGGTGCTGCTCGGCGAGCACCTTTCCGCGCCGCAGATCGTGGGCGGAGCGGTGGTGCTGATCGGTGCGTTCATCGCGCAGTCCGCCAAGCCGAAGGCTACGGAGACGGTCGTGGTGGCGGCGGGAGCGGGGCCGGGTGCCGCGGTGGAGAGCGGCGAGGCCGTGGACGCGGAGCTTTCCGGCGGTGCGGCGGGCCCGGGGCCGACAGGGCCACCGGGCGGCTGCGGTAATGACTTGTCCGCGGATCCGCACGCCACATAGGGTGGCGATCATGCATTCGACCGTGCTGCCCCCTCCCGCCGCGTAAGGCGGGCGGCGGCCTCCGAGGAGACCCGGGCTCGGGCAGCTTCCCGAGCCGATCGTCGCTGCCTGCACACGGGACCACGCGACCATTCCTCGGCGCACCGCGCCGTGCCGGATTTCCCGGAGCACATCTGTCATGCATGCCACTTCTTCCTCTGCCCTGCCCGTGGGCCGGGGGCTGCTGTACGTCACCTTCGCCGCAACCGCCTGGGGCACCGCGGGCGCGGCCGCCGCGCTTCTCTACAGGGGCAGCGGACTGGGCCCGGTCGCCCTCACCTTCTGGCGCACCTTCGGCGGGCTGGTCCTCCTGCTCGTCCTCCGGGCGCTGCTGCGCCGACGGACCGGCGCTCGGGCCGTCCCTGCCCCGTACGAGCCCGTCCGCCGGCGCCTCGCACGGACCGTCGTGACCGGGCTCGCCCTCGCGGTCTTCCAGGCCGCCTACTTCGCTGCCGTCGCGGCCACGGGGCTGGCCGTGGGCACCGTCGTCACCATGGGGGCGGGGCCCGTCCTCATCGCCATCGGGGCGCGCGTGACGATGGGCGAACGTCTCGGAGTGGGCGGGGTCATGGCCGTCGGCGGGGCGCTGGCCGGGCTGACCGTCCTGGTCCTCGGAGGCGACGGCGCAGCGACCGTCCGTCCCGCAGGCGTCGGCTACGCCCTGCTCTCCGCGGCCGGCTGTGCGGCGATGACGCTGACCACCCGGCGGCTGGGCAAGGGCGGCGGCAGCGACCCGTACGCCTCGACGATCGGGGCCTTCGCGGTCGGCGCGCTGTGCCTGCTGCCGCTCGCGGCCGTGGAGGGGCTGTGGCCCCAAGCACACGATCTGGGACGCAGCCTCTGGCTGATGGGCTATATCGCGGCGGTGCCGACGGCGCTGGCCTACGGGCTGTACTTCGCCGGGCTGGCCGCCGTGCGCGCCGCGACCGCGTCCGTGATCTCCCTGATCGAGCCGGTGTCCGCCGCGGTCATCGCCGTGCTCTTCCTGGGGGAGCGGCTGACGATGGCGACGGCCGTGGGAACCGGTGTGCTGCTGACGGCGGTTGCCGCGCTGGCGGTGACGGAGGCGCGCGGGGCGGTGGCGGCCACCCGCTCCGCGGCGCCGGTGGCGAGCTGAGGACGGGTGCCCGGCAGGCTGCGCCGGCCGGGCACCCGCGGGCCGGACCGGCCGTTTCAGAAGACGGGGGTTCCCGTGGAGGTGGCGGCCCGTCCCAGACGGCGCTGCTGGTGGGTGCGGGCGGCCGCGTCGCCGGGGCCGTTCCGCTCGGCGAGGCGCGCCGAGATGCGGTGCTGGACGCTCTCGCTCCGCTTGCCCCCGTACTTGAACTTGGCGCGTACCTCCCGCACTTCGAGGCGCAGGCCACGGATGCCGGACAGCAGGCGCCCGTACGGAGCCTCACCCGCGGCGACCGGTGCCGAGCCGCCCTCGGGCTGGAAGTGGCCCACCTGCCGCTGGAGCAACGCCGCCTTGGCCTCCGGGTCGTCCACGACATGGGCGGTGCAGGTCAGCTGGACCGCTGCATAGAAGCTGGTGGGGACGCCGTGCTCGGGCGGCTGGTCCTCCGTCGCCTGCCAGGGGCCGGGGATGAAGGTGTAGTCGTCCACCACGCTCAGCAGGACCGTCGGACGGTGCTCCAGCGCGCCCCAGAGGGGGTTGGGGCGGGCCAGATGTGTCACGGCCTCGCGGCGCCCGGGGTCGTAGGCGAAGTGCAGTGGCTGTACCAGCGGCGGTTCGCCGGGTGCGCCGTTGGCGGCCAGCTGCCCGAAGTCGTGGGCCGCGAGCCAGTCTTGCCATTCGGCGTCGTCGGTGGGTGCGTCCCAGGGGTGGATCAGCACAGGGGGCTCCTCAGCGGGCGGTGAGGTACGCCGGCGTCGGGGTGCCGGGTGCGAGGTCGTCGGACGGTATGGGAGTGCCGTACACCGGGGCCACGGGAAGGACGCCGCTCCAGTACGGGAGCGCGAGATCTTCCGGCTCGTCGTTGGGGCCGCCGGTACGGATCTTGGCGGAGACCTCGCGCAGGTCGAGGCGTATGACGGCGGTGGCGGCCAGCTCCTTGGCGTTGCCGGGGCGGGAGTCGGCGGCGCGCCCGGGCAGCACATGGTCGACCAGCGCGTCGAGCGCGGCCGACTTCTCCGCCTCGTCGGTGACCTGGAAGGCGGTGCCGTGCACCACGACGGAGCGGTAGTTGAGGGAGTGGTGGAAGGCGGACCTGGCCAGGACCAGGCCGTCGACATGGGTGACTGTGACGCACACCTCGAGGCCCGGGTCCGATGCCTGGCCGGCCATCCGCAGCGGGCGGGACCCCGTCGAGCCGTGCAGGTAGAGGCGGTCGCCGACCCGGCCGTAGAGCGTGGGCAGGACGACCGGGGAGCCGTCGCGGACGAAGCCCAGGTGGCAGACGTAGCCCTCGTCGAGGATGCCGTGCACCGTCTCGTGGTCGTATGCGGCGCGCTCGCGGGCGCGGGTGGGGACCGTGCGGTCGGTCGGTTCGTACGTCTCGGCTCGGGCCATTGCAATCTCCATTGCACTAGTGCATAATCGAGTTTGTGCTAGGAGAGTATCGGATCGAAGGGCGGCGCGCATCGGAGATTGCCGCCAGCGTCGAGCGAGCCATCGGTGCGGGCGAGCTCCAACCAGGCGAAGTCCTGCCCCCGCTGCGGGAGTTGGCCGTCTATCTGGAGGTGAATCCGAATACGGTCGCGGCCGCGTACCGCACGCTCCGCGACCGGGGAGTGATCGAAACCTCGGGCCGGCGCGGCAGTCGGGTACGCCCCCGCCCTGCCAGCACCGCACGCGAGGCGCTGCGGGTGGAGGTACCGCCGGGCGTCCGGGACGCCTCCGACGGCAACCCCGACCCGTCCCTGCTGCCCCCGCTGGAGCGGGCGCTGGCCGAGGCCGCGGCGCGCAGTGCGCGCCGGCCGGTGCTCTACGGCGCCCCGTCCATCGACGAAGACCTGGCGGCGCTGGCCCGCTCGGCCTTGGCCGCCGATGGCGTGACCGAGGGACCCATCGCTGTCACCAGTGGCTCGCTCGATGCCATAGAGCGGGTGCTCGCCGCGCATCTGCGGCCCGGGGACACCGTGGCGGTGGAGGACCCGGGGTGGGGCAGTCTGCTCGACCTCATCCCGGCCCTCGGGCTGCGCCCCGCGCCGGTGGGGGTGGACGACGACGGCCCGCTGCCCGAGCAGTTGGCGCGTGCCCTCCAAGGCGGCGCCCGCGCCGCCGTCATCACCGACCGGGCACAGAACCCCACGGGAGCCGCGGTCGGCCGCGCCCGCGCCGGTGAACTCCGTAGTCTCCTCGCCGAACACCCCGGCGTCCTCCTCATCGAGGACGACCACGGCCACGGCATCGTCGACCTCCCGCTCCATCCGCTCTCCGGCGTCACCGACCACTGGGCTCTGGTCCGCTCGACGGCCAAGGCCTACGGCCCGGATCTGCGCCTCGCGGTGCTCACCGGCGACGCCGTGACGGTGGACCGGGTGCGGGGGAGACAGCGGCTGGGCCCCGGCTGGGTCAGCCATCTGCTCCAGGACACGGTGGCGCATCTGTGGCGGACCGCCGCGGTGGACCCGAAGGCGGTGGCCGCAGCGTATGGACGGCGACGGGACGCGCTGATACGGGAACTGGCCGGGCGCGGAGTGGCTGCGCGGGGCCGCAGCGGGATGAACGTCTGGGTGCCCGTGCCGGACGAGACCGGCGCGGTGGCCCGGCTGCTGCACTCGGGCTGGGCGGTGGCCCCCGGCGCGCGCTTCCGGCTGCACTCCCCGCCCGGTATACGCATCACCGTCTCCGGCCTGTCCGACGACGACCTCCTCCCCGTGGCCGACGCCGTGGCCGCGGCGACGGGGGTGGGGGAGGGGGAGGCGCGACGGTACGAGTGAGCCAGGGGGCGCGCCAGGTCAGGCCGAGGGCGGGGGTCCGGTGGCCAGCCGGTGGGCAATCAGCCGGGTGGGCGTCAGCCACGAACGGCATGCCGGCGGAGGCCACATACCGGTCCGGCGGCAGGCGGACGGTCGTCAGCCTGCGCCGGTGATGAGGACCGGGCTGCCCGTCATACGCAGCGGAGTGGAGGGAGTGAGGCGATGCGTCGAACCGTCCAGCCGGGTCAGCCGGGAGGCGCCCCGGCCGGCCGGGGCGAGGGCGGATCCCCGGTCGGCCCACCGGATCGTGAGGGGCGCGCTCCGGCCCGGGCCCAGGAATCTGCACTCGCGGACAGGGGCGGGCAGCCCGGCGGCGCTGCCGTGGCCGCAGCCGCGGATACGGGCACCGGCCGGCCAGCGCTGCAACCGCTCCACCGCGAGCGCGGCCGGGGCCGGACGCTCGCCCTCGACCTGAAGGACGACGGGGATCTTCGCACCGCCCCAGTTGTAGAAGTAGGCCCGCCGGACTCCCTGGTCCAGCCCGTACAGCGCCATCAGGAAGCAGCGGACGGCGTAGTCACGGGCCGGTCCGCCGGTGGGGCGTGGCTGGTAGGCGACGTCGTAGTCGGGCCGGTGATCCACAACGTAATGCCGACACCGGCGGTGTGCAGCACCTGGTTCATGGCGGCGAGCTCACCGCTCACTGCCTCCGGAGGCTGCTCCGCGGGGCGCTGGCGGGTCTTGAGTCCAGCCACATCACACGACTGATAGCCGTGGGCCGCCGCGAAATCGCGGAGGAAGCGCAGCCCGGCTGCCTCGTTGAGGTGGCCCATGGAGGGGCAGATGACGGTGGTCTCCGGGTCGGCGCGCTTGATGATGCGTGCGGCAGGGCGTGCCATCTCCGCCATGGTCCGCACGCTGCCGGAGTAGAAGTGCCGGTCATTGACCGTGTCCCACAGTTCATAGGCGTCGAGGCGGCCTCGAAAGCGTGTGACCAGCGCTGTCACGAAGGCGTCCCAGTCCGCGAGCCGGTCGGGCTGCGCGCTGCGGGCACCGTCGGTGTAGAGGGACTTGTGCCCGTCCGGCGCCGCCCAGGAAGGGGTACCGCCGAGGGTGAACAGGCTGTCCCTGTGGGTGCGTTGGGCGGCCGTGACCAGACGGTCGAGGCCCGCCCAGCGGTAGCTGCCGCGCCGGGGCTCCAGCCCCGACCAGCGGGTGCCGCTGTCCCAGAAGCGCACACTGCCGATCCGGAAGGACGGCATGGTGCCCGTGTTGCTGTTCATGGTGACGCCGTAGACCGAGCCGGCCAGCGGGTACGGGGCCCAGGTCCAGCGGTCGCCGGGACCGCCGCCGGACGCGGTCCCGGCGGGCGGTCCGGCCGAGGAGCGCTGGCCGTCGCCGGGGGTGCGCTGCGGCCCGGCCGGGTTGAGGAGCAGCAGCATGGCCAGGCATACCGCCGCACAGGCGAGAGCGCGCGCCCCTCGGCCCCGGCGGTGGCAGCGGAGCTCCGGGCGTCCGCTCCTCCGGCGTTGCCGGGGGCTCCCGTTGCGGCGCGGGGGACGGTGCGTCCGGCGGGGGAGTGGTGGCGGCGGTCCACAGACGCAGCAGCTCGGTGAGCTCCTGAGGGGTGGCGCCGCACTCCTTCGCGAGGGCGGCGACCACGGCGTAGTCACGCGGCACACTCTCGCCCCGGCAGTAACGGTGCAGACTCGAACGGGTGGTGAAGGTCCTTCTGGCCAGCGCCGCATAGCTGACGCCCGCCCGGTTCTTCAGCTCGCACAGCAGCCAGGCAAGGGTCCGTTCCTCGTCCGCCCCGTCCACGACGCCCCCTTCGCGCACCCTCCGCACAGCCCTACAGCTTGGCACGGTGCGCGGAACCGCCGTCGAAATTCGGGGCGTTGGCCACCTGGAAGGTTGGCCACCTGGAACGGGCTCGGTGGCCTGGGGCCCTCCGGGGAGAGACGCCCTCAGTCGGTGGCCGTTGCGCGCCGGCCCGCGGACGGGCGGGGCCTGCTCTGGGTGAGGGCGGCGCCCGCCAGCACGATCAGGGCGCCGACGGGGGTGTTCCAGCTCAGCTGCTCACCCAGGAGGGCGACACCGGCGGCGGTGGCGATCACCGGGACGAAGTAGGTGACCATCTGCGCCGTGGTGGGGCCGACCTCGGCGACCAGACCGTACTGGAGGAGGAAGGCGAAGCCGGTGCCCAGTGCGCCGAGCGCGAAGACGGCCAGCAGCGGGAGCACCGGGTAGCCGGTCGGTGCGGTGGTGAACAGGGGTGTCACCACGGCGAGTTGGGCGGTGGCCAGCAGCAACTGGGTGCTGGACATGGAGAGGTGGGAGTGCGACGTGCCCGCCAGGGTGCGCCGGACGTAGATCCAGCCGATCGGGTAGCTGAGCGAGGCGCCGAGCGCCAGCGCGGTGCCGGTCAGATCCGTACCGGTGAAGCCCTGCCAGGCGCCGAGCACGGTCAGCACGCCCAGGAATCCGATGCCGAGGCCCGCGACCCGGCGCCGGGTGGGCCGGTCCTCGGAGAGTGCGACGACCGACAGCGCCATGCCCCACAGCGGGGAGGTGGCGTTGCAGATACCGGCCAGTGTGGAGGGGATGGTCAGCTCGGAGTAGGCGAAGAGGGAGAACGGCAGCGCGTTGAGGAGGAACGCGGCCACCGCCAGATGACCCCAGGTCCGGACGGAGCGGGGAAGCCGCTCGCGCTTGATCACGAGGATGGTCAGCAGCACCAGCGCACCGCACGCCACCCGGCCCAGCGTGACCTGTAGCGGTGCGAAGGCCTGGGTGCCCACCTTGATGAAGAGGAAGCTGAAGCCCCAGATCAGGGAGAGGACGGCGAAGTGGACCCGCCAGCCGAGGGCGCGGCGGCGCGTGGGTCCGCTGCCGGAACCGGGTGCGCCCGGGGCAGCCGGGCCGGTGGGCCGGTGGGGCCTGGAAGTGTGCGGCGTGGGGGAGTTGGTGGCGTCGGAGGCGGTCGGTGCGCCCGTGGCGGTGCTCATGTGCTCCACGATGCGGGGGAGAAACTTCGTAGCACAAGCGAATATTCGTGGGAGGTATCGCTTAGCATTGCTTACATGTTGAACCTTGATCGCCTACGGACGCTGAGTGCGGTCGCCCGCCATGGCTCGGTGAGCGCGGCCGCCGACGGACTGCATGTGACGACCTCGGCCGTCTCGCAGCAGATCGCCAAGCTGGAACGGGAGACCGGACAGCAGCTGCTCGCGAAGAACGGGCGCGGCGTACGGCTGACCGATGCCGGACGGCTGCTCGCCGACCACGCGGTGCGCATCCTCTCCCAGGTGGAGCTGGCCCAGGCCGAACTGGAGGCGCATCGCGGCCAGGCGGTGGGCGAGCTGCGGATGGGCGCGTTCCCCACCGCGGCGCGCGGGCTCTTCCCGCCCGCGCTGGTCGCCCTCCGCGCCGAGCACCCCCAGCTGCGCGCGGGGCTGACCGAGATGGAGCCGGATGCGGCGGTGCGCGGCGTGGTGCGCGGCGATATCGATCTGGCAGTGGTCCTCGACTGGTACAACCGGCCCCTGTCACTGCCCGACGGACTGGCGAAGGCCCCCCTCCTGGACGATCCGGCCGATGTCGCGATGCCGGCGACGCATCCGCTGGCCGGGCGGCGGTCCGTGGAGCTGGAGGAGTTCGCGGACGACGAGTGGATCTCCTGGCCGCAGGGGGAGTTCTGCAACGAATGGCTGATGTTCACCCTGCGCAGCAAGGGCATCGAGCCGCGCATCGCGCATATGGCGGAGGAGCACGGCACCCAGCTCGCCCTGATCGCGGCCGGGCTGGGCGTCGCGGTGGCTCCGCGCCTCGGCCGCGGGCCGGTACCCGAAGGGGTGAGCGTGGTGCCCGTACGCCATACGATGCGCCGCCACGTCTACGCCATCTGGCGCGCGGACGCGGACCGCAGGCCCTCGATCCGCGCCGCGGTGGAGGCGCTGCGCACGGCCGGGAGGAGCGTCGAAGGCTGCTGAACCAGGCGCGGCCTGCGGACCCCGCTCAGGCCGCCGGGACGATCGCGCGGACGATGCCCAGCTCCTGCAAGTCCTGGGGCCGGATGCGGAGTTGATCGGCGGTGTGACGGATCTCGGTGGTATCGCGTTTGAGGATGGCGGCCGCCGCCTCCGGGGCGATCACCGAGAAGTAGCTGTCCGGCGTCGCCCACAGCCGGCCCGGCGCGGCCAGCGCCAGCGCGCCGCCCGAACCGCCCTCGCCGATGAGCAGGGACGTCACGGGAACCTCGGCGGTGGCCAGCGCCGCGAAGGTATCGGCGATCGCCGCGCCGGCACCGGACCGTTCGGCCGCCGCGTCGTTCGCCGCGCCCGGGGTGTCCACCAGGGTGAGGACCGGGATGCCTAGGCGGTCCGCGAGCCGGACGATCCGGACCGCGGTGCGGAAGCCGGCCGGGCGGGTGGCCGTACCGCACTGGGCCGCGAAGGCTATCGTCCGGCCGTCGCGCCGGCCGAAGCCGCACCGTATCCCGGGGTCGACGCCGCCGCAGCGGTCGCCGCTGATCTCCTCCCGGTCGTCGAAGTACGCCCGCAGATACGCCTCCGCGCGCGGCCGCCCGGCCTCGCGGGCGCGCCGTACCGCATCCCAGCCGGACTCCGGCAGCCCTCGTGCGCCCAGCGCCTTCGGCGGCGGCGCCGGCTCGGCGTTCCGGCCGCCGGGCTCCCCCGGCGCGCCCAGCAGCCGCAGCCACCGCTGGAGCGTGGCGCGCAGCCGGTCGGGCGGGACGACGGCATCGATATGGCCGGACGCCAGCTGGCCCTCAGCGGAGTACGCGTACCGGTCGGCGTCCGGCGGGCGCACCCGCGAGCCGGCGAATCCGATCTGGGCACCCGGGAGCGCGAGGATCACATCGGCGGACGCGCCGAGCGTGGCCCAGCCGCCCCCGGTCGTCGGATCGCGCAGTACGGCGATCTGCGGCAGTCCTGCGGCACGGTTCAGCGCCGACTGCCGGGCCACCCGCTGGAGTTGGGACAGCGCCCGCATCCCCTCCTGCATCCGGCTGCCGCCGGTGGCGATCAGTGAGACCACCGGCAGCCCCCGGGCGCGGGCCTCGGTGTAGGCGGCCTCCAGCCGGTCGCCGGTGCGCTCGCCCAGCGAGCCGCCCAGATAGCGGAACTCGAAGGAGAGCACGAGCGCTTCCACACCGCCGATCACGGCCCGGGCCGTCACCACCGACTCGTCCTCGCCGGTCCGGGCGCGGGCCCGGGCCCGCGCCTCGTCATAGCCCTGCCAGCCGAGCGGCCCGTCCGGTGCGGCATCCGAGCCGAGGCCGCCCGAGGGGTCTGCGAGCTCGTGGTAGGAATCCGCGACCGCCGCGAGGGCCTGACGGGCCGTCAGTCGGGTGCAGGGCGGTGCGCCGTCAGGCATGGAGCTCTCGCTTCATGACCTTGCCCATGTCATTGCGCGGCAGCGCGTCCAGGAAGTGCACGGTGCGGGGGCGTTTGTGCGGTGCGAGCTGGAGGGCGACATGGTCGGCGAGCTCCTGGGCGGACGGCGCCGGGCCGGCCTCGGGACCGGTCTCCGGCACGATCCATGCGACGATCCGCTCGCCGAGGTCCTCGTCCGGGACGCCGGTCACCGCAGCCTCGGCGACCCCGGGGTGCGCCAGCAGCGCATTCTCGATCTCGCCCGCGCCGATCTTGTAACCGCCGCTCTTGATCAGGTCGGTGGCCTTGCGTCCGACGATCCGGTAGTTCCCGGACGCATCACGGATCGCCATATCGCCCGTACGGAACCATCCGCCGTCGAACGCGGCGGCGGTGGCGTCGGGGCGGTTGAGGTACTCGACGAAGAGGTTCGGCCCGCGGACCTGGATCTCGCCGACCGTCTCGCCGTCGTTGCCCTCGATGGGCCGGCCCGCATCGTCGACCAGCCGGACGTACACCCCCGGCAGTGGCACCCCGACCGTGCCCGCGGCATCCGGGCCGTCCGCCCGCACGCTGGTGTTCATCAGGGTCTCCGTCATGCCGTAGCGCTCGATCACCCGTCGCCCGGAGGCCGCCGCGATCCGCTCGTGATCGGTCAGCGGCAGCGCGGCCGAACCGGAGACCAGCAGCCGGGCCCGGCCCAGCGCCTTGGCCAGCACGGGATCGCGGCCGGCCTCGGTGGCCAGGCGGTGGTACATCGTCGGGACGCCGAACAGCATCGTGCCCTCCGCCGACAGCTCCCTGGCGACCGCCTCGGTGCTGAAGCGCCCGAGGTGGTGCACGCTGCCGCCGCGCCGCAGCGGGCCGAGGATGCCGAGGATCAGGCCGTGGACATGGAACAGCGGCAGGGCGTGCACCAGGACGTCGTCGGCCGTCCACTGCCAGGCGTCCTCAAGGGCGTCGAGGGTGTGCGCGATCGCGCGCCGGGGGAGGACGACGCCCTTGGGCGGACCGGTCGTGCCGGAGGTGTACACGATCAGGGCTGCTGTCTCGTCGCCCGGTTCGTACGGCAGCGGGACCGGTCCGGCCTCTCCGGGCGGTTCGGCGGCCTCGACCTCGATCCGGGGCAGTGTCGCGAGCGCGTCCGGCAGCTCGGCGCCCGGCTCGGCCAGGACGAGCGAGGGCGTGCTGTCCGCCACGATGTGCGCCAGTTCGCTCTCGCCGATCTTCGGATTGACCGGGACGGCGGCCGCGCCGGCGAGCAGCGCGGCGATCACGCCGACCGCGGTCTCCAGCGTCGGCGTCGCCCAGACCGCGATCCGGGACCCACTGGTGATCCGCTCGGCGAGCGCGCCCGCCACCGACGCCAGTTGGCGATAGCTCAGCGAGCGGTCGCCGAAGCGCAACGCGGGTGCGGGCGATGCGTCGCGCAGCGAGGGGAAGAGCACGTTCACCGGATCTCCTTCGTCCTGGTCGGAGCCCGGCCCGCAGCGGCCGGGCCGTCCGCTCCCGCACCCTGCCCGGCGCGGAACGGGCTGACCCTCACCACTCTCGCAGAGACCACTGACAACGCCATCGGCGGCGGCCGGCGCATGTGAGCGTGTTCTCCTCGCAGTGGTCGGCGCCGGGCCCGGAACCACCCCGCGCCGTCACCCCACGTGCCCGCCCCCGCCTCACCCCGGGATCTTGCGGAAGTCCCAGGACGCGACGGACTCCGGTACGAGCCGCAGCCAGGCGTGCCGGCCGTCGTGCGGCATCGCGGCCATGCCGAAGTACTTCCGCGCGAACAGCCGCTCCGGTTCGTCCAGTGCGGGACACGGCTCACCGGTGCGCGGTGCCTCGCCCACGCACTCCGCGCGTCCCGTCAGCTCGGCCCCGCGCAGCTCGCCGTACTCGTGCCCGTCGTCGACCACGACCGCGATCCGGGGGTCCTTGCGCAGCTGGGCCCACCGCTTGCTGCGGGTGATCGAGTACAGCCACAGCGCCGCCCCGTCCCAGGCGAACCACAGCGCCCCGACGTGCGGGGCGCCGTCGTCGCCGACCGTGGCGACCCGGCAGGTGCGCTGCTCGGCGAGGAACGCGTCCAGTTCGTCCTGGGTCATCATGATCCGGCGCCCGCGCCGCTGTGTGCCGTCCATCGTCATCGCCTCCGCAGCCTGCCGCTCACCCATACCTGACTGGTCGTCAGAAGAGCATGGGTGCTCTTCCTGGTGGAGGCAATGCCCGCTACCCTCGCCGTCCCGAAGGGGCGGCCGGCGAAGGGCCGGCCCCAGGGGCGTTCCGACGGAGACCGGCCGGCGGAGCGGACCGCCAGAAGGGAAGTGCCATGCCACCGGACGCCGTAAGGCTCGGCGAGCTACTGGACCCGGCCTCGACGGTGCTGCTCACCGTCGAGTGCCAGCGCGGTGTGGTCGGTCCCGACAGCGCACTGCCCGAACTCGCCGCCACGGCCCGTAAATCAGGGGCGCTGGCGAACATCGCCCGCCTGGTGGCGGCCGCCCACGACGCCGGCGTCCAGGTGCTGCACGCGGTCGCCGAACGCCGCCCCGACGGCCGGGGCGCCAGCCACAACGCCCGCCTCTTCAAGGCCGCCGAGCGGCTGCCCGTCCAGCAGATCATCGGTTCCACCGCGGTACGCATCGCCGATCCGATACCGGTGTCGGAGGGCGACCTGGTGGTGCGGCGGCTGCACGGTCTGTCGCCGATCGCCGGCACCGAGGTGGACGCGCTGCTGCGCAATGTCGGCTGCCGGACGCTCGTCGTCACCGGGGTGTCGGCGAACGTGGCGATCCCCAATGCCGTGTTCGACGCGGTCAACCTCGGCTATACGGCCGTGGTGCCCGCGGACGCCATCGCCGGGGTGCCGGCCGACTACACCCCTGCGATGGTCCGCAACACCCTCGCCCTGGTCGCCACCGTCACCACCACCGACGACGTGCTGACCACCTGGAAGCGGCCACGGCGCAGCCGCTGAAGGGACCCGTGAACGGCCCGGGGGGAGCGGGCCCCGTCAGCCCAGGGTGACCGAGCCGCCCTTGACGCTCACCTTGGCGGGCGGCAGCCCCTTGGTGGCGGGGCCGGTCTTCACGCTGCCATCGGTGATGTCGAACTTGCTGCCGTGGCACATGCAGTTGATGGTGCCGCCGGAGACCTCGCCGACCAGGCAGCCCGCATGGGTGCAGACGGCGGAGAACGCCTTGATCTCGCCGTCCTGAGGCTGGGTGACGACGACCTTCTCGGCCTTGAAGATCTTGCCGCCGCCCTTGGGGATCTCCGTGGTCTTGGCCAGCGCGGCGCCGGCGCCCCCACCGGCCTCGCCCCCGCCCGCACTCCCTCCGGAGCCGCCCGACTCCGGTGAGCCGCCCGCGTCCGCCCCCGCCGAGCCATTGCCGCCCCCTTCCGCCATGCTGCTGCCTCCACAGGCCGCGAGCGCGGCGGTCAGCCCGGCCGCTCCGACGGCCGCGACGACCGTCCGGCGGGCCGCCCCGCGCCCCTTAGGCGCCGCTCCGTCCGCCGTACTCTCCGCCGTGACCGCCTCGGTCTCCGTGCGGTCCGATGCTGCCTGTCGAGCCATGGTGTGCCTCCGGTTCCTGGTGCCTTCGGTGCGCGATGTGCTGGTCCATGGACGTTGCACAGGGCCGTACGGAAGGGCAGTTGGAGGCATTCAACGGCTTCCGTTTTTTGGCGCCGTATGCCAAAGACCGGGGGCGGACAGCCCCCGGCCGGCCGGCGTCAGTCCCCGTCGGCGCGCCCCTTCAGGGCGTTCAGCAGGAAGTCCCGCTGGAAGTGGAGCAGCTGCTCATTCACGGTTGCGTCGGACGGCGCATGGGTGGCGCCGGACAGCGGCAGCACGCTGTGCGGCCGGCCCGCGGCAAGCAGTTCGGCCGAGAAGCGCAGGGTGTGCGCGACCGCGACGTTGTCGTCGGCGAGTCCGTGGATCAGCAGCAGCGGGCGGCGCAGCAGATGGCCGTGGCCGGCCAGGGAGGAGCGCGCGTAGTTCTCCGGTTGCTCCTCCGGGTGGCCGAGGAAGCGCTCCTTCCAGTGGGTGTCGTACAGCCGTTGGTCGGTGGGCGGAGCGCCGGCGACCGCCGCATGGAAGACATCCGGGCGGTGCAGTACCGCGGCCGCCGCCAGGAACCCGCCGAACGACCACCCGCGGATCGCCACCCGCGTCAGATCCAGGTCGCCGAAGCGCGCCCCGGCCGCCTGAAGGGCGTCCACCTGGTCCTCCAGAACAGGGGTGAGCAGATCGCCGTGCAGGGCCTTCTCCCAGGCGGGACCCCGCCCCGGCGTCCCGCGGCCGTCGACGACCAGCACCGCGAAGCCCTGCTCGGCGAACCACTGCGACACACAGACGAACCAGTCGCGGGTCCGCCCCACCGTCTGGAGGCCGGCACCGGCGTACGGATCGAGCAGCACCGGCAGCCGCCCCGCCCCCTCCTGGTGCCACGACGGCAGATAGAGGGCGGCGCGCAACTGCCGTTCGCCGAGGGTGAGATGGACCGGTCGTGGGGAGAGGACCGGCTCCTCGGCGAGCGAGGCGATGACCCCATGGGGCGCGCCCCCGTCCGGCCCCACCTCCGGGTCGCGCACCACGCTCACCGCACTGCCCTGCGGTGTGCGTCCCGCAAGAACGACCGTCCCGCCCCGCGCCACGCCCGTGTACCTGCCGGGGTCCCGGCTCAGCCGGCGGAGGCCGCGGCCCGGCTCATGGCGCCACACATGGGTCTCCAAAGGGTCCTCGCTCGCCGTGAAGAGCACCGCTTCGCCCTCGACCCCCAGGACCTCGCTCAGTTGCAGCCCGCCAGGAGTGACCCGCCGGCCTCCCACGGTCAGATACCGCGTGTCGCCGTCGTCCTCCGGGAGCACCAGTGCGCCGGAAGCGGTACGGGCCGGAGTGCCGGGTACCAGCTCCACCCACGCCGGATCGGTCCGCTCGTGCCGTACCTCGGTGGCCCCGGTGGCCCGGTCGACCGTGAGCATCCGCACCGTGCGCTGGTCGCGGCTCTGTACGACGAGGAACGGGCCGTGCCCGTCCCAGCCCGCATCGACGAGGTATTCGTACGCCTTCCGGTCCCACACCACCTCGACCCGCTCGCCCTCCAGGGAGAGCAGATGGACGGTGACCTCCGCATTGGGGGTACCGGCCGCCGGATACGCGATCTCCTGTGGCGGCTTCGCCGGGTCGGCGGGGTCGCAGAGGTACCGCCGTTCCACGGGGCCGGTGTCGACCCTCGCCACCAGGAGGTGACGACTGTCCGGCGCCCACCAGTAGCCGCGCAGCCGGTGCATGGACTCAGCCGCCACATATTCCGACAGCCCGTAGGAGACCTCGGGCGCCTGCGCGCACGCCAGTTGCCGGTCGTGGCCGGCCAGGTCGGTCACATGGAGGGAGCGACGGCTCACATACGCGATGTACCGGCCGTCGGGGGACGGACGGGGGTCGACCACCGGGCCCGCCGCCGGGACGGAGAACGGGGCGCCGCCGTCCGTCCGCACCGCCCACAGCGCACCGGAGAGCGCGAACGCCACGAGCCGCACGGCGTCATCGGCCGCGTACGACACCACGCCCGCCGACCGCTCCCGGGCCCGCTCCCGGCGCAGCCGCTCCTCCTCGGGCACCGCCTCGGCCGTGGCCCCCACCAGGAGGCCAGGATCGACCAACAGCCTTTCTGCGCCGTCCTCGTACTGCCACAGCCGGCCTATGGGGTCGATGCCCGAGCCCGTACGGACGAAGAGGACCCGGCGACCGTCCGGGGAGACCGTGAAACGCCCGGGGACTCCCAGGGAGAAACGGCGGCTGTACGCGAATTGGCGGGGAAACCCAGCGGAGTTCTCGGTGGTGGGCGCGGGCGATGCGGAGTTCGTGGTGATGCTGTCCAAGGTGCTGTCCTCCACGATGGTGGTCCGGTTGTCCGGTGGTCAGGTGGTGCGGCGGTCCCGGGTACGGCGATCCCTGGAGGCAACCTAGGCAGGTCAGCGTTTCCCGGAAAAGGCCTGACCGAAAGGGCCCATTCCCCGGTCCTGCGCAGCCCTGCACGGCGCTGCGGATCTCTGCGCAGCGCTGAGTGCCGGTACCGGACCGGGGCGAATAAGGAATAACGAGCGGCGGGAAGCTGCCGTAGCCTGTGGGGATGTTGACCGAAGTCGTTGCGACGCGCTATGTCACGCCTTTGCGTGAGGGCGGGTCGCTCCCGGGAATCGTCGAGGGCGACGATCTCGGTACTTATATCATGAAGTTCACCGGTGCCGGCCAGGGCCGTAAGACTCTTGTCGCCGAGATCATCTGCGGTCAGCTGGGCCGCCGTCTCGGACTGCGGGTACCGGACCTGGTGCAGATGCAGCTCGACCCCGTCATCGGCCTCGGGGAGCCGGACCAGGAGGTCCAGGAGTTGCTGAAGGCCAGCGGCGGGCTGAACCTCGGCATGGATTACCTTCCCGGATCGCTGGGTTTCGATCCGCTCGCCTTCGAGGTGACTGCCCGTGAGGCGGGCCGCGTGGTGTGGTTCGATGCGCTGATCAACAACGTCGACCGCTCCTGGCGCAACCCCAATCTCCTGGTCTGGCACGGCGAACTGTGGCTGATCGACCATGGCGCCGCGATGATCTGGCACCACAACTGGCCGAGCGCGGAGAAGGCGGCGGCCCGCCCGTACAACGCGTCCGACCATGTGCTCGCCACCTTCGGTCCGGATATCGCGTCGGCAGCCGACGAATTCGCGCCACAGATCACCGAGGAGCTGCTGACCGGGATCGCGGCGGACGTCCCGGACGAATGGCTGGCCGACGAGCCCGGCTTTGCGACGCCGGACGTGCTGCGCCAGGCGTACGTCAATACGCTGCTGGCCCGCGCCCGGACGATCAGCGACCACATCACCCTCGGGGAGCCCACCAAGGACAAGCCCTCGCAGGCGCCGGCGTGGCTGGCGGGAAAGTTGCCGCGGAGGGCAGTGAAGTGACCGGTCTGCACAATGGACGCGATGTTTTCGAGTACGCCCTGCTGAAGGTCGTGCCCCGGGTGGAGCGCGGCGAGATGATCAACGCCGGCGTGGTCGTGTACTGCCACGCCCGGCGCTTTGTGGAGGCCCGGACCTATCTGGACGAGGCCCGGCTGCTGGCGCTGGACCCGACTGTCGATGTGGCGGGCGTACGGGCCGCGCTCGGCGCCGTCGAGGGCATCTGCCAGGGCGGCGAACGGGCCGGACAGGCGGCGGGGGACGACGCCGGGCGGCGGTTCCGCTGGCTGATCGCGCCGCGCAGCACCATCGTCCAGCCGGGGCCGGTGCACACCGGCCTGACCGCCGACCCCGCCGCGGAGGCGGAGCGGCTGCTGGAGCTGTTGGTGCGCTGAGGCCGCATGTGTCGTCAGGGGCGCCCGGTCTGCCGTAGTACGGCGGGCCGGGCGCCCCGTCGTATGCACGCGATCGCGCCAGGCCGGCTCGGCGCGAGGGGGTACCTTCCTGCCGCACCGCAGGTGAGCTCGGCAACGGCGCGCTGTGGGGCGTTGACAGCGTCCTGCCGGGCTTCTAGCGTCAGCCCTGCTCAGGGTACTAAGCGGTTGCTCACCTACGGGATCGGTGCGGCGGACCGCTTGTCGAGGCTTCGAGGATGAGGAGAACCCGCATGTCCACCACCGAGCAGCGCGTCGCCATCGTGACGGGCGCGGCCCGCGGCATCGGCGCGGCCACCGCCGTACGCCTGGCCGCCGAGGGCCGCGCCGTAGCCGTACTCGACCTCGACGAGGCGGCCTGCAAGGACACCGTCGAGAAGATCACCGCGGCCGGCGGCAAGGCCATCGCGGTCGGCTGCGACGTCTCGGACGCGGAACAGGTGGAGGCGGCGGTCACCCGGGTCGCGTCCGAGCTCGGCGCGCCCACCATCCTCGTCAACAACGCCGGTGTGCTCCGCGACAACCTGCTGTTCAAGATGAGCGAGAGCGACTGGGACACGGTCATGAACGTGCACCTGCGGGGTGCGTTCCTGATGTCCCGCGCCTGCCAGAAGCACATGGTGGACGCCAAGTTCGGCCGGGTCGTCAACCTCTCCTCCAGCTCGGCGCTCGGCAACCGCGGCCAGGTCAACTACTCCGCCGCCAAGGCCGGTCTCCAGGGCTTCACCAAGACCCTCGCCATCGAGCTCGGCAAGTTCGGTGTGACCGCCAACGCCGTCGCCCCCGGTTTCATCGTCACGGACATGACCGCCGCCACCGCCGAGCGGGTCGGCATGGGCTTCGAGGAGTTCCAGGCGGCGGCCGCCGGCCAGATCCCGGTGCAGCGGGTCGGCAAGCCGGAGGACATCGCCAACGCGATCGCCTTCTTCACGGGCGACGCGGCCGGGTTCGTGTCCGGCCAGGTCATGTACGTCGCCGGCGGCCCCCTCAACTGACCGCCCCACCGACCCAGGAGCACAGGACATGACCGAGCAGGACAAGGGGCTCCCGGAGCCCTCCGGCAAGGTGGCGCTGGTCACCGGCGCCAGCCGCGGCATCGGCTACGGCATCGCCGAGGCCCTGGTCGCCCGCGGCGACCGGGTCGTGATCACCGGCCGCAACGAGGACGCCCTCAAGGAGGCCGTCGAGAAGCTGGGCGCGGACCGGGCGATCGGCGTCGCCGGCAAGGCGCACGACGAGGCCCACCAGGCCGTCGCCGTCGAGCGCGCGATGGAGGCCTTCGGGCGGGTCGACTACCTGGTCAACAACGCCGGTACGAACCCGGTGTTCGGCCCGATCGCGGACCTCGACCTCAATGTCGCGCGCAAGGTCTTCGAGACCAATGTCGTCTCCGCGCTCGGGTTCGCGCAGCGCACCTGGCACGCCTGGCAGAAGGAGAACGGCGGCGCGATCGTCAACATCGCCTCGATCGCCGGCCTCGCCCCCTCGCCCTTCATCGGCGCGTACGGCATCAGCAAGGCCGCGATGGTGAACCTCACGATCCAGCTCGCCCACGAGTTCGCGCCGGGTGTGCGGGTCAACTCCATCGCGCCCGCGGTGGTCAAGACCAAGTTCGCCGCCGCGCTGTACGAGAACCGCGAGGAGGAGGCGGCGGCTGCCTACCCGATGGCGCGGCTCGGCCTCCCGGAGGACATCGGCGGGGCGGCGGCCTTCCTGCTGTCCGACGCGTCGGGCTGGATCACCGGCCAGACGCTGGTCGTGGACGGCGGTCTGTTCCTCAACGCCGGCGTCTGAACGTCTGGAGGCCGTGGACGGTGAGGTGGTACGAGCGTCCGCGGTAGCGGGCTTGCATTAGGTGCGCGCGCCAAGAGGCAGAGTCGGTGGTGCCGGTCCCCAGCGGGGCCGGCACCAGCTGCGTCGGCGGACCTGCCGCGGAGGCATGCGTTGCGGGGGCCGTACGGTCCTGGCTAACGGGGCCTGAGGCGGCGCGGTGCGCTCCCCCCCACCCCCGAACCCACCCCCGCCCCCTCCCCGAAGGGGGAGGAGGGGGAGGGGGCGGGGGAAGCGCCGCGGGGCCGGCCTTCAGACAGGATCAGGCCCGGCCTCGGGCTCGGCCTCCGGCCCGGTCTCCGCCCCGGCAATCGGCCCGCGGGCGGCGTTGTCAGTGGTCGCCGGTAGGTTCTGAGGAGAACGCAACGTACACCGGAGGTTGTTGACGTGGTGACCGACATGCTGCCCGAATCCTGGCGCGGGGTCCTCGGCGAGGAGTTGGAGAAGCCCTACTTCAAGGAGCTCCTCGACTTCGTCGAGCAGGAGCGGGCCAACGGTCCGGTCTACCCGCCCCGCGGGCAGGTCTTCGCGGCGCTGGAGGCGACCCCCTACGACCAGGTGAAGGTGCTCATCCTCGGCCAGGACCCGTACCACGGTGCGGGGCAGGGCCACGGCCTGTGCTTCTCCGTGCAGCCCGGCGTCAAGACGCCGCCGTCGCTGCGGAACATCTACAAGGAGATGAAGGAGGAGCTGGGCCACCCGATCCCGGACAACGGCTATCTGATGCCCTGGGCCCAGCAGGGCGTGCTGCTGCTGAACGCCGTCCTGACCGTCCGCGAGGCCGAGGCCAATTCGCACAAGGGCAAGGGGTGGGAGAAGGTCACCGACGCGGTGATCCGCGCGGTGGCCTCCCGGCCCGATCCTGCGGTCTTCGTGCTCTGGGGGAACTACGCGAAGAAGAAGCTGCCGCTGATCGACGAGGAACGCCATGCCGTGGTGCAGGGCGCGCACCCCTCCCCGCTGTCGGCGAAGAAGTTCTTCGGGTCCCGTCCGTTCACCCAGATCAATACCGCGATCGCCGCGCAGGGCCACGCCCCGATCGACTGGCGCATCCCTGACCTGGGCTGAGCGACGGGCCTGCCGGGTGGCCGGGCCGTACGGCTCTGCCGCCCCGGCGCGTCGCGCACACCGCGCGAAGGTCTCCTCCGGCGGTTAGCGTCGAGGGGAGGGCGCTGACGGTAGTGGGCAAAATACGGAGAGTGCGCGGTGATGGAGAAGCGGCGGGAGGCGACGCCCGAGGACGGGGTACTGACCCGGATCGGTCAGGCGATCATGCTGCATCGCGCCGGTGACCGCGAAGAGGCCCGTAACCGCCTCTCGGCGCTGTGGCACGAGATCGGGCCGCAGGGAGACGCCTTCCACCGTTGCACCCTCGCCCACTACATGGCCGACACCCAGGACGACCCCAGGGACGAACTCGACTGGGACCTCCGGGCCCTGGAGGCTGCCGAGGGCTTTGTGACCGAGCGGCCCGCCGGCGCGGGGTCCACGCCGGGCGGGACGAGCGTCGCGGACGGGCCCGGCCCCCGTCATCCGCTCGTCGCGCTCCGGGCCTTCTTTCCCTCGCTGCATCTCAATATCGCGGCCGACTACGCCGCCCTCGACCGGCCGGCCGACGCCCGCGCCCAGCTCCGGCGGGCCCGGGCCTCGGTCAACGCCCTCGCCGACGGCGAATACCGCCAGGGCCTCAGGGACGCGATCGACCGGCTCCAGCTGAGGATCGACGGCGTAACGGGGTAGGCCCTGCCCGGCCACCACGCCACACCGCTACCGGCGGAGCATCCCGGGAAGCAGTTCCTCGCACCAGGTGTGCAGCGCGGCACGGCCGGCCCCCACCCGGCGCTCCCGGCCCGCCTGTGCGCTGCGCGCCGTCCTGACGGCCGGCCACCACCCGCCTACCCGCCTCGCGCCGGATCTCGCGCCGCGTGGCCTGGACGGCATCGCCGACCGGCGGCCGCCGGGTGGCACGTATGCTGCCGGGGCGCGGGGGACCAGGACCATGGCCCTACCCAAGGAGTACGAGTGAAGGTCGGCTGCATCGGACTCGGCGATATCGCCCAGAAGGCGTACCTCCCTGTACTGGGCCTGCAACCGGGGATCGAACTGCATCTGCACACCCGCACCCCGGCCACCCTCGAACGGGTCGGCGCCGCGCACCACCTGACCGGGCGGCAGCTCCACGCCGACCTGGACTCGCTGCTCGCCACGGGCCTGGACGCGGCCTTCGTGCACGCGGCGACCTCCGCGCACCCCGGGATAGTGACCCGGCTGCTGGAGGCGGGGGTTCCGACGTATGTCGACAAGCCGCTCTCCTATGAGCTGGCCGAGTCCGAGCGGATCGTGGCGCTCGCCGAGGAGCGCGGGGTGGGCCTCACGGTCGGGTTCAACCGGCGCTTCGCGCCCGCCTACGCCCAGTGCCGTGAGCACGCCCGCGATCTGATTCTGATGCAGAAGAACCGCGTCGGACTGCCCGAGGACCCGCGCACGCTGGTGCTGGACGACTTCATCCATGTCGTCGACACCCTGCGGTTCCTCGTCCCCGGCGAGGTCGACCACATCGACGTCCGGGCCAGGATCCGCGACGGACTGATGCACCATGTGGTGCTGCAACTGTCCGGTGACGGCTTCACCGCCCTCGGCACCATGAACCGTCTCAGCGGCTCCGCGGAGGAGATCCTGGACGTCTCCGGCCAGGACACCAAGCGTCAGGTCGTCAACCTCGCCGAGGTCATCGACCACAAGGGGCAGCCCACGATCCGGCGCCGCGGCGACTGGGTGCCGGTCGCCCGGCAGCGCGGCATCGAGCAGATTGTTCTGGCGTTCCTGGACGACGTACGGGCCGGCAGGCAGCCGTCCGCCCAGGACGCGCTGCGCACTCATGAACTGTGCGAACGGGTGATCACCGAGGCGGTTGGGCGGTCCGCCTGCTGAGCGCGCGCAGGCCCGCGTACACCCCCGCGAGCACCAGCGCGCCCACCGCCCCGTACACCGGCCATTCGCCGAAGCGGGTATACGGGCTGGTGCCCTCGGCCAGCGGAAGGTCGTAGACGGCCGCCGCGCTGCGGTCGGTGCCCATCCGCTCGCCGATCCGCTCGCCCCGGGGGCCGTACACCGCGCTGACGCCGGTGAGCGTGGCGTGCACCATCGGCCGCCAGGTCTCCGCGGCGCGCAGCGCACCCAGCGAGGCGTGCTGTGCGGGCGCCCAGCTGCCCTGGAACGTCGAGGTCGAGGACTGGGCGACCAGCACCTGCGCACCGTCGCGCGCCAGATGGCGGCTCATGTCGGGGAAGGCGGTCTCGAAGCACACCAGTGGCCCGGTCCGCAGCCCGCCCGCGGAGGCCACCGGCATCACCACCTGGTGGGGGCCGCGTATCCGGTCGGCGGTGGCCGCCTTGCCGACGCGGGTCGCCCAGCCCAGTACGGAGCGCAGCGGTATGTATTCGCCGAACGGCACCAGCCGCATCTTGGCGTAGCGGTCGCCGGTCGGCCCGGCCGGCCCGATCAGCTCCGCGGTCTTGTAGATGCCCGGTCCGCCGTTGCGCGGGGCATCGGCGTTGATCAGCAGCTCCGCGCCGGTCTGCCGGGAGAGCGCGGCGAGCCGGGCGGCGAGCTCGGGGCGGTCCACGGGGTCCCGGTAGAGGCTGCTCTCACCCCAGACGACCAGGCGCACCCCGCGGCCGGCGAGCGCGCGGGTGAGTGCTTCGCTCCGGGCCAGCCGTTCGGTGGGGGTTCCGGTGAGGCCGGGCTGGACCACCGCGATCCGGACCGTGCCCGCGGGGCGGGGGACCGGTGCCCAGAACCAGGCCGCGGTGGCCGCCAGGGCGCACACCAGCAGTCCGGCGACGGCGGGGAGGCGCACCGCCGGGCGGGCGATCAGCTCGGCCAGTGCGGTGTTCACCGCCAGGATCAGCAGGCTGACCAGCCACACCCCGCCCAGCGACGCCAGCCGCAGCGCGGGCGGTACCTGCCACTGACTGGCGCCCAGCAGCCCCCAGGGCCCGCCCAAGTACTCCCAGGAGCGGACCAGTTCGACCATCAGCCAGCCGGACGGCACCAGCACCAGCGCGGCGGCGCACGTCCCGCTGCCGGGCGCGCCGCCCAGCAGGGCCCGCACCAGCAGCCCCCAGGGCGCCCACAGCGCCCCCAGCAGCAGTGCCAGCACCAGGATGAAGACATGCAGGTTCGGCAGCAGCCAGTGGTGCACCGCCAGCATGAAGCCGGTTCCGCCCAGCCAGCCGTCCAGCGCGGCGCGGCCGTACGTGGGCGCCGACCGCACCAACAGCAGCCAGGGCACCAGCGCGAAGAAGGCCAGCCACCACCAGGAGGGAGCGGGAAAGGTGAGCGCCGGCAGGGCCCCGGCGAGCACCGCGGCCGCCCCCCGGCCCCAAGGAGAGCCGAGCCACCACGCCCGAGGGCCGGGCGATCTGTCCATACGGCCTCCTGGTGCCGGTTGCCGCCGGTCGGACGGCCAGTGTGCGGGGGCGGACCGATCAAGGAAAGGGGGTGTCGCCGGGTCGGCCGATTCGAGCCGCCAGGTGGCTCAGTCGCCCGCGGGCCGTACCTCCCGCCACTTCTCGTGGACCACGACCCCGGTCAGCCGCCAGCCGTCCGCGGTACGCCGGGCGGTGAAGACATAGCGGCCGGCGCAGGTGTAGTTGGGAGCGGTGGGGCCGCCCTCGGAGTCCTCGTCCGAGCCGGCGAGCCGCATCGGGTTGAGGTAGTCGGCCCGCACGGTCGCGGTATCGCCGGCTGCGCCGTCCCGCCGGGACAGGGTGACCCGGCGGTTGACGATCAGATGCTGCCGTATCACGAAGTGCTGGAGCATCTCGGCGAGCCAGGTAGCGACCTCTTCGGCACCGCCTTCGATGCCGCCCGCCGAGCGGTAGTCGACCCGGCCGTCCGCGGTGAACAGGGCCCGGTAGCCCGGCCAGTCGCCGTCGTCCACGGCGATGGCGTAGGCCGTGATCAGATCGTCGAGGGCGAGGCGGTCCATGACCATGGAGTGTTCCGCGCGCTGCGTCATCTCCTCAGTTTTCGGCATGTGGAAGGCCCCCGCCAAGGGGCGGGGGCCTTCCGGTGAGGCTTCAGTTCACCAGAGCCGTTTCCGCGACCGGCTCCGGGCCGGAATCCGAGCCGCCGGCCTGCGCCACGGCCACCCGCGTGGCCTCTTCCACGGCGACCTCCGCGGCCTCGTCCTCGGCCTCCAGCGCGGCCCGCTCCCCGGCCTCCTGCCGGCCCTCCGAGTCCGTGAACTGCGTCCGGTACAGCTCCGCGTACCGCCCGTCGGCCGCCAGCAGCGTCTCGTGCGTCCCGCGCTCGACGATCCGCCCGCTCTCGACGACCAGGATCAGGTCCGCGGCCCGTACGGTCGACAGCCGGTGCGCGATGACCAGCGCCGTACGGCCCTCCAGCGCCTCGGTGAGGGCTTCCTGCACCGCCGCTTCCGAGGTGTTGTCCAGGTGGGCGGTGGCCTCGTCGAGGATCACCACCCGGGGGTGGGCCAGCAGCAGCCGGGCGATGGTCAGCCGCTGCCGCTCGCCGCCCGAGAGGCGGTAGCCGCGCTCGCCGACCACGGTGTCCAGACCGTCCGGCAGCCCGGCGATCAACTCCTCCAGACGGGCCCGGCGGAGCACGTCCCACAGCTCGTCCTCGGTCGCCTCAGGCTTGGCCAGCAGCAGGTTCTCGCGGATGGAGTCGTGGAAGAGGTGGCCGTCCTGGGTGACCATGCCGAGCGCCTCGCGCAGCGCGGCGGAACTCAGCTCGCGGACGTCCACCCCGGACAGCCGGACCGCGCCGGCGTCGGTGTCGTACAGCCGCGGCAGCAGCTGGGCGACGGTCGACTTGCCGGCGCCCGACGAGCCGACCAGCGCGACCATCTGGCCGGGTTCGGCGCGGAAGGAGATGTCGTGCAGGACCTCTTCGCCGCCCCGGGTGTCGAGGGTGGCGACCTCCTCCAGAGAGGCCAGCGAGACCTTGTCGGCGGACGGGTAGCCGAAGCGTACGGAGTCGAACTCCACCGACACCGGGCCCTCGGGTACCGGGCGGGCGTCCGGCTTCTCGGTGATCAGCGGCTTGAGGTCGAGCACCTCGAAGACCCGCTCGAAGCTGACCAGCGCGCTCATCACCTCGATGTGCGCACCGGACAGCGCGGTCAGCGGGGCGTAGAGCCGGGTGAGCAGCAGGGCGAGCGAGACGATCGCACCGGCCTCCAGCCGGCCCTGGAGGGCGAGGAAGCCGCCCAGGCCGTAGACGACGGCCAGTGCCAGGGCGGAGACCAGGGTGAGCGCGGTGACGAAGTACGTCTGGACCATGGCCGACCGGACGCCGATGTCGCGCACCCGCCGGGCCCGGGTGGCGAACTCCGCGGACTCGCGGTCCGGACGGCCCATCAGCTTGACGAGGGTGGCGCCGGGCGCCGAGAACCGCTCGGTCATCTGGGTGCCCATCGCCGCGTTGTGGTCGGCGCCCTCCCGCCGCAGGTCCGCGAGCCGCCGGCCGACCCGGCGGGCGGGCAGTACGAACACCGGCAGCAGGACCAGTGCGATCAGCGTGATCTGCCATGACAGGGTCAGCATCACGCCGAGGGTGAGCAGCAGCGTCACGATATTGCTGACGACCCCGGACAGGGTGTCGCTGAAGGCCCGCTGGGCGCCGATCACATCGTTGTTGAGCCGGCTGACCAGCGCGCCGGTGCGGGTACGGGTGAAGAACGCGATCGGCATCCGCTGGACGTGGTCGTACACCGTGGTCCGCAGATCCAGGATCAGTCCCTCGCCGATGCTGGCCGAGAGCCAGCGGGTCAGCAGCCCCAGGCCGGCCTCCGCGACCGCGATCACGGCGATCAGCCCGGACAGTCCGACGACGATGGCCGCCGAGTCGCCGCCCACGATCGCGTCCACCACCCGGCCCGCGAGCAACGGTGTCGCCACTGCGAGCATCGCGGTCACCGTGCTCAGCACGAGGAACCACACCAGGTGCCGCCGGTGCGGCCGCGCGAACGCCAGGATGCGGCGCAGCGTCCCGCGCGAGAACCTTCGTCGGCCCTGCTGCGCGGTCATCGTGGTGTGCATCGCATGCCAGGCGGTGACTTCCATGTCCATGGTGGCCTCCTGTGTGCCGGGTCGTCACGGGATCGCCGTGAGTGACCGGCGACATAAAAGAAACCTAAGACCTCAACCAAACTTGAGGTCAACTCATTCCCCTGCGACCACCCTCCGGGGCGTTCACCGGCGAGCTCCCGAGCTCCGCCGGCGGTACCGCGACGCTCCTGCTGCCGCCGCGCCTCACCGACTTCGGAGGCCAACGCGGCCTGGCCAACGACCGTTACCTGATGGCGGGCGCGTCATCCCCCTGCCGTTCCCTCGTCCCAGGCGTTCTTGAGAGCGGTCCGCACGCCCTCACCCAGCACCCCGTGCACGGCCATGCCCGGCAGGGTGGGCAGCGCTGCCCAGTGGGTGACGGGTTCGTCGCAGGGGCGGCCGTAGGGCAGGCGAACGACACGGTCGGAGTCGACGAAGCAGTCGCGGTACTCGGTCCCGTCCTCAGCGAAGTGGCGGGGGGTGAAGTACATGGGCAGCACCAGCCAGAATTCCTGGCCCACCCCGGTCTCGCGCTCCGCCGCGCTGTCGGGCGGGTAGCGGCCCGTCGTCGCCGCTGCCACAGGCATCCCGGGCCTCGGCAGCCTCTCGCGTGCGTCCACCCACTCCACCACTGCGTCCATGTCCGCTCCCGGCTCCGGCCCTCCATTGAAGACGCCATTCTTGGCGCCCAGGCCTGGCATTGGCCACAGAATTGCGGCTGCACCCTCCGCGTCCCCTGCACGCCGGCCGGCAAACGAGCTGATGGCCCGCACGCACGAGCCGATGGTCCGAACGCAACGGCCCAGGCGTCCCGGTGAAAGAGCCTCAACTGCGCCGCGGCACAAGCCAAGGTGAGCTAGGACCCCTGGAGGTGGCGTTCCCAGACGAAAGGGGTGGCGGAGGTGTCAGGGCGGGTGACCGTCAGGCGTGCGGCGGGGCGGCCGTCGGGGAGGGTGGCGGTGGCGTCCACGACGATCTCGGTGCGGGCCGGCCGGTCCGTCGCCAGGGCCATGCGGAGCGCGGTCAGCAGGGCGCGGCCGCAGGCGTCGTCGATGCGGGCGTCGACCGGGCCGACGAACTGCACGGACGGGCGGGTGCCGAGCGCCGCCGTCGCCGCGCCGGCCTCCCGCAGGATGCGGGTACGCAGTCCCGGCGGTGCGTCCGGCGGCCCCTGCTGGAGCGCGATGATCGCCGTCCGTATCTCCTGGATCGTCGCGTCCAGCTCGTCGACCGCCTGGCCGACGCCGTCCCGCACCTCCGGTATCCGGGCCTTGCGCTGGGCGGTCTCCAGCAGCATGCCGGTGGCGAACAGCCGCTGGATGACCAGGTCGTGGAGGTCGCGCGCGATGCGGTCGCGGTCCTCGTAGACGGCGAGTCGTTCGCGGTCGCGGTGCCGGTCGGCGAGTACCAGCGCCAGCGCGGCCTGGGCGGCGAACTGGGTTCCCAGGGTGCGTTCGGAGTGGCTGTAGGGCCGCCCGTCGGGCATCCGGCACAGCGCCAGCGCGCCCAGCACCCGCCCGTTGCTGCGCAGCGGCAGCAGCATCGTCGGGCCGTAGTGGCGTGACAGCGGGGAGATCGAACGGGGATCGGTGGCGAAGTCGTCGGCGAAGACCGCGAGCCCGGCGTTGATCTGGTGGAGGACCGGGCTCTCCGGCGGGATCCGGCCGCGGTACGCCTCGGTCCGTACCGCCTCGGACAGTTGGGTGGAGATCGCCACCACCTCCATTCCGCCCTCGGCGTGCGGCAGCAGGACCGCTCCGGTGGCCGCCTCGGCCAGCTCCCTGCCCTTCTCGGCGACGACGGTGAGGGCGTCCTCGGTCGTCGAGTGGGTCTCGGGTCCGGCCAGCAGGGCCGTGGTGACGGAGGCGGCGCCGTCGATCCAGCGGGTGCGCTGCCGGGCGGCGGCGTGCATCCGGGCATTGCCCATCGCGATGCCGGCCTCGGTGGCCAGTACCCGTACCAGGTGAAGGTCCTCCTCGGTGAACCGTCCGTCGGCCGGCTCGCCGTGCGCCGTGGCGCCCTGCTTCCCCATGAGGGCGAGACTGCCGAAGAGCTCGCCGTGGAAGGTGATGGGCACTTCCAGGGAGGCCGCCAGGGCCGGCCGGCCGTCCGGGGCCGGAGGGACGCCGTGGGTGATCAGGCTGCCGGTCCCGTGGCCGTGCTCGGCGCGGATGCCGAGGGCGACATAGCGCGCGCCGGTGAGGGCGGCCGTGGTCTCGGCGATGCGGGTGAGCGCACGGTGCAGATCGTGGTCGGAGCCGACCGCGGCCATCGCCTCCAGGAGCTCCGGGAGCCGGGTGACCGGCCCGCCGGCCAGCTCGCGTAGGTTCTGCGCGGTGCGCTCGGCGAGATCGGCCGCGGCGTCCGCGGGGGGCTCGGCTGCCGGGTCGGGCGACTTCAGGACACACCTCACTCTTTCGGGCGGTCCGGCCAGTCTAAAACGCCCGAAACGGGTTCATACGGGCGGGTCGGTTTCCGCCGGCCGTCCGGGTGTGCGGGACGCGATGAGCGGGCCGATCACCTGGGTGCCGGGACCGGTCCGGCCCCCGGGGCCGGGCAGCTGGGTGGTGTTGTCCGCGGTCAAGGGCCCGCCGCAGTGCGCACAGGCGGCGACCATCGTGGTGTCCCGGTCGCAGTCGAGGTGGTGGATACGGGCCGGGGGGCCGGCCTCGCCCGCGTACCAGCGGTCGCCCCAGTTCATCAGCGCCAGCAGGACCGGGTAGAGCTCCCGGCCCTTCTCCGTCGCGACGTAGTGCTCGCGCGGCGGCCGCTCCTGATAGCGCTCGCGGGCCAGCACGCCCTCCTCGACCAGTCGTGACAGCCGGGCGGTGAGGACCTTGCGGGAGATGCCGAGGTCCAGGGCGAGGTCGTCGAAGCGGCCGATCCCGGTCAGTACGTCGCGCATGATCAGCGCCGTCCAGGCGTCGCCGAACAGGTCGGTGGCGCGGGCGATCGAGCAGGCCACGTGGGAGAGCGGGGTGCGGGTCATGGGTCCACCGTACCCAAGTTCCCCGAGGGAACTCGGGTGTGAGATGCTCCTTGGGTTCCCTCAGGGAACTCGGATTGCTCGATCCCAGGTCCTAGGGGGACGCGATGACCGTCAGGGGCAGCGCTCCACTGATCGCACTGGACTCGGCCGGCCCGGGGGTGGTCGACGGGCGGCAGATCCGCGCGGCCGCCTTCCAGGCCGTACGGCTGGCGTACACCACAGGAGTTCTGGAGGGTCTGGGGCGGGCGCCGTCGGGGCGCGCGCTGGTCGTGGGCAGCGGCCGCGGACTGCTGGCGCACGGACTGGCCGGACTGGGCTTCGCGGTCACCGCCGTTGATCCGTCCGCGTCCGCGACCGCGCTGGCCCGGGCGGCGGCCGCCGCACACGACGGCCTCGACGTCGAGCACCGCACCGCCCCCGCGGAGCAACTCGACGTCCCGGCGGCCGCGTTCGACCTCGTCTACCTCGCGGACACCCTGGAGATCACCACCGACCCCGACCGGGTCATGGAGCAGGCCGCGCAGGCCCTGGCTCCCGGCGGGGTCCTCGTCTACGACACCGTCAACCGTACGGTCGTCTCCCGGTTCGTCTACCTCGTGGCGTTCCAGCGGCTTCCGCTGACGCGGGTCATGCCGGCCGGCCGTTATGCCGCGCGCCGGTTGCGCACGCCGGCGGAGGTCGGCGCGCTCCTGGCACGCCACGGCCTGGCCGACGGCGGTCTCTGCGACTTCCGGCCGCGCAGTCTGCGCAGTCTGGTGACCGGGATCCTGGCGCGCCGCAGCGGCCGCCTCGACGACGAGGGCATCGAGGGGGCGGTCGGCTGTGAACTCGCGCCGGGGAGCAGGCCCTTGGTCACGTATATCGGCCATGCGCACAAGGGGCGACTTTGAGACAACCTGCGTATGTGGCGTGCGCCGGGACTTGAGGGGGGCGGTCGGCGGGTAAGCCGTAGACAACATACGGGCGCCAGCTGCAGAAACGTAGTGGCACCGCCGTTACGCAACCGCACCACCGACGACCCGGAAACGGGCCGACCCGCCCGGATCGCGCCGGGCGCCCCCACACCTTCCGAACGTCTCCGCCGGGGACGCGTGGCCATATCCCGCGCCCCGGCACGAAAGTGGGTCGGGCCGATGGAAGACGGTCAGTACTACCCGAGGCTTGTGGGCCCGCGTCGCACCGCGGGCGGCACGGTCCTCCTCGAACTCCGCGGTGACCTGGACATCTTCGCCGTGTCGGTGCTCTCCCACCAGCTCGACGAGCTCACCGCCGCCAGGGGCTCCGACCTCGTCGTCGATGTGCGCGAGGTGACCTTCATCGACTGCGCCGGGCTGTCACTGCTCAGCCGCGCCCGCTACCGGACCCGGCAGCGGGGCGGCCGGCTGCGGCTGACCGGCGTCGTCACCGACGGAAGCGTCGCACGCCTGCTGCGGATGACCGGGCTCACCGGCGACTTCGAGATCGTCCCCGACGACGGCATGGCCGGCGAAGCGGCCCCGGACGCCCCCGACACGACCGCCGGAGGGGGCGGCGGCACGGACATCGCCGTGGCCTGACCGCGCCGCCGGGCTCAGGCCGGCAGCACCGCCTCGATGGCGGCGACCAGCTCGTCGGCCTCGGGCTCCGTACGCGGCCGGAAGCGCCCGGCGATCCCGCCCTCGGCGTCGATCAGGAATTTCTCGAAGTTCCACTGCACATCGCCGGCCGCCCCTTCGGCGTCCGCGGTGCCGGTCAGCGTGGCGTACAGCGGATGCCGCTGTGCGCCGTTGACGTCGGTCTTCTCGAACAGCGGGAAACTCACGCCGTACGTCGCCGAGCAGAAGGTGGCGATCTCCTCGGCGGTGCCCGGCTCCTGGCCGGCGAACTGGTTGCTGGGGAAGCCCAGCACGGTGAAACCACGGTCCCCGTAGCGCTGCTGAAGTCGCTCCAGGCCCGTGTACTGCGGGGTCAGCCCGCATTTGGACGCCACGTTCACCACCAGCAGGGCCTTGCCCCGGTAGTCGGAGAGCGAGGCCGGCTCACCGTTCAGGGTGCGCAGCGGGATGTCGTACAGGCTCACGGTGGGGCTCCTTGTCACGTTTCCGCGGATAGGGACGGCCATCATCGGTCCCAACAGCGGCGCCCGTCCGGATCTTCCCCGGATCGTCGACCGGCCAGGAAACGCTCGGGCGCAGCATGCCCGAGCGCCACTCCTTGAGCAACTGGTCGAAGATCGGCGTCTCTTCCTCGGTGCGACGCCGTGGCTGGGGAGCGGGCGGCGGCAGCGGCGGTGGCTGATGGGGGAGGGAGATGCGATGGAACGGGTGCGAGGCGGGCTTCTTGGCGTCCATGCCCGGACTCAACCGGAAATCGGCCCCCGGGTTGCGGGACGTGGCCGGGACGGACCGCAGATGCCCCTGCGGTGGTGACGGGCAGAAGATACGTTCGCGACGCGAAGGGACCGGCGGAGGCCCCGCCGGTCCCTTGGGCATCAGCAGCCCCGTGCGTCACACCTCTTGGGTCAGTTCCTGCACAGGAGTGACGCAAACACCTTCTGGAGCGCCGCTTCCGGGTCGGCCACCATGCCCTCCGCCCGCCAGGCGACGAAGCCGTCGGGGCGGACCAGCACCGCGCCCTCGGGCGTGGTGCCGTGCTTCTCGGCCCAGTCGGTGTCTTCCCCGGGGGCCATGTCGTCGTCCGGCTCGGTGCCGATCAGATAGCAGTCCAGCGGGACGTTGAAGCGCTGGATGACGCCCTTGGCCGCGGTGCGCCACATATCGCCGTCGGAACCGCTCAGCAGGACGAAGGACTTCTCGTAGAGGTCCAGAGTCGAGCAGCGCTCACCGCCCTTGTGCAGCCACATGTGCGGGGCGCGGGTGCCCGGTTCGCCCGTGAGCCGCAGTTGTTCGGGCACCACCGGCAGCTCGGGGTCGGCGCCCACCACCGCGCCGTGCGGATAGCAGTAGCCGAGGGCGACGGTGAGCACCCCGCGCTGCCGGCCGCCGGCCACGCCGGGCGCCGGGGAGTACCCCGGGTGGCTGTGCTCGGCGGAGCGGGCCGAGGCACGGGCGCTGGTCTCGCGCGCCACCGGCTGACGCTCCGTCTCGTACGTCTCCAGCAGCGCGGGGTCCGCCGCACCCTTCAGTACGGCCGCCAGCTTCCAGGCGAGGTTGTGGGCGTCCTGAATACCGGTGTTGGAGCCGAAGGCCCCGGTGGGGGACATCTCGTGGGCCGAGTCACCGGCGAGGAAGACCCGGCCGGCCGCATAGTGCTCCGCGACCCGCTCGGCGGCGTGCCAGGGGGCCTTGCCGGTGATCTCGATGTCGAGGTCCAGCGCGCCCGTCGCCCGGCGGATGTGGTCGATGCACCGCTCGTCGGTGAAGTCCTCCAGGGTTTCGCCCTGGTCGGGGTGCCAGGGGGCGTGGAAGACCCAGTCCTTGTGGTTGTCCACCGGCAGCAGCGCGCCGTCGGCCTCGGGGTTGGTCAGGTAGCAGGCGATGAACCGGCGGTCGCCCACCACGTCCGCGAGGCCCGGGGCGCGGAAGGTGATGCTCACGTTGTGGAAGAGGTCGCCGGGCCCCGTCTGACCGAAGCCCAGCCGCTCGCGGACCGGGCTGCGGGGGCCGTCGGCGGCGACCAGATAGTCCGCGCGCACCGTGGACTCCTCGCCGGTCTCCCGGCTCCTCAGGAGCGCGGTCACACCCCGCGCGTCCTGCTCGAAGGAGACCAGCTCGGTGGAGAACCGCAGATCACCGCCGTGCTCGCGGGCGCAGCGCACCAGTACGGGCTCCAGGTCGTTCTGGCTGCACAGACACCAGCTCGCCGGGCTGAACCGGGCCAGCCCGCCGCCCGGGTCGATCTCCTTGAACAACCACTCCTGCTCGTCGCCGGTGAGGGAGGGGGCCTGGAGGATGCCGTGGTTGTCGGCCAGCGTCGACGCCGCCTCACGGATCCGCTCTTCGGCTCCGGCGACCCGGAACAGCTCCATCGTGCGGACGTTGTTGCCTCGGCCACGTGGGTGATGCGAGGTGTCCGAGTGCTTCTCGACCAGCAGATGCCGCACACCCAGACGTCCCAGGAACAGCGACGCGGACAGGCCCACCAGGGACCCGCCCACGACGAGTACCGGGACCCGGTCTTCGACGGTGGGATTCATTGCGTGCTCCAGCTCCAAGGGCGCATTGAGGGCAGATGGAGCACGAATGCCCGTCCGCGGACCTGTTCGATCACGGTTCACCTGCATGGCTCATAGATCTCGCGCCGCCCGTGGGCGGCGGCGACGATCGAATCCGGGACGCCCCCGGATCACCGGGCAGGCCGCCCCCACCATCCGGCTCAGTCGTCCGGATCGCACCGGCAACTGACGACGCACCACAGGGGCCATGGGGCCCCGAAGGAGATGCGTAGACGATGACAACGCTGTCGGAACGAATATCCCAGTCAGCCTTCGACGGCTCCCGGCTCCGGGTCGTGCTGCTCCTGGATCTCCATGACGGAGCCCAACAGCGCTTCCTGGAAGCCTACGAGCACCTGCGCAACCAGGTCGCGTCCGTCCCCGGGCACATCACCGACCAGCTGTGCCAGTCCATCGAGAACCCCTCGCAGTGGCTCATCACCAGTGAATGGGAGAGCGCACCGCCCTTCCTCGCGTGGGTCAACAGCGAGGAACACGTCAAGATGGTCCAGCCGTTGCACAGCTGTGTCCGCGACACCCGCTCGCTGCGCTTCAGCGTCCTGCGGGAGACCTCGAACATCGCCAGCCTCACCCCGGAGCCCCCCAAGGGCCGGCTCCAGGCAAACCCCCGCGTCGGCGACGGTGTGGTCCGGCATGCCCTGACCTTCACCGTGAAGCCCGGCAGTGAGGAGAAGGTCGCCGAGATCCTGGCCGGCTACACCTCTCCCGAGGCCCGGGTCGACGACACCACCCGGCTGCGCCGCACCTCCCTGTTCATGCACGGCAACCGCGTCGTACGGGCGGTGGAGGTGCAGGGCGACCTGGTCGCCGCGCTGCGCCATGTCTCGCGTCAGCCCGAGGTCCGGGCCGTCGAGGAGGCCATCAACCCGTATCTGGAGCAGGACCGCGATCTGAGCGATCCGAACTCCGCCCGGGTGTTCTTCACCCGCGCCGCGCTGCCCGCGGTGCACCATGTCGCCGCCCACGGAAAGCAGCCCGAGGGCGTACGGCGACATGCGCTGTACTACCCCGCCAAGGAGGGCTGCGGTATGGCGCTGGCCAGGATGCTGGCCCGCCAGGACGAGCTGGCCGCCGACGACCCGGCGTGTCCGGTCGCCGGCAGCACCATCTTCCAGCGCGACGACATCGTCGTCCGGCTCATCGACCTGAGGATCCCCATCGACAGCGATCCGATGCTGTCGCTCGGCGTGCGCGGCCCCCGCAAGACGGCCGTGCTGCGGCGCCTCCTCGACACCGATGTGGCCGGCGGTCTGTCCAACGACCGCGAGATCGCGAGCTTCCTCGCGCGCTCCGACATGGCCCTGATCACCGACCGCCGGGCTCCGGACGCCTGACCGCACCGGGCCGCAGCAGGTCCCACCCCACTCAACCGCCGGCCTCACGCCCCTGGAGGAATCAGCCATGACCACGCACCGCCCACGCATCGTGGACCTCAGCGAGACCCAGCCCAACCGCCGGCGCGGAGGTGATCTGCGCGCCATGCTGACACCCAGCGCGGTGGGCGCCACGAGCGGCTTCATGGGCATGGCACTCGTGCAGCCCGGCGAGCGCATCGGCGAGCACTACCACCCGTACTCCGAGGAGTTCGTGTACGTCGTGCAGGGCGCGCTCGAGGTGGACCTCGACGGGGAGGCGTACCCGCTGCGCCCGGACCAGGGGCTGCTGATTCCCCCTTATATGCGGCACCGGTTCCGCAATGTGGGGGACGTGGAGGCCCGGATGGTCTTCCACCTCGGTCCGCTGGCCCCGCGCCCCGAGCTCGGGCACGTCGACACCGAGGGCACGGAGGAGGGCACACCGGCCGCCCCACCCGAACGCACGGAGCCGGTGTCATGACCCGCCGCGTGGCGGTCACCGGCGTCGGGATCGTCGCCCCGGGCGGCGTGGGTGTGCCTGCCTTCTGGGACCTGCTGTCCGCCGGACGTACGGCGACCCGGGGCATCACCCTCTTCAACCCGGAGGGTTTCCGCTCACGTATCGCCGCCGAGTGCGACTTCGATCCCCGGCAACACGGGCTGAGCGAGGAGCAGATCGCCCGCTCGGACCGGTACGTCCAGTTCGCGATGGTCGCCGCCGACGAGGCGCTGCGCGAGGCCGGCCTGGACACGGAGAAGGAGGACCCGTGGCGCATCGGGGTCTCCTTGGGCACCGCGGTCGGCGGCACCACGCGCCTGGAGCACGACTACGTCGCCGTCAGCAGCCACGGCCGGCGGTGGGACGTCGACCACCGGCCGGCCGGCCGCTACCTGGAGCGGGCGTTCTCCCCCAGTTCGCTCGCCTCCGCGGTGGCCGAACAGGTCGGTGCGCACGGCCCGGTGCAGACCGTCTCCACGGGCTGCACCTCCGGCCTCGACGCCATCGGGTACGCCTTCCAGTCGATCGAGGAGGGCCGGGTCGATGTGTGTATCGCCGGCGCCTCGGACTCACCGATCTCCCCGATCACGGTGGCCTGCTTCGACGCGATCAAGGCGACCTCCGCGAACAACGACGACCCCGCCCACGCCTCACGGCCGTTCGACGCGCACCGCGACGGATTCGTCATGGGGGAGGGCGGCGCCGTACTCGTCCTGGAGGAGCTGGAGCACGCCCGTGCCCGCGGTGCGACCGTGCACTGCGAGATCCGCGGCTACGCCACCTTCGGCAACGCGTACCACATGACCGGGCTCACCCAGGAGGGCCTGGAGATGGCCGAGGCGATCAACCACGCGCTGGCGCACGCCACGCTCGACGCCACCCAGGTCGACTACGTCAATGCCCACGGCTCGGGCACCCAGCAGAACGACCGGCACGAGACCGCCGCGGTCAAGCGGTCGCTGGGCAAACACGCCTACAACGTGCCGATGAGCTCCATCAAATCCATGGTGGGCCACTCGCTGGGCGCGATCGGCGCCATCGAGATCGTCGCCTGTGTGCTGGCCCTGACCCACCAGGTCGTGCCGCCGACGGCGAACTACGAGACGCCCGACCCGGAGTGCGACCTCGACTATGTGCCAAGGACGGCACGGGAGTTGCCGTTGCGCTCGGTGCTCTCGGTCGGCAGCGGCTTCGGCGGTTTCCAGTCAGCGGTGGTACTGACCCGACAGGGCGGGAGGGCAGCATGAAACGCCCCAAAGACAGACGCTCGGTCGTCACGGGCATCGGCGTGATCGCCCCCAACGGGGTGAGCACCGAGGCCTTCTGGAAGGCGACCAAGGAGGGCATCAGCGTCCTGGACCGGGTGACCCGCGAGGGGTGCGAGCATCTGCCGCTCAAGGTCGCCGGTGAGGTGCGCGGCTTCGACCCGGCGGATCTGATCGAGGAGCGTTACCTCGTCCAGACCGACCGGTTCACGCACTTCGCCATGGCGGCGGCCAACCTCGCGCTGGACGACGCCCGGCTCGGCCGCGCCGACTACGGCGATTCGCCGTTCGCGGTGGGGGTCGTCACGGCCGCCGGCTCGGGCGGCGGCGAGTTCGGCCAGCGGGAGCTGCAACGGCTCTGGGGCCAGGGCTCCCGCCATGTCGGCCCGTACCAGTCCATCGCCTGGTTCTACGCGGCCAGTACCGGACAGATCTCCATCCGCGGCGGCTTCAAGGGTCCCTGCGGAGTCGTGGCCAGCGACGAGGCGGGCGGTCTGGATGCCCTGGCGCACGCCTGCCGCACCATACGGCGCGGCACCGACGCCGTCGTCGTGGGCGCCGCCGAGGCGCCGCTGGCCCCCTACTCGGTGGTCTGCCAGCTCGGCTACGAGGATCTGAGCAGACTCGACGATCCGGCCCGCGCCTACCGCCCGTTCACCGGTGACGCCTGCGGTTTCGTGCCTGCCGAGGGCGGCGCGATGCTGGTCGCCGAGGAGGAGGCGGCGGCCGAGAGCCGCGGCGCCACCGTCCGCGCCGTGCTCGCCGGGCACGCGGCGACGTTCACCGGCGCCTCGCTGTGGGAGGAGTCCCGTGCCGGGCTCGCCCATGCAATCCGCGGTGCACTGGCGGATGCGCAGTGCGCCCCGGAGGAGATCGATGTGGTGTTCGCGGATGCGCTCGGCGTCCCCTCGGCCGACCGGGCCGAGGCGCTGGCCCTCGCGGACGCCCTGGGCCGGCACGCCGCGCGGGTCCCGGTGACCGCACCCAAGACCGGTACCGGGCGGGCGTACTGCGGTGCCCCCGTCCTGGACATCGCGGCCGCGGTGCTCGCCATGGAGAACGGCGTGGTGCCGCCCACCCCCAACGTCGTCGACGTGTGCCACGACCTTGACGTGGTGACCGGCCGGGCCCGGCCCGCCGAGTTGCGGACGGCGCTGGTGCTGAGCCGGGGACTGATGGGCTCGAACGCGGCAATGGTGCTGCGACGGGGCTCCATGTCCCCCTCGTGAGAAGGAGAATCCCGCATGACTGCTCAACTGACGCTCAATGAGCTGGCATCGCTGATGAAGTCGGCCGCCGGCCTCACCGTCGACCCGAAGGACCTGGCCAACCGCGCCGATATGCCCTTCGCCGAGTTCGGCCTCGATTCGCTCGGGCTGCTCGGCATCGTGGGCGAGCTGGAGAACCGGCACGGCCGGCCGATGCCGACCGACGCGGAGCGCTGCAAGACGCCGCGCGACTTCCTCGCCCTGGTCAACACCAACAACGCCAACGCCAACGCCGACAAGGCCACCGTGCCTACGACAGGAGCCTGATATGCCCGGCCACACCGAGAACGAGATCACCATCGCGGCGCCCCTCGACCTCGTCTGGGACATCACCAACGACATCGAGAACTGGCCGAAGCTGTTCAGCGAGTACGCCTCGGTCGAGGTGCTGTCCCGGGAGGGCGACAAGACCACCTTCCGGCTGACGATGCACCCGGACGACAACGGCACCGTCTGGAGCTGGGTCTCCGAGCGCGTCATGGACCGCAGGGCCCGTACCGTCCGCGCCCGCCGCGTGGAGACCGGACCGTTCGAGCACATGGACATCCACTGGAAGTACGCCGAGATCCCGGGCGGCACGTCGATGCACTGGACCCAGGACTTCGCCATGAAGCCCACCGCCCCGGTCGACGACAAGGGGATGACCGAGCTCATCAACCGCAACTCCCGGATCCAGCTGGAACTCATCCGGGACAAGATCGAGCAGCGCGACCGCGAGCTGCGCTCCGCCACCGTCAACTGACCGTCCGCCGCGCCGCGTTCGGACCGCCACCCGGCGGCAACGAAGGGATCTCCCCGATGCATCACGCTCTGATCGTCGCTCGTATGAAGCCCGGTTCGGCTCCGGACATCGCCGAGGTCTTCCAGGCCTCCGACCGTACGGAACTGCCGCACCTGGTCGGCGTCTCGCGGCGGACCCTCTTCCAGTTCGGTGACGTGTATCTGCACCTCATCGAATCCGACCGGCCGCCGGGACCGGAGATCGCCAAGGTCACCGAGCACCCCGAGTTCCGCGCGGTGAGTGAGAAACTGTCCGCCTTCGTCAGCGCGTACGACCCGGAGACCTGGCGGAGCCCCAAGGACGCGATGGCCCAGCAGTTCTACAGCTGGACGCGCGACGGCAACGGCTGACGAGCCCGCGGCGCCGGGGCGATCCCCCGGCTCCCGCGCCCGTCCGCCGACGGACACGGCCGCCTGGCGAGGAGAAGCCTCCTCGCCAGGCGGCCTGCCGTGCACGGGCGTCTTCATCGCCGGGCCTTCGTCAGGCGGGGACGGTGCACTCGAAGGCGTGCAGATACGGGTTGACGGCCATGATGTCGCCGACCTCCAGCCCCGCCTCCGCCATCCGGCTGACCAGGCTCGCCTTGGTGTGCTTGGCCCCACCGACGTTCAGGAGCAGCAGCAGGTCCATGGCGGTGGTGAACTTCATCGAGGGACTGTCGTCGACGAGGTTCTCGATGATCACCACACGGGCGCCGGGACGGGCGGTCTTGACGACGTTCTGGAGCGTCCTGCGGGTGCTGTCGTCGTCCCACTCCAGGATGTTCTTGATGATGTAGACATCGGCCTGGACGGGGATCTCCTCGCGGCAGTCACCGGGCACGATCCGTACCCGCGAGGCGAGTTGACCGCCCGTGCGCAGCCGGGGGTCCGGGTTCGCCACGACCGCGGGCAGGTCGAGCAGGGTGCCCTCCAGCCCCGGGTACTTCTCCAGCAGGCTGGCCAGGACGTGCCCCTGGCCACCGCCGATGTCCGCCACCGACGACGCCCCGCTCAGATCGAGCAGCCCCGCGAGGTCCTCGGCGGACTGCTTGCTGGAGGTGGTCATGGCACGGTCGAAGACCTGGGCGGACTCCCGGGCGTCCTCGTGGAGATAGTCGAAGAAGCTCTTGCCGTACAGGTCGTCGAAGACGCTGCGGCCCGAGCGCACCGCGTCGTCGAGCCGGGGCCAGGCCTCCCAGGTCCAGGGCTCGGTGCACCACAGTGAGATGTAGCGCAGGCTGTTGGGGGTGTCCTCGCGCAGCAGCCGGGACATGTCCGTGTGGACGTACTTGCCGTCGTCGGTCTGCGCGAAGATCCCGTAGCAGGACAGCGCGCGCAGCAGCCGCTCCAGTGGCCGCGGCTCGGTGTGCACCGCGGCGGCCAGCTCCTCGGCCGTGGCGGGCCGGTCATCGAGCGCATCGGCGACACCGAGTTTCGCCGCGGCCCGTACGGCTGCCGCACAGGCCGCTCCGAAGATGAGCTCCCGCAGCCGCATGGCGGGCTGGGGCGTGGGACTTACGGTGGTCATCGGTCCTCATTCTCCCGTTGAGACCGGCACAGACGGGCCGGCTCCGAGGTCCGGCACGTGTTGTGGATGAATCGGTTGCCCTTGCCGTCGGGGTCGTGGTTGATCAGGTCCGCCGGCTTGTTGTGCAGCACGATGTTGTCGACGATGACATTGCGCTCGTTGAGGGCCTTGACGAAGCTGTGGAAGAGGACGACACCGCCGGAGAGCGGGGACTTGCCCCTGTTGTCCCGGATGAGGTTGTGCCGCACCAGCACCTTCTCGGCGCCGGTCAGCACGATCCCGGAGCCCTGGATGTAGGGCAGCCGGCTGTTGCCGGGGCAGTGCCTGTTGTTCCGGGAGATGTCGTTGTTCCGTACGGTCAGGGCACCCGCCCGGGGACGGGACTCGTCGCCGACGACGAAGACGCCGCCGCAGTTCCCGGTCATCGTGTTGTGGCCGATCGTCAGATTCCTGACCCGGCGGACGGTGACCCCGATCCGGTTGTGGGTGAGGCGGTTCTGGCTGATCAGCGTGCCCCGGGTGTTGGTGGCTCCGCCTTCCTCCTTGACCGTGTTGGCGAGGAAGATGCCCGCGTCACCGTTCCTGGTGATGACGTTGTCCGCGATCACACCGCGGATGGACTTCTCCTGCGCGATGCCCCACACGCCGTTCTTCCGTACGAGCACCCGGCGGACGGACAACCGGTCGGTGCCGGAGGCCCAGATGCCGCTCTTCTTGAACCCTTCGACGGTCAGCGAGCGGATGCTGACGCCGTGCAGGCGGTGACCCTTGTGGCCGACGACGCAGATGCCGTTGCCGCCCTGTCCGCAGGCGTTCTCCGCCCGTCTGCCGGACGGTCTGATCACCGTCTTCCGGCCCGCGCCGACGAGCCGCAGTCGCGACTTGTCGATCAGTACGCTCCCGCGGTAGACACCCGGCCGCAGGACGATCGTGTCGCCCGGCCGTGCCCGGTCCACCGCACGCTGGATCGATTGGCCGGGGCGGACGATGTGCCGGCCCTCGGCGTCGCAGGGGTCTGCCGCGCCCAGTCCGCCGACCAGGATCGCGGCGACACAGCCCATGTATTTCATCTGTCGTAGCGCCATGAGGCGAAGTTATGGGCGATCACCACGGCTCGCCACACGGGGTGACCCGATGGCCACGGTGTGTGCGGCCGCCAACTTTCGACACGCCGTCAACTTCACTGCCCCGCCGCCCGCGGGGCCACCCATCATGGCCGGTCAGCGGGCCCGGAAGGGTCGTCGTCGGCGGTGCCGGCCCGATCGGCGTACGGATGACAACCGGCCGGCCCCGAATCAGCTGACCGGGTATCGGACGGCGGGCCGGACCGGCCGTCGCCGCCGGAATCCGACGGTGCATCAGCCGGCTCCTCCGGCCCCACCTCGGTCAGGAACGCCGCGAGGCTGGTCGGCAGGAACCACGGTCGGACGCGGAAGACGGTCATGGAAGATCAACGCCCGGGGCCCGCCTTACGACACCCGTCCGGGGCCCCTGCGCCCGCTTCATCACCCCAACGGCCGTGACCGGGACGGCCGCGGGCTCAGCGGGCCCGGGCGATCGCCGCCTCGATCCCGTCCAGCACGACGGCGAGCCCGACCTCGAAGGTCTCCCTCGCCTCGCGCTCCAGATACGGCACCGAATCGTCCGTGCCCGGGGCCGCGCCCTCGGTCTCCAGCCGGACCAGCAGTGGGAAGCGCTCCGCGAAATCGGGCACGACCTCGCTGAGCATGCCGGACCGGGCCAGCCACCAGTCCTCGTCGGACACCCCGGTCGCCGCCGCGGCCAGCCGCGATTCGACGACGGTCTGCGCGGCACCCCGTACGAAGTGGACCAGCGTCCCCACCACCCGGCGCAGCACCGCCGGGCTCAGCTCCGTGGCGTACAGCAGTCGCAGCAGGGCCTCCAGGGCGCGGTACTCGTTCGGGCCGAGTACCGGGCGGGCCTGGGAGACCTGGAGGACCCAGGGGTGGCGGAGGTAGAACTCCCAGGTGTCCTCGGCCCAGGAGACCGTCGCCGCCCGCCAGCCCGCCGTGAGGTCGTAGTCGTCCGGCAGCTCCGCCAGCACCTGGTCGTACATCAGGTCCACCAGCTCGCTCTTGCCGGGCACGTATGTGTACAGCGCCATGGCGGTACGCCCCAGCCGCTCGCCGACCGCGCGCATGGAAAGCGCCGCCATGCCCTCGGCGTCGGCGACCGCGATCCCGGCCTCGACGATCGCCTCGACGCTCAGCGCCGGTTTGGGGCCGGGCCACTGGCGCGCGGCTCTCCCATCGGGCCGCTCCGCGCGCCAGAGCAGCGACATCGAACGGCGGGCGTCGCCCTGTCCGGCGAATACGACCACTTGCAGTCTCCTTACGGCATAAAGTAACGTCGCCGAGCTAACTCTTTACGGCGTAAAGATATCAGGAGGGGTGGGCCGTGGACATGGGGGCCGAGCAGTGCGGCGGGGCGGGGAACGGGGAGATATCCGCAGCGGACAGTCATGACGTGATCGAGGTCCGCGGCGCCCGGGAGAACAACCTCGCCGGTATCTCCCTGGACATTCCCAAGCGCCGGCTCACGGTCTTCACCGGCGTCTCCGGCTCCGGGAAGTCCTCCCTGGTCTTCGGCACCATCGCGGCCGAATCGCAGCGGCTGATCAACGAGACCTATACCGCCTTCGTCCAGTCCTTCATGCCGAGCCGGAGCCGTCCCGAGGTCGACGCGCTGCGCAATCTCAGCGCGGCGATCGTCGTCGACCAGGAGCGGATGGGCGCCAACTCACGTTCCACGGTCGGCACCGCGACCGATGCCCACACCATGCTGCGGATCATCTTCAGCCGCCTGGGCACCCCGTACGCCGGTACCTCCAGCGCCTTCAGCTTCAACAGCGCCGAGGGCATGTGCCAGGAGTGCGAAGGGCTGGGCCGGGTCTCGACGATCGATGTCGACGCGCTCGTGGACACCCGCCTCTCCCTCAACGAGGGCGCGATCACCGCCCCCGGCTTCACCGTCGGCTCGTGGTACTGGCAGACCCTCGCGCACTCCGGATTCTTCGACCCCGACACCCAACTGAAGGACTACACCCCCGCCCAGTGGGAGGATTTCCTCCACAAGCCCGCCACCAAAATCAAGCGGGGCACCTCCACCCTCACCTACGAGGGGCTGCTCGTACGGGTACGGCGGAGCTTTCTCGCCAAGGACCGGGAATCCCTCCAGCCGCATATCCGCGCCTTCGTCGACCGGGCGGTGACCTTCACCGCCTGCGGGGCGTGCGGCGGCGCCCGCCTCAACCCCGCCGCGCTCGGCTCCCGTATCGCCGGCCGCAATATCGCCGCCTGCTCCGCGATGCAGATCAGCGAGCTGGCCGGCTTCGTCCGCACCCTCGACGATCCTGGGGGCACCGCCCGCGCGTACGGTGGCGTCAGCCACGCGCGGGGGACCGTGGCCCCGCTGGTCGCCACGCTCTGCCACACCCTCGATTCGCTGGTCGAGATCGGCCTGGGCTATCTCAGCCTGGACCGGGAATCCGCCACGCTCTCCGGCGGCGAGGCCCAGCGGGTGAAGATGGTCCGGCACCTCGGCTCCAGCCTCACCGACGTCACCTATGTCTTCGACGAGCCGACCACCGGACTGCACCCGCACGACATCCAGCGGATGAACACGCTGCTGCGCCGGCTGCGCGACAAGGGCAACACCGTCCTGGTCGTCGAGCACAAGCCCGAGACCATCGCGATCGCCGACCATGTCGTCGACCTCGGCCCGGGAGCCGGACCGGACGGCGGACGGCTCTGTTACACCGGCGACGTGCCGGGCCTGCGCGCCTCCGGCACCCTGACCGGACGCCATCTCGACCACCGCGCCCGGCTGCGCGAGACGGTCCGCACGCCCGTCGGACAGCTCTCGATCAGCGGGGCGAACACCCACAACCTCAAGGACGTCAGCGTCGACCTCCCGCTCGGGGTGCTCACCGTGGTCACCGGAGTGGCAGGCTCCGGCAAGAGCAGTCTGATCCATGGCTCCCTGGCGCGTCGGGACGGCGTGATCGTCGCCGACCAGTCCGCCATCCGCGGCTCCCGGCGCTCCAACCCGGCCACCTACACCGGGCTGCTCGGCCCGGTCCGTACCGCCTTCGCCAAGGCCAACGGCGTCAAGGCCGCCCTGTTCAGCGCCAACTCCGAAGGAGCCTGCCCCACCTGCAAGGGCATCGGGCTGGTCTACACCGACCTCGCGATGATGGCCGGTGTCGCCTCGGTCTGCGAGGAGTGCGAAGGCAAGCGCTTCACCCCCAAGGTGCTCACCTACACCCTGCGCGGCAAGAACATCAGCGAGGTCCTCGCGATGTCGGTGGCCGAGGCCCGGGAGTTCTTCCCGACCGGGCAGGCCCGCACTGTCCTCGACCGGCTCGCGGAGGTGGGACTGGGCTACCTCGGACTGGGGCAGCCGCTCACCACCCTCTCCGGCGGCGAACGCCAGCGCCTCAAACTCGCCCTCCACATGGCGGAGAAGGGTGCCGTCTACCTCCTCGACGAGCCCACCACCGGACTCCACCTCGCCGATGTCGACCAGCTCCTCGGCCTGCTCGACCGCCTGGTCGACGACGGCAACACGGTCATCGTCATCGAGCATCACCAGGCCGTGATGGCCCATGCCGACTGGCTGATCGACCTCGGCCCCGGCGCCGGCCAGGACGGCGGACAGGTGGTCTTCACCGGCACCCCCGCCGAACTCGTCGCCACCGGCGACACTCTGACGGCCCGTCACCTACGGCGCTACCTCCAGCCGCCCCCGGCGTAAGCCCGGTAAGCGGCAGACCCGCTGCTCCGCAACGCCGGCCCCCCTTCCCCCACTTCCCCTTCAAGGAGGACCCGATGACGGATGTGCCCGTCGCGCTGATCCACGTCACCGACGTACGGCGGATCACCCCGCACATGGTCCGGATCGACTTCGCGGGGGACGGCCTCGACGCCTTCCCCACCTGGCCCGACCAGCAGCTCAAGCTGCTGTTCCCCAAGTCGGGACAGTCCGCACCGCGGCTGCCCGACGAGCCCGCCGACGGCGATGCGATGCGCTGGTACCAGGCGTTCCTCGCCCTCCCCGAGGACGAACGGCCGTGGATGCGCAGCTATACGGTGCGCTCCTACGACCCCGTACGGCAGCGGCTCACCATCGACTTCGTGCTGCACGACGGCGCAGCGACGCCCGGTCCGGACAGCGGTCCGGCGACCCGGTGGGCGGCCTCCGCCGCCGTCGGCGACACCCTCGCCCGTTACGGCCCGGCCGCGGTCTACGCCCGGCCGCTGCCACTGGACACCGCCGACTGGCTGCTGCTGGCCGGCGACGAGACGGCGCTGCCGGCCATCGGCTCGCTGGTCGAGGCGCTGCCGCCCGGAGCCCGCGCGCTCGCCTGCGTCGAAGTGGCCGATGCGGCGGAGGAACAGCCCTTCACCACCCGGGCCGATCTCACCGTGCACTGGGTGCACCGCGACGGCGTCCCGCCCGGCCGCGGCGACGCCCTGCCGGCGGCCGTCCGCGCCCTGTCCTTCCCGGCCGGCCGGGTCTTCGCCTGGCTGGCCGGCGAGGCCGGCACGGTGCGTACGCTGCGCCGCCATCTGGTCGAGGAACGCGGCATCGACAAGCGGCAGATCGACTTCACCGGCTACTGGCGGCGCCGCCTCACCCAGGACGACGCCCCCACCGAGGAGGACCTGGCCGAAGCACAGGAACGCATCGAAGCCGCCCGCGCCCCGCAGGACTGAGGCGGCGTCGGCTCAGCCCGCCCGCTCCGCCGCGCTGCGCTCCACACAGAACTCATTGCCCTCGATGTCGGCCAGCACCGCCCACCCCGTCCCGTCGGGCCGGCGGTGGTCGGCCACCAGGCTCGCGCCGAGCGCCAGCAGCCGCTCGACCTCCTCGTCCCGGCTGCGGTCCTGCGGCTGGAGGTCCAGATGCACCCGGTTCTTCACGGACTTGGCATCGGGCACGGAGAGAAACAGCAGCGCTGCGCCCGCGGACGTCACGGTGGCCTCCGGATCCCCCGGCAGGTCGTCCTCGGCCAGCGACCCGTCCAGGACCTCTGCCCAGAAGCGCGCCAGGCGGTAGGCGTCGGAGCAGTCGATGGTGACATGGCGTACCAGTGAAGTCATGCGCGTCACTATGGGAGGACGAAAGCGGGACTGTCCACCGGAAGGTGGCCGTGCGAGGACGGTTCCCGCCACCCGCCCGGCGCCGGCACCGGCCACCGGTTCGCCCACGGCCATTCAGCTCGCCCGCCCCCGTCGTCTACAGTTGCAGAATTCCGCAATTCAACAGACGACGCGAGGGCTGTACGGCCTGGACGCGGAGGATATGCGTGGGCGGTTTCGCCGAGTCGGCAGGGGAATCGGGAGCGCGCGGCGCGGACGGCGCAGGGGCGCAGCAGCGGGACGTGAACGATGACCGCAGTCCGCTCTGCCGGGCCGCGGCCGGGTCGTCGACGGCCGGAACCGGGTGAGCGCGGATGTCCGGCGTTCCCCGGCGTAAGGGACCGCCGCCCTGGCGGGCGGTCCGCTCACGCACCTGCATACCCACGCCCTCCGGGCCGGGCGCCACCCGCCCCTGCCGGGGCCGCCCGCCGGGACGCGGGCCGCTGCGCACGACCCGCGGACACCGCCGCGGCTGCCCCGATCACGCCGCCCGCCCGCGCACCTCGCCGCGCTGCGGAGTCCGCCGCTCCCGTACGACCGCGGTCCGTCCGGGCACCCAACTGGCGCGGCTGACCGGCGCGGTGCTGCTCGTCCACCCGGCGCCCCGCCGCAGCCCCTGGCGCCAGCTGCTGCTGTACTTCGTCGTCACGAATCTGGTGCTGGTCTTCCTCGCGCTGGTCGTCTACCTGGGCCGGCACGCGGGGACCTAGGTCCCCCCGGCCTCAGATGTCGAGGTTCGCGGGTCTGCCCAGCCGACGGAACAGGCGCCGCCGAGACACTGCTCGCCGGCACTTCAGTTCTCCGAGGGCAGGCGGTCCCTGTTCAACGCGGCGGGGGAGCTGGGTACGACCGCGCCGCAGCCCGTCGGCGCCCCGCCGGACCGCTCCCTGACCCGCCACAGCCAGGCGATGTCCCGCCCGAACGACCACACGAGCAGCGCCAGCGCCACGGCCACCGCGGCCGCAGCCGGCGCCCGTGGCACGATCCCGGCACCGGCCACCACCAGCACGATGCCTTGCAGCGCCGCCACCGTCTTACGGGCCATGCTGTGCGGCAGCGCACCGCGCAGCCACGGCAGCACCCATGACGCCGCGACGAAGGCGTACCGCATCAGGCCGATGGCCAGCACCCAGGCGCCCAGCGGCATCGCGAGGTAGACGCAGAGCACGAGGATGAGGAAGGCGTCGACCTCCATGTCGAAGCGCGCCCCCAGCGGAGTCGCCGTACCCGTGCGCCGGGCCACCTGCCCGTCGACCGCGTCCAGGGTCAGCGCGACGGTGGCCAGCGCGATCAGCACCGTGACCGGCGGCCGCCGCTCGAAGGAGTCCGCCACCAGTGCGGTCACCCCGCCGACCAGGATCGTCCGGGCCAGCGTGACGCGGTTGGCCGGGCCGAACGCCCCGGTCCAGGACCGGTGCAGCGCGTAGGTGAGCACCACCCAGGTGACCACCGCGAACGCGAATCCCGTCAGCCACCCCGTGGTGCCCAGACCGGCGGCCCGGCACAGCACCTCCAGTACGAGCAGCTGAACGCCCATGCCCGCCGTGGTGTCCGGCGTGAACGGACTTATGACGTAATGCCCTTGTACGGCCACCTGACCTCCCTGGACTGTGGCGGAGTCGAGGGGCGCCGCGTATGGTGACGGCGTCCTCATGATCCCCAGCATCAACGAACCCTCGCCGTAGCGTCCAGGAGGATCCCGATGCCGCGCGCCGCTTGTGCCTTTTGGCTAAGCGCTCCAGGTCGGGGCGGAATCCGTACTATGACGCTGCCCGACCCCGGTCCCGACGAGGTACTGGTGCGCACGGTCTGCTCGGGGGTGAGCCGCGGCACCGAGACGCTGGTCTTCCGCGGCGGTGTGCCGGAGAGCCAGCACCGCTTGATGCGGGCGCCGTTCCAGGACGGCGACTTCCCCGCACCGGTCAAGTACGGCTACCTCAGCGTCGGTGTCGTCGAAGAAGGGCCGCCCGCACTGCGCGGCCGCACGGTCTTCTGCCTCTATCCGCACCAGACGCACTATGTCGTCCCGGCGAGCGCGGTGACCCCCGTGCCGGACTCGGTACCCGCAGGGCGCGCGGTGCTCGCGGGCACGGTGGAGACCGCGGTGAACGCCCTGTGGGACGCCGCTCCGCTGGTCGGAGACCGGATCGCGGTGGTCGGCGCGGGCATGGTCGGGTGCAGCGTCGCCGCCCTGCTCGCCCGCTACCCCGCGGTCCGGGTGCAGTTGGTCGACGCCGACCCGGCCCGCGCGGCCACCGCCGAGGCACTGGGCGTCGACTTCGCCCTGCCCGAGGAGGCGTTGGGCGACTGCGACCTCGTCGTGCACGCCAGTGCCACCGAGGAGGGGCTGGCGCGCTCGCTCGGACTGCTCGCCCCGGAGGGCACCGTCATCGAGCTGAGCTGGTACGGCGACCGGCGGATCAGCCTGCCGCTGGGGGAGGCCTTCCACTCCCGCCGGCTGACCGTCCGCAGCAGCCAGGTGGGCGCTCTCTCGCCGGCCGCGCGGGCCGGCCGCACCTTCGCCGACCGGCTCACGCTCGCCCTCGAACTCCTCGCCGACCCCGCCTTCGACGCGCTGATCACCGGCGAATCCGCCTTCGAGGACCTGCCGTCGGTGCTGCCCCGGCTCGCCTCCGGAGAGCTGCCGGCGCTGTGCCACCGCATCCGGTACGGGCCCCCGGACGGCTCGTAGACCGCGCGGGCGGCCGCCCGGAGCGGCCCTCGACCCCATCACCCACACCGTCACCGACCTCGTCGGTGAGACCGACATCACACCGGAGGGCACCCGTGTTCAGCATCACCGTCCGCGATCACCTGATGGTCGCGCACAGCTTCCGCGGCGCCGTTTTCGGACCCGCGCAGCGTCTGCACGGCGCGACCTTCATTGTGGACGCCACCTTCCGCCGCGCGGAGCTCGACGCCGACAACATCGTCGTCGACATCGGTCTGGCCACCCAGGAACTCGGCGTAGTCGTCGGCGAGTTGAACTACCGCAACCTCGATGACGAGCCCGCCTTCGCCGGGATCAACACCTCGACCGAGGCCCTGGCCAAGGTCATCGCCGACCGGCTCGCCGACCGCGTACACGCCGGCAATCTCGGCGAGGGCGCCCGCGAACTGTCCGGCATATCGGTCACGTTGCATGAATCGCATATCGCCTGGGCGACCTACGAGCGCGCTCTGTGACACCGTCCGGCACCGGCCAGGCGGCCCCACGGCTGGTGCACTTCATGCTGCCCGGTGGTGTGCACGACCGGACGGCGCCCAGCGGGGGCAACAGCTACGACCTGCGGGTGTGCCGCGACCTTCCGGCGGCGGGGTGGCGGGTGCGCCCGTACGCCCTGCCCGGGAGCTGGCCGCGGCCGGAACCCGCCGACGGCGCCGGGCTGGCACAACGGCTGGCGGCGCTGCCCGACGGCGCGGTGGTCCTGCTCGACGGACTGGTCGGCTGCGGGGTGCCCGACATCGTCGTCCCCGAGACCGAACGGCTGCGGCTCGCCGTGCTGGTGCATCTGCCGCTGGCCGACGAGACCGGGCTCGACCCCGGGGTGGCGGCGGAGCTGGATGCCCGTGAACGCCGCACCCTGCATGCCGTGCAGGCCGTGGTGACCACCAGCGAGTGGGCCGCCGCCCGGATCGCCGCCCACCACGGGCTGGCCGCCGGGCGCATCCACGTGGCGAGACCGGGGGCCGACCCCGCGCCGCTCGCGCCCGGTACCGACGGCGCCGGCGGGCTGCTCTGCGTGGCCGCACTCACCCCGCGCAAGGGACAGCACCGGCTGACCGAGGCCCTGGCGACCGTCACCGACCTGCCCTGGACCTGCACTTTCGTCGGCGGGCCCGGCCGCGACCCCGGCTATGTGGACCAACTCCGGCGCCGCGTCGCGGAGTCCGGGCTCGGCGACCGTACCGTCTTCGCCGGACCGCTGGCCGGCGCGGAGCTGGCCGCCCGCTATGCGGCCGCCGACCTGCTGGTGCTGCCCTCGTACGCCGAGACGTACGGCATGGTCGTCACCGAGGCGCTGGCACGCGGAATCCCGGTACTGGCGACCGCTGTCGACGGGGTACCGGAAGCCCTCGGGCAGGCCCCCGACGGCACCCTGCCGGGCCTTCTCGTACCGTCCGGGCCACCGGACGCGCTGGCCGGTGCGCTGCGCAACTGGCTCGGCGATCCGCAACTACGCGACCGGCTCAGGACATCGGCGCGCGGCCGGCGTGCCATGCTGGAGGAGTGGGAGATGACGTCGCACAGTCTGGCCGGAGCGCTGGAACGGCTTCGCAACGAACCCCGGAGCGCCCGGTGAACGCAGTGGGCAGCCCCCGATTCGCCCCGCGCTGGCTGGAGTTGCGCGAGCGCGCCGATGCCGCGGCCCGCGCACCCGAGCTGCTGCGCCCGCTGCGCGCGTGGCTGTCAGCACCGCCGGGACCGGCCGGTCGCCCGCCCGGCCTGGTGATCCGCGACCTGGGCTGTGGCACCGGCTCGATGGCACGCTGGCTCGCCGTCCGGCTGCCCGGCCCCCAGCGCTGGATCCTCCATGACCACGACCCCGACCTGCTCGCACACGCCGTAGGACGGATGCCGACGACGGCCGCCGACGGCGCGCCCGTCACCGCCACGACCGAGTGCGGTGATCTGGCCGGCCTCACCGCCGACGACCTCGCCGGCACCTCGCTGGTCACCGCCTCGGCGCTGCTCGATCTGCTCACCGTCGAGGAGGTGGAGGCGCTGGCCGAGACCTGTACCCGGGCCGGCGTCCCGGCGCTGTTGGCGCTCTCCGTCGCCGGGCGGGTCGAGCTGACCCCGGCCGATCCGCTCGACGACGAACTGGTCACCGCCTTCAACGAGCATCAGCGGCGCACCGACCGGGGCCGGGCCCTGCTCGGCCCGGACGCGATCGAGGCGGCCGTCGCGGCGTTCGCACGGCGGGGCGCGACGGTCCAGGTGAAGCCCAGCCCCTGGCGGCTGGGTTGTGCGGAGTCCGCGCTGATCGCCGAATGGCTGGACGGCTGGGTCGGCGCCGCGCAGGCCCAGCGCCCCCGGCTCGCGGCGGAGGCCGCCGGGTATCTGCGCCGACGGCTGGCGGAGTGCGCGGCGGGGGAGTTGGCCGTCGCGGTGCACCACACCGATCTGCTGGCGCTGCCCGGGGACGGGCGGTGAACCGGCCCAACCGGTCGGCCTGGCTGCGGACGCTCGCGGGCGCGGCCATCCTGGTGGCGCTGTTCTGGCATCTGGGATCCGCCGCCTTCCTGGACGGGCTGCGCCGTATCGACGCCGGCACGCTGCTGGCGGCGCTCGGGATCGGACTGCTGACCACGGTGTGCAGCGCCTGGCGGTGGTCCTTGGTGGCCCGCGGGCTGGGCCTGCGGCTCCCGCTGTGGCCGGCCGTGGCGGACTACTACCGGTCGCTGTTCCTCAACGCGGCACTGCCCGGCGGCGTCCTGGGTGACGTACACCGCGCGGTACGGCACGGCCGCTCCGCCGGCGACCTCGGCCGGGGTGTCCGCGCGGTGATACTGGAGCGCACCGCGGGCCAGCTGGTCCTGCTCGTCGCCGGGGCGGCGGTGCTGCTCGTCCGGCCGTCACCGGTCCTGGCCCCCGTCGCGCACGTCCTCACCTCGCCGGGCGTCGCCCTGTCCGCGGCCGCGGCGGCGGTGCTGCTGCTCGCGGCCGCGGGGTGGCTGCGGCGGCACCGGGGCGCCTCGCGCGCCGAACGCGCCCTGCGCACGATGCTGGCCGAGGTCCGGCAGGGTCTGCTCGGCCGCGGTGTCTGGCCCGGCGTCGCGCTCTCGTCAGCGGTGGTCCTGGCCGGCTACCTCGCGATGTTCGTCCTGGCGGCCCGGGTTGCCGGCGCCACCGCACCCCTCGCCGAGCTGGTGCCGCTCGTGGTGCTGGCCCTGCTCGCCATGGCCCTGCCGCTGAACATCGGCGGCTGGGGTCCCCGCGAGGGCGTCGCCGCCTGGGCCTTCGGCGCCGCCGGTCTGGGCGCCGCCCAGGGCCTCACCGCCGCCGTGGTCTACGGCGTGCTCGCCTTCGCCGCGAGCCTCCCGGGCGCCGCGGTGCTGCTCGTCCGCCGCGCCGCCGGGCAGCCCGCCGCCACCCGCCCGCAGATCCAGCTCGAAGAGCGTGTCCTCGCCGAGCAGGGCGCGCCGCACCGGCGGGCGTAGCGCCTCGCGCATCACCGGCGTACCGGGGAACCGCAGACCGGGCACGCCGTCGCCGAGCAGCACCGGAGCAACGGTGAGGTAGAGCCGGTCCAGCGCCCCCTCCCGCAGGAACCGCGACACCGTGACCCCGCCGCCCTCGATCAGCACCCGCCCCAGCCCGCGCCGCGCCAGCGCCGCCAGCAACCGGGCGGGGGCGAACGCGGCCACGTCCGGCAGCACCAGCACCTCCACCCCGGTGCCCACGGCGGACCGGTCCACGGCGTCCGCGTCCGGCCCCACCACCCACAGCGTGGGCGCCGCCCCATCGGTGAACACCCCACTGCCCAGCGGAACCCGGCCCCGCGGGTCGAGCACCACCCGCACCGGGTTGTCGCCCGGACAGGCGCGTACCGTCAGCCGGGGGTCGTCCGCCGTCGCGGTTCCGGCCCCGACGACCACCGCATCGGCGAGCGCCCGCAGCCGGTGCAGATGACAGCGGTCCGCCGGCCCGGTGACAAAGTCGGCGTCGCCGGTACGGGTCGCGATGAAGCCGTCCAGGCTCTGCCCGAGCTGTGCGAACGCGGTCCGCGGACCGGCCAGGCAGAGCGGCAGATAGCGCGCGGCGAGCTCTTGCGCCCCGGGCGAGGCCGGTGCCTCCCAGCGCGGTCCGCAGTCGTCACCGGTCACCAGCTCGGCGGCCACGGCCTCGTCGGCCGTACGGATCCGCCGCAGCCGCTCCCAGGCCGCCGCGGTGTCCAGCACCCCGGCCTCCGGTACTCCCCTCATCGGCACCTCACCCCCCGGCCTGCGCTGCCCCGAACAGGGCGGTGTATTCCCCGAATGCCTCGACCAGTCCGGCCAGCAATTCCCGGCCCTTGGCCGCGGAGGCGAGCGACGGCTGTCCGATGACCCCGGAGGCGGTATAGGCCGACATTCCCAGCGTCAGCAGATGCTTCCGGTCATCGGCGGTGCAATCCGCTGATTCATAGCCTTCCTTGACCAATTCGGGGTGTGCCGCCAGCAGAATGGAGGTCTCCACCTCTCCGGCGTGCATATCGCTGTGGGTGGGCGTCTCCACCCCGGCGCGGGTGCGCGCCGCCTCCCAGTCGGCCGATCCGGGGAAGAGCGCCATCCGCACCCCGCTCCCTGCGGATTCCTGAACCACATTGCGCAGTACGTAATTTCCGCCGTGGCCGTTGACCAGAATCAGCGTGCCGATGCCGGACCGGCGCAGCGAATCGGCGATGTCCGTGACGACCGCATACAGGGTCCGCGCCGAAATGCTCACCGTCCCCGGCCATGCCGCGTGCTCCTGCGAACAGGACACGGTCAGCGGGGGCAGCAGCTGTACGAGGTGGGCGGCGGCCAACTCGCGGGCGATGGTGCAGGCGATGACCGTATCGGTGGTCAGCGGCAGGTGAGCGCCGTGCTGTTCGAAGCTGCCGATCGGCAGTACCGCCATCACCGGGCGCCGCGCCCGTATGTCCTCGGTGGTGTCCGCCGGCAACAGCCCGGCGCGCGCAGTCGGTTGTTCCGCAGCGGTCATGGTGGGTGCTGCCGCCTTTCGTCGCCGGCTCGCCGGTCATGGGGCTCGCAGCATACTTGTTGCCTTTATGAGTGATCTCGGCCGATCGTTTCTCCGCGCGGGTACCATCGCGCCCATGACCGACCCCGACATTGATGCCGGCCCCGGCCGCGACCTGGCTGTCGCATTCGATGATGCCGCCGGGCAGAAACCGGGCGTGGAACGAGTGGTGGAGGCCCGGCTGCCCACCACGTACGGCGAATTCCGCGCGGTCGGCTATCTCGACCTGCGCAGCGGTATCGAGCAAGTGGCCCTGGTGCACGGTGAGGTGGCGGGGGAGCGGACGCTGACCCGGGTGCATTCGGAATGCCTGACCGGAGACGCCTTCGGCTCCATGCACTGCGAATGCGGCGACCAATTGTCCGCCGCGCTGCGCGCGATCGTGGCGGCCGGACGCGGCATTCTGGTCTATCTCCAGGGCCACGAGGGCCGGGGCATAGGGCTGTTGGCCAAGCTCCGGGCGATGAAACTCCAGGAGGACGGGCTGGACACCGTCGAGGCGAATATCGCGCTCGGACTGCCCGTCGACGCCCGGGAATACCGCGTCGCGGCGGAGATGCTCCAGGATCTCGGCGTCCGCTCCGTACGGCTGCTGTCGAACAACCCGCGCAAGCGCGCGGCGCTGCTGCGGCACGGTGTCGCGGTCGACGAACAGGTCCCGCTGCTGATGGAGCCCCGGGCGGAGAACATCCGCTATCTGCGCGCCAAACGGGAGCGGCTCGACCACGATCTGCCGCATCTGGACGGCATCCCCGGCCAGACCTGACCGCATGAACAGGGCCCGCGAGCATTCCACTCGCGGGCCCTGTGCGGTGCGCGCTGCCCGGCGGCAGGCGCCAGGTGTCAGGAGGCGGCGGGTGCCGCCTCGGCCGCTACGGCCTGCTGCCGCGCCGGAACGACGCGCTCCGCGAGGTGACCGAAGACCAGCCCGAAGGCGGTCCACAGCACCAGCTGGATGGCGATCGCCGACAGCCGGAACTGCCACAGCAGCGTGCCGGAGAACCCTTCGGGCACCTCGTCGACGGCCGGCAGGAACGCGTAGGCGAGCCCGACGGCGACCACGAAGGCGGCGCCCGCCGCCACCGTCGCGTACCAGTTGCCCAGCTTCGGCGCCAGCCGCCGCCCGAAGAGCGTGGCGGCGACGGCCAGCAGGATGCTGAGCACCATCATCAGGAAGTACAGCGCGGTGCGTTTGCCGATGGTGTCGGGGTCACCGACGGACGGCGGATTGGCCGGGTACTTCAGGAAGGGTACGAGGCAGACGGTCAGCAGCGCCGCGGCGGACATGAGCGCGGCCGTGGCGCGGGCTCCGAACCGGCCGATCCGCCCCAGGGCGAAGCAGAAGGCCAGTGCGGCGATCCCGCCCAGGGCCACGCCGTAGACCAGGACACCGGTCGCCAGCCCGGCCGTGGACTGCACGCCGCGGCTGACGACCTCCATCTCGTGTTCGTGGCTGTGTGCTTCCTCGAACGCGATGGCGGCGTCCACGCTCGGCTCGCCCAGCAGATAGGCGGCGACGAGGGCGAGGACACCGGCGGCCAGACCGGCGAACATCCCGCGCACCAGAAGGGTCCTGACGGTGACGGAGTTCATGGCTGCGACGTCCGGTCAGTGGCAGGGGAAGCCGAGCAGGTGGCGCCCGTCGTGGACCCACTCGTGGACGTCGGTGCCGGAGAGCAGCGAGGTGGCGCCCTGCTCGGCGCCGATGAAGTACAGCAGAACCAGCATCAGGACGCCGACGAACAGCGCCCAGGGCGCGATCGCCTTGAGGGGGAGCGGGGCGGGGGTGGTGGCGCCGACTGCCGGGGGTGCGATGGGCTGAGCCATGGCATGACCTCCTGTTAGAGGGAACTCGCGTCCCTGTGCGGTGGAGTGCGTAACGACATGCCGGGTCTGGCTCATCCGGCCCTGGCCCTGCTGGGCTGGTAAAAACCGGACATACAGTGGCGCGACCGCGCCGGGCTCCCACCGGCTTCCGTCATGTCGTCGTCAATATCATCGGGAAGGTACCGCGATCCGGCCATGTGGCCAAGACTGCATGGGGGGCGGAGAGGCGCAGGACACGGCGCGCGCGTAAAGCAACTCCTTTGTGCGGACCCTCAGTTGTCGGCATCGGTGAAGAGTGGAAGAAGAGGGCATGACAACTCGGGTGATGTTGATCTCACCGGCCGCCGGCGACGCGCAGCGCGAGGTGCGCTTCGATGACGACGGGCCGCTGAGCGAGGCGGGGCTGCGTCGTGCCCGGGCCGCCGCCGGTGCGCTGCCGGCCGCAGAGCGGGTCTTCGCCTCACCCTCCGTCCGGTGCCGGCGCACCGCCGAGGAGCTCGGGGTGCCGGCCCTGCCCGTGCCGGAGCTGGCGGGCTGTGCGATGGGCGGCTGGCGAGGCCGGACCCTGGCCGAGGTCGCCGACGCCGACCCGCTCGCGGTCTCCGCCTGGCTCGGGGACCCGGACTTCGCCGGCCACGGCGGCGAGTCCCTGCGGCAGCTGTGTGACCGGATCGCGCACTGGCTGACGCGGATGGCTCTGGATGCGGGCCGGGTACTGGCCGTCGTCGAACCGGATGTCGTACGGGCCGCGGCGGTGTGTGCGCTGCGGGTTCCCGCGGACGCGTTCTGGCGGCTGGATGTTGCGCCGCTGACCGTCACCGAGCTGAGCGGACGGGGCGGGCGCTGGAATCTGGGGCTGGGGCGGGCGCTGGACCGCAGGTGAGCGGGGGGATGACCGGAACCCTTCACAATTCACCGGTCGCCTCATCTACACATAAAGGCGACATAAGCGCATCATAAAGGTGCGCGGCCCGATGCCACGCGAAACGGCCAGCCTTGCGGACGAAGGAGGCGAGTCGCATGGCCGACGTCTCACACCACAGGGGAGATCTCGCAGGTCACCCCGATGCAACTGAGATGCAGGCTCGGTATGAGCGGGTGCTCGGCGGACGTGACGTGGTACTCGTCGACGGACCGGTGTTCCTGGTCGGCCTGTACTGCGCCGCTTCTCCGTGGATCGTCCACTACGCGGCCGCACAGCCCGCACTCCTGACCCACAACCTGATCCTCGGTGTCGCGATCGCCCTGCTGGCGGTCGGGTTCACCGTGACCCCGGACAGGATGTACGGCCTGAGCGGCGCGATGTGCGCGATCGGCGTGTGGATGATCATTGCGCCCTGGATCGTCGGCTCCGGCCCGGACGCCGGTGTCATCTTGAACAACATCATCATCGGTGCCCTGACGTTCCTGCTGGGCGCCACGTGTGTCGCTGTGGCATCGAAGAGCCGCCGCGTCACCTGACGCGCGCTCCCCAGAACGGGGGTGTCTGAGCAGGACAAGCCGCCGGCCCGGCGCGCCTCCCTCGGGGGCGGGCGGGCCGGCGGCCCTGTGTCCGGGGCGGGCCGGTGCCCGTGCCCCGCGGGGCTACCGGCGCCGGTCGCGGCCGTCGGCCGACAGCTGTCCTGACAGGCCGGCCAGCACCAGCCCGGCCGCGAGGAGCAGACCGTGCGCCAGCGCGATTCCGGAGGCCAGCGCGGCGATCGCGGCGGCCTGGAGCAGCCGTACGGCGCCGCGGGGGCACGGGTGCAGTCGCCCGGAGAACGGGGTGCGAGGGAGGGGCGGGGTCGGGTACCGGAAGGTCTCGGCGAGCTCGCCGAAGGGGCGGTCGTCGTACGGGGACAGGGTGTCCCTCCTCTCCCGGACGGTCCCGGACGGTGGTGCGGAGGGCCGCGCGACCTGGTCAAGGCCAGGAGCGGCAATGTCACCTGCGTTGTTGTGCCCTGCCGGGCCCTTCCCGTAACGCCGTTGACCCCAGAGGTGCCGCGGCGCGCCCCGCGAGAATCGGCCATCGGCCGGGCGGGCCGGTGCCCCGTACCCACGCATGCGACAGCCGTGCAAATTGGGTTAAATCGGTTGCATGGGGTATTGGTCCTCGCCGGCCGCCCCGGAGAGGTAGCGTCCCGTGACCGCTGTGCCCGTGGATGATCACGAAGACTTCGCCGACGCCGACCGTGGCTTCATCGCCGCGCTCGATCCACCCGAGGTCACCATGGACGACGGCCGGGTGGTCTGGGACGCCGAGGCGTACGCCTTCCTCGCCCAGAACTGCCCCGACACCGCGGACGAGAGCCTGTGGCGCCAGGGTCGCCTGGTGAGCCGGCAGGGCCTGTACGAGGTCACCGACGGCATCTACCAGGCCCGTGGTCTGGACCTGTCCAATATGACGCTGGTCGAGGGCGATCACGGGGTGATCGTCATCGACCCGCTCGCCTCGGCCGAGACCGCCGCCGCGGCCCTGGAGCTCTACCGCAAGTACCGCGGCGATCGCCCGGTCACCGGCCTGGTCTATACCCATTCGCACGCAGATCACTTCGGCGGCGCCCGCGGGGTACTGCCGCACGGCCACCACCCCGTGCCCGTGCTCGCACCGCGCGGATTCCTGGCGCACGCGGTCAGCGAGAACGTCTACGCCGGCACCGCGAGGCACCGGCGCGCGGTCTACATGTACGGCACCGAGCTCCCCAAGGTCCCGGACGGCCAGATCGGCTGCGGCCTGGGCGCCGCCCGCTCCACCGGCACCATGACCCTGATCCCGCCGACCGTGGACATCACCAGCACCGGCCAGGAGGAGATCCTCGACGGCGTACGCATCGTCTTCCAGCTCACCCCGGGCACCGAGGCACCTGCCGAGATGAACTTCTGCTTCCCCGCACACCAGGCGCTCTGCCTGGCCGAGAACGCCACCCACACCATGCACAACGTCCTCGCGCTGCGCGGCTCCGCCGTCCGCGACACCCGGGCCTGGTCCCACTACCTGGGCGAGGCGCTCGCCCTCTTCGGCGACGAGGTGGAGGTCGCCTTCGCCTCCCACCACTGGCCGACCTGGGGCAAGGAGCGCATCAAGGCGCTGCTGGCCAACCAGCGCGATCTCTACGCCTATCTGCACGACCAGACCCTGCGGCTGCTCAACGAGGGCCTCACCGGCCCCGAGATCGCCGAGGAGCTGCGGCTCCCACCGGGCCTGGCGGAGGTATGGGCCAACCACGGCTACTACGGCTCGCTCAGCCACAACGTCAAGGCGATCTACCAGCGTTACCTGGGCTGGTTCGACGGAAACCCCGCCCACCTGTGGGAGCACCCACCGGTCGAGCAGGCCAAACGCTATGTGCACACCCTGGGAGGCACCGAGGCGACCGTGGACGCGGCCAAGCAGTACGCCGCCGACGGCGATCTGCGGTTCGCCGCCACCCTCCTCAACCACGCCGTCTTCGCCGATCCGAAGAATCTGCGCGCCCGCCGCGAACTCGCCCTCGTCTACGAACACCTGGGCCACGGCTGCGAGAACGGCACCTGGCGCAACTTCTACCTCACCGGCGCCATGGAACTGCGCGGCACCCTCGCCGAGGCACGGCCGGCCACCACCAGCCCCGAGATGGCCCAGGCCCTGACCGTCGACCAGCTCATCGACTCGCTCGCGATCCGCGTCGACGGCCCCCGCGCCTGGTCCACCCGGCTCACCCTCGACCTCTACCTCCCCGACGAGGACCGGACCTGGCAGCTCACCCTGTCCAACGGGGCCCTCACCTACCTCAGTTCACCCGGTTCCCCCACCCCGTCCGAGGACCGCACCCCGGACCTGACCCTCACCCTCACCAAGCCCCAGCTCCTCGAGCTTCTCGCGGGCCACGGGCCGTCCGAGGCCGCCCCGCACGCCGAGGCCGGAGCGCTCCACCAGCTTCTCGGCCTCCTCAGCACCCCCGACCCCACATTCCCCATCGTCACTCCCTGAGGCGGCCCGCGCGCCCGCGGCGTCAACTTCGCGCCTCGCACCGCATCCGCCACCATGCGCCACCCGGTGCCGGTGCTGGGGCAAACTGGGCTGGTGGTAAGCAGCATTCCCCCCGAGTCGACGAGTTTCGTCGGCCGCCGAAGTGAACTACGGCAGATCGGCCAGGAGTTGACCGCCCACCGGCTGATCACCCTGACCGGCCCCGGTGGCGTGGGCAAGACCCGCATCGCCATACAGGCCGCGCGCGCCGCGGAGCCGCACTACCCCGACGGGGTCTGCTGGGCCGACCTGTGGCCGCTGCACGGCGAGGGGCTGCTGATGGCCACCGTCTGCGACGCGGTCGGACTGGCCGACCACACGGCGCGCAGCCCGGCCGCCACCCTGTGCTCCTGGCTCGCCGACAAACGGCTGCTGCTGGTGCTGGACTCCTGTGAACACCTCGTCGACGCCTGCCGAGACCTGCTCGGCGATCTGCTGACCGCCGCCCCCCACCTCACCGTGCTGGTCACCAGCCGGCAGCCGCTCGACCTCGTCGGCGAGTGGGTCACCGAGATCGGCCCGTTGCCGTGCACCGGCGACAACGACGCACTGGCCCTGTTCACCGACCGGGCCGGCGCCGCCGCCCCCGGCCTGCAACTCACCGACCCCCGGCACGCGGCCGCCGCCGAGACCATCTGCCGGCGCCTCGAAGGCATCCCGCTGGCCCTGGAACTGGCCGGCGCCCAACTGGCGAACAGCCCGGTCGAACGGGTCGCCGAGCGGCTGGCCACCCGCTTCGACATCCTCGACGGTGACGGACTGCCGCGGCCCCCGCGCCACCGGACGCTGCGCTGCGCCATCGGCTGGAGCCATGAGCTGTGCACCCCCCTGGAGCGGCTGCTGTGGGCCCGGCTCTCCGTCTTCCGCGGCACCTTCGACGAGGAGTCCGCAGCCGCGGTCTGCGCCGGCGGCCCGCTCACCGAGGAGGGCGTACGCACCGCGCTGGCCGGGCTGGCCGCCAAATCGGTCCTCACCCGCGAGGGCCGGCGCTACCGCATGCTCGACACCCTGCGCGAGTACGGCCGGCTGTGGCTCGGCGAACTGGGCGAGGTCACCGCCCTCGCGGACCGGCACGCCGCCCACTTCGTCACCTTCGGCCGCCGCGCCGAACAGGGCTGGCTGGGCCCCGACCAGGTCGGCTGGTACGGCAAGGTCGCCGATGCCCATGTCGATCTGTGCACCGCCCTGGACCGTCTCCTGCTCACCGACCCGCAGCGGGCCCAGGAACTCAGCGCCGCGATCGGCTTCTTCTGGAGCTGCTGCGGCCATCTGCACGAGGCCCGCGACTACCTGGCCCGGGCCCTCGCCGCCCACCACGGCCCGAGCCGGGCCCGCACCCGGGCGCTGTGGGCGCTGGGCATCGCCGTACTCCTCCAGGGTGATCTGTCGCTGGCGGAGACCCTGGGCCTGGAGTGCTCGCGCGCGGCGCAGGCGGGGGGCGACGCGGAGGCGGTGCTTCAGGCCGGCTACCTCATCGGCCTCACCCACCTGATCGCCGGCCGTCCGATGTCCGCGCACACCGTCGTGGACCAGGTCCTCGGCCCGCCGCCGGACGCCCCGTTCGACTCCCCCGGGCGGCTGCGCTGCCACCTCGTACGGCTCTTCGCGCTCACCGGTCTCGGCAAGCTCGCGGAGGCCCGTGCCGAGGCGACCGAACTGCGCCGTGGCTGTGTACAGCTCGGCGAACACTGGGCCCGCTCCTACACCGACTACCAGCTCTCCCTGATCTCGCTGTTCCAGGGCCGGCCCGAGGAGTCCGCGGGCCACGCCCGCGCCATGCTCGCCGCCAAACACGGCATCGGCGACAAGTTCGGGATCGCGCTCGGCCTCGACGTGCTCGCGGCCGCGGTGGCCGCCCAGGGCGACGGCGCCGCCGCCGCCCGGGTCTACGGCACCGGCCAGGCCATCTGGCGCACCGTGGGGCACCCGCAGCGCGGCACCCCCGAACTGCGCGCGGTCCGCGAGGAGTGCGAACGGCGGGCCCGCGAGGCGATCGGCGACGAGGCCTACGTGCTGGCCTTCCGCCAGGCCAGCGAGGAGGTCCCCGGGGGCTCGCTCGCCCGGATCCTGACCGGCGACCTCTGACCGGCCGCAGCCGCCGGCCGGGGCCGCCCCGGCTCAGACCGAGGGTTCGCCCGCCAGCGTGTACAGCAGCTCGTACGCGGTGGTGATCATCCGGCAGGTGCGGCCCCGCCGGGTGGCCAGCGCGACCAGGCCGGTGTGCGTGGCCGGGTGGTAGCCGAGGAACGCCTGCTGGCCGAAGGTCGCCCCGACGTGGAAGAGCAGCGGCCCGCGCGGGGCGGGGTGGTGATACCACGTCAGGGTGTGGGTGTTGCGGTGCCGCCAGCCGCGGCGCAGCAGCGGCACCTGCACATCGCGCAGCGGACCGGACAGCGGAGTGTTCTCGGGGGAGAGGTGCGCTTCCAGGTAGGAGAGCAGATCGCCGGGGGTGGCGCGGACCGACCCGGCGGCGACGAAGGCGCCCATGTCGGCGCTGGCCACCGGCGTCACCCCGTTCGTGCGGTGACCGATGGCATCGGTGCCGGTCGTCCCGGGGCCAAGACTGGTGTCGGCCAGCCCGAGCGGGCGCAGTACGCGGTCGGTCAGCAGGGCCGGATAGTCGGCGCCGGCGGCCCGGGACATGACAGGACCGAGCAGCGCCAGACCGAAGTTGGAGTACCGCCAGCGGCTTCCGGGCCGGTTCCGGGGCCGGGTGCGGGCGAAGGTACGCAGCAGCCGCTCGGTGTCGTAGCCGGCGTACCCGTTCGCGTACGGATGCAGCAGCGCACCTGCGATCAGATCGGTGGGGATCCGCGGCAGCCCCGAGGTGTGGGTGGCCAGATGCCACAGGGTGATCTCCCGCGAGTACGGATGCGGCAGCGGCAGGTCCGGCAGATGGGCGGCGAGCGGATCGTCCAGGGCCACCACCCCGGCCCTGGCCAGGTTGGCCAGCAGCAGCACGGTGAACGTCTTGGACAGCGAGCCCAGTTCGTAGCGCAGGGCATGGCGCGGGGTGGGTGGCGCGAGCGCCGAGCCGCCGGAGATCACGGTGCGCCGGTCGCGCCGGGTGACGGCGAGCACGATGTCCGGCGCGTCGATCCGGGTGACCGCGTCCGCGAGGCGGTCGGCGAGCGCGGGGCCGCTTTCCGGGCTCATCAGACGGCGGACATCGCCCGGGAGGTGGCCATCGCGGAGGCGAACGCGGCGACCAGGGTCGGGTGGTGCACCAGGTCGAAGACGCGCGCCGCATCGCCCTGCGGCATCCGGCGCTGGATGGGCATCGCACCGGTGGCCGACTGCGCGGCCGCGTAGCGCTCCCACAGCGCCGCGTCCAGCGTGGGCCGCGGCAGACAGGCGTCGACGACGAGGAGTTCGCCCAGCAGATCCCAGTGTTCGAGGTCCGCCCAGTCGTCCATCCAGGCCGGCAGGTACCGGGTGAGGTAGTCGGCGATGTCCGGCGGGATCCGCTCGGGCGCCTCGCCCCAGTTGGTGAGGTGGAAGACGGTGTGGGTGATGTCGTAGGCGATGTGCAGCTGCACCGTCCAGGGTTCGGGCCGCTGTCCCAGCCAGGTGCGGGCCACCGCCTGGTCGAAGTCGCTGCTGGGCGGGAGCCCCAGCTTGCGTTCCGCGTTGAGCACCCCGAGCCGCCGGTTGGGCATCATCTCCAGCGCCGTCCATGTGGCCGTGTGGCGGCAGACCTCCACCGCCGCCTCCAGCCCCGGATGGCGGTGCCCCAGCTCGTGGAAGGTCGCATAGACCTCCAGCGGTACGGGGGAGAGCGGTTCGTCGTGCTGGAGCCGGGCCAGCACATTGCCGCCGTCCAGCAGCTCCCGCCAGGCGAAGTCCAGCAGCTGCCCGGCGCGGGCCTTCTGCCGCGACCCGGCCACCCCCTCGCGGAACAGCACCTGCATATTGAGCGCCAGCTCCCCGATGGGCTTGAGCCGTTCGACGACCGCGCCGTTGTTGGCGAAGTCGTCGGGCATCAGCCGGAAGTGCTCACGGTGGTCGTCGAGCCAGGACAGGGCCCGGTCGCCGACACCGTGCAGCAGGGCGGGGGATGCGGCCGTCACGATCACGGGGCACTCTCGCTTTCACAAGGGGTCCGCCCGCCCACCAGCGCCGGGTCCCCGCCCGACGGGCCGGCCTCGGCCTCGTCGGCGGCGATCCGGGCGAGGGTGGCGGCGAACGCGGTCACCAGGGTGGAGTGGTAGCAGGCGGTGAAGGCCTCGCCCGGGTCGCCCGAGGACGGCGCCGCGCCCATCTCGGGCACACTGCCGTCGGCCGCCTGCGCACCGGCCAGCCGCTGCCAGGCCACCGGATCGTACGGGGCCTTCGGCAGACAGGCCGTCACGGCCAGCAGCTCGCCCACCAGGTCCCACAGCTGCTCCTCCAGCCAGTTCTCCAGCCAGGAGGGGAGCCACAGCCGCAGATAGCCGGCGAGTTCGGGGGACAGCCGCTGCCGGTTGCGCCCCCAGTCGGTGAGGTGGAAGACGTCATGGGTCACGCCGTAGGCCGCCTTGCGGTCCAGCGCCCAGGGTTCGGGCAGCCGGCCGAGGCCGGTCAGCGCCAGCACGGCGGAGAAGTCGGCGTGCTGCCGCAGCCCGATGCGCCGCTCGGCGTTGAGCACACCGAGGGTACGGGTGTGGTCCTCACGCGCCACCCGCCAGCCGCGCAGCCGGGTGGTCGTCTGCACCAGCTCGTCGACCTCGGCGTGCCGCAGCCCGGCCTGGGCGAAGACCCCGTACAGCTCCACCGGATAGGTGGCGAACGGCTCGCCGCGGATCAGCTCGGCGAACAGCTCACCGTCCCGGGTCTCGTTCCACGCGAACGCGAACAGCCCGCGGGCCGTCTGCCGGATGTCGTCCCGCGGATGCAGTACCCCGATCAGCTGGGTCAGTTCGGCCAGTTCACCGAGGGGCTTGAGGGTCAGATTGGGGTCGGCGTCCGTCGTCACGTTCGAGGGCAGACGGAAGTGCCCGCGCGCCCCGTCCAGCCACCCCAGGCTGCTGCGGACCATCCGGTCCAGCAGCCCCGGGTCGCTGTGGGCGGCGGTCACCAACCCCGTCCGTAGAAGCGCTGGGCGGCCACGACATGCAGCGTCACCCGCGGGTCACCCCCGCCCATCTGCCGGACGAATGCCAGCCCGCTGTCGAGCCCGAGCGTCTGCGGTACGTCGGGCAGCCGGGCCAGCCAGCGGCCCAGGCCGGCCGCCTGCTGCCAGTCCCGGCGGCGTACCGCCCGGACGAAACCGCGGGCCAGATCGTCGGTACGGGCGGCCAGCAGCTCGGCGAGACCGGGCGCAAGCTTGGGCAGCGCGAGCGCGGCCAGCTGTGACACCCGGTGCGACAGCTTGGGCCAGGGGTCGCGTCCGATCCATCCGGTCCCGGCCTCGGGCGCCGGCGGCCACTGCTGCGGCCCGCCGGCCAGAAATGCGTGCGAGGCCTCGACCAGGCCCCGGTAGCTCCACACCGAGATCTCCGAGGCATCGGCTCCCGGTGGATAGGCCGCGAGTGCCTGCCGGACCACCGCTTCGTCGTCCGCGCCGATGGGCGCGGCACGGTGCTCCATGGCGTACGGCGCGAGCGCGTCGGCGCCGAGGACCCGGACCGCGGCCGGGGTCAGCGCATCCTCGTGCCGCAGAATGCCGGACAGCGCATAAGGGTCGCCCTCACCCCTGAGGGCGAGGGCGACCCCGGTTGCGGCATCGGCAATCACAGCGCTCAACGGGACTGCTCCCTGCGTCTGTTCAGCCAACGCTTTCCCCTCAGCCTTAGCGAACGTCAGTCTTGGGCCGGGGGGTGGGCGGCGAGATCAGGAGCAGCGCGGCCAGCAGCAGCGCACCTCCACACTCGCGGGTATCGCGGAAGACGCCGTCGGCCTCGGCGGGTTCAAGCAGTCCCTCGACCTCGGCGGCCAGGGTGGCCGTCTCGACCGGCGCTGTGCGATCCGTAACCATGCGATCAACTCCTTTGACGAATGGGATACCAGATTCACATCGGGACAAATCGGGCGCAAGGTGAAAAATCGCGCCGTTGGTTAATTCGTGTGACCGCACGTCAGACTTCGGGGGCTCGGCGTTGCCCTCAACTTCTGTGTCATGGTGGCGGGTTGGCTTCGATCTTTGCCCAAGCTGATGAATGTGCGCGGATGTGGGGCCTGAGGGTGATGCGGTAAGGCCGATGGGGGAGTGGACTGCTCTGTTCGGATGCCCCAGGCTGCCCCGGCGGGTGCGGCGTGCGGCGGCGCGGATGCCGGCGGGGGAGGCCGGGCCGAACCCCTCGTACGGGATTGAATTTCTTGACGTCAAGCAAGTGGGCCATCGCGGAAGGGCGCCTGGGGCCGCCGCGCCCCTGCCGCCACCGCTTGGATCGGCCGGCCTCCCACCGGCAGCGCCTGCCGTATGACGCGCTTCCCACGCAGGAAGATCTGGGCAACACCACAACTTGACGACGCGCCACTCCGTCGTCCCGTCCCCGTACCTCCGTCGACCGAGGCAAGGACAAGGACAAGGACCCATGTACGACGCACTCCTGGCAGAGACCGTCACCCTCACCGGCCACGGCGGCGACCTGATCGAGGGCTACGCGGCCCGACCACTCGTCCCCGGGCCCCTCGGAGGCGTGGTCGTCATCCACCACATGCCCGGCTATGACGGCGCCACCAAGGAGATCACCCGACGGTTCGCCGCCGAGGGCTTTGCGGCCGTCTGCCCCAACCTCTACAGCCGTGAGGCACCCGGCGCCGCCCCGGAGGAGGCGGCCGCCGTGGCCCGCGAGCGGGGCGGTGTCCCCGACGCCCGCATGCTCGGGGACGTCGCCGGCGCCGCACGGTATCTGCGCGGGCTCAGCTCCTCCAACCACCGCGTGGGCACCATCGGCTACTGCTCCGGTGGCCGCCAGTCCTTCCTCGCGGCTTGCAGCCTCGATCTACAGGCCGCCGTGGACTGTTACGGAGCCTATGTCGCCGGCCGCCCGCCCAAGGACTCCCCGCTCGCCGTCGAACCGATCCTCCACCTCACCAAGGACCTGGGCTGCCCGCTGCTCGGCCTCTTCGGCGCCGAGGACGAGCACCCGTCGCCGGCCGAGACCGCGCAGCTGGAGGCCGAGCTGCGCAAGTACGGCAAGGTCCACGCCTTCCACACCTACGAGGGCGCCGGGCACGCCTTCTTCGCCGCGAACCGGCCCACCTACCACCCACAGGTCGCGGGGGCGGCCTGGCAACGCGTACTGGAGTTCTTCGGCCGCCACCTGAGCAGCTGACGCCGGCCGGCTGCCCGGCCGCCTGCCCTCCACCAGCTGTCCCCACCCAGCCGGTCCAGGCCGCCCGCCCGCTCCTTCAGTCGGCGGCCAGCGAGATCTCGGTCGATTTGATCAGTGCGGTCACCTCGGAGCCGGCCGTCAGGCCCAGGTCCTCGGCCGCGTCCTTGGTGATTGCCGCGGTCAGTTCGCCGCCTGCGACCGTGAGCTTGACACCGGCCATGGCGCCGCCGGTGGTGACGGCGGTGACCGTGCCGGGGAGCTGGTTACGGATGCTGACGCCGTCGACGGGGCCGGTGGCGAGCGCGACCTCGGTGGATTTGATCAGCGTACGGACCGCCGACCCCTCCTTGAGGCCCAGTTCCTTGACCGCCTCCAGCGTGATCGCGGCGGTGAGCTCCTGCCCGCCCTCCAGATGGATGCGCACGGTCGCCATGACCTCGCCGGAGGTCACGGCGCGCACGGTGCCGGAAAGCTGATTGCGGATGCTCAGGCTCATGGCAGTACCTCAGGGGCGGGAACAGGGCTCTCCCCACCTTGCTGGCCGCCTTACGGGTGCGCATCACAGAGCGGTTTGTCGTTTCCTCTGAGGTGCCTGGCATCTGCTATAGGTCTTCGCCCAAAGGATTGCAGATGCGAGGCATGGGCACATATCTTGTCGCACATGCAGTCCTACACGATCGGCCAGGCGGCGCGGCTGCTGGGCGTCAGCCCGGACACCGCCCGCCGCTGGGCGGACGCCGGAAAGGTCGCGACCCACCGCGACGACAGCGGCCGCCGTCTCATCGACGGCCGCGATCTGGCCGCTTTCTCCGTCGAGGTGGCGCAGCACGGCACCGGTGAGGACGACGCCTCGTACACCTCCGCGCGCAACGCCTTCCCGGGCATCGTCACCGCCGTCAAACTCGGCGATGTCGCAGCCCAGGTCGAGATCCAGGCCGGTCCGCACCGCCTGGTCTCCCTGCTCACCCGGGAAGCGGTGGAGGAACTGGGCCTGGAGGTCGGCATGCAGGCCACCGCCCGTGTGAAGTCCACCAACGTGCATATCGACCGCACCTGAGACCCCGCGGTGGCGCCCACAGCGCCTTCGGATACCGCGGAGCACCACAGCCGGACCCCACCGTCCGCACGCCGGCTGCCTCCCCACAGCGGCGTCGCCCGTCCACGGCGCGGCTTTCCCCATCCGCTCGGACGACCCCCTCGTCCCGCGTCACAAGGAGTCCCGCCTCATGTCCCAGCTCTTCACCGGGCGCCGCGCCGCCGCGGCTCTCGTCACGGCCGCCCTCCTCGTCCCGCTCGCCGCCTGCGGCACGGACGACGGCAAGCAGGACGACGGCGGTACGAAGCCCGGCGGCAGCACGGCCAAGGCGGAGCTCACCGTGCTGGCCGCCTCCTCGCTGACCGACGTCTTCAAGAAGGCCGGTGCGCTCTACGAGAAGGAGCACCGGGGCACGAAGGTGAACTTCTCCTTCGCCGGTTCGCAGGAACTGGCTGCCCAGGTCAAGAACGGCGCCCCGGCGGACGCCCTGGTCACCGCCGACACCAAGACCATGGACGGGCTGAAGGCCGACGCCGGCACCCCGACCGTCATCGCGAAGAACCGCCTGGTGATCGCGACCGGCGAGGGCAACCCGAAGAAGATCACGGGCCTGAAGGACCTCGCCGACAGCAAGCTGAAGGTCGTGCTCGCCGCCTCCGAGGTGCCGGTGGGGCGCTACAGCAAGCAGGTCCTGGACGCGCAGAAGCTCACGGTCAAGCCGGTCTCCCAGGAGCCCAATGTCCGCGCCGTGCTCAGCAAGGTCGAGCTCGGTGAGGTCGACGCCGGGCTCGTCTACAGGACGGACGCCGCCACCGCGCCGAAGAAGGTCGATGCCGTGGACATCCCCGACGCCCAGAACGCCGTCGCCTCCTACCCGGCCGCGACCCTGAAGACGTCCAAGAACGCGGAGGCCGCGGCCGCCTTCGTGAAGTGGCTGAGCACGCCCGAGGCACAGCAGATCCTCCAGCAGGCGGGCTTCCAGAAGCCCTAGCGGAGACCGGCGCGCACGGGACTGTCCGGCTCGGGGGGAGCGGACAGCCCCGTGCCCGCCCCCGTACACGGCCGTCACCCCGCCTCCCGATCCCAGGAACACCGATGAAACGCCCCCGCACCCCCGCCGCGCCCCCGGCCGGCCGGCTCCGTGTGCCCGGCACCCGTACGCCGCTCGCGCTGGCCGTCCCCGCGCTGCTCGCCATCGCGTTCCTGCTGATCCCGCTCGTCGGCATCCTCGCGCGGACCAGCTGGGGCGCGATCGGCACCCATCTGACCAGCCCTGGCGTCACTGAAGCGCTCAGCCTCTCGCTGCTGGTGTCCTTCTGGGCGCTGGGCCTCTCGCTGCTGCTCGGCGTACCACTGGCCTGGCTGCTGGCCCGGGCCGACTTCCCCGGCAAGGCGCTGGTCCGTTCGCTGGTGCTGCTGCCGATGGTGCTGCCGCCGACCGTCGGCGGTGTCGCCCTGCTGCTCGGCTTCGGCCGCCGCGGACTGCTCGGGCCCTGGCTGGAGGGCACCTTCGGCATCGTGCTGCCGTTCCACACGTCGGGCGCGGTGGTCGCCGCCACCTTCGTCGCGATGCCCTTCCTCGTCATCACCCTGGAGGGCACGCTCGCCGGGCTGCGCCCCCGTTACGAGGAGACCGCGGCCTCCCTCGGCGCCTCTCCGGTACGGGTCTTCTGCACCGTCACCCTCCCCATGGTCGCCCCCGGCCTCGCCGCCGGCGCCGCACTGACCTGGGCCCGGGCGCTCGGCGAATTCGGGGCCACGATCACTTTCGCCGGCAATCTGCCCGGCTCCACCCAGACCCTGCCGCTCCAGGTGTATCTGCTGCTCCAGGGCTCGCCCGAGGCCGCCACCTCGGTCTCGCTGCTGCTGCTCGTCATCGCGATGGCCGTGCTGCTCTGTCTGCGCGGCCGCTGGTCCGCCGCCGCCACCGACCGCGCGGAGCGGACCGTACGGAGCGCCGCCGACGGTGAGCCGACGGCACCGCCCGCCCCGGAGCGCGTCGTCAAGCGGCCCGCCGCCGCACCCGCCCCGGACCGGGCGCGCTGGCCGCTGCACGCCGAGGTCAGCGGCTACAACCAGCTGACCCTGGACGCCGAAGCGGGCACCACCATCGCCGTCGTCGGCCCCAACGGAGCCGGGAAGACCACCCTGCTGCGCGCCCTGCTCGGACTCACCCCCCGCGCCCGCGCCGTGCTGCGCCTCGGCGACACCGACGTCACGGCGCTGCCCCCGCACCGCCGCTGTGTCGCCTGGGTCCCCCAGGACGGCGCGCTCTTCCCACATCTGAGCGCCGTGACCAACACCGCCTACGGGCTGCGCGCCCACGGCACCCCCCGAGCCGAGGCCCGCCGAGCCGCCCAGCAGTGGCTCGACCGGCTCGGCGTCGGCCACCTCGCCCACCGCAGGCCCGCCCAGCTCTCCGGCGGACAGGCCCAACGCGTCGCCCTCGCCCGGGCGTTGGCGGCCCGGCCCCGGCTGCTGCTGCTCGACGAGCCGCTGGCCGCGCTCGACCAGACCACCCGCGGGCAGGTCCGCCACACCCTGCGCAGCCATCTCGGGGACTTCGGCGGGGTCTGTCTGATCGTCACCCATGACCCCGTCGAGGCGGTTTCGCTCGCCGACCGGGTCCTCGTCCTCGACGAAGGGCGCGCCCTCCAGGACGCCCCGCCCGCCGAGGTCACCCGCCATCCGCGCTCACCCTGGGTCGCCCGGATGCTGGGGCGTAACGCCTGGCCGGGCACCGCCACCGACGGCGGTCTCGCGCTCGCCGACGGGGGGCGCCTGATCGTCGCCGACCGGCTCCCCGAGGGCGCCCAGGCCCTGGCAGTGATCGCCCCCGAGGCCGTGTCCGTACACCTCGACAAGCCCGCGGGCAGCCCCCGCAACGTCTGGCCGGGGACCGTACGGGAGATCACCTCGGCGGGCAGCCGGCTGCGGCTCCTCATCACCTCACCGCAGGCCCCCGACCTGGTGGCCGAGATCACCCCCTCGGCGGCCCTCGAACTGGGCCTCGCCGACGGGGTGCCCGTATGGACCAGCGTCAAGGCGACCGAGGTCACGCTCGTGACGCTGTAGGGGGCGTCCGGCGGAGCGGGCGCCCCGGTGTCGTCAACGGCTTTCGGTGTGCGTGGGCAGCGTGCGTCAGTGGTGGTCCGTGGCCGCCGGTTCCAGGACGAAGACCGGGATCTGACGGTCCGTCTTCTTCTGGTACTCGGCGTAATCGGGGTACGCCTCGACGGCGCGCGCCCACCACAGGGCCTTCTCCTCGCCGACGACCTCACGGGCCGTCATATCCCGGCGCACCGGGCCGTCCTGGAGCTCCACCCGGGGATCGGCCACCACGTTGTGGTACCAGACCGGGTGCCTGGGCGCGCCGCCCAGGGAGGCCACCACGGCGTATGCGCCGTAGTGCTCCACCCGCATCAGCGGGGTCTTGCGGATCTTGCCGCTCCTGGCGCCACGGGTGGTGAGGATGACGACGGGCAGCCCTTTCATCGTCGTGCCCTCGGTGCCGCCGGAGCTCTCGTACTGCTCGACCTGATCGCGCACCCACTGCGCCGGGCTCGGCTCGTACTCACCCTGAAGAGGCATGCTGTCCGTCCCCTCTGCGAAGGCCGGCGGGTTCGCCGGTTGGCCGGTTCCGGCCGGTGTCGTGGCGACCGCGCCGGGCGGGGCCGTCACCTGTGACAGTCCTGACCCTCGCTCAACAACGGCGGAGGCCGCAATCATCCCGGCCTCGGTGTCGCGTTCGGGGACGTGCCGGGCGGAGGGGAGCCCGCCCTGCCCGCTCACCGGTCGGTGTGCGGGCAGGGGCCCGGGCGTCAGGACACCAGCTCCACCGCCCGCCGGCTGCGGCGGTGCTGCTCGGCCCAGTTCGTCAGCGCCGCGCCACAGGCGTGGTCGAGATGGCGCAGCCCGCTCAGGTCGAGCTCCACATCGCGGTCCGCGGGCAGCGCGTCGAGCTGGTCGAGGATCTTGGGCAGCCGCAGGAAGGTGGCGTTGCCGACGGCGCGTACCAGCACCGGTTCGTCCGCGTCGTCGGGGGTGTGGACGTCGAGGTGGACATGGGAGGTCTCCCAGGCCGTCTTCGCCACGGCCATCAGCAGACCGATGAGCACGCCCTCGAACATGTTGACCGTGACGATCGCCAGGGCGGTGACGAACAGCACCACGGCCTCACCGCGGTGTTCGCGCCACAGCGGACCCAGCTCGCGCAGCGGGAGCAGCTTCCAGCCGGCGTGGACGAGGATGCCCGCCAGCGCGGCCAGCGGCACCACACCCAGCGCGGCCGGGAACGCCGCGGCGAACACCAGCAGCCAGACACCGTGCAGCACCCGCGAGGCCTTGGTCTTCGCGCCCGCCTGCACATTGGCGGCGCTGCGCACGATGACCGCGGTCATCGGCAGCGCACCGAGCACACCGCAGACCGCATTGCCCGCGCCCTGGGCCATCAGCTCCTTGTCGTAGTCCGTACGCGGTCCGTCGTGCAGCCGGTCGACCGCGGCGGCGCTGAAGAGGGACTCGGCGGAGGCGATCAGCGCGAACGCGAGGACCGTGCCGAGCACCCCGACGTCGGTGAGCCGGCCCAGGTCGGCGAGGCCGGGCGGCTGGATGGCGTCCAGCAGCCCGCTGACCCGGACGCGGGCGACCGGCAGGTCCAGTGCCCATACCGCGGTGGTGGCGAGCGCCACCGCGGCCAGCGGCGCGGGCAGGATCCGTGCGGCGCGCCGCCAGCGCGGCCACAGCACCAGGACGGCGATGGTGCCGGCGCCGAGGGCGAGCGCGGACAGCGCGGTCCCGGAGCGCACGGTGCCGGCGACCAGGTCCGGTACGCCGCCGAGGTTGGCCAGCCCGCTGCCCGGCGCCTTGGCGTCCGTGAGGGCGTAGAGCTGTCCGGCGATCAGTACGAGGCCGATGCCGGCCAGCATGCCCTGGACGACGGCGACCGAGATCGCCCGGAACCAGCGCCCCAACTTGAGTGCGCCCATGGCGAGTTGGAGGACACCGGCGGCAAGCACCAGCGCCCCCAGCGTGCCGATGCCGTACTCCTTGACCGCCTCGAAGACCAGCACCGTCAGGCCCGCGGCCGGGCCGCTGACCTGAAGGCTGCTGCCGGGGAGCAGACCGGTGAGCAGGCCGCCGACGACACCGGTGACCAGCCCCAGTTCGGCCGGTACGCCGGAGGCGACCGCGACGCCCACACACAGCGGGACGGCCACGAGGAAGACGACGAGCGAGGAGGTGAAGTCGGCCCGCAGGGTGGCCGTTGAGTGGGAGGTGAATCGCTTCATGAGGGGTGCCTGCGCCTTCACAGGGGGAGGAACAGGTCGGAGGACGGATGGTGTGAGGCGACCATGCCGGTGTGCACTTCGTAGAACCATCCGTGCAGATTCACCTCTCCGGCGGCCAGCCGCTCCTGGACACACGGGTAGCCGCGCAGCCGGGCGACCTGTTCGCGTACATGCTGCTGGACGGCCGCGGAGACCGTCGGCTCCTCGTCCTTGGGCAGTTGGTCGGAGAGCTGCTGCGCCAGCCAGTCACGTACGGCGGGCGCGCCGGTCAGGTCGTCACCGCGCGCCTTGGCGCCGACCGCGCCGCAGTGCGAGTGACCGCATACGACGATGTCGGCCACCCGCAGCACGCGCATCGCGTACTCGATGGTGGCGGCCTCCGCGCAGGCGGCCATGTCTTCCCGGTAGACGGGCACGGCGTTGCCGGCCGTCCGTAGTTCGAAGAGTTCGCCGGGCCGCGCACCGGTGATCAGGGACGGTACGACCCGGGAGTCGGAGCAGGTGATGAACAGGGCAAGGGGCGACTGGCCGGCCGCGAGCCGGCCGTAGGTTTCCTGTTCGTCACGCCGGTCGGCGATACGGGCCATCAGGCCCCGGGCATGCTGAATGAAGGTCTCCACGAGGAGGTCTCCTGCTGATGAGTGGTGCCACTGTGGGGGTGGTGGCGGAAGGGTCCGAAGTGCGGCAGGTGGGGCAGGCCACCACAGCCGTGCTCAGCAGCGGAAGACGCAGTGCAGTACGGGGAGTTGGGCGGGCGTCGACGCGGCCTTGGTGGAGTGGCCGGGAGGCCGGGCGTTCGCGGCGGCGGCCAGGCATGCGGGGTCGCCGGTGCCGTCCGGCGGCAGCGGACGGCCGGGGTGTGGGGGGACACCGAGGCTGGTGCGTACGACGGTCCGGGGCCGGCCGCGCTCGGTCTCGCGCTTGGTCTTCTCCTCCTCCTCGTTGCCGTCGTCACCGGGCTTGGCCGCGGGCGGCGCGCCGGTGGGCTTCGAGGAGGCCGATGTGGCGAAGGCGGTGGTGGCACTGGCGCCCGTTGCCGCCGCGCCCAGCAGGAACGCCAGGACGAGAGCAACGGCGATCAGCGGGAGGCGGCACAGACGCAGCAGTGCTATGCCCGCTGTGCCGGTGTCCTTCCGCATGCGTGCCCCCCGTTGGCTGTCCATGCGACTACAACCTGCCCTTACAGTGCATCATCCAGGTTTCCGGTGTGATAACGAGAAATGACGCCAAGTTTCAAGATTTCCCGGATTGCGCTGCCGTCACCGCCGTTGCCATGTACGGGAGTTCAGGTCCGGTCCGTTTCGCTGAGAGCGGCCGCGGCGGCGACGGCGCGCGGCGGCCGGCGGACCGACCAGGCGACCACCGGTACGACCGCCAGCGCGAGGAGTCCGCCGGCCAGCGCCAGCACCGGATATCCGCCGAGGACGACGACCAGCCCCGAGGACATGCCCCCGGTCGCACCGGCGAGGGAGATCCCGACGTCCACCAGGCCTTGGACGCGGGCCCGCCGGTCGGGCGGCAGCGCGTCGGTGACCAGGGCGGTGCCGCTGATCAGCCCGAAGTTCCAGCCGAGGCCCAGCAGTACGAGCGCGGTGGCGAGCGCGGGAACGGAGTGCGCCGGCGCCAGGGCGGCGAGCACACCGGCGGCCAGCAGGACCGGGCCGCAGGCCGCGGCGACCCACTGCCGGCCGATCCGGTCGACCAGCAGACCTGTGAGCGGTGAGGGCAGGAACATCGCTCCTACGTGCAGCGCGATGACCAGCCCCGCGGCCTGGGTGTCATGGCCGTGCGCCTGCATATGGACGGGCGTCATCGTCATGATCGCGATCATCACGAGCTGGGCGAGGACCATGACCGTGGTGCCGGTGACGACCCCGCGCCGGTACGGACGGCCCGTCAGCGGGGCCTCTCCCTCGGCGGCCGGTTCGCCGGAGTCCGGGCGATCGGCCGCCTCCTTGGCCAGCGCCTCGGCGAGCCGCAGCGGATCGGGCCGCAGCAGGGCGGCCAGTACCACCGCTGCCGCCCCGAAGGCCGCGACGGCCAGCAGAAACGGCCCGGCGAGCCGGGGGATGCCGAGGGAGTGCGCCCACCCGCCCGTGACCGACACCAGATTGGGACCGGCCACCGCGCCGAGCGTGGTGGCGAACAGCACCGTGCTCACCGCACGGCCGCGCCGCGCGGGGGAGGCCAGATCCGCACCCGCATAGCGCGCCATCAGGTTCGTCGCGGTGCCGGCCCCGTAGACCAGCAGGCCCAGGAACAGCAGCACGGCACTGTCGGCGGCGGCCGCCGCCACGACCCCGAGGCTGCCGAGCGACCCGGCGCCGTATCCGAGCGCCAGCCCAGGACGCCGGCCCCAGCGCCGGCAGATCCGCCCGATGCCGACCGCGCCGAGCGCGGACCCGGCGGTGAAGAGCGCACTGGGCAGACCGGCCAGCCCCGTCGAGCCGAGCATCTCCTCCGCGAGCAGCGCGCCGACGGTGATGCCCGCGGCCAGGCCCGCACCGCTGAGGACCTGGGAGATGACCAGAACCGTCAGAATGCGCCGCTGTTCCGGGATATCGCGCGTGGCCGGCGCGGTGTTCCGAGCCGTCATGATTCCTTTCCGTCCGAGCCGGCGGTGCGGGGTACCGGACCCACGCTATGCCGCTGCCATCGGTTCCAGCGCAGAGATGTCGGCGAGCGGCAGATCCATCTGCTCGTGCAGAAAACGCACAATGGTCCAGTGCGGCAACGCGCCCTCGTCGAACGGACCGAATTCCCGGCAGTACAACGGGATCCAGCGCAGGGCCTCTTCGAGCGCCTGCTCGCGGCCCGGCTCCTGCTGATAGTCCTCGTAGGCGATGCTGCGGTGCTCGATGAAGAACCGCCCCGGCAGCCGCTCCTCGCAGAGCGCCCGGTATTCGCGGGTCTGGAGAATGAGGTAGTGCCAGATCTCGTCGATGTCCTGCTCGACCGGCAGGAACAGCCCGCCGAGCTGTTCACGGTGCCGGGAGACGAGATAGAGGTACCGCAGACATTCGGTGACCTGCCGTACCACGAAATCCCGCGGAATGTCCGTGCTCTTCGCGTGGAAATGGTTCACCACTTCGGTGTGCAGGGCCTCCCCGAGGAGGTCCCTCAGGTCGTCGGCGGAGAGCGGCGGTCGGCCGGTCATGAGTGCTCCTCTACAGGTCGGGCGGGCGGGGCGGGTCAGACGGGGCCGGCGAGCCAGGCGTACTTTCCCGACTTCCCGATGGGGATATGACGGCGGTGCTCGACCCGGCAGCGCAGCCCGGTGAGTTCACCGATGCCCTCCTCCAGGGCCGCGGCCTCCGCGGTGTCGACGGGGGCACCGCTGAAAGTCGTATACGCCAGCCGCGCCTCGGAATCCCCCGTCAGCTGCAATTGGTGCACGAACACATGGCAGGACGCCTCACCGATGCACCGGTCGAGATCACCCTGGGCCACCGGTCCGTGCGGAGTGCTCAGCAACTCCTTCTCCCGGCCGCAGAATTGGACGATCTTGTCGGGGTCCGGCGTTCCGTCCAGGGTGCGGACGCAGTCCCCCGAGCGATACCGGATCAGCGGCATATAGGGGTTGCGCACGCTGGAGACGATGAGCTGGTGGATCGTGCTGCCGGGGGCGACCGGGTGGAGTTCCACGCTCATCTTGTCGAGGTGCGGCCGGTAGGTGCCACGCTGGTCGCTGTAATAGAGATAGCCGAGCTCGGTGCTGCCGAACAGGTCGATGATCGGGCAGGCGAAGTGCTGCTGGAGAAAGCGCCGGACGTTCACCGGGGTGTATTCGTAGGCGTGGATGATGCTGGCGGGCGGCGGGAAGTCGTCCCACAGTCCCCATTCGCCGACCTTCCGCACCAGATGCGCCAGGTGGTATCCGGAGCAGTCGAGGTGGTACCAGCCGTGCGGGTGGCTCTGCCGGGCCTGCTCGATCTCCTGGAGCATCCGCACCACCTCGTCGCGCTCCCACAGCGCCGGGTCGAGCCGGAGGTTGAGATAGCAGGTGCGGTCGTCGAGCCGGCGGTCGTCCAGGGTCGGCACGGGCTTCGGCGGAACGCCGCTGCGGGCGGCGTTGACCCGGGCGACGTGCTCCGTCGCCAGCACGGTGGTCAGCGAGACGCGCCGGCAGCCGGACTCCCAGGTGGCGGCGATGTCCGGATGCTCGCTCCACAGCTGGTAGTAGGAGCGCAGCAGGAAGTACGGGGGCCGGATGATCTGCATCCGGGCGTGGTTGGTGCCGGTGGACAGGACGTACTCCGCCTCGCCGGCCTCCAGCGCCGCGGCCAGCCGGGGCGTCATCCAGTTGTCGGGGAAGCCGCGGGCGATCTCCGGCTTGTCCAGTACGGGGAAGTACCCCTTCGCCAGCGACTCGCGGTAGATCGGTATGTCGCGGATCTGCTCGATGACCTCGGCGGTCGGCTGACCATCCATGGATTCCTCGTGACGGCTAGGGCCTGTCGTTTGGATCAGGCCGGATCAGGGAGCGGGGTCTGGTGCGTGCAGCTGCAAGGCGGAGGAGGGAGTCGACGCGGAGCGTCGGCGAGTGACGACAACGCCGCAGATGTGCGTGCCAGCCCCCGCGAGCCCGGCCTGATCCAAACGACAGGCCCTAGGAGAACGGTGCCCGTGGGGCGGTGCGGGCGGGGCGCCCGGGCGCGGAGTGGTCCGGCGGCAGGGGAAGCGCCACCGTTGCTCCGCTCCCGGGCACCCCGCGAGCCGGGGCTCAGGAGATGCAGCCGGCCTTGGGCGTGGCGCTGATGCAGCCGGCCTTGGGGGCGGCGCTGATGCAGCCGTTCTTCGCCGCCTGCTGTGCGGAGTTGGCGGCCAGCCAGTTCTGCCAGACGGCGTCCTGGGCCATCTTCTTGATGAGCTGCTCCATAAGGACCTCCGGGAAGGGTGAAGACTGCGGAAAGGTGCCGGGCACCCTGCGCTGACCTGCGCTGATGCCGCAGCACCTGAAGGTAAAAGTATGATCAAGTGGATGTCAATTAAAGGCAATGCGGGCGTGGGGCGAAACATGACCGGTGCGCCAACTTTGGCGGGATTCCGTCATAGTGATCAACGAGGGAACCAAGTGACGAACCATCAGAAGTTCGCTCGGCGCACTCGGCCGTACGGGCCCTCCGGATCATGGCCGGAACCGGTGCATTGCGCCGTACGGAGGCGGCCGATGGGGTGACCTGCCACGCGGGCCCCAAAGGAGACCTGCCCGGCCGGGAAACGATCAGCACATTCGCTCATCGGTCCCACCCCAGGGGAGTCTGCCGTGCGCATTCTGCTCATCGCCGGCGCGTTCAACAGCCTGACACAACGCGTCCACGCCGAACTCTGCGACAGCGGACACCAGGTGAGCGTCGAGCTGGTGACGCGGGAGACACCGCTGCTGGACGTCGTACGCGGCCATGACCCCGAACTGATCGTGGCGCCGATGCTCAAGACGGCGGTTCCCCGCGAGGTGTGGTCCGCGTACACCTGCCTGATCGTGCACCCCGGCCCGGTCGGCGACCGCGGCCCGTCCTCGGTGGACTGGGCGGTGCACCTGGGGGCGGACCGGTGGGGCGTCACCGTCCTCCAGGCCAACGACGAGATGGACGCCGGCGATATCTGGGCCGCGGCCGAGTGCACCGTCCCCGAGGTCGGCAAGAGCGATCTCTACCGCAACGAGATCGCCGATGCGGCGATCGAGGCGGTCCTGTCGGCCGTCGGCCGGGTGGCGTCCGGCGCCCACCGCCCGCAGCCGCAGCACTCCCTGCCGGCCACCGCCACCCCCGGCCGCCCCCGGCCGCCGTTCCGTCAGGACCTGCGCCGGATCGACTGGCACCGCGACCCCACCGACACCGTCGTACGCAAGCTGCGCGCCGCCGATTCCCAGCCCGGTGTACGGGACGAACTCCTCGGCGGTACCTGGTATTTGCACGGTGGCCACCGGGAGGGCACCCTGACCGGCCGGCCCGGTGAGCTGCTGGCGACCCGGAGCGGTGCGATCTGCCGGGCGACGGCCGACGGCGCGGTCTGGATCCCCGAACTGCGGCCCGCCCGCCGCCCGGGGGAGCCCGGCACCTTCAAGCTGCCGGCCACCCTGGCACTGGGCGAAGCCCTGCCCCCGCTCCCCGAGATCCCGGCCCCGCTCGAGGCCGGCGACCGCCCCGGCACCTGGACCGATATCCGCTACCGCGAGGACGGGCCGGCCGGCTTTCTGGAGTTCTCCTTCCCCGGCGGCGCGATGAGCACCGACCACTGCCGCCGGCTGCTCGCCGCCTACCGGCACGCCTGTACCCGGCCGACCTCCGTGCTGGTCCTCGGCGGCCGCCGGGACTTCTTCTCCAACGGCATCCACCTCAACGTCATCGAGGCCGCCGCGGATCCGGCCGCCGAGTCCTGGGCCAATATCAACGCGATCGACGATCTGGTGCACGCCGTGCTGACCACCACCGACCGGCTGGTGGTGGCCGCGCTCGGCGGCAACGCCGCGGCCGGCGGGGTGATGCTGGCCCTCGCCGCCGACGAGGTGTGGTGCCGCTCGGCCGTGGTGCTCAACCCCCACTACCGGCTGATGGGGCTGTACGGCTCGGAGTACTGGACGTACACCCTGCCCGGGCGGGCCGGGGCCGAGGTGGCCGCACAACTCACCCGGCGCGCCTTGCCGGTCACCGCGGCGGCCGGCCAGCGGCTCGGGCTGGTGGACCGGCTCCTCGACTGCGCTCCGCAGGAGTTCGCGGCGCAGACCGCACACCTGGCCGGGCGGCTGGCGTCCTCGCCCGCGGTCCAGACCCGTATCGCCGCGAAGAAGGCCCAGCGGGAGCGGGACGAGGCGGAGCGTCCGCTCGCCGCCTACCGGGAGCACGAACTGGCCCGTATGCACCGCATCTTCTTCGATCCGGACCAGCCCTACCACGCCCTGCGGCGGGCCTTCGTCCGCAAGGAACCCGCCGCCGGCACCCCGGCCCACCTCAACGCCGTCCCGGCCGGGACATAGCGGGCCCGCTGCCGGCCCGTTCCGCGCGAGAGGGCCGGTGGCCGAGTCCCCGTCGGCCACCGGCCCTCCTCTTCGGTGTGGCCCTAGGGCAGCGGCTGGTACTTGTAGCCGATGCCGAAGACCGTGCTGATGGAGTCGCGCAAGCCCGGTCCCAGGCGCCGGCGCAGCCGGGCGATATGGACATCGACGGTGCGGGTGCTGGACTGGCAGCTGGGCCAGACCGCGGTCATCAGCTGCTCCCGGGTGAAGGCGCGCTGGGGGTGCAGCACAAGGTGGGCGAGCAGATCGAATTCCAGCCGTGGTAGCCCGAGTTGGCGTCCTCTGATGAAGACGGTCCGGGCCGCGGTATCGATCTGGATCGGTTCGGGCCGGGGCGGGCCGGACGCGGTGGTGGGCCCGCCGGAGTGCGGTGGGTCCTCGCGTGGCGGCGCCAGGATGATGTGGACCTCGTCCGAGGGCAGCCGGTGCACCGATACGGGTTCCAGGTCGTGCAGGGTCAGTTGCCACTTGCCGTCGGGAAGCCGGTCGACCGCCAGGGGTGGCCCTTCGCCGGGCCCGGCGGTCACCGCGCGGCCGAAGTCGGCGTCCGGTCGCAACGCAAGCGGGGTCGTCGAGGAGTTCATAAACATGATCTGGGCCCATTCCTCTTGCAAAGCAGGCGTGTACGGACAGACATGGCGGTGCTCGACGTTCAAGGGTGCTGAGGGCTGTGCAACCATCGTGAGACAGCCCGGTGTTGAGGCGTAGGTGGCGAACAGGCACTCGTGATGCGGGTGCGCCCAACGGGGGCAATCGCTCCGTTCGTGCCGCGGGAACGTTCGCGCCCATGCCCGTGCTCAGCCATGACGTGGTGCGAAGTCACGGCCTCCGGTCCACTCGAACGCTACATGTGATCGCGCGCTTCCGGAAAGTAGCTTCCGCTAATTTCGGTTGCTCTTGACGCGAATCTGTGATGCGGGGGGACCGGGCCGGTAGGCGCGCCGCGGGGTGCGTCCGGGCGGCCGCGGCGTCGTTCGCGAGCGCATAACCCCCCGGCCGGTTTGGCCGGAAAGTTTCGGTGCACCGGTCGAGTTCCTACTCCCGGGTCAACTGGTATGGACCTGGAGGGTGTTGCTGTGGTGGGGTGGCGCCGTCGTGACTCCCGGCTGTCGGGTGCGGACGCCTCCCGCCGTTCCCTGACTTTCGATTCGGCTCCCCATCGGCCGGTGAAACCGGAGAAACGGAGGGGTGATCGCCCGACGGGTTCCAGTTGTGGGGGTCCTGTGGACGTGAATATGCCAAATAAATGGCCTGGGGTGTCCAGGGGTCCTGGAAGTGACAAAGTGGGGGCTCCTGCGAGATCGGCCGGAAAATAGTTTCCTCTTCAATCTCATCGCGACGAAAAGGTGCGGAAGCAGATATTCCAGACGGTTGTTTTCGCAATGAGTTGATGATGAGTAGGGTGTGCCCCGCTGCCACTTGACCGATGGCAGGGATCCCCGCCGAATTCGGCGCGGCTGGAATGCGGTGTGGGGGACGACGCCTTCGTGACCGGGAGGGGACCATGACGGCCGGCTCTTTCGAGGGGCAGTACGCGTGGAGTCCGGCGGCCGATGACCGGGCCCTGGCGCGGGCATGTATGGACGTCAGGGCCGGCCGGTACTTGAGCGCGCACGAGGTGCTGAAGGAGACCCGGGACGACTTCGAGCTGCGGGCCCACCGCTCGCTCGTCCTCGCGTCCGTGGCGGCCGACTCGGACCTGGCCGAGCGCTGGCTGGCCGAAGAGCCCGGCCCGGAGGCCGCGTTGCTCTGGGCGCGGGTGGCCATGCTGCGGGCCCTGCGCATGGCCGACGCCGGTGACCGCCGGCAGGGCGCGCTGGCCCGGATAGCGCAGTCCGCCTGCGAACGGGCCGCGAAGGAGCTGCCCGACGACCCCACCCCCTGGGTCGCCCAGCTGGCGCTCGCCCGCCTCGACCGCCCCCAGGACCCCGCGCCGCAGGGGCTGCTGACCGCGCCGACCGGTCCGTGGTACCTCTTCGCGCACATCCTGCGGCTCGACCCGTGGCACCGCGAGGCGCACCACCGCTTCCTGTCGTTCTTCTTCATCCGCTACGGCGGCTCCTCCAGCGCGAGCTGGGACGTTGCCGCGTTCCTGAGTCAGCGGGCCCCGGCCACCTCCCCGCTCCGGCTGCTGCCGCTGGTGGCGCTGGTCGAGGACTACAACCCCTCCGCCCTGCTCGCCGACCGGACATGGGAGCAACCCCAGTGCATCACCACTGCGATGGGCATCTACCACAACTGGTTCCCCGGTGTGGCTGCGTACCGCTTCACACCGGTGCTGGACCTGTCCTATCTGGCCCATGCGCTGTTCATGGCGAAACGTGAATTCGAGGCCCGGGAAGTCTTCACGGCCATGGGCCCGTACGCCGCACGTATGCCCTGGAGTGTATTCGGTGATCCCGAGGAGCAATTGACCAAGGCCAGACGCTCCTGTGGACTCCCGGTTCCGCACGGAGCCTGATACGGCGCCGCGGAAAACAGCGGAAGCTGCTCCACACTTCCTCCGCATCCGCTCCGCCCGTTCGAACCGATCCGCCCCGCCTTTTCTCCCCTCCGAGTCCCCCCAGAAAGGTTTCGGTTGTGTCCGAGCGCCTGTCGCCCACTCGCTCGAAATCTCCCCACCCGGCAGATCCCGTTCAGCTCGACGACGATGCCACGCTGCATGCCATGGGCTATCCGCGGAAACTCACCCGCAGGTTCCGCGCGTTCGACAATTTCGCCATCTCCTTCACCATCATCAACATCATTTCTGGAATCTTTTCCTCCTTCGGATTCGGCATGAATGCCGGCGGCCCGCGGATTCTCATCTTCGGCTGGGTCGGGGTATCGGTCATGGTGCTGTTCGTCGGCGCCGCGATGGGCGAGATCGCCTCCGCCTACCCGACCAGCGGCGCGCTCTACTTCTCGGCCGGCAAGCTGGCCAAGCGGCATCAGGGCGCCTGGTCCTGGTACACGGGCTGGCTGAACTTCGTCGGACAGGTCGGCGGTACGGCGGCCACCAACTTCGCGGCCGCCACCTTCATCCAGGCGTTCCTCGCCATGCAGTGGCCGTCCTATGAGCCGACGCCGCAGCAGACCGTCGGCATCACCGCCGCCATCCTGCTCGTCCAGGCGCTGGCCAACACGTATACCGTGCGGCTGGTCGCACTGCTGAACCGGATTTCCGTGTGGTGGCTGCTGATCGGGATGGTGGTGATCGTCGGCGCGCTGACCTTCATCCCCGATCACCATCAATCACCGTCTTTCGCCACGCACTTCGTCAACAACACCGGCTTCACCAACGCGATGTACGGCGGAATGCTGGGACTGCTGGTCACCAGCTGGACGTTCACCGGGTTCGACGGCAGTTTCCACATGTCCGAAGAAACCGTGAAGGCAACGGTCAACGCGCCCAGGGGCATCATGCGGGCCATCACCTGCTCGGCGATCACCGGGCTGATCCTGATGCTCGCGCTGGTGTATGCAATCCGTGACTACGGCAGTGCCGCGCGTGCCGATGCGCCGCCGGTACAGATTCTCATCGACGCGCTCGGCCAAAGCACCGCGAAGTTCCTGTTGTTGATCGTTATCGGCGCCATGCTGTTCTGCGGCCTCGCCAACATGACCAGCAATACCCGGCAGATCTTCGCCTTCTCCCGGGACGGCGCGATGCCCGGCTCCCGTTGGTGGCACTCGGTCTCCGCGCGCACCCGCACCCCCGTCAACGCCGTATGGCTCGCGGCGGCCTGCCCGCTGGTGCTGGTGCTGCCCGGCTGGTGGTCGCACACCGCCTTCACCGCGGTGGTGAGCGTCAATGTCGTCGGCCTGTTCCTCGCCTACGCCGTGCCCATCTTCCTGCGGCTGCGACTCGACGACTTCCAGGCCGGACCGTGGAACCTCGGCCGCTACGGACGGCCCGTCGCGGCGATCGCGGTGACCTGGATCCTGATCAGCAATGTGCTGTTCATGCTGCCGCAGGCGTCCCCGATCACGCCCGCCTCGTTCAACTACGCGCCCATCGCCCTCGCGGTGGTGCTGATCATCGCCACCGTGTGGTGGTTCGCCACCGCCCGCCGCCGCTTTCAGGGCCCGGTCAGCTACGGCCGCCCTGACGAGGTCGCGGCGATGGACCTGATCTAGAGTCCGGCCCTGCTCCACCGGCAGTTCCGCAGTCCGTACGACGGGCGGGCCGGCCCGCTCAACGGCCCGCCCCACCCTCGTACTTGACGCCATGACATGCCCGCATCCGCCCCCTGCCCCCACCAGAAGGGACGACCCCGGTATGCCGCCCACCATCGAAGACCCGCGCCCGAACGCCCCCCGACAGGCCTCCGCGTCAGGCGACCTCACCGTCACCACCGCCTCGGCGGACGACTGGCAGCAGGTGGCCCGGTGGGCCGCCGACGAGGAGTGGAACCCCGGCCGCGACGACACCGACTGCTTCCACCCCACCGACCCGGCGGGCTTCTTCCTCGGCCGCCGCGCCGGCCGGCCGGTCTCCGCGGTCTCCGTCGTCAACTACTCGGCCGCCTACGCCTTCCTGGGCTACTACCTCGTCCACCCCGACCACCGCGGCCAGGGCCTGGGCCTCGCCACCTGGCGCGCCGCCGTCCCGCACGCCGGCGCCCGTACCGTCGGTCTGGACGCGGTCCCCGCCCAGCAAGCCACCTACCGGCGCGCCGGGTTCACCCCCGCCTACCAGACCGTCCGCTACGGCGGACGCCCCAACGGCCCCGGCACACCACCACCGTCGGAGGTCGTCGCCGTCACCGGCGCACATCTCGACGCGCTCGCCGCCTATGACCGCCGCTGCTTCCCCGCCGACCGGCGCGCCTTCCTCACCCGCTGGCTGACCGCCCCCGGCCACACCGCCCGCGCGTACGTCCGCGACGGCGGGATCGCGGGCTACGGAGTGCTGCGCCCGGCCCACACGGGCCACCGCATCGGCCCGCTCTTCGCCGAGACCCCGCAGGCCGCCGAGGCGCTGTTCGACGCCCTCACCGCCTCCGTGGAACCGTCGGCCGAGGTCTTCCTCGACATCCCCGAACCCCGGAGCGCCGCCCATACCCTGGCCACGAGCCGCGGCCTGACCCCCAGGTCACACACGGTACGCATGTACACAGGACAGGTCCCGCCGGCGGAGCAGCACCTCACCTACGGCGTGACCAGCCTCGAACTGGGCTGAGGCAGCTGCCCGTTCACGCCCCCACCGCGCCGTCGATGCCTTCCCGGAGGAAGTCGGCGTGGCCGTTGTGGCGGGCGTATTCGTGGATGAGGTGGTGCATGACGAGGCGCAGCGAGACATGTTCGTCCCAGCGGGGCTGGTAGCCGGTGATGTCGAGGGAGGGGGCGGCCTCCTCGATGCGGCGGGAGTGGGCGACCTCCGTCTGCCAGGCGGCGAAGGCCTCCGCACCGGTGGCCTCGCTCGCGTCGTAGGCCGCCTGGTAGTCGCCCTCGGCCGACCAGACCAGGGGCAGGTCCTCGCCGTTGATCACCCGGCGGAACCAGCTGCGCTCCACCTCGGCCATGTGCCGGACCAGACCGAGCAGGGAGAGCGTGGAGGGCGGCATGGACTGCCGGCGCAGCTCCTCGTCGGAGAGGCCCTCGGCCTTCATCGCGAGCGTGGTCCGGTGGAAGTCGAGAAAGCCGCGCAGGGTCTCCCGCTCGCCGGCGCGGACGGGCGGGGAGACGCGTTCGATGGTCATGAGGTGAGGGATTCCTTGCGTCGGAGAAGCGGAGGCCGGTGAGCCGGAGGCCGGGAGGCACCGGGCGCCGGGAGCGGCGAGGAACGTCGCAGGGGGTCCGGAGCGCGCCGCGGAAGCGGCCGAGGGGATCTTGCCGACCGTCGCGGGCCGCCGCAAGCGGTTTTCCGCATCCCGGCAGACCTCCGTACGCCACCGCACCCCGTGCCATGGCACGGGGTGCGGTTCTCAACAAGGACTCACGGCAGATACCGCTCGATGGCGCCGGGCCCTTCCTCTGCGATCAGACGCCTGGCCCACTCCAGGGTCTGCGGGGTGGGTTCCCGTCCGGACGCCTTCACCAGGTCTTCCGGGTCGTAGGGCCGTTCGCTGCCGGTGTACAGCTCGGCCGGCCGGTGTGCGGCCGATTCCTCGGTGCCATTGCTCGTCACAGGTCCTCCTCGTGTCCGCGCCCGCCGAGTCGCCGGGACCTCGCTTGTTTCCATGATGGGACCGTGTCCGAACACCCGCACGACGTGCGCAGGGCCTTTTCTCGTGCCATCGGTCAGCCGACCGGCCTCGGGGCCCCGGGATACCGCGGCGGAAACGCCTGCTCGGTCCAGATCGTCTTGCCGTACGGCGTGTAACGGGTGCCCCAGCGCTGCACCAGCTGCGCGACGATGAACAGCCCCCGCCCGCCCTCGTCGTCGCCGGCGGCGTGCCGGAGGTGCGGCGAGGTGTGGCCGGTGTCCGAGACCTCGGTCAGCAGGGTCAGATCACGCAACAGCCGCAGGTGCAGCGGCCCCGAGGCGTGCCGTACGGCATTGGTGACCAGCTCGCTGACCGCGAGCTCGGTCGCGTACGACAGCTCCGCCAGGCCCCACTGCGCCAACTGCCCGGTGGCCAGCTCCCGGGCCTTGCCCACGGCGGCCGGTTCGGCGGGCAGCTCCCACGCCGCCACCTGCCGTACGTCCAGCTCGCGGGTGCGCACCAGCAGCAGCGCCGAGTCGTCGGCGGCCGGTCCGTCCGGCAGCAGCTCCTCCAGGGCGCGGTCGCACAGCTCCTCCAGCGGCCGGCGGTGCTCGGCCAGCACCCGGCCCAGGATCTCCAGCCCCTCGTCGACGTCCCGGTTGCGGGCCTCCACCAGCCCGTCGGTGAACAGCGCGAGCAGACTGCCCACCGGCAGCTCGATCTCCAGCGACTCGAACGGCAGCCCGCCGAGGCCCAGCGGCGGGCCGGCCGGCAGATCCGGGAAGTACAGGCCGCGCCTGGGGTCGACCACGGCCGGAGGCAGATGCCCGGCCCGCGCCATGGTGCAGTGCCGGGAGACCGGGTCATAGACGGCGTAGAGGCAGGTCACGCCGGTGGCCACATCGTCCGGACCGGCGTCGGCGCCGGACGGGGCCGCGCCGTCCTCCGCGGGCTGCCCCACCAGGTCGTCCAGCCGGCTCAGCAGCTCGTCGGGGGTGAGATCCAGCCGGGCCAGCGCCCGGACGGTCGTCCGCAGCCGCCCCATGGTCGCCGCCGCCCGCAGACCGTGGCCGACCACGTCCCCGACGACCAGCCCGACCCGGGTGCCGGACAGCCCGACGACGTCGAACCAGTCGCCGCCGACCCCGCCCCGGTCGTCGCTGGGCAGATAGCGGTAGGCCAGATCGACCGCGGACTGCTCGGGCAGATGCTGCGGCAGCAGATGGTGCTGCAAGGTCAGCGCGGCGGCGTGCTCCCGGGTGAAGCGGCGGGCGTTGTCCAGGCACACCGCGGTACGGGTCACCAGCTCATCGGCGAGCTCGATCTCGCCCCTGTCGAACACCGGGGGCTCCGCCCCGCGGCTGAAGGTGACCAGCCCCATCGCGGTGCCGCCGGCCCGCAGCGGTACGACCATGGAGCTCTCCGTGCGCACGATGCCGCCGGAGGACAGACTGCGGTACGGGAGCGAGCCCGGCGGGTACTCGACGCGGTACGGGCTGTGCGGTGCGGCGGCCGGGTCGCCGGCGGAGCGGGTGGCGACCCGGACGAGGGTGGGCAGGGTGCCGTCGCCCGGCTCCGGCTCCTCGCCCTCCAGTACGGACCGGACCAGGTCCACGGTGACCGAGGAGGCGAAGTCCGGCACCGTGACCTCGGTCATCTCCCGGGCGGTGACGGCCATATCGAGCGTGGTGCCGATCCGGCTGCCGGCCGCCACCAGGAGGTTCAGCCGCCGCTGCGCCTGGTAGCGGTCGGTGATGTCGAAGGTGTCCTCGCACACCCCGAGCACCTGCCCACGGGGATCCAGCAGCCGGTAGTAGGAGCAGGACCAGACGTGATCGGGCCCCGGCTCGGAGGGCTGCTGGCCGATGAAGTGCAGATCGAGGACCGGCTCCCCGGTCTCCAGGACCCGGTTCATCACCGCGTCGAGCGTGCGCGGATACCCCTCGGTCACGAACTCCCCGTCGGGGTACAGCGCCTCGGCCCGGGTGCCGAGGAACTCTTGCAGCGGCAACCCGATCTCCCGCACGAACGCGGCATTCGCCCAGGTCAGCCGGAGGTCCCTGTCGTAGATGCCGAGCGCCACCGGGGACTGCGTCGCCAGCCCCTCCAGCATCGACTGCTGGGACTCCCACATCTGCTGTGCGTCCAGCCCCGCCGCCACGAGGATGCGGGCCGGCGCCCCGGCGACGCCCCCGTGCGCGGGGCTCAGCCGGCAGGTGCTGATCGCCACCCGTAGCAGCCGGCCGTCGCGGTGTCGCGCCGTACGGGGCTCGATGCCGCTCAGTGAGGCCTCCGGCAGCCGTTCGGCCCACACGGGACCGGCCGCGTCGGCGGCCGGCAGGAACGTCTCCAGAGGGCGGCCGATGATCTCCTCCGGCGAATACCCCAGCAGCCGCCGGGCCGTCGGGCTCCACCCGACGACCACGTCGTGGGCGTCCAGTACCGCTGTGGCCGCCCTGGTGACGTCGAGCGGGCCACGGAAGTCGGCGCGCTCCGCCGCGATCCATGCGTTCATGGTTCAACCCAGCCCGGTTCGTATTTACAGCATCGAGCCTGATCAAGACCGGCACAACCGCGCTGCGGGCGAGGTGTGCCCTTGGTGCGGCCCCGCTGGGTCGCTGGCACAGTGGGAGGGGGTGCGAGCGACAGGAGGCAGATGATGGTGGCCCATGGCCCCACGACGCCGGTACGGGGCGCTCCGTGCTGGGTCAGTTTGCTCACCACTGACCTGGATGCGGCGCAGGCGTTCTACTCCGCCGTCCTGGGGTGGCACTTCCGCCCGGCCAGCCTCGGCGAGGAGTTCTCCATCGCCATGGCCGACGGGGAGCCGGTCGCCGGTATCGGTGCCCTCGCCCAGAGCTACCGGGTCGCGGTGGCCTGGACGTCGTACTTCGCGGTGGAGAACGCCGATGAGACCGCGGACAAGATCCGTGAGCGCGGAGCGACGGTCGCGGTCGGCCCCCTCAAGCTCGGCCCCGGGCGCGCCGCCCTCGCCGCCGACCGTGACGGCGCCTCCTTCGGATTCTGGGAGGGCCAGACGCTGGCCTGGTCGGTCGGGCAGGGCAACGCCCCCGCCTGTCTGGAGCTGCGCACCCGCGATGCCTTCGAGGCCGCCATCTTCTACGCCGAGGTCTTCGACTGGGCCTCGGAGAAGCCGGGCGGCTGCGATGTGACCTACGAACACGACCAGGTGATCGTCCGCGACGGCAGCCATATCGTGGCCACGCTGCGCGGCGGCGCCGTCGAGTCGGCCCCGGACCCCCGGGTGCGCCCCCGCTGGCACGTCCACTTCCCGGTCCATGACATCGAGAAGGTGACGGCCGCCGCGGTGGCCGCCGGCGGCACCGTCACCCCCGTGACCGGCACCGCCGACGGTGCGGGATACCAGGCCGTCGTCCGTGACCCCGACGGCGGCATCTTCACCGTCACCTCGTCCTGACGCCCTGGGTCAGCGGCCCTTCTCCGGTTCCAGCGGCGGACACCACGACGACTGGGTACGGCCGCCGACCCGACCGCAGAACCCGGCCTGGGTGGGCCGGCCCACCCCGTCGATGTGCTGTACCGACAGCAGCTTGTCCAGCGGCACCTGGCGGTCCACATCGCCGCCGAAGCTGATGATGCCGCTCTCTCCGTCGAGCGCCTGGTCGCCGTGCACACCGCTGATCGCATGCCACACCGCCTGCGGGGTCAGCGGCATCTGCGCGGCCTCCTCGCGCAGTTGCTTGACCGCGTTCACATACAGCTTGACGGCGTCGAAGCCGAGCGCGGCATGCCCGTCCAGCGAGGAGTTGGGGACCTTGGCGCACTCGTCGTGGAAGATCCGGCTCAGTTCCGCGTACAGCTCGCTGGTCCCGTCGCAGCGCGCCGAGCCGAGGGTGAAGTCCAGGAAGTCGTACGGGATCCCCGGGTAGTGCTCCCGGCGGTCCGCGTCGGCGGCCAGCCGGGCCACGTCGTCACCGCCGATGAGCGTGGGCGGGGCCGAGTTGCAGGACTCGCTGATGCCGCCGAGCAGCGACTCGAAGTCCTCCGAACGCCCCGCGAAGAACACCAGTCCCCGGTAGGAACAGCTCCGCCGGCCGACCGCCCCGGGGCCGGGGGCGTCCGAGGAGGGTTCCTCGCCCGGGGACGGGGGAGGGGTGAACGACACCTTCTCGACCGCGAATCCACGGGCCCGGAAGCGTGCGGCGACATCATCGCTGAGGGTCTTGCTGTAGGTGTCGCTGGGGTCGGCGGAGCCGATGATCCGCACCTTGCGGGCCGGCTTCCGTCCGTCCCGCTCCACGACGTGGTCGGCGTAGGCCGCGGCGACATCCGCCTCCCGGGTGTTCTGCGGCGACACCTGGAAGTACATGGGTGACTGCCGCACCAGGGAGTCCGCGGACAGCGTCGTGGCCACCATCGGCAGCCCCGCCGCGGTCAGTCTCCGGATCGTCCGGTTGGTCGCCTCCCGGCTCTGGTCGAGTCCGGTGACGCCCACGAGGGACGGGTCCTGCTGCTGGAGCCGTTCCAGGATGTCCACCACCCGTGTGCCGAAGCGCATCCCCGAGCCGGCGTTGGCGGGGAGGATCCGCAGGATGGGTTCGGTGCTGCCGGTGCTGCGCAGCTGCCGGGACTGGGCGCTCGCCGCGCCCTGCAACGCCTCGCGCCCGTAGGCGAGCTGGCCGGTGGCCTTGCCCGAGACGCTGAGCAGCGCGGACAGATGGACGAGGGTGACGAAGGGGCGCTGCGGCGACGCCTTGTGCGCCTCCTCGGCGCGGGTGTTCTGGGCGTAGATGGTCTGCAACGTCTTGTTGAGCGACGGGTCGGGGGAGTGGAAGGTGAAGCCGTGCCGCGCCACCCCGATGCACTCGCCGGTCTCCGCCGTGAGCAGGGTGGCCGCATCGTCGTCGAAGCGGCTCAGACCGCAGTGCGCCTGCCGGTAGTTGCTCTCGGAGCGCAGTACGAGTGCGCCCGCGGCCAGCAGCGCGACGGTCACCGCGCAGGCTGCCAGGACGGACGCCGTCCGGCGGGCCCATAACGGCGGTTCGGGGATCCGCAGCCGGGCGTCCTGGGCGACCTCCAGCCGTCGGGTGAGCTCATAGCTCTCATGGGACGGCGGCATCAGCCGCGGCACGGTGACCGGCAGGTACCAGGGCGCGCGGTTGCGGGCCCGGCCCTGGTGCAGGAAGGTCTCGCGCCAGCCGCCGTAGAGCCGGTCGGTGAGCTCCCACAGCGAGCGGTGTCCCCAGTCCGCGCGGACCTGGGTGCCGTCGGCGGGCGGCTCGGCGCCGCAGCTGATGACCAGCAGCGGGTCGAAGGCGCCGGTCTCATTGCGTACATCGATGATCGTCTGGAGCAGTTGATGGCCGCAGGTGTCCGGACCCATGCCGTCCAGCAGCGCCACGCAGTACGCGGTGCGGCGGGCCGTACGGGGCCGCCAGATGCGGCGGCGGAACGCGACCCGCAGATCCTCCAGGAACGCGTTGACCATCAACTTCCGTAACTGGTCCGGGTCTTCCACCTGGTTGTGGGGTGCGGTCAGCCGCTCGGCGAACCCGGTGAAGGTGCCCGGATCGCGCGGTGCGAGATAGGGCTGGTTGAGCAGCCAGCGGTACTCGCGGCCCAGTCCGCGGCGGATCCGGAACCAGGCGAGCGGAAAGACATGGACCGCGAACAGCCAGACCCACCACGGCACCGTGCCGTCCACCGCGAGCTCGGTCTCCGGCGAGCGCAGCAGGCCGAACAGCCTCCGGCGCCGGAACTCCCGCTCCCGCAGGGCCTGGAGCAGGGAGTGGTCATTGCCCTCGATGTGGCCGGGGTGGCCGGGGCCGCTGTCCGCACCGAGCTGGGTCAGCCAGTTGACCAGGCCGAAGCGGCGGAAACGGACCCGTCCGTCGCTGCCGTTGACGCTGCGGGCGAAGCCCTTCGCCAGGTGCTCCAGGGTACGGCGTACCGCCTCGACGGAGTCGGGCGAGGAGGGTGCGGAGTCGGCTCCGAGGTCGTAGAGGACGTGCGGCACCCGTCGGGGGTCGGCGTGGCTGAGGAAGTAGCTGATGCCCTTGGCGAGTGCGGTGTGGTCGTCGCCGGCCACCAGACAGACCACCGGCAGGCCTTCCCGGCCCTGTGCCACTCCGCGATGCCGCACCGGTTCCGGACACTCCCGGCGCCGTGGCCTGCGCACCAGATCGGCTGTCAGGCGGAGCAGATGACCGGCTCCGCGGAAGACGGGGATATGGGAATCGACTTCGTTCGACACCATGGTGCCCCTGAGGAAAGGGTCGGAGTAGGGCCGGTAATTCTGGCACCGCTCCGTGGGCGGTCGCTATGGTTCCGCCATACTCAGGGGCCCCGTACCACCCGGCGGCCCCGCCCGCCCCTCTGCGGGGTGGACGGGGCCGCCGACTGGAGCACGAATCTCCTTGTTCCTGTGGTCAGTTGAGGGGGTCACCGCCGGCCGTGGTGGGGTCCTGCGCGCCCGTGCCGGGGTCCTGGGCGTCCGGGTCCTGCGCGCCGGCACCGGCGTCACCCGCACCGGCGTTCGCCGCACCTGCGTCACCGGCACCTGCGCTTCCCGCGCCCGCGTCACCGGCACCGGCGCTTCCCGCACCGGCGTCACCGGCACTTCCGGCACCCGCGTCACCGGCACCGCCGGCACCCGCGTCACCGGCACCCCCGGCACCCGCATCGCCGCCGCCCGCGCCGCCCCCGGCGCCGATCTCCGCCCCGGTGGCTTCGAGGGCGTCGGTGACCGGCTGGAAGAAGGTCTCGCCGCCCTGGGTGCAGTCGCCGCTGCCGCCCGAGGTCAGTCCGACGGCCGAGTCGCCGGAGAACATCGCGCCGCCGCTGTCGCCGGGCTCCGCGCAGACATCCGTCTGTATGAGGCCGTTGACGATATCGCCGTTGCCGTAGTTCACCGTGGCGTCCAGGCCGGTGACGGTGCCGTCGTGGAGACCGGTGGTGGAGCCGGACCGCTGCACCTTCATGCCGACCGCGGCCTCCGCGGCCTTGGTGATCTCCTGCGTGCTGCCGTTGCCCAGGTCGACCGCGCTCTGCGGCTGGGCGGCCTTGTCGTCGTAGGTGACCAGCGCGAAGTCGGTCTTCGGGAACTGGGAGTCGGCGACGGTGCCCAGCGGCTGGCCGCCGCCCTGGTCCGCCGACCAGGTCTTCGAGTCGTTGCCGCAGTGCCCCGCCGTCAGGAACGCGGGGGCGCCCTTGACCGTGACGTTGAAGCCGAGCGAGCAGCGGGCGTTGCCGCCGAAGATGGCACTGCCGCCGACCGGCCCGGCGGCTGCGCCACCGCCGCCCCCCTGCCCGTCGTCGCCGGCCGAACTGCCCGCCGCATCGCCCGCGTTGCCGCCTGCCGCACTTCCCGCGGCCCCGCCGTTGTTGCCGTTCGCCGCACCGCCCCCGTTGGCGTTCGCCGAGCCGCCCCCGATGCCGTTCGCCGCACCGCCCATCTCTCCGCCGTCGAACCGCTTGAACTCACCGCGGGACCGCTTGACGGTGACCATCTCGGCGCCCATCTTGTCGGTCACCTTGCTGAGCATGGCCATCTTGGCGCCGGTGACCGTCTTGTCGGCCAGCACCACGATCTTGTTGGTCTTCGGATCGATCGACCAGGCCGTGCCGGGCACCGAGGCGTTCTCCCGCAGGCTCTGGGCACCGGACTTGAGGGCGGTGAGGCTGTTGTGCACGACCTTGGCGACGGCGCCCTTGGCCCGCACGCTCGCCGCGTCATCCTCCGAGAGGACGTTCATGACCAGGTGGCCGTTCGCACCGTCCAGGTACCAGCCGGCGGCCTGGTCCCCGAGATCGGCCTTGAGGGCCGTCGCCACCTGGGTGGCCGCAGGGGCGCTGAAGGTCCGCAGGGCGGCGGGCTGGTCCGTGCTCGCATTGGCGTTGGGGAGCAGGATCGCGGCGCCCGCGATGGCGACCACGGCCGCGCCGGCGATGGCGCCCGTCCGCTTGTTCACATGTCGGTGGCTCAATTCACTGACCTCCAGGGACGCACAGGAACGATGCACACGGGAGGCCGCGGTGCGTCGCGTCAGCACCCGTGTGGGGTTGCATCCAGTCCTACGTAGTGCCGCCCGCCCCAGGCTCATGGGCACTCAACCTGTGATGAATTCCGACGTTCGCGGTTGCGACTCCCTACACTCCCCGGTCCGCCCGCCCCGGACCCGCGGCAGGACGGGCGTAAAGGCCAGCTGTGACCGCATTTAAGAAAACCTCGATGGACCCGGCGGCCGAGGTACGGAAGATTTCCTGACGAAGATCGGGTGGCCGAGATGCGCCCCCGGCAGGTCACGGTTACGTACGGGAGCCACCACGGTGAAGGCACTGGTCAAGCAGAAGGCGGAGCCGGGACTCCGGCTCATGGACGTGCCGGAACCGGCAATCGGCCCGGGCGATGTACTGATCAAGGTCCTGCGCACCGGCATCTGCGGCACGGATCTGCACATTCGCGCCTGGGACGGCTGGGCCCAGCAGGCCGTGGACACCCCGTTGATTCTCGGCCATGAATTCGTCGGCGAGGTGGTGGAAACCGGCCGCGACGTGGCCGACGTCAAGGCCGGCGACCTGGTCAGTGGCGAAGGCCATCTGGTCTGCGGGAAGTGCCGCAACTGTCTGGCCGGCCGCCGCCATCTGTGCCGCTCCACCGTCGGCCTCGGCGTCGGCCGGGACGGCGCCTTCGCCGAGTACGTGGCACTGCCCGCCACCAACGTGTGGGTGCACCGGGTGCCCGTCGACCTCGACATCGCCGCCGTCTTCGACCCGTTCGGCAACGCGGTGCACACCGCGCTGTCGTTCCCGCTGGTCGGCGAGGACGTGCTGATCACCGGCGCCGGGCCGATCGGCATCATGGCCGCGGCCGTCGCCCGGCACGCCGGCGCCCGCAACGTCATGATCACCGACGTCAGCGAGGCCCGGCTCGCACTGGCCCGCAAGACCGGCGTCAGCCTCGCCCTCAACATCGCCGAGGCGACCATCGCCGACGGGCAGCGGGAGCTGGGCCTGCGCGAGGGCTTCGACATCGGACTGGAGATGTCAGGCCGCCCCGAGGCGATGCGCGACATGATCGCCAACATGACGCACGGCGGCCGGATCGCCGTGCTCGGCCTGCCCGCCGAGGACTTCCCCGTCGACTGGTCCCGGATCGTCACCTCCATGATCACGATCAAGGGCATCTACGGCCGGGAGATGTTCGAGACCTGGTACGCGATGTCCGTCCTGCTCGAAGGCGGGCTCGACCTCTCGCCCGTGATCACCGGCCGCTACCCCTACCAGGACTTCGACGCCGCCTTCGACGACGCCGCCAGCGGCCGCAGCGGCAAGATCATCCTCGACTGGGCTGTTTGATTGCGGCTCGGTTCGCCTCCGGGGCACAACAGCCGGTGTCGAGAGACCGACCGTGCTCAGCCCTCCTCCGTCGGGCCTGCGCGCGCTCGGCCTCTCGACACCGGCGCGCCCCTTTGGCTCACTCGCCCACCGCACCCCTAAGGAGCACCCGCATGTATGACTCCGTACGCGACGAACTGCGCACCACCCTCGACGAGATCCGCGCCGCCGGACTGCACAAGCCCGAGCGCGTCATCGGTACCCCGCAGTCCGCCACCGTCGCGGTCACCGCGGGCGGCGCCGCCGGTGAGGTCCTCAACTTCTGCGCCAACAACTACCTCGGCCTCGCCGACCACCCCGAGGTCGTCACGGCCGCCCATGAAGCGCTCGACCGCTGGGGCTACGGCCTCGCCTCGGTCCGCTTCATCTGCGGCACCCAGGAGGTCCACAAGGAGCTGGAGCAGCGGATCGCCGGCTTCCTCGGCCAGGAGGACACCATCCTCTACTCCTCCTGCTTCGACGCCAACGGCGGTGTCTTCGAGACCCTCCTCGGTCCGGACGACGCGGTGATCTCCGACGCCCTCAACCACGCCTCGATCATCGACGGCATCCGGCTGTGCAAGGCCCGCCGCTTCCGCTACGCCAACCGCGACATGGCCGATCTGGAACGCCAGTTGAAGGAGGCGTCCGAAGGGGGCGCGGGCCGCAAGCTGATCGTCACCGACGGCGTCTTCTCCATGGACGGCTATGTGGCGCCGCTGGGCGAGATCTGTGACCTGGCCGAGCGCTACGGCGCCATGGTGATGGTCGACGATTCGCACGCGGTCGGCTTCGTCGGCCCCGGCGGCCGCGGCACCCCCGAACTCCACGACGTCATGGACCGCGTCGACATCATCACCGGCACCCTCGGGAAGGCCCTCGGCGGCGCCTCCGGCGGCTATGTCGCGGCCCGCGCCGAGATCGTCGCCCTGCTGCGCCAGCGCTCGCGCCCGTACCTCTTCTCCAACTCGCTCGCCCCGGTGATCGCCGCCGCCTCGCTGAAGGTGCTCGACCTGCTGGAGTCGGCCGGTGAGCTGCGCGAGCGGCTGCACGCCAACACCGCGCTGTTCCGCTCCCGGATGACCGAGGAGGGCTTTGACGTCCTCCCCGGGGACCACGCCATCGCCCCCGTGATGATCGGCGACGCGGCCCGGGCGGCCCGGATGGCGGAGCTGCTGCTGGAGCGCGGGGTGTATGTGATCGGCTTCTCCTACCCCGTCGTCCCGCAGGGCCAGGCGCGGATCCGCGTACAGCTGTCGGCCGCCCACTCCACCGAGGACGTCAACCGCGCGGTGGACGCCTTCGTGGCGGCGAAGGCCGCCCTGGAGGCCGAGGCCGCGGAGTGACGCGCACTGCCGGTCCGGCCTGAGAAAATGGCCACATGATCGAAGCACGCCGGCTGCACATCCTCCGTGCGGTGGCCGACCACCGCACGGTCACCGCCGCGGCCGCCGCGCTCTATCTCACGCCCTCGGCGGTCTCCCAGCAGCTGGCCGCCCTGGAACAGGAGACCGGCCACCGCCTCGTGGAGCGCAGCGCCCGCGGCGTCCGGCTGACCGCCGCGGGCGCCATCCTGCTCACCCACGCCAATGCCGTCCTCGCCCAGCTGGAGCGCGCCGAGTCCGAGCTCGCCGCGTACGGCTCGGGCGAGGCCGGCACGGTGACCGTCGCGGCCTTCGCCACCGGCATCGGCCTGGTCGTCGCCCCCGCGCTCACCGCGCTCGCCCGCTCCGCGCCCGGCATCCGGGTCCGGGTGCAGGACGCCGAGGGCGACGCCAGCCTGCGGATGGTCCTCGACCGGCAGGTCGAGGTGGCGGTGGCCGTCGAATACCGGGGCGCGCCGCGGGCCGACGACCCCCGGCTGACCCGGGTGCCGCTCTACGCCGAGCCGTTCGACGCGGTGCTGCCGCCCGGCCACCGCCTCGCCGACGCCGCACAGGTGGCCCTCGCCGATCTCGCCGAGGACCCCTGGATCGGCCCGTACCAGGGCAACCCCTGCCATGACGTGGTCGTCCTGGCCTGCGAGTACGCCGGATTCCAGCCCCGCCTGGAGCACTCCTCCGACGACTTCCGCGCTGTGGTCGCGCTCGCCTCGGCCGCGGCGGGCGTGGCCCTCGTCCCGCGCTCGGCGCTGCGCGACATGGACCTCACGGGGGTGGTGGTCCGGCCCGTCGACGGGGTGGCCCCCACCCGCCGGGTGTTCGCCGCGGTGCGCCGCGGAGCCGAGGAGCATCCGCTGTTCCGCCCGGTGCTGACCGCGCTCAGGGAAGCGGCGGCCTCGCAAGGGTGAGTCGTCCCAGCGGGCGCGGCGGCGTTCGGGTGTTCCCGTTCGCGTCGTGCGCGTCGCCCGGCGGTGCCCGTGGCAGGCTCCTTCTGGCGGCGGCGAGGAGGCGAGGCGATGTCGGTCGGCCCCACCGGCCCGGTCGGCGAGGCGCCGGCCGGTGTGCCGCAGGACCCCTACGCGCTGGTGCGCACCCGCGGATATCTGAAGCTGCTGCTGATCGCGGCGGTGATCGGCTTCCCGGTGTGTGCCGTTGCCTTCGGGTTTCTCGCGCTGGTCCATGAACTGGAACCGCTGATCTACCACGATCTGCCGCGCGCGCTGGGCTTCGCAGGGACGCCGCTGTGGTGGCCGGTGCCGATGCTGATGGTGGCCGGACTGCTGGTGGGACTGACGATCCGCCGGCTGCCGGGCAACGGCGGCCATGAGCCGGCCGACGGGCTGGCGCTGAGCGGTGCGCCCCCGCTCTCCGCGCTGCCCGGCATTGTGCTGGCGGCCCTGGCCTCCCTCAGCTTCGGCGCGGTGCTCGGCCCGGAGGCGCCGCTCATCGCCCTCGGCGGCGGGCTGTCCGTAGGCGCCGTACGGCTGATCAACCGGGGGATGCCGGAGCAGGCCGTCGCCGCGGTGGGCGCCGCCGGCAGTTTCGCGGCGGTCAGCGCGCTGCTCGGCTCCCCGCTCCTGGGCGCGTTCCTGCTGATGGAGGTGGCCGGGCTGGCTGGTCCGATGCTGGGGATGATGCTGCTCCCCGGACTGCTGGCGTCCGGTATCGGCGCGCTGATCTTCACCGGGCTGGGGGACTGGACCGGGCTCGGTACGTACTCGCTCGCGCTGCACGACATCCCCAAGGCGGCGGGGCCGACCGTGCCGGAGTTCGGCTGGGCCCTGGTTATCGGGGTGGCCGCGGCGTTCCTGGCGACCGGTGTACGGCGGCTCGCACTGGTCCTCAAGGCGCACGTGGTGCGTCATCGGGTGCCGGCGACGGTGGTGATGGGGCTGGTGGTCGGTGCGCTGGCGGTCGGGTTCGCCGCGGCCACCGGCAAGCCCGCCACCGAGATGCTCTATTCGGGGCAGTCGGCGCTGGGCACGCTCTTCCGGGACAGCGCCGGCTACTCGGTGCCGGCGCTGCTGCTCCTGGTGCTGTGCAAGAGCCTGGCGTACTGCGCGTCGCTGAGCGCTTTCCGGGGCGGCCCGATCTTCCCGGCGCTGTTCCTCGGCGCGGCGGGCGGGGTTGTCCTGGCCCATCTGCCCGGTCTGTCGCTCACTCCGGCCTTCGCGATGGGCGTCGGCGCGATGGCGGTGGCGATGCTCCGGCTGCCGATGACGTCGGTGCTGCTGGCGACGCTGCTCATGGGCACCAACGGACTCACCGTCATGCCGCTGGTGATCGTCGCGGTGGTGGTGGCCTACGTCGTGGCGCTGCGGCTCACCCCGGCCACGCCCGCGGTCGCCCCGGCACCCGCACCCTCGCCCGCCTGACCGGGCCACAGCTCAGCGCCGCGGCGTACGGCCCGTCCGGGTCCAGGTGGCCAGCTGACGTTGCGTCCAGGTGTTGATGACCCGGTCCGCCGGTACGCCGCACTCCTCGGCGCGGGCACAGCCGTAGATCTGCCAGTCCAGTTGCCCCGGCGCATGGGCATCGGTGTCGATGGCGAAGAGGCATCCCGCGTCCAGGGCCTCGTGCAGCAGCCGGCGCGGGGGGTCCAGGCGCTCCGGGCGGCAGTTGATCTCCACCGCCGTGTGGTGCTCGGCGCAGGCCGCGAACACCTCTGCGGCGTCGAACTGCGACTCCGGGCGGGGTTTGCGGGTGCGCAGCCGCCCGGTGCAGTGCCCCAGGACGTCCACGAGCGGATTGCGCACCGCGGCCAGCAGCCGGCGGGTCATCGGCGCCCGGTCCATCCGCAGTTTGGAGTGCACCGACGCCACCACCACATCCAGCTGTTCCAGCAGCTCCGGCTCCTGGTCGAGGCTGCCGTCGTCGAGGATGTCGCACTCGATCCCGGTCAACAGCCGGAACGGCGCCAGCTGTTCGTTCACCTCCGCGACCAGCGACAGCTGCTGCCGCAGCCGGTCGGCGCTCAGCCCGCGGGCGACGGTGAGCCGGGGGGAGTGGTCGGTCAGTACGCACCACTCATGGCCGAGGTCACGGGCGGCCCGGGCCATCGCCTCGACCGGGCTGCCGCCGTCCGACCAGTCCGAGTGCAGATGGCAGTCGCCGCGCAGCGCCTGCCGCATCCGCTGACCCTGCTCTCCCTCCACCAGCGGGCCGCCCGCCTCGTCCTCCAGGTGCGCCAGATATACCGGCCGCACCCCGGCCAGGGCCTCTTCGACCACCCGGGTGGTTTTCGGCCCGAGCCCCTTGAGGCGCGCGAGTGAGCCGCTGTCGGCGCGTTGGTGCAGTTCGTCCACGGACAGTCCGCTGATCGCCGCTGCGGCGTTACGGAACGCCTCGACGCGATAGGTCACGGCACCCTGCCGCTCCAGCAGAAAGGCGATCCGCTCCAGTGCCTCGACGGGCTCCAACGTACGGCTCCTTCCCGGTGCGACGGCCCTCCGGTCCCTTCACGGTGCCGCACCCGTGGACCGGCTGCCACCGGGTGATACCGGCGGTAAATTCGCCCATTTCTGTCGAGTCGGGCGCCGTGCCGTTATGTGGTTATGTCCGTTCTCGGGCCGGTCGATCCGATTGCATCGGAAAGGCGTACGGATAGTGCTGATGATTCACTGTAATACGCGCATGGCGCCCGTTACCGACCCTGAAGTTCGGGCGAATCGGACGCGGTGAAAAAATCGCGCAAAGCTCCTGCAACATTCGGCGGAGGGGGGCCGGCGGGGTGCACCCTGGCTCCCTGCGGGGCGGGTGAACGGGTGCCGTAAAAATTGACGGCCTTCAAGAAATCTGCACACCGAATGCCCAGTCGGCACCCTGTCTGCGGTGTGGGAACCCCTTGCTGACCTGCGCCGCAGCAGTTTGGGGCGGGAATGTCGTGTTCGTCGAACGAGGCTTGACCGACTCGACGGAAAGGAAACCGAAGGAGTTGTGAAGAAGCTGCCACTAACCCATGGACGGGCGTGCACGACACGTAATTCGATGGAGTGTTGAGGCCCGGATCGGCGCCGGTCCGATTAGCAGCACAACGTGCCTGCATGCTTTGATCCTTCGCACTGCGGGAGTTACACGCCGGATCCCGATATCGGGACCCGGCGCCCGCTGCCGTGGCCGGGCCACTCACCGGACGGTTCGGCCGCAGCTTTTTCGAGATATTCATCCGAAGGGAAACATCATGAACTTCACCCCCCAGGTGCAGACCCAGGAAATCTCCGACGCCGACCTGGACAACGTGTCCGGTGGCCTCGTCGGCGGTGTCCTCGGCACCGCGACCAGCACCGTTGACTCCGTCGCCCCGGTCTCCGGTGTCGTCGGCGACGCCACCGGCCTGGTCGAGCAGACCACCGGTGTGAACACCGGCGCCGTCACGGGCCTCGTCAGCGGTCTCTGAGCCACCCCCTGTGCCGCTGAGCGGCACGGCCGGCTCCGAACGGTGACAACGGCACGTCGGCGTCCCCTCCTTGCCGACCTGCCGGGCCGTGTGCCCCGGACCCGCCTGGCCTGACCCGGGCCCCGGGGCACCGGCCATCACCCGCCTGATCAGACCTTTGCAGTTGAGGGAAGAGTGTCGTGCAGTTCCGCCAACAGGCCCTTTCCAAGCTGCAGTCACCCGAGGAAATAGATCTGCCGGTGCGCTTCGCCCGCCCCCAGGGCTGGCTGGTGCTGACCGTCACGGTCCTCGTCGTGCTCGCCGCCGCCTTCTGGGCGGTGACCGGCACCGTCTCGTCCACCCTCAGCGCACCCGGAATCCTCACCCACGGCCAGGGCAGCTACCTCCTCCAGAGCCCCGTCGCGGGCCAGGTCACCGCCGTATTCGCCGAAGAAGGCAAGCGGGTGGCCGCCAACGCCCCCCTCCTCAAGGTCCGTACCGCCCGGGGCACCACCGTCGTGCGTTCCCTCGCCGCCGGCCGGCTGACCACGATGGTCGCCACCATCGGCTCCGTCGTCACGACCGGCGCGGACGTCGCCTCCGTGGAGCGCGTCGCCAACCCCGGCGACCCCCTGACCGCCACGCTGTACGTCCCCGCGGACAGCGGCGCCACCGTCCCCGTCGGCGCCTCCGTCGACCTCACCGTCCAGTCCGTGCCCAGCCAGCGGTACGGCGTCCTGCGCGGCCGGGTCAAGGCAGTCGGCCGGACCGCCCAGACCCGCCAGCGGATCGGCGCCTATCTGGGCAGCAGCCAGCTCGGTGAGCAGTTCTCGAAGGCCGGCCCGCCCGTCGCGGTCCTGGTGCAGCTCGACACCGCCGCGCACAGCAGGTCCGGCTACGCCTGGTCGACCTCCGACGGCCCGCCCTACCCCGTCGAGTCCATGACGCTGGCCGGCGGCGCCGTCCACCTCGCCGCGCAGCACCCGATCGATTGGCTGCTGCCGTGACCGCACCGAACGACTCCGCGGCCCCGCAGGCGCAGTTGCCGCCGCCCGGCCGCGGCCGGCACCGCCCCGAGCCCGCACCCGGCGCCCGCCGCCGTGCCCGGCGGGAGGCGCCGCCCACTCCCAAGGCGAAGAAGCCCAGGACCGTCCGCACCCCCACCGTCCTCCAGATGGAGGCCGTCGAGTGCGGCGCCGCCTCCCTGGCCATGGTCCTGGCCCACTACGGGCGCCATGTGCCGCTGGAGGAGCTGCGGATCGCCTGCGGTGTCTCCCGCGACGGCTCCCGCGCCAGCAATCTGCTCAAGGCCGCCCGCAGTTACGGTCTCCAGGCCAAGGGCATGCAGATGGAACCGGCCGCGCTCGCCGAGGTCCAGGCACCGGCCATCCTCTTCTGGGAGTTCAACCACTACGTCGTCTACGACGGCGCCGGCCGCCGCCTCGGCCGCCGCGGGGTGCACATCAACGACCCCGACAAGGGCCGCCGCTTCGTGCCGATGGAGGACTTCGACACCAGCTTCACCGGCGTCGCCCTGGTCTTCGAGCCCGGCGCATCCTTCCGCAAGGGCGGCCGCAAGCCCGGCGTGCTGGGCGCCGTACCCGCCCGGATGCGCGGCACCACCGGCACCCTGCTCGCCGCGCTGCTCGCCAGCCTGCTGCTGGTCGCGGTCGGCGCGGCGGTGCCCGCGCTGAGCCGTACGTACATCGACATGTTCCTGATCGGCAACCAGACCTCGCTGCTGGGGCCGCTCTTCGCGTCGATGGCCGCGATGGTCGCGCTGACCGCCGTACTGACCGGGCTGCAACAGGCGAATCTGCTGCGCGGCCGGATCATCTCCTCCACCCTCACCAGCGCCCGCTTCCTGCGCCACCTCCTCAGACTTCCGGTCACCTTCTTCGCCCAGCGCAGCCCGGCCGACCTGGTGCAGCGGCTCCAGTCCAACGACGCGGTCGCCGAAACCCTGGCCCGCGACCTGGCCGCCGCCGGCGTCGACGGCATCGTCGTCGTCCTCTACGCCGTCCTGCTGTGGAGCTACGACCCCCAACTGACCGTCATCGGCGTGGGGATCGCGCTGCTCAATGTCGTCGCCATGCGGATCGTGGTGCGGCTGCGCGCCACCCACACCGCGAAGCTGCGCGCCGACACCGCCCGGCTGACCAACACCTCCTACACCGGCCTCCAGCTCATTGAGACGATGAAGGCCACCGGCGGCGAGAACGGCTACTTCCGCCGCTGGGCGGGCCAGCACGCCACCACGCTGGAGGTACAGCAGCGGCTCGGGGTGCCGAGCGCCTGGCTGGCCGTCGTCGCCCCCACCCTCGCCACCCTCAACAGCGCGCTGATCCTGTGGATCGGCGGCCTGCGGGCGGTCGAGGGCCATATCTCCATCGGTCTGCTGGTCGCCTTCCAGGCGCTGGTGACCCGCTTCACCGCACCCCTCACCCGGCTCAACGGGGTCGCCGGCCGGATCCAGGACTTCGCCGCCGACGTGGCCCGCCTCAAGGACGTCGAGTCCTTCCCCGCCGACACCCTCTACTCCCGCCCCGGGGCGGACGCCGACACCCGACGGCTCACGGGCCATGTGACGCTGGAGGACATCACCTTCGGCTACAGCCCGCTGGACAAACCCCTGCTGACCGGCTTCTCACTGGCCGTCGGCCCCGGTCGGCAGGTCGCCCTGGTCGGCGGCTCCGGCAGCGGCAAGTCCACCGTCTCCCGGCTGATCTCCGGCCTCTACAGCCCCTGGGAGGGCACGATCCGGATCGACGGACAGCGTCTGGAGGACCTCTCCCGCAGCGCGCTGGCCGCCTCGGTCTCCTTCGTCGACCAGGACATCTTCCTCTTCGAGGGCACGGTCCGCGACAACGTGGCGCTCTGGGACCCGTCGATCCCCGACGACGCGGTCATCGCCGCCCTCAAGGACGCCGCGCTCTACGACGATGTCATCGCCCGGCGCCCCGACGGCATCCACAGCCGCGTCGAGCAGGACGGCCGCAACTTCTCCGGCGGGCAGCGGCAGCGGCTGGAGATCGCCCGCGCACTGGTCAGGCGCCCCAGCATCCTCGTCCTCGACGAGGTCACCAGCGCCCTGGACGCCCGGACCGAACAGCTCATCATGGACAACCTGCGGCGGCGCGGCTGCGCCTGCGTCGTGATCGCCCACCGGCTGAGCACCGTCCGCGACAGCGACGAGATCGTGGTCCTCGACCACGGTGTGGTCGTCGAACGCGGCCGGCACGAGGACCTGGTCGCCGCCGGGGGCGCCTACGCCGAACTGGTCAAGGAGCACTGACGTGTCAGGCATGTCCCCGTCCCCGGTCGTGGGACCGGGTGAGACCGACGCGGTGACCCACGCGCTGGGCGGCCTCGGCGCACCCGTCGACTGTGCCGGCCTGCGCAGCGTCCCCCTGGAGGGGCCGTATGTGCTGTGGCTGGTCACCGGGGGCTCGCTGGACCTCTTCGCGGTCGACGCCGCCGCGGAGGGCCACTGGCACTTCCTCGGCCGCCTCGAAGCGGGCACCCTGCTGCTCGGCCCGGTCGACGGCCCCCAGCACACCCTGCTCGGCCGCCCCTCGCAGGACTGTCAGCTGCGCCGGATCCCGCTGCGCGAACTGCCCCGGTACGACTACGGCGGCTACGGGGAGTACGGGGAGTACGGCGACACCGGGGCCCACCCGCAGTACGGCACCCAGGCCGGGCAGCCCTCCCCGCTGGAGCACGCCTTCGCCCTGGGCACCGCCCGCAGCCTGGGCGTGCTCTTCGAGGCACCGCTGGACGGGCGGCCCGGCGATGACGCGGTCGCCGACGACGACATCCTGTGGATGCCCGTCCCGCCCGGCAGTGTGCAGTACGGCGCCTCCTACAGTGCCGAGGCGGCCGCGGATCTGCTGGTCGACCCCGAGCTGTGGCAGCGGATGGTCAATCAGCAGTACCGGCTGCTGTCCGCGGTCGACCGCTGGATCGAGCAGCTGGAGCGCGCCCACGAGGACCGTACGGCGGCCGGCATCAGAGCCGGTGAGGCCGTCCGTGAACGCGCCGACCAGGCCCTGCTGGCGTCCATCGGCCGCCAGGACCGCTCCGGGCGGGTCAGCGACGGCACGGACCGGGCCGGCGACGACACCACCTTCGCGGTCTGCCGCGCGGTCGCCGAGGCGGCCGGGATCACGCTCACCGAACCCCCGAGGGGCGGCGCGGTGAACGAGCGGGTCACCCCCGTGGAGCGGATCGCGGTCAGCTCGCGGATCCGCACCCGCGCGGTCCGGCTCACCGGCCCCTGGTGGCGGACGAACACCGGCCCCCTGGTGGGGCATCGCGCCAAGTCCGGCGCCCCCGTGGCGCTGCTGTGGCGCCGCGGCCGCTACGAGGCGGTCAACCCGGCTTCCGGGCTGCGGATCCGCGTCGGCAAGGACAACGCCGATGAGTTCGAACCGCGCGCCGTGATGTTCTACCGCCCGCTGCCGGACCGGCCGATGAGCATGTGGCGGCTGATGCGCTTCAGCCTGCGCGACACCCGGACGGATGTCCGCAACCTGGCCCTGAGCGGACTGGTGACGGTCGGCCTCGGCGCGCTCGTCCCGATCGCGACCGGCAAGGTGCTCGGCGTCTACGTGCCCGCCGCCGAGCGCAGCCTGATCGTCCAGGTCTCCCTGGCGGTGGTCGTCACCAGCATCGTCTCGGCCGCCTTCATGCTGTTGCAGAACCTCACCGTGCTGCGGATGGAGGGCCGCATCGAGAGCGCGTTGCAGCCGGCCGTATGGGACCGGCTGCTGCGGCTGCCGACGAAGTTCTTCACCGAACGCTCCACCGGCGAGCTGGCGAGCGCCGCGATGGGCATCAGCACCATCCGGCGGGTGCTGTCCGGGATCGGCCCGGTGGCCGTCCAGTCCACGACGGTCGGTGCGATGAACCTCGTTCTGCTGCTCGTCTACAGCGTGCCGCTGGCGCTCGCCGCGATCGGCATGCTGCTCGTCATCGGGGTGGTCTTCCTGGTGATGGGCCTGTGGGAGCTGCGCTGGCAGCGACGGCTGATCACCCTCACCAACAAGCTCAACAACCAGGCGTTCCAGACCCTGCGCGGACTGCCCAAACTGCGGGTCGCCGCCGCCGAGAGCTTTGCGTACGCCGCCTGGGCCAGGGAGTTCGCCCGCTCCCGCGAGCTCCAGCAGAAGGCCGGCCGGATCAAGAACCTGACCACCGTCCTCAACGCGGTCTATCTGCCGCTCTGCTCACTCACCATGTTCATGCTGCTGGCCGGCCCGGCCCGCGGCAGCATGTCGGCCGGCGCGTTCCTCACCTTCAACACCGCGGTGACCATGCTGCTGACCTCGGTCACCCAGATCACCGGCGCCTGCATCGCGGCGGCCGCCGCCCTGCCGATGTTCGAGCAGATCAAGCCGGTACTGGACGAGGCGCCGGAAGTACGCGGCGCCAGCGCCCAGCCCGGCACCCTCTCCGGCGCCATCGAGGCCAAGAAGCTCTCCTTCCGCTACACCGACGACGGCCCCCTCGTCCTCGACGATGTCTCGCTCCAGGTCCGGCCCGGCGAGTTCGTCGCGGTCGTCGGGCCCAGCGGCTGCGGCAAGTCCACCCTGCTGCGGCTCCTGATCGGCTTCGACAGGCCGACCTCGGGCAGCGTCCTCTACGACGGCCAGGACCTCGCCGCCCTGGACCAGGCCGCGGTACGCCGCCAGTGCGGCGTCGTCCTTCAGAACGCCCAGCCGCTGACCGGCTCCATCCTGGACTGCATCTGCGGTGCCGAGGCCTTCAGCCAGGAGGAGGCCTGGGCGGCCGCCGAGATGGCCGGCCTGGCCGAGGACATCAAGCGGATGCCGATGGGGCTGCACACCATGATCGCCGGCGGCGGCGCGATCTCCGGTGGCCAGCGCCAGCGTCTTATGATCGCCCAGGCCCTGATCCGCCGCCCCCGGATCCTCTTCTTCGACGAGGCCACCAGCGCCCTGGACAACGAGACCCAGCGCATCGTCATCGACAGCACCCGCAAACTCAGCGCCAGCCGGCTGGTGATCGCCCACCGGCTGTCCACGGTCATGGACGCCGACCGTGTGCTCGTCATGGCGGACGGCCGGATCGTCGAACAGGGCGCACCGGCCGAGCTGCTCGCCGACACCGGCGGCCGGCTGCACGACCTGGTGCGGCGTCAGCTGACCTGACCCCGTGGCCGGCGGACGCCCCGCCCGGTCGAGCCGTTCCCGTCCTCCCCGTAAATCACCGCATATGTTGCAAGACATTCAGCGGACGGAGGATGAGATGACCACAGCGAAGGACCTGTTCGATGCGATGCCGCCCGACCGGCGCCGGCGGCTGACCGAGATCGCCCGCGAGGTGTCCCTGCCACGCGCCACCCGTCTCTTCGAGGAGGGCCGGCGGGCGGACCGGTTCTGGATCATCCGCAGCGGACAGGTCGCGCTCGACCAGCACGTCCCCGGCCGCCGGGCGGTGGTCGTGGAGACCCTCGGACGCGATGAACTCCTCGGCTGGTCCTGGCTGTTCCCGCCCTACCTGTGGCACCTGGGCGCGGCGACCGTCGGCCCGGTGGACGCGGTGGAGTTCGACGCCGCGGTCGTCCGCGGCCTGTGCGAGTCCGACGCCATCCTCGGCCGGGCGATGTACCGCTATGTCGCCGAGACCGTCGCCGACCGGCTGCACGGCACCCGCACCCGCCTGCTCGACCTCTACGGACCCCAGGGCAGCGGCGGACTCGAGCCCTGAGCCCGGCCCGCGCCCGGCTTGTGACCGGTCAACCACCTCCCGGTGCCGTGCCGTTGTGACGCGTCACCTCAGGGGGTGTCCTCCCGCGCCGTGTCCGTACCTGCCCGGAAAAGGACCCGTCGGGCCCGGAACCGTCCTCCCGGTCCGGCCGACTACCTGTGCCGGGCCGTGATCGCGGTCCGCCGGTCGGGTCCCCGGCCGGTGAACAGGCCGGGAGACCGGCCGGTGACGGGTAGGGGAGTAGCACCATGCGCCTTGGGAGCGCCATGCGCCTTCGGAAGTTGGGCGGTCTGGCGGCGGTCGTCGCGCTGGCCGCCACCGCGTGCGGCGGCAGCGGAGGGGGCAGCGGTCCGGGCACCGGGCAGGAGGCGTCCGGGCGCGGCGGTGCCGGGTTTCCGGTGCAGGTCGCCGACTGCAAGGGTGCCAGGACCACGTTCTCGTCCCCGCCCCGCAAGATCGTCACGAGCAATGCCGCCGCCCTGGAGATGCTGCTGCGGCTGGGCGCGGGCGATCGGGTCATCGGGACCGGGTTCCCGCCCGGCAAGGGCACCCTGCCCGGTGAACTCGACGCACAGGCGCGGCGGGTACCGGTGCTGGGGAAGCACATCATCCCCAAGGAGAAGCTGCTCGCCTCGGGCGCGGATCTCTATATCGACACCTTCGCCTCGATGAACAACATGGGCGGGGCGGGTGACGCGCCGACCCCGGACGAGTTCCGTGCGGCCGGGATCAAACACGTCTATCTGGCGTCCACCGCCTGCGCGCCGATGGCCAAGGAGCCGCAGCGCGATCTGTCCGGGGTGGAGGCCGACATCAAGCGGCTGGGCGCGGTGACCGGCACCTCCCGGCGCGCGGACGAACTCGTCGCGGGCATGCGCGCGAAGACCGCAGCGGTCCGGAAGGAGGTCGGCCGGATCCCGGAGAAGAAGCGGCCCACGTACTTCTTCTTCGACTACGACGCCGGCACCAAACAGCCCATGGCCGTCTGCCGCAAGCAGGTCGCCAACGCCGTGATCAGCCAGGCCGGGGCACGCAATGTCTTCGACGGCTGCGACGGGGACTTCAAGCCCGTCTCGTGGGAGGACGTGGTCGCCAAGAACCCGGACTGGATCCAGCTCGGGGTACGCAACCGCGGCGATGCGGCCGCCGACAAGAAGGCGTTCGACCAGGCCGCGGCGTTCCTGAAGAGCTTCCCCGCCACGAAGGGGCTGACGGCCGTGCGCGAGGGGCACTTCGTCCGGATCACCTCGGAGCGCACCACGATCGCCGGTGTCGGCAACGCGGACACCGTCGAGGAGATCGCCCACACCCTCCACCCGGACCGCTTCAAGGCGGCGCGGTAGTGGCTGCGGTGCTCGACGACCCGCGCGACCGGACGGAGACGGCCGAACCCGGGCCACGCACCCCGCGCGCCGGGCTGCTCGCCCTGGGGCTCGGCCTCGCGCTGGCGGTCGCCCTGACCGCCGCCGTCTCCCTCGGGCCGACCGACCTCCCGCCCGGCCACGTGTGGTCGGTGGTGCTCCACCGGATCGGCGGGGCGCCGCCCCGGCCGGGCACCGACGACCTGATCGTGTGGCAACTCCGCGTCCCCCGCGCCCTGTTGGCGGCACTGGTCGGCGCGGGCCTCGGCCTGGTCGGCACCGCGACCCAGGCCCTGGTGCGCAATCCGCTGGCGGACCCGTATCTGCTGGGCATCTCCAACGGCGCCTCGCTCGGCGCGGTCGCCGCGATCGTGCTGGGGGCGAGCGCCGGCGGGGTGCTGGGGCTGGGCCTGTCCGCGGCCGCCTTCGCCGGTGCGCTCGGCTCGTTCGCGCTGGTGTGGTGCCTGGCGCGGCGCGGTGGCGGCTTCTCGCCGCTGCGCCTGGTGCTGGCCGGGGTGGGCATCGGGCAGTTCCTGTCCGGGTTCACCAGCTATCTGGTGCTCCAGGCCGGCGATGAGCAGCAGACCCGCAGCGTGCTGTTCTGGCTGATGGGGAGCCTGAGCGGGGCCACCTGGAGCGTCCTGTGGCCGCCGGTGCTCGCGCTCGCCGCCGGGCTGCTCGCCCTCCAGGCGCGGGCCCGGGGCATGAACGCACTGACCATGGGTGATGAGACCGCGGCCGGGGTGGGCGTGGACGTCACCCGGCTGCGCCGCGAGCTGTTCGTGGTGACCAGCCTGCTGACCGGCGTACTGGTCGCGGTCTCCGGAGCCATCGGCTTCGTGGGCCTGCTGGTGCCGCATCTGTGCCGGCCGGTCATCGGCGGCGACCACCGCCGGCTGCTGCCGCTGTCCGCGCTCACCGGCGCGCTGCTGCTGGTGGTGGTCGACATCGTGTGCCGTACGGCGATGGACGCCCAGGAGCTGCCGGTCGGCGTGGTGACGGCGATGATCGGGGCACCCGCCCTGCTGTTCATCCTGGACCGGCGGACGGCGGTGGGCCGGTGAACGTCGAGATCGAGGATCTGCACGTCGGCTACGCGGGCCGGAACGTCGTGGCCGGGGTGCATCTGATGGCCGCGGCAGGGGAGATCGCCGGGCTGGTCGGCCCCAACGGCAGCGGCAAGTCCACCGTACTGCGCACCGTCTACCGCCATCTGCGGCCCGCCGCGGGGCGGGTACTGCTCGCCGGGACCGACCTCCGTGCGCTCACCCCCGGGCAGACCGCGCGGCAGGTCGCCGCGCTGCCGCAGGAGCGCGGCAGCGACTTCGAGCTGACCGTGCACGAAGTGGTGGCGATGGGCCGCACGCCCTACAAGCGGGCCTTCGCCGGCGAGGACCGGGCCGACCGGGAGACCGTGGCGGGCGCCCTGGCCGCCGTGGGGCTGGCCGGACAGGGTACCCGCCGGTTCTCCGCACTCTCCGGCGGCGAACGCCAACGTGCGCTGCTGGCAAGGGCGTTCGCCCAGGACCCGGACGTGCTGGTGCTGGACGAGCCCACCAACCACCTCGATGTACGGCACCAGGTCGAACTGCTCGCGCTGCTGCGCGCCCAGCGCCGCACCACGCTGATCTCACTGCACGATCTGAACGCCGCGGCGTCCCTGTGCGACCGGCTGCATGTGCTGCACGCCGGCCGGGTGGTGGCGTCAGGACCGCCGCGCGAGGTGCTGACGCCCCGACTGCTGGCCGAGGTGTTCGGAGTGCGTGCCGCGGTGACCGAACATCCGCTCACCGGCGATCCGTTGATCGCCTTCGATCACCGGGAGCCGCTGCCCGCCGGCGACGGGTGACGACACGGCCGAGGGGGCGGGGTGCCCGGCGCCCCGCCCCCTCACCCCGCCACGAAATGGCTCGGCCGGCCCTCGCGCAGCACCAGCCGGCCGAGCCGTTCGGCATCCGCCCGGTGCATCAACTCCCGTCGCCCGTCGGGATGTTCGAGTACACAGGAGTGCCAGGGCGTCAGCCATGCATCGGGCGCTTCCAGCAGCCGTATGCCGAACTTGGCCGAGCCCCGCGGCTGCGGATGGATCGAGAGCCGGAACGCCCCCGGGTGGTGCACGGCGACCAGCTCACCCCAGGCGCTGCTGCGCTGCATCACCCCGTACGCCCGGCGGCGGCAGTCGCGCTGAAGCGCCGAGCGGGTACCGGCGAACGAGGAGGTGTCCTCGAACAGGAACCGGGTGATGCCCTGGTACAGCCGGCGCGTCGGCTCGTCGCTGCGGGTCAGTGACCGCAGGCTCTCCAGGGCCGGGGCGTGGTGCGCCTCGACCAGCGCCCGCTTGTCGTCGTGCGAGAGCCGGCCCCCGTACACCTCGCGCAGGTCGAAGACGTCCAGCCGGGTCAGGCCCTCGGCGTGGATCAGGGCGCGCAGCGCGTCGCTGTAGGCATCGATGTCATGGTCCGGCACCCCGATGAGATCGCTGAAGACATGCCCGTCGGAGCAGATGACCACCCGGGCGCCGGGCGGATACACGGCCTCGATCCGCGCGCACAGCGCGTCCAGGAAGCGCAGCGCCAGCCGTTCGCCCTCATCGGGGAGGTGCCCCAGCACCTTGGCGGGGTTGGGCGACTTGCAGGGGAAGCCCGGCAGGGTGAACCGGATCGGCTCGCCCGCCGCCACCGGGGCGGCCAGCTGCCGCAGTTGGCCGGGGAAGTCGTCGGGGGAATCGCCGTGGGTGGCGTCGAGTGCGCGCCGGTACGGCAGGAGTGTGGCGAGCACCGCCGTGCACAGGGCCAGCTGGTCGGCGGACGGGCCGGAGTGCGGCCGCGGGGGGCTGGTCAGCACGCGCTGACCGCCCCGCCGGACACCGGACATCCGCCGGCCGCGCCATAGGCGACCGGCAGCCGGTCGACCCCACGCGCCAACACGGCCGGAATCCACCGGAGTTCCGTATCCGGGACGGCCGGCCTGAGGTCCGGCAGCCGCCGGAGCAGCGCACCCAGGGCGATCTGGAGCTCGATCCGGGCGAGCGCGGCACCGGGGCAGAAGTGGATGCCGTGGCCGAAGGCGAGGTGGGGGTTGGGGGAGCGGTCGAAGTCGAGGGTGTCCGCGTCGGCGAACTGCTCGGGGTCGCGGTTGGCCGCGCACAGTGACACGATCACCGAGTCGCCCGCCGGGATCCGGGTCCCGTGCAGATCGGCGTCCTCGGCGAAGAACCGCCAGGTCGTCAGCTCGAAGGCGCTGTCGTACCGCAGCAGTTCCTCGACCGCGCGGGGCAGCAGCTCGGGGCGGGCGGCCAGCTCGGCGAGGCGCTCGGGGTGGCGCAGCAAGGTGACCAGCGCCGTGGTGATCTGGTTGGTGACCGGTTCCTGCCCCGCGACCAGCAGCTGGAAAATCATCGAGTCCAGCTCCTCCTGGCCCATCTGCCCCGTGTCGCGGGCGGCCACCAGCCGGGAGAGCAGATCCTCGCCGGGCTCCTGGCGCTTGTGGACGACCAGATCGGCGATGTACTGCTGGAGCCCGCGCAGCCGCGCCTCGTACGCCGGACGGCCCGGATCCTCGGGTCCCACGGGCTGGACCACCTTGCCCCAGTCCCGGTCGAAGCGCTCCGCGAACTCCCCGGGCAGGCCGATGACTTCGGCCAGCACCTGGAACGGGAAACGGGCCGCGAAGGCCTCGACGAGATCGGCCTCGCCGCGCTCCGGAAGGGCGTCGAGCAGCGTATCGGCCATCGCCCGGAAGCGGGGTGCGAGCGCCGCCACGCGCTGCGGGGCGAAGGCATCGGTGATCAGCCGGCGCAGCTCGGTGTGCCGGGGCGGGTCCTGGTGGAGCAGATGCACCTGGAGCTGGGAGTGCTGGGGCTCGGGCATGATCGAGGCGCGGGCCCGCCAGGCCGCGTTGCCGCGCGAGTGGTGCTTGCCCAGCCGGGGGTCGGTCAGCGCCTGGTGCGCGGCCTCGTAGCCGGTGACCAGCCAGGCGCACACCCCGCTGGGGAAGCGCACCCGATGGACGGGACCGCGCGCCCGCAGCTCGGCGTACAGGGGATAGGGATCGCGTTTGTACTCCGGCCCGTACAGCTCGACGGGTTCGGGCGATGTGGACATGGAATCCTCCTCAACGGTGCTGGTCTGCGACCAACCGCACGCGGACGGCACGGCGTTGGAGAGGTCGGGCGGCAGGCGCGTCGAGTTCCCGCCGGCCGCGGGGAATTCGGCGGGACGCGGGGCATGCCACCGGTGCACGGCGGCACGGGCAAACCCAGTTAGTCGGGCCGGAGAGCCGCCGGGTTCCGGCCGCGGAACGGGACAATCCTCACGCGCCAAAGACGCCCCGATCGCCCGCTCGGCCCCGCCGGCACCTGCCACGATGAGGCGATGTCCAGCTCTCCGGCCGAGCGTAGTCGGCCCCAGCTCTCGCTGCCCCGGACCGTCCAACGGCTGCTGCCCGCCCGCCCCGTCATCGGCTTCATCGCCCTGCTCGCGGTGCTCTTCGCTCTGTCGTACGCCGCCGGTACCCTCGCCGGTCCGGTCGCCCCGGGGCTGCACCCGGCCGGCGGAACCCGTACGGGAGACTCCGCACCGGCCGACGACGGGGACATGGGCGGTATGCACGGCATGGGTGCCGGAGCGCCCCGCCCGGCGCCGGAGGGGACGGTGGCGCGATGACCGACCCGCAGTCCGGCCCCCGGCCCGGCGCCCGGACACGGAAGCCCGCCGCGGCCCCGCCCGAGGAGAAGGCCGACGCGGCGCCCGGCCAGGAGGGGGCCGCCCCGGTGCCGGCTCCCTCCCGTACCACCACCCTCACCATCGGCGGAATGACCTGCGCGGCCTGCGTGGGCCGGGTCGAGAGGAAGCTCGGCCGGCTGGCCGGCGTCGCGGCCTCGGTGAACCTGGCCACCGGGCGGGCGACGGTCCGGCACCCCGACGCGGTCTCCGTCAGCGAGCTGATCACCACCGTCGAGGCGGCCGGATTCACCGCCCAGGCCCCCGAAGCGGCCCCCGAGGACACCCCCCGGCCCGCCGAGCGCCGCCCGGACGCCAAGGACGACGACGCTCCCGCCGAGCGCCACCGCCTGCTGATCACCGCGCTGCTCTCGCTCCCCGTGCTGGCCCTGTCGATGGTGCCCGCCTGGCAGTTCCGCGACTGGCAGTGGCTGTGCTTCGTGCTCGCCGCACCCGTCGCCGTCTGGGGCGCGGCGCCCTTCCACGCCCGTGCGCTGCGCGGACTGCGGCACGGCGCGGCCACCATGGACACCCTGGTCTCGCTCGGTGTCGTCGCGTCCTTCGCCTGGTCGGCCTATGCGCTCTTCTTCGGCGGGGCCGGTACGCCAGGTATGACGATGCCGTTCAGCCTGCTGCCCACCGCGGACGACGGCAGCGCGCACCTCTACCTCGAAGCCGCCGTCGGCGTACCGCTGTTCGTGCTGGCCGGCCGCCGTATGGAGGCCAGGGCCCGGCGCGGCACCGGCTCCGCGCTGCGCGCGCTGGCCGAACTCGCCGCCAAGGACGTCACCGTACGGACGGCCGACGGCGAACGGAGCATCCCGGTGGACCGGCTGCGGTCCGGCGACCGCTTCCTGGTACGCCCCGGCGAACGCGTCGCCACCGACGGCACCGTCCTGGAGGGCAGCTCCGCCCTGGACCTGTCCCTGATCACCGGCGAGAGCCGTCCGGTCGAGGTCGGCCCGGGCTCGGCGGTGGTCGGCGGAGCGGTCAACTCCGGCGGCCTGCTGGAGGTACGGGCCGATGCGGTGGGCGCGGAAACCCAACTGGCCCGGATCACCCGGCTCGTGGAGGAGGCCCAGACCGGCAAGACCCGGATCCAGCGGCTCGCCGACGCGGTGGCGGCCGTGTTCGTCCCCGCCGTGCTGACCGTCTCGGTCACCGTCCTCGGCTTCTGGCTCGGCGCCGGGGCCGACCCGCAGGCCGCCCTCACCGCCGCGGTCGCCGTCCTCGTCGTCGCCTGCCCCTGCGCACTCGGACTGGCCACCCCCACCGCCCTGCTCGCCGCCACCGGCCGCGGCGCCCAGCTCGGCATCCTGGTCCGCGGACCGGAGGCGCTGGAACGACTTCGCCGCATCGACACCGTGGTCCTCGACAAGACCGGTACCCTCACCACCGGCCGGATGAGCGTCGCCGCCCTCACCACCCGCACCGACGGCCTCGACCCCGCCGAAACCCTGCGCCTGGCCGCCGCCGTCGAGCAGGGCTCCGAGCACCCCCTGGCCCGCGCGATCATCGCCCACGCCCGCGACCGCCACCCGGACCTACCTCAACCCGCGCCTCCCGTACGGGACTTCCATGCCACCCCCGGGTACGGCGTACGCGGCACGGTCGGCGACCGCCAGGTGGAGATCGCCCGCCCCGGCGACCTCACCGGCCTCCCGGCGCCGCTCGCGGACGCCGTGCGGGCGGCGGAGAGCGCCGGTCACACCGCGGTGCAGCTCACCGTCGACGGCACCCCGGAGGCCGTGCTCGCCGTCGGCGATGCGCTCCGCCCCGACAGCTACCGCGCCGTCGAGCATCTGCGCCGGCTCGGCCTGCGGCCGGTCCTGGCCACCGGCGACCGCGCCGCCACCGCCCGCGCGGTGGCCGGCCATCTCGCCATCACCGAGGTCCACGCCGGGGCCCGCCCCGAGGACAAGGCCGCCCTCGTCACCACCCTGAAGGAGCAGGGCGCCCGGGTCGCCGTCGTCGGCGACGGCGTCAACGACGCGGCGGCCCTCGCACTCGCCGACCTCGGCATCGCCATGGGCAGCGGCACCGACGCCGCGATCGGTGCCGCCGATGTCACCCTCGTACGCGAAGACCTCCAGGCCATCGCCGACGCGGTACGCCTGGCCCGCCGCACGCTGGGCACCATCCGCACCAACCTCGGCTGGGCGTTCGGCTACAACCTCGTCACCGTGCCGCTCGCCGCCGTCGGCCTGCTCAACCCGATGCTCGCGGCCGCCGCCATGTCCGCCAGCTCACTGCTCGTCGTCGGCAACAGCCTGCGACTGCGCGCCTGGCAACCGCGCGGCGGCACGGGAAGGCCCACGGCCCGCCGCCGCACCAACGCCCCCCACTCCACGCACGGTTGGGAGACCCTATGAACCGGCTGCCCGTCGCGGCCGTGGCCGTACCCCTGCTCACCTGCCTCGCCACCCTCGGCATGCTCACCGTCTGGACCACCACGGGCAACGCCGGGACGCCCGCGAAGCTCAGCGTCACCGAGGGCCGGGTCCTGATCCCCGCCGGGGCTTCCGGCCCCTCCGGCCCCGAGGCGACCGCCGCGTTCTTCACCGTCCGCAACACCGGGGGAGCGGACGACGTCCTGACGGGCGTCACCGGCCCCGCCGGGCACCGGGCGATGCTCGGCCGCACCGTCGACATCGGCCGGAACGCCCGGAGCATGGCGATGGTCCGGTCCGCCACCGTCCCCGCCGGCGGCACGCTGCGGATGACCCCGACCACCCTGGACATCATGCTGAGCCCACCGCCGGCACTCGCACCCGGCGACCGCATCACCTTCACCCTCCACTTCCGCGACAGCCCGCCACAGACCGTCCGGGCCAGGGCGGTACGGCCTGGTCAGTGAGGCGGCCGCGTCCGGCGCGCCGCAGCCGCTCGGTCCGCTCGCCGCGGAGCCGGTCCGCGGCGCACGGCGAACGGGCTCATGGACCGGGTACCGCGCGTCCATGAGCCCGTTCGCCGCGCAGGCCGAGGTACGGCCCGTCAGGCCACGGCACCCGCCGACGCACCCGCGCCCACGAGCGCCCGCGTCCGCCCGCCCGGTACCGTCCGCCGGACAGCTGCCCGTCCGGCGTCCGCCCGCTCACGGCCCGCCCGTTCTGCGTCCGCCCGTTCTGCGTCGGCCCGCTCGACATCGGCCCGCTCGGCATCCGTCAGCAGCGCGACCAGCGTCTCCCGGGCCCGCGCCACCCGGGACCGTACGGTCCCCACCGGGCAGCCCATCACCCCGGCGGCCGCCGCATACGGCAGCCCCAGCAGCTGCGTGAGCACAAACGCCTCCCGCCGCTCCGGCACCAGCGCCGACAGCAGCTCGGCCAGCGCGATGCCCTCGTCGAACCCCGGTACACCCCGCGGCTGTACCCGTTCCGCCGCCGACTGCCAGTCGTCGGTCGCGGCCAGCCGGGGCCGCACCGCATGGGAACGGATCCGGTCCGCCACCACCCGCCGGGCGATGGTCAGCAGCCAGGTCCGCGCCGACGACCGGCCCTCGAACCGCGGCAGACTGCGCAACGCCCGTACATAGGTGTCCTGCACCAGATCGTCGGTCGCCTGCGGATCACCGCTGAGATGCGTCACATAGCGCCGCACATCGAGCTGAGTGGCCCTGACGAACTGCTCGACGGCCCGCTCGTCACCGGTACGGGCGGCCAGCGCCCAGCCCGTCACCGCCTCGTCATTCCGCATACCGCGACCGTCCCTCGCCGTAGGTGCGCGCTTCGGGGAGGATGGCGGTATGCACTGCTCGCGCATCCGCACGGCCCTCTCCGCCCGGCTCGACGGAGAGCAACTGCCCGCCGGCCTCACCGTCCGCCGGCTCGACGACCACCTCGCCGGGTGCCGGGACTGCCGCCGCTGGGAAGCCCGGGCACGGGCCCTGACGACGTATGTCGATCGCGCGGCAAGGGACCTCGACCGTGCCACGGCGCGCCCCGAAGGCGAGGCGCCGGGGGAGGTCGAGGCGCTGCTCGCCGCACTGCGGTCGGCCGGAGAGCCGCACGACACGGGCGGCGAACGGGCCGGTTGACCGGACGGCGCGTGGGGTCCCGGCCGTTGTTGTGGTGCTGGGGTCGGACGCGGGCAGCGAAGCCACCGGCATCCGGACAGGATTGATCATCTGGAGTCCTCAGGAGTCCTCTGGAGTCCTACGCATGATCCGGCGGCCGCCTCGTACGGCGGCGACCGGTGAAGTCCGAGCCGGGACCCCCGGCGCATGCGCTCAGCGCTCAGCGCCCGGGAAGAATGCCCCTCGGCCCGGGAATTCGACCGTGCTGTCAGCCGACAGCCGGCTCATGCGGCGGACCCCGCAGCGACATCGCATGGGCCAGCAGCAGCTTCTGCACCGCACGCCGCGGCTCCTGCCGGCGGGCGCGCACGACGGGCCGGCCCTCGGGCAGCACCCTCCGCAGGACGAACACCAGCGGCGTGAACAGCCGGGCCGCCACACTCCGTACGAGCCGGAACGCGGCCCGTTCGCCACCCCACAGCCACCAGGCGCTGAGCAGCGCGACCAGCAGATGGGCCGCCAGCATGCCGCTCGCGCTGCCGTGTTGCAGCAGCCCGCCCACGGTGTCCGCGCCACCGTGCTCAAGGGCACCCGGATGCGCCATCCCCGACATGGACCCGGACATGGACCCCGACATGTGCCCGGACATGGAGTCCGGCATGTGCCCGGCCATGGACCCTGGCATGGCCACCGGCACGGCCGCCATCTGCCGATGCATCAGCTCCAGCATCCGGTCGGCATCACCGCCCGGGACCGGCATCTCCTGGGCGCCGCACATCCAGGCGTTCGCCCACTGCCGTACGAGCGACAACCGCTCGCCGTGTCCACCTGAGCCGCCGCCCGCCATCGCCTGGCCGAACGAAAAGGCGCTGTGCAGCGCCGCCTGGGTGCCGACGGTGAGCAACCCCACCAGCAGCGGGCCGCGTTCCCGGCCCGCGAAACACCAGGCACCGGCCGCGGTCGCCACCCCGGCCGAGAGCAGCATCCACGCGGGGACCGTGGCATCCGACATCGCCACATGGCCCAGCGCAGCGAGCAGCACACAGACCGCCGCGAACACCGCGGCGCGTAGCCCCCTGAGAACCTGCCCCGCATCCATGACAGGACCATCGTCGCACTTCGGCTCCGCAGCGGAACGCGAGGGTCACGCGACGGGCGACGCCGGCGCCCATCGGCCGACGCGGGGCCCCTTCGGCGCGGTCCCGGCCCTCAGTACCTGTGCCCGGGCCAGTGCGGATCGTCCCAACGGTCCGGCCCGGTCAGGCCGAGCAGCCGTACCCGCTGAAGCAGCTCCTCCGCGGCTGACAGCCCGCGGAGCCGATCCGGAGCGCACCGCACCAGCCACGAGACGAGACCGGCCCGCATCTCGTCCTTCTTCTCCCAGGCGTCCCAGGGGAGTTCGTCCCCCAGCAGCTCGTACTCCCACTCCTCCACCGCCTCGGCCAGACGCCGGTCGGCGAGCGGATCGTCCATCGCTTCCCAGACGGTGAGCCACGGCGTCACCGTGGCGGAGGCCTCTGCACACAGCGTGAAGACCTCATGCGCGGGAACGGCACTCCCCGGATGGACAAGACTCTGGGCCCACCAGGCATGCAGGAAGTTCCACACGGCCGTGGCCTGCTCCTCCGGCCACTCCTGCCAGTCGCCACGCGCGAACGAACGCCCGACCTCCGCCATCCCGAATATGGGCCGCCGTACGAGCCCGCCCACCAGCGCCGTGGCGAACTGCGGCAGGATGCGGCGCAGCACCGCCCCGTGGTCGTCCCAGTCCCCAGCCTGCCAGGTCCGCCGCAGCAGGTCGGCATCGAGCTCCACGTCCGGCACCTTCAGCAGCGCGAGTTCGTCCGCGCTGCCCCAGTGGCACTCACAGTTGTTCTCGTCGGGCCGCGCAGTGCACCCCCGGAAGGCCTCGGCCAGCCCGTCCAACGCAGCATCAAGCCGACGCCGCACGCCCTCGGGAGCAGTCCGCTCGGTCTGCTGCCTCTCGGTGCTCTGGGTGCTCTGGGTGCACTGGGTGCTCTGCTCGGCCTGGTGGGTCTGATCGGTCCGATCGGTCTGGTCGCGGTGCATCGCAAGGCCCGGCTTTCGGGGACTCCGGGCGACTCCCGCCGACCGAAGAGCGTGACTCTACCGGACCCGGCCACCGCCGGAGCCTGGGGCCTGGCACCACGGCCGGGCGTGCGCTAGGAAGATCGAATGAGTCGCCTACCTGTCTGTGGCCCCGAAGGTCCGATCCGCGCCACGCCCGGCCCGGACCCGTACCGGCCCCCTGCCGTCCGAGCCGTGCTCTTCGACTTCTCCGGAACGCTGTTCCAGGTCGGAACGTACGCGGACAGAATCCGGGCGGCGCTGCCGCAGCCGGTGGACGACACGACGATGGACACCCTGCTGAGCGGACTGGAAGCCGGCCTGTCCGACCCCGTCGTCCTGGCGGCTCAACACGCCCGCGATGTGTCGTCGGAGGCTCACCGGTACGCCTTCACCACCTGGTACTCCTCGGTCGCCGAGCTGGCGCCGGTCGCCGACGTGCTCTACGCACAGCTCAAGGCCCCCGAGCACTGGGTGCCGTATGCGGACACCGGGTCCACACTGGCCCGACTGCGGCGCGACGGCGTGGCCCTCGGCGTGGTCAGCGATGTGGGCTGGGACCTGCGCGCCACCTTCGCCCACCACGGCCTGGACCACTACTTCTCCTCCTGGGTGCACTCCTACGAACACGACACGGAGAAGCCGGACCCGCTGCTCTTCCACCACGCGTGCCGCGAATTGGGCGTCGACCCGGCCGAGACGCTGATGGTGGGGGACCACCCCGCCAAGGACGGTGGCGCGGCGGGCGCGGGGCTGCGCTCCTACGTGCTGCCGGCGGGGGCCGCGCCCGGCTCCTCCCGCGGGTTGGAAGCGGTGCTGCGGCTGGCCGGACTCGGCTGCTCCTGAGGGGATGTGCGCTCCGACGGGGCCGGACCGGTCGTGGACCGGGTAAGCCTCCGCAGGGCGAGCAGGCCCCCGATTCCGGGCAGCAGTGACAGGGCGACCGCGAGGGGTGTGCGCTGCGGGTCGCGGGCGAGGGCGACGACGGTGAACAGATACGCGCAGCCATGGGCGGGCCCGGTCAGGGAGGAGACGGCCGGCAGATGCGCGGTGGCCAGGTTGGCCAACAGCACCAGGAGAGTGATCAGTTCGGTGGTCGCGGCGAACCGCAGCGGGCGCCGGGCGAGGCGTTGCACGGTCATGCTCCCGTCGTCGAACCGGGGCGGACGATCATCAGTACCGTCACCGTGGCCCACAGCACGTTGAAGCACCCGGTGAACATGGCCAGCCGGGCCGTGGTGCGGCGTGCGACAGGCACCGTCGCCTCGTCGAGCTGCTGGAGGAGCGCATCCTGACGCGGCAGGACGAGCAGCGCCAGCACGCCCGCGGCCGCCGCGGCCAGCACGATCGAGGCGATGAGCCAGCCGTCGCCGAGTACGCCCAGGCTGCTGGCGGTGGCGAAGCCGAACACCGGGACCACCAGGCCGATCCCGGCGTAGACCCGGCAGATACGGTGCAGGAGCCGGACCGTCCCGGACGAGGCGGCGTCGCCGGCGGCGGCCTGGGCGCGGCGGACGGCCGGGGGAAACATGCTGGCGGCGACCGTCACGGGGCCGATGGCGATGAGAGCGGCCAGCACGTGCAGGGCGAGGAGGAGCTTCGTCATGGGCTTCGATTCCCGAACTCGGTCGGTGTGGTGAGGGCGGTGGTGGTGGCCGCGCGGACAGGCAGGCGGGGCGGGTGCCGGTCTGGGCCCTCGGGCACCACTGACGGTAGACATCGCCAACCCCCGCTCCCAGTAGCGTGATCGACAACCTTCAACGGGATATCGCCAACGGAGTGCGACCTGCGATCCCGGCCATCAACCCCCATGCCTGCCCCTCGGCGAGAATCCGGCGGCCAGATACATTCCCGCCATGCACACCGTCGTCATCCTCGCCCTGGATCAGGTGATCCCCTTCGACCTGTCCACCCCCATCGAGGTCTTCAGACGGACCCGGCTCCCCGACGGCCGCCCCGGCTACCGGGTCCGCGTCGCCGCGGAGCAGCCGGAGGTCGATGCCGGGCTGTTCACGCTGCGTACGTCATGGGGGCTTGACGCGCTGCGGGATGCGGACACGGTCCTCGTGCCCGGTAGGGCCGACCCCTCCGCGCCGGTGCCGGACGCCGTGCGCCGCGCCCTCAAGGAAGCCGCCGCCGACGGCACCCGTATCGCGTCCATCTGTGTCGGCACGTTCGTGCTCGCCGCCGCCGGACTCCTGGACGGGCTGCGCGTCACCACCCACTGGGTCGCCGCGGACCAACTGGCCGCGGCCTACCCGGGCATCGACGTCGACCCTGACGTGCTGTACGTCGACAACGGGCAGATCCTGACCTCCGCGGGGGCGGCCGCCGGCCTGGATCTGTGTCTGCACATGATCCGCAGGGACTACGGCTCGGCCATCGCCGCCGACGCCGCCCGGCTGGCCGTCATGCCCCTGGAACGCGAAGGAGGGCAGGCCCAGTTCATCGTCCAGCAGTATCCGCCCTCGCCCCGCGGTTCGTCCCTCGAACCCCTGCTGACCTGGTTGCAGGAGAACGTCGCCCGCGACCACACCCTGGCGGACATCGCCGCGCACGCCGGACTGAGCACCCGTACCCTGCTCCGGCACTTCAGCGAGCAGACCGGAACCACTCCGCTCCAGTGGCTGCACCGCGCCCGCGTCCGCCAGGCCCAGCATCTGCTGGAAACCACCGCCCACTCGGTCGAACGCATCGGCGCCCAGGTCGGCTTCGGATCGTCCACCACCTTCCGCGACCGCTTCAAACGCACCACCGGCGTCAGCCCGCACACCTACCGACGTACCTTCCGCAGCTCGGCCGGCGGCTCGGCCGCCTCGTCGGCGTAGCGGCCCGGCAAGCCCGTAGGCCCCCAGCCGTCAGGCGATCCAGTGCGGTCGTCGGGTGGCCGGTGCGAGGGGAAGGCCGTCGGCGAGCGCGGTGGCCATACGGTGCACGGCCTCGCGCAGGACGTCGGGGGGTGTGGTGTACGGGATGCGCAGGCGTTGTTCGAAGATGCCGGGGTCGGTGGCGAACGCGGCGCCGCCCTCGATCCGCACCCCGTAGTCCAGCGCCCGCTCGGCCAGCGAAGCGGCGATGGGCGCACCCAGATCGACCCACAACGACAGTCCGCCGGGCGGCAGTTGCCAGCTCCACGCCGGCAGGTGCTCGGCCAGGGCCGCCGCCAGCACAGCGCGCTGCTCACGCAGCCGTTCCAGGCGGGGCGGCAGCACGTCCCCGGCGCGGGCCAGGAGGTGGACGGCCAGGAGCTGGTCCACGACCGAGCCGCCGATGTCGGTGGCGACCCGCTGCCCGGCGAGCTCGGTCACCAGCCGCGAGGGGGCGCGCAGCCAGCCGATACGCAGTCCGCCCCAGTGGGTCTTGCTCATCGAGCCGATGGTGATGACCTGGCCGGTCCCACCGGCGGCGGCATGGGAGGCGCACGGCGGCGGTGCGGGGGCGTCGAGGGCGAGATCGGTCATCGTCTCGTCGATGACCACCCATGTGCCGGAGCGCTGGGCGGCGCGCAGGAAGCGGGCGCGCACCTCGTCGGGCATCAGACAACCGGTCGGATTGTGGAAGTCCGGTATCAGATAGGCGAGTTGGGGTACGGCCTGACGGAGGGTCGATTCCATGATCTCGCTGTCCCAGCCGGCATCGGTCACCGGGACCGACACGGTACGGAGCCTGGCGCGGCGGAGGGCCTCCAGAGCGTTCGGATAGGACGGATTCTCGACCATGACCCGGTCGCCGGGGTGACACAACAGCCCCAGGACCAGCGTGAGCGCGTGCTGAGCGCCGGAGGTCACCAAGATCTGTCCGGGCACGGTCACCAGGCCCCGCCGGGTGAAGCGCTCGGCGATGACGGCGCGCAGTTCCGGAAGGCCGTACGGGTGGTAGCCGGGGGTGTGCGCATGCTCGGCCAGCTGCGGGGCGATCTGGCCGAGGGCGTCGACGAGCGTCTCTTCCGGCAGCCCAGGGGCGGCCCTGGCCAGGTCGATCGCGGTGTCCTGGGGGCCGAGGAGCCGGGTGATGCCGTGGGGCGTACAGCCTTCCGGCAGGGCCGTCCAGGTACCGGAGCCCTGCCGGCTGTGGGCGTAGCCGCTCTCGCGCAGCAGGTCGTACACGGCGGTGACGGTGGCCCTGCTGGTGTTCAGCGCGGTGGCCAGCTCCCGCTCGGCGGGGAGCCTGACGTGCAACGCGATCCGTCCGTCCAGGATCAACGCGCTGATCGCCTGGGCCAGATGACGGTATGCGGGCCGCATTCCCGCCGGATCGGGCAACAGGGCGGCGAGCTGCCGGCTCCCCAGCGTCCGCCCGGCGCGCCCCGCCCGGTCCGCCGCCTGGAACGGTGTCCCCTCGGCCATACCATTCTCCCCCGATTGGCCATGTCATCCGGGCCACTCACTCTACAAACTCGCCGCCAGTGACGTTGAGGCACACGAGCACATCGGAGGCGACCGACGTGGAGCAGAAGATCCCGGCCCGTTACGTGTACGAACTCCCGCGCCGGCATGAGGAGTACGCCGCGGCCGGCCTGGCGCCGTCCAGCGGTCGTCGGGTGAAGATCGCGCTCATGGACGTCGGCATCGGACTGCTGGCGACGGCCGCCGAAATACGCCGGCTACGCCCCGACGCCGACCTCGTCCTCTCCTCGGACCCCGACGGCATGCCCTGGGGACCACGCACTCCGGCGGACGTCACGGCCCGCGCCCTCACTGTCGCCGAGGCGGCCGCCGCGCACCGTCCGGACGTCCTGATCGTCGCCTGCAACACCGCCACCGTGCACGCCCTGCCCGCCCTGCGCGCCCGCCTCGAACCGAACCTGCCGGTCATCGGCACGGTTCCGGCCATCAAACCGGCCGCTGCGGGCGGCGGACCGGTCGCCGTCTGGGCCACCCCCGCCACCACCGGCAGCCCCTACCAGCGCGCGCTCATCGACGAGTTCGCAGCCGGGGTGAGCGTGACCGAGGTGCCGTGCCCAGGGCTCTCCGACGCTGTCCAGTCCGCGGACGAGGCGGCCATCGGCCGCGCGATCTCCGCCGCGGCGGAGCGCACCCCTGCCGACGTGCGGGCCGTCGTGCTGGGCTGCACCCATTACGAACTCGTCGCCGCACGCATCAGCACAGCCCTGCAACGGCGCGGTCTGCCACCGGTCGTCCTCTACGGCTCGGCCTGGGCGGTGGCCGCCCAGGCACTGTGCCGGATCGATGAGCAGCCCGCCCCGGAGGCGCCTGCCGAGGGCACCCTGACCGTGCTCCTCAGCGGGCGTGCGGCGGCGCTTCCCGCAACGGCGCTGGCGTACTACGAAGGCCGGCTGTTGCATACCGTCGGTGGCGAGTCGGCGTGGCGTCACCATGCGGCGTTCGCTCGGTGACGCGGCCGTCCGGGTTCAGGACCGGCCGAGCCAGAGGTCCGGGCCGAAGACCTCGTAGTGGATCGACTCGGCCGGTACACCGCGGCGCAGCAGGTCGCCGCGGACCGTGCGCATGAACGGCAACGGGCCGCACAGGTACGCGGTGAGGCCCGCGGGAATTTCCAGTGCGCCGATGTCGGCGTACCCGGTCGCCGCGTGCGCGGCCTGCTCGCCCGGCTCCTCGTACCAAAGGTGCAGCCTCGCGTCCGGCAGCGCCTGGACGAGCCGGCTCTGTTCCTCGCGAAGGGCATGGTCGGCGGGGCCGCGGTCGGCGTGCACGACGGTCAGCGGACGGGTCGATCCGGTGGCGACGAGATGGCCGAGCATGGCCAGCATCGGTGTGCTGCCGATCCCCGCGGAGGCGAGCAGCAGGGGACCGTCGCCCGCCGGCAGTACCAGGTCTCCGCAGGGGGCCGAGACGGTGAGCGTGTCACCCACGCGCGCGTTCCGGTGCAGCCAGGAGGAGACCTCCCCCTCGGGCCCGGCCTCGCCCCGGACCCGCTTGACGGCGATGCGCCACTGCGGACCGCCGGGTGCTGAGGAGAGGCTGTACTGACGGATCTGGCGTGCCCCGTCGGGCAGTTCGGTCTGCACGCTGACGTACTGGCCCGGGCGGAAGGGCGCGGCGGGCCGGCCGTCGGCGGGGCGCAGCACGAGGGAGACGACGTCGGCGGTCTCCTCGCGCCGCTCGGTGATCTCCATCTGCCGCCAGATCTCGCCCTCGGCGCCGCCTGCCTGCTGATAGAGCCGGGCCTCCATGGCGATCAGGGCGTTGGCCATCAGCCAGTAGACCTCGTCCCAGGCATCGGCCACCTCGGGGGTGACCGCGTCGCCGAGCACCTCGGCCATCGCGTCGAAGAGGTGCGTGTGGACGAGCTTGTACTGGTCGGAGGTGATGCCGAGGGAGACGTGCTTGTGGGCGATCCGCGCCAGCATCGTGTCCGGGCGGGCATCGGGCTGGTCCAGCAACAGGCCCGCGAAGGCCGCGATCGAGCCCGCCAAGGCCTTCTTCTGTGCCCCGTTGGCCTGGTTGCCGCGGTTGAAGAGATCCCGCAGCAGGTCGGGGCGGGCAGCGAAGAGCTTCCGGTAGAAGACCTCGGCGATCTCGTCGATGGCGGCTCCGACGGCGGGGAGGGTGGCGCGGACGACGGGGGCGGACTGGTCGGAGAGCACAGCGACTCCTAACTAGTTAATGATCTTCGCATTTAGAGGCGTGGGGGCCGGTCGACGGGATCAGGGGAGAGGTGAAGGGGGTGTAGCGCATGGGTGTGGCCAGGGGTTGCGGCGTGCCTGGTCCGTCAGTGCGCCCGGTTACCCGGAATCGCGCCCCACCAGGCCGATCAGGACCGGTCCGGTCGGGGACGAGACCAGTTCGGCCACCGTCAGCGGATCGAGCGTGGCGTAGAAAGCCTCCTGCGCCTTGCGCAGGGCGCCGCGCAGCCGGCAGGCGGCGCGCAGCGGGCACGGCGGATCGCCCTCGCAGGCGACGACCTCGTCCTCGCCCTCCAGCTCGCGCACCAGCCAGCCGACCGAGGCCTGCCGGCCGAGCGCGGTCAGTTCGAGTCCGCCGCCGCGCCCGCGTCGTGCATCCACCACGCCGAGGTGTTGCAGCCGGGTGATCGCCTTCGCCATATGGGCATAGGGCACGTCCATCACCTCCGCGACTTCGCGCGTGGTCATGGATCCGCCCTGGGTGGAGACCGCCAGGCGCATCACAGCTCGGAGCGCCAGGTCGGTGAACTTCGTCAGCCGCACGATGCGACGTTAGCAAATACGCATGCTAGGTTCCAATTCGGGGGTGGATGATGGTGGTGTGCAGTGACAGTTCCGGATCGAATGGTGCAAGTGATGGCCGACGAACACCCAGGCCCCTTCGGGGCGACCGGAGCCCCGGTCCCGCAGCCCCTGTGCGACATCAAGGCGCTCGCCGCGCTCAGCCCCGCACCGGCGGGGGCGCTGTGGCGACTGGCCGAGCCCGGGCGGCAACTCGACGCCAATCTCGTGCACCTCCGGCCCGAGGAGCGGATCGACTCCCACGCCGAGCCCGACCTCGACGTTCTCCTGCTCGTCGTCGCGGGTGACGGCGCCCTCGGTACGGCCGGGGGCCCGCAGCCGCTCACCGAAGGGAGCCTGTTGTGGCTCCCGCACGGTTCCACCCGCAGCTTCACCGCGGGCAAGGACGGTATCTCCTACCTGACCGTCCACCGCCGTCGCCCCGGCATGCAGATCCGTCCCCTTGGCGGTACGTCACAGGGGTGACGAAACTCAACCTGGCGGTGGCACGGGCGAGTTGATGGTCCACCCTTATGCCCGCACGGGAGGCGCGCCGTCCTCGTCGGTGGAGGAGAGCGCCGCCCAGACGGCTTTGCCGGCGGTCGTGGGCGTGGTCCAACCCCAGGACCTGCTCAGGCAGTTGACGAGGTGCAGCCCGCGGCCGGACTCGGCGAGGTGATCCGGCGTTCCCAGTACCGGGACCTGTGCGCTGTGGTCGCAGACCGTGCACACCACGAGGCCTCCGTGCCGCAGCAGACCCAGCCAGATCGGCCGGAGGGGGACCGTGGGGGCCGGGGGCTTGGCCAGTCCGTGGCGGAGCGCATTGCTCAGCAACTCCGTGACGACCAGCGCCGTGTTGTCGATGAGCGAGCTCAGTGCCCAGCCGCTCAACGTGGACCAGGTGAAGCGACGGGCCTCACCGGCCGCCCGCTGGTCCGCGGTCAGAGCGCGGGCGGCGTAGCCGGTGGGGCCCGGGAGGTCGTGGGGTTGGAGGGCGTCGCGCGAGGCCTGTGCCAGCCAGTGGCTGACGGGCTCCTGGAGTGCGGGGGCGGCTGTCGATCCTGCCGGGCGGGGTGTCATCACGATCTCCGTGGAGCCTTTCAGGCCTGCGTCACGAACGGGTGATTCGGGACCACTATTGCGGGCTGCTGCTGGTGCTGCAACTGCCTCTGCAATTAGAGTTTTGAGGAAACGTAATTGCATCGGTAAGTACGGATGCAATTACGCAGCCGCACGATGCCTGGTCAGCCGGGTATGCCTGAGTGAGGGAGGGATCGAGATGCAGCAGTTCGACAACGGGGTGCCGGCCGACCTGATCGACGGGGTGGTCTGGAAGAAGAGCCGGCACAGCGCCCCCGGTGGCAACTGCGTGGAGGTTGCCGCGCTTCCGGACGGCGCCTTCGCCTTCCGTAACTCACGTCATCCGCAGGGCCCCGCCCTGATCTACACCCGTGCGGAGCTGACCGCGTTCATGGCGGGAGTGAAGGACGGCGAGTTCGACGCGATGGTGGACTGAGCCGGACCGGCTCAGCCGCCCAACGTGCTTGCCATCAGGAACCGTTGAGCGGACGACCGGGTGACCCGACGGTCGCCTGATGAGGCACCGGGTCCATCCGCACTGGCGCGTACGGGAGTTGGTATGACCGCCACCACGGGGCCGTACACCGAGCCCGGTATCTCACGCGAGGACGCGGGCCACGCGATCCGGGCCTCGCACGCCAAGATCACTCGTCTTGAGCGCGGCCAAGTCGGCGTCAGGGAACAGGACGTGGCGGACCTGCTGACCCTCTACGGAGAGCTCGACGCGACCCGGCGCGCCGCGTACTTCGAGCTGGCCCGGCAGGCCAACACCGCTGGCTGGTGGCACCGGTACAACGACGTCCTCGAAGGCTGGTTCGCGCTGCATATCGGCCTCGAAGAGGCCGCGGAGGTGATCCGCACGTACGAAGTGCAGTTCCTCCCCGGCCTCCTTCAGACCGAGGCGTACGCGTATGTGGTCACCCGTCTGGGATATCCGCGGGAACCGGAGTCCAAGATCGACCGGCTGGTCGGGCTGCGGATGGAGCGCCAGAAGCTGCTGACGCGTCCGGGGGCGCCCCTGCTGTGGGCCGTGGTGGACGAGGCGGTGCTGCGTCGGCCGTTCGGCGGTCCGGAGGTGATGCGCGCACAGCTGGAGCACCTGCTGGAGGTGGTGGAGCTGCCGAATGTGACGCTCCAGATCGCCCCGTTCAGCGTGGGGGCGAACGCGGTGGCCGGATCCCCGATCACCATCCTGCGCTTCCGGGAGCCCGAGCTGCCCGACCAGGTCTATCTGGAGCAGCTGACCGGCGCGGTCTATCTGGACAAGCGGGAGTCCGTCGACCAGTACACCTCGATCATGGAACGGCTCTGTACGGAGGCGAATCCGCCGGAGGAGACCAGCGCTTTCCTGAAGGCGCTGATCGGCCGGCCGGCTGCGGCCGGGGAGCCGTGACCGACCGGCTCTTTTGACGCGTTAAGGCCGCTGTTCACCCACCCAGAGCCGGCGGATTCGCTTTCCAGGCGTTTCTGTATGCCTTTTCCGTACCCACCGTGCATTTCCAGCCATCCAAGAGACCTGGTCGCCCAGGAATTCTGCCCCGGTCCACTCTCTTATTCGCCTGCACAACAATTAACCCACGCACAACAGCAGTATCAGGGGCACCGAGGGCACCTCTTTCGGATCTTGAGCCGGCCCCGCCTCGGCGTCGTGGGTGCCTGACTTTGCCCGTCGCGTGATGCCCTGTCCGCTCGTCAGGTGAACGGTCCGTCGAGCGTGAAGCGGCGCAGTTGGCGGGCGAAGGCCTCGGCCTCGCCCGGTGGCCACGAGGACAGGCTCGCCATGATGTGGTCGGCCAGTCGTGCGCGCAGCTCGGCCATGGCGAGCCGGCCCTGCTCGGTGAGGACGAGTAGATGTGCGCGCCGGTCGGCGGGGTCCGGTTCGCGTCGGATGAGGCCGACATCCTCCAGCCGGGAGGCCCGGCGCGTGACGCCGGAGCGGTCGAGCCCCACGTCGGGCGCCAGGCCGGCCGCACTGCACGGCCCGGTCCGGGCGAGTGCGCTGAGCACGGGGTAGGTCAGTTCGTCCACCGCCTCACCCATCCCTTCGGTCAGCTTCCGGTGCAGCTGCGTGCGGGTGGTGCGCCGCAGCAGGATGCCTAGCGCGTCCGCGATCTCGTGTCCTACTTCCTTCTTCACCCCTCAAGAATAGCGTGCGCGGTGCACGCACTTGGTGCTACAGTCCAGGAGATGCGTGCGCAGCGCACGCACCCCGCTCCTCTCGAAAGGAACTCCCATGACCCGCACCGGCATCGAGGCCGCCCTGACCGACCTGCTCTTCAACGGCGACCTCACCCTGGAGGAGGCCGCCGACCGCCACTTCACCCCGGAGTACCGCCAGCGCACTGACGGAGAGTGGGCTGACCGCACCGCGTTCCTGGAGCACATCGCTCACCTGCGCACCCTCGTCGCCGACGGTCACGTCGAGGTCCACGAGGAGCTGTACGACGGCAGCAAGTACGCCGACCGGCACACCGCCCACATCACGAAGAAGGACGGCACGAGCGTGCGCATGGAGGTGTACGTGTTCGCCGACCTGGCAGCTGACGGCCGGTTCAGCCGCATCGAGGAGACCACCCTGATGCTCCAGGGCTCCAGCTCCGACCGCAACATCGGCAGCGCCCGCTAGGGCGGTGCCGGGTTCGCGAATGTACTCGACCCATGACCCGGCACCCGTCACCTTCCGGTCCGCGGACGCCGAGGTGCGGCCCGCCATCGAGCGGTTGGCGCAGCCGTACCGTCACGACATGTCGGAGTTCCTGGGCCATCTCCCGGACGCCGACGGCACATCCGGGTCCGCGGCCTTCCGCTGTTCCTCGACGACGAGGACCGCGACGCCCAGTTGATCAGTACGGGTCCGCACCGGCCGGATTCGTCCTGACCCGGCGGATGCCCGAGGGTGCTACGTCGATCTCCGCGTTCTTCGCAGGTCACGGCTCCGCCAGTGTGCCGTCCGGAGCAGCCCGACGGGTCCAGGGGTCCGGCATGACCAGGTGCGGCGCGCCGGTCAGGCGACCAGACGCAGCCAGGCCGCCGCGAGAGCGGCGTGGCCGGCCGGCGACGGATGCACGCCGTCGGCGGACCAGTGCCCCAGCTCGGTCGTCGCCGCCAACTCGGCGAACATGCCGTCGGCGGCCAGCAGATGCGCCCCGTAGGTGCGGGCGAGCTCGCGCACGACCTGGATCTTCGGGTCCAGGTCCGTGCGCCACTCCTTGCGCTCCTTGTCGCCGACGAGCGCGGCACCGGCCTCGATGACGCCGTCGACCGGGAGGAGGAACGGCTCGATGAGGATGAGCTGGGTGCCCGCCTCCGCGAGCGGGGCGAGCAGCCGCTCGTAGCCCGCGGCGAACTCCTCGGCCGTGATCACGTAGCCCTTGGGGTCCAGGGTGTGCCAGCCCATGTCGTTCACGCCGACGAGGATCGACACGACGTCGGGGCGTATGTCGAGCACGTCCGTCTGCCAGCGTGCTTCGAGGTCACTCACCTTGTGGCCGCCGATCCCGGTGTTCAGCCAGGTCACGGGTCGGTCCGGGTGCCGGAGTCCCCACTGGCCCGCGATGTGCAGCGGATAGCCGAATCCGAGACCGTCTTCGCTCTCCCGGCGTTGGCAGTCGGTGATCGAGTCGCCGGTGAACATGACGGTGCTGCCCGGTCGGAGGGTGATGGTCATGAGTGCTCCATAAAGGCGGTCGCGGAAAGGTGGTACAGGTGAAGGGCGGGTGGGCCGCTCAGGCTTGCGGGCGGCCGAACCACCGGGAGGCTGCTCGTTCGAACTCGTCGGCGGCGAAGTCGTGGTCGTCGGCCCACGCGACGGTGCCGTCCGGGCGGACCAGTACGGCGCCCAGTCCGAGGTCGTCCACCGGCGCCCCGGTCACGTGACGCAGTCGGCTCCGCCAGGCCGCCGCCGGGCCGCTCAGGCGGCGATCGGCACTGAAGTCGAGGACGACGCCCCGTCCGTCCCGCATCAGCTCGCCAAGACAAGTTCCGTCACCCAGGCGGAAGTTGGGGGCATTACGGCCCACCAGCGGATGCCCGCTGCCGAGGTCGTAGCCGATCGACGACCCCGACACCCTCCCGAAGACATACGTCGTCCCGTCCCGGGTGCCGAGCAGGTCGCGGACCACGCCCTGGATCGCCTGGGCGTGCCTGTCCGGCCTCATGATCGACACCTGGGCGCGCGACCAGTCGAGCACCTGGGCGCCGATCGGGTGGCGCTCCTGGCTGTACGTGTCGAGGAGTCCGTCCGGCGCGTGCCCCCGCACGGTCGCCGCGAGTTTCCAGCCCAGGTTCACGGCGTCGCCGATGCCGGTGTTCAGGCCCTGGCCGCCGAGCGGCGAGTGGATATGAGCTGCGTCGCCCGCGAGCAGGACGCGGCCCTGTCGGTAGGTCGTCGCCTGCTTGGCCCGGTCGGTGAAGGTGGAGGCGAGCCGGACGTCGCTCAGGGTGACGTCGGTGCCCGACACACGGCGCAGCACCGTCTGGAGATGGTCGCGGGTCGGCTGCCGCGAGCGGTCGAACGCGCCGCCGTCGAAGTCCATCATGGCGATGTGCCCCTCGATGGCCATCCGGACGTACATGCCCGTCGGCGTCAGATTGATCCCGGGGCGCAGCTTCTCCGGATCGGCGAGCGTGCCGAGCACGGTGTATCCGGTGAACTCCGGCTCGGTGCCCGCGAAATCGAAGCCGGCGAGACGTCGCACCGCGCTCCGCCCCCCGTCGCAGCCGACGACCCAGCGCGCCTCGAAGCCGACCTCACCCGCGGACGCGACCACGTGGTCCTCGTCCTGCGTGACCGCGTCCACGGTGACGCCGCGCCGGATGTCGACGCCCAGTTCGACCGCGCGCTCGGACAGCAGCGACTCGACCGCCTGAAGGCTGATCATCGTGAAGTCCGGGGCCGGGCTGGGCAGCCGGAAGGGCAGGGCGGCCATGTCGACCTTGGCCGGATCGAGCACCATACCGGCGAAGTGGCCCACCGCACGCGGTGGTGACGGCTCGTCAGATTTGGTGTGGGCGTCGCGCCCGTCGAGGACGAAAGATGCTGCCACCAGCGCGTCCAGCAGACCGCGACGGTAGAACGCCCCGACCGAGAAGCCGAACAGGCCGCGCATGCCGAGCGGTTCCGTCCGCCATGGTGAGTCCGACTCCGACTCCTTCTCCAGTACCAGCACGGAGCAGCCCGCGAGGCCGAGCTCGCAGGCGAGGAAGAGACCGACCGGGCCTGCGCCCACGATCACTACGTCGTGCATGAGACATCCCCATACCGAAGGCACTGCCGGGCGGTCACCCGGCCGGACCTCTCGAAAGGTGTCAGTCCCTGCCGACACCGGACCGATACGGCGCCGACATCCCCCGACAGGTCACCGACAACGTGGCGCGCGCCGCTGCGGAGAGCGGAACCGCGTGCCGGTGATCGCTCAGCTTGTCCAGGCCGACGAGGACACCGTCCGCGACGTGATCCACCGCTTCAATGAGATCGGCTGCTACTCGATCGGCGACGACAACCTGTGGGGCGTCAACCGTCGCCACAAAGGGGCGGCCAACACCGTCACGGCACTGAAGTCGATCCGCGCCGCACGCCCGGACGGCGCCCCGATCTACGTGTCCTGGACAATCTCTCCGCCCACAAGGGAGCGAAGATCCGCGCCTGGGCGAAGAAGAACAAGGTCGAGCTGTGCTTCACCCCGACCAACGCCTCCTGGGCCAACCCGATCGAAGCGCACTTCGGACCGCTGCGGCAGTTCACCCTCGCCAACTCCCACCACCCCAACCGCACCGCCCAGACCCGCGAGCTGCACCGTTACCTGCGCTGGCGCAACACCCACGCCCGCCACTCCGACGTCCTGGCCGCTCAACGCCGCGAACGCGCCCGCATCCGCAGTGAGAAAGGCATCCGCTGGGGCGGGCGCCCACTCGCTGCCACAGCGTGACCACCGCGCCGGACGCCCCGGTCACAGCCCAGCGTTATGCCGTGGACCTTCCCATCAAGCGGGTGGAACCCGGCGGGCAGCAACCTCGAAGACGAGTTCACGACCGTCCTCCTCATCCCACTGCTCTCCGACCTCAACGAAGCCGAAGCCCGAGATCGTGGCCAGGGAGGCCACGTTGTCGGGGCTGATCGTCGCCCGCACAGTCGTGACTGCGGTTTCGGCCGCTGCCCGGCGGAGCAACTCGATCAGCGCGGATCGGGCATATCCCTGGCGACGGAAGTCGGGAGCAACGGAGTAGCCGATCTCGACCATGCCTACCTCATCAGGCGGTCCGTGGAACCCGGCATGTCCGACGACGAGACCCTTGTCACCGACGAGCGCTTGTCGCACCATCCACCGCGCCTGGCCGGGATCGGCAGCCATCTGGTCGAGTCGGAACTGCCATAGCCACCGTGCGCTGTCGGTCACGAAGTACTCGGTCAGCGAAACCCCGGCGATCCTGCTGGCTTCGGACAGGTCACCATCGAGCAAAGCGGACATCGCCCCGCCGGACAGCTCGACAAAACGTACGCACTTCGGGCTCCGCGTGAACGGTCCCCCGTAATCGGCTTCATCTGTCACCTACGGATGCTCGCCGACCAACCCAAAGGGCGTCCAATGATTTCGAAGCACGCCCACAGCCGCCCCGCGACGTCATCCACCACCACGCCCGCCACCCGGTGAACCTTCCCGGTCACAGCACCAGCACCTACAGTCCCCGGCAATCTTCAGGCCGCCCAAGGACCGTAAGCACTCCTTCACGCCCGGCGACCAGGGACACCGGTGATCTCTACGGGGCTGACGTGTGATCTACGGGCCTGCCGCGTGATCCATGGGTCTGCCGCGCGCAAGCGGGCCGGAGCGGGGGACGATGGAAGGACTGCGAAGCGCGAGGGTCGCAGGTCAGAGCCTGAAGCCGGCGGGGCCGCACGCCGGGAGACAGGTGGAGGGAGAGCCTGGGATGGGTACAGCCGACCCCTTCGGTGCCGCGGGCGACCAGGCGTTCCCCGGTGTGCCGCAGCGGAGTGGGCTGCTCGACCTGCTCGGTGTCGCGGCGGTGGTCCTGGATGCCGAGGGGCGGATCGTGCTGTGGAGCCCGCAGGCCGAGGCGCTGTTCGGCTACACCGCGCAGGAGGCGCTGGGCCAGTTCGCGGGGCGGCTGCTGGTCCACGAACAGCACCTGGACCTGGTGATCAGGCTGTTCACCGAGGTGATGGGGACCGGCCATAGCTGGGCCGGCGCCTTCCCCATCCGGCACAAGGACGGCAGCACCCGGCTCGTGGAGTTCCGCAATATGCGGCTGCTGGACGACCGGGGTGACGTCTACGCCCTGGGCATCGCCACCGACGAGGCGATCCTGCGCCAGGCGGAGCGGGATGTGGCGCTCTCCACGCGGCTGGTCTCCCAGTCCCCGATCGGGCTCGGCGTACTGGACACCGAGCTGCGGTACCTGGCGGTCAACCCGGCGCTGGAGCGGATGAACGGGGTCCCCGCCAAGGACCATGTCGGCCGGTCGGTCCGTGAGGTGCTGCCCTTCCTGGACGTCGACGCGATCGAGGGTGCGCTGCGGCAGGTCCTGGAGACCGGAAATCCCCTGGTCGACCAGTACACCGTGGGGCGGACCCCCGCCGACCCCGACCATGAGCGGGCCTGGTCGATCTCCTACTACCGGCTGGAGGACCCTGGCGGGCGGGTCCTCGGGGTGGCCGGCATGGTCGTCGACGTCACCGACCGGCACCGTGCGGACGAAGCGGCGGCCCGCGCCCGGCACCGGCTGGCGGTGATCGCCGACGGCTCCGCCCGGATCGGCACCACGCTGGAGGTGGAGCGCACCGCCGATGAGCTGGCCGAGGTCGCGGTGCCCGAGCTCGCCGACGTGGCGACGGTGGACGTGCTGGACTCCGTCCTGGAGGACCGCCGCCCGACCGAGGCCGGCGACCACCCCGCCCTCTTCCGGGCCCTCGCGGTGAAGGCCGCCTACCCCAGCGAGGCGGAGCGCGCCGCCGATCCGCCCGGTCACCTCACCAGCTACGGAGCCGACCGGCTGGTCACCCAGTGCGTGCGCACCGGCCACCCGGTGCTGGTGTCCCATGTCGCCGAGCGGGACCTGCCGCGCATCGCCCGTGACCTGGACGCCGCCGCCCTCCTGGGCCGCGCCGGCGTCCACTCCTACCTCATGACGCCGTTGATCGCGCGCGGCGAGGTGCTGGGCGCGCTGGGGCTGATGCGCGCCCGCAATCCGCTGGCTTTCGACGAGGACGATCTGACCCTCGCTGGTGAGCTGGCGGACCGCGCCGCGGTGTGCATCGACAACGCCCGCCTGTACCAGAGCCTGCGCAACACCGCCGTGACTCTTCAGCGCAGCCTGCTCCCGGACCGTTCACCGCAGCGCAGGGGCCTGGAGATTGCCACCCGCTACCGGCCCGCCGGAACCACCAGCGAGGTCGGCGGCGACTGGTTCGACGTCGTCCCCCTCACGGCGGACAAGACCGCACTCGTCGTGGGCGACGTCATGGGCAGCGGTATCAATGCCGCCACCACCATGGGACGGCTGCGCACCGCCACCTCCACCCTGGCCGACCTCGACATCCCGCCGACCGATGTGCTGCGGCACATCGACAAGATCACCACCGATCTTCAGCAGTACGCCACCTGCGCCTACGCCGTCTACGACCCGCACCAGGCGCTCTGCCGGATCGCCGTGGCCGGGCATCTGCCGCCGGTGCTGATGCGCGTGGGCCGGCCCCCGGAACTGCTCGACCTGCCCACCGGCGTACCCCTCGGCGTCGGCGGTGTCCCGTTCGAGGACACCACCTTCGACCTGCGGCCCGGCGATCAGCTGGTCCTCTACACCGACGGTCTGGTCGAGACCCGCCACCACACCATCGACGAGCGGCTGGGCCTTCTGCTCCATCTGCTCGACCGCCCCGACCCGTCGCTGGAGGACACCTGCGACCGGCTCCTGGAGGCCCTGCGCGATCCGGACGACTCCGACGATGTGGCCGTCCTCATCGCCCGGCCGCGGCCCTGACGGTGCCGTACGACAGTGGCACCGCACCGGGCCGGCAGGGGGGAGGCCGGCCGGCCCGGTCGGTTCGCTCGGCGAAGGCGGTCCCGGTGCTAGCCCGGCCAGCCGACCGCGTCGACGGTGTCGTTCGAGAACGGCGGCTCCTGGAGCTGCTGGCCGGGGAAGAGCGTGCGGAGCTGCTGGGTGTCGATGTCGACGAGCACGGCGGAGCTCGCCGTGTTGTTCACCCAGGAGGACACGGTGTTGGCGGCGGTCGGACCGTTGCTGCCGAGCATGGGCAGGGTACGCAGATCGACGTTGAAGCCGGCCCCGATCCCGTATGCGGGGCCCGAGTTGCCGTAGTCGCGGTACAGGCACAGGGTCGCGGGCGGGCAGGGCTCGCCGTCCTGCAGCTTGATCACGCCCGGTGGCAGCGCCCAGTCGGCGCCGGGTGCGGTCGGGGCGGCGGCATGGGCCGCTCCCGCGCCGAGTGGCAGTGCCAGGGCGGCCACCGCTGTTGCCACCGCGGCGGCCGTACGGGCAATCCGGGTGCGCCGCTTGGAGAGTGTGCTCATCTGGTCCTCCTGGTCGGCCCGGGCACTCGGTCGGCCCGGCGTCGGCGGGACTCTCTCCGTGCGATGAGTTGATTACTCAGTGCGCTGGATCAATGACGCAAAGTGGCTGCCGTGGCCTGGTCGCCGCTCTTGTCGACCGCTCGGACCTGCGGACACGCCGGTGACCTGCGGGGCAGAAGAGGCAGGCAGGCGCCGAGGGCGGGCCGGCGCCCGTGCGCGCCCCTGGTTCTGTGTCCTCCGAAGGGAGGGTTGGGGAGCACGGGGTGCAAGGGACTCCCGGGCGTTGCACCACCGGCGCTCGCGGGACCCCAGCTCGCCCCCGCCAGGCCGGAACGACTGCTCGGCCTAGGGCGAAGCGACCCGCCGGACGGCCGCGTACTGGTCGATCAGCCGGGTGCGGGTCGCCTGGAGCCGGCCGGCGAGGATTTCGGTGATCGTACGGACCAGCCGGAGGCCGAGGGCGGGTTCGCTCTCACAGAGGGCCCGCACCGCGGCCCCGTCGAATTCATAGGCGCGTACGGGGCTGAACGCCTCGGCGCCGAAGTCCCAACGGTGCGGCGGGAACAGCCATGACCAGCCGAGCAGATCGCCGGGCCCGAGCGTGGCGACCGAGACATGGCGCCGGCCCGGCACATCGAGGTCGAGCGACACCGACCCCGAGCGCAGCACCCAGAAACGGTCGGCGGTGCCGCCCTCCTCGAAGATCCTGGTGTCCTGCTCGAAATAGACCTCGTCGGCCAGCGCCATCAGACGCTCACGATCGGAGGCCGGAAGAGCGGTCAGCAGACGCGTCGCGATGGTCATGGCTGAGGCCTCCTCGCCGACGGCAGGCCGCAACGACGCACCGGCGGGCGCGGGTGCATGCGGCCGGGTTCCTCTCTCCATTGGAACCGCGCTCGGCACCGTAGGCACCCCGGCGCACCGGCGGTCCACGGCCGGTCCTTGATGGCGGTGTGCCGGGAAGCCTGGTCGGCGAAGTGATGCGCAAGGTGCGCCGTCACTTGCGCCACCATGGCTGAAAGGCGGATCACCGCTATGTCGCTCACCGGGCGGGTTCGTTCCGGCTCCACCGTGTCCGCGCCGGTCACGGGCCGTGCTACCCGGCGCTCCGTGCTGTTCTTCGCGTTCGCCTTCGCGGTGATCGCCGATCCGGTCTCGTCCGTCGCCTACGCGATCGAGGCCGCACTGCGTGCCCTCCACGGCGATCTGGCGCTGCTGCTGCCGACCATGTCCCTGGTGGTGGGGCTGGTCGCGGTGGTCACCGCCAACTACTGGCAGCTGGTACGGCGTTTCCCCAAGGGCGGAGGCGCGGCGGCGGCGGCCGGGCGGGCCTTCGGGCCGCGCTGGACCTTCCTGCCCATCGGCGCGCTGGTCGTCGACTTCGTCCTCACCATCGGGATATCGATCTCGGCCGCGGCCAGCGCCGTGATCGCCCTCTTCCCCGAACTCGCCCCGGTACGCGTCCCGTTGGCCCTCCTACTGCTGGTGCTGGTGGCCGGGCTGACCTGGTTCGGGCACGGCGGCAGGCTGCTGTTCGCCCTGATGACGGTGGTGTTCGTCGCGGTCTCCGTGGCCGTGGTGGTCCAGGGCTTCGTCGCGCCGCACGGAGCGGGCCACGCCGCCCCGAGCGCCGACCCCGGCCACTCCGCCGTGCTCGCCGTCGTCCTCGCGTTTCCCGTCGCCATGGCCCTGGCCACCGGGGTCGAGGCCCCCTCCACCGCGATCGCCCAGCTCGGGCAGCTGGACGACACCCACCGGCGCCGCTTCGGGCGCGGCACCCTCGCCCTGCTGCTCGTCATCGTCGGGGGTCTGACCCTCGCGCTCACCGCACTCTCCGTACGGCTGCACATCGGGATCCCCGGTACCGACTCGACCCAGATCGCCGATATCGCACACGCCGCCGTCGGCCCCGGCTGGCTGTACGGGGCCTTCCAGCTGACCAGCTCCCTGCTGCTGCTCGCCGCCGCCAGCTCGTCCTTCCAGGCCGGGCCCGGCCTGCTGAAGGCGCTGGCGGGGACGGCCGGTGCGCCGGGGGTCCTGCCGCCGTGGCTCGGGCGCACCAACAAGCACCACACCCCGTACTGGTCGGTGGTCGTCTACCTGGCCGCCGCAGCCCTGATCATCTGCGCCGCGGCCGGCGAGGAGCAGGAGCTGGTCCTCTTCTACGCCGTCGCCGTCTTCGTCAGCTTCCTGGTCGGCCTGGTCGCCATGGCCCGCTTCGCCCGTACCGAGCGCAAGCCGGCGCTCGCCTGGACCAACGCGCTCGCGGCCGCCGCCGTCGCCTTCACCCTCGTGGTGAACCTGCTGCGCGGCTGGCCGGTGCTGTCGCTGGCCGCCACCGTGCTGATCGCCGCCGGTCTGTACGTCCGCTGGGCGCGGGCCGGCCGTCCCGTCGGCATCGAGGACGTGGAGAGCCGCGCGGAGGAGACCGTATGAGCCACGGCCGGCCGCGGTAGGCGGGGGACCCTGCCGCCGCCGCAGCCCTACCCGGCAGACTGTGCGCCGTGACGGCGACTGCGGTGAGGAGCGGGCGATGACGCAGGCGGTCCCGGCCCATGAGGGTGGGCTGAAGCGGCGGCTGGGGGTCTTCGACGCCGTGATGATCGGGCTGGGAGCCATGATCGGCGCGGGGATCTTCGCGGCCCTGGCGCCGGCGGCGCGCGCGGCGGGCTCCGGGCTGCTGCTCGGGCTGGCCGGAGCGGCGGTGGTCGCGTACTGCAATGCGACCTCCTCGGCCCGGCTGGCCGCCCGCTACCCCGCGTCGGGCGGCACCTATGTCTACGGCCGCGAGCGGCTGGGCGCCTTCTGGGGCTACCTCGCCGGATGGGGCTTCATCATCGGCAAGACCGCCTCCTGCGCGGCGATGGCGCTCACCGTCGGGCTGTACGTATGGCCGGGGCAGGCGCATGCGGTGGCCGCGGCGGCCGTGGTGGCACTGACCGCGGTGAACTACGCGGGGGTGCAGAAGTCCGCCTGGTTCACCCGGGCCGTGGTCGCGGTGGTCCTCGCCGTCCTGGCCGCGGTGGTCACCGTCTGTCTGACCGGCGGCACGGCCGAGGCGGTCCGCCTGGACCCGGGCGCGGACGCCACCGTCGGCGGGGTGCTCCAGGCGGCCGGACTGCTGTTCTTCGCGTTCGCCGGATACGCGCGGATCGCCACCCTCGGCGAGGAGGTGCGCGACCCCGCGCGCACCATCCCCCGTGCCATCCCGCTGGCCCTGGGCATCACGCTGGTGGTGTACGCGGCGGTGGCCGTCGCGGTGCTGGCGGTGCTCGGCCCCGGCCGGCTCGCCGGCGCCGCCGCCCCGCTGGCCGACGCCGTACGCGCGGCCGGCGCCCCGGCGTTGGTCCCGCTGGTACGGGCGGGTGCCGCAGCGGCGGCGCTGGGCTCGCTGCTCGCGCTGATCCTCGGCGTCTCCCGTACGACCCTGGCGATGGCCAGGGACCGGCATCTGCCGCATGCGCTCGCCGCCGTGCACCCCCGCTTCCATGTGCCGCACCGCGCCGAACTCGCGGTCGGCACCGTCGTGGCGCTCCTCGCCGCGACCGCTGACGTACGTGCCGCGATCGGCTTCTCCTCCTTCGGCGTGCTGGCCTACTACGCCGTCGCCAACGCGGCCGCCCTGACCCTCACCGCAGCGGAGAACCGCCCGCCCCGCATCGTCCCGGTACTCGGCCTGGCCGGCTGCCTGGCCCTGGCCTTCGCCCTCCCCATGACGTCCGTGGTCAGCGGCGCCGCCGTACTCGCGGCCGGCGCCGCCGCCTACGGAGTACGCAGAGCCCTCGGCAACGCCCGACGGCGCTGAGGCGCTGCCGACCGGGGATCGCAGGAGCCCGTCGCGCGGCCGCACCAGCAGCCGTGCGACGGGCCGGTGCCGGACTACGGACGGGGGCCGATGACGCGCTCACCGTCGCGGACGGTGATCGCCATCGCCGGGCAGACATCGGCCGCGTCCAGCGCGCGCTCGTCCTCCTCGATCAGCTCGTTGAGCGGCCGGGCGTGGGCACCGTCGAGGACGAAGAGATCCGGGGCGATGGCGGCGCAGGAGCCCGAGGCGATGCACTGCTGCGGATCGATCTCCACTCTCCAGGTCACCTCGCTCACCACCCCACCGGCATGACCCGCGGGCCGCGCACCAGCATCTGGCTCTTCCACTCCACATCGCCCGCCAGGTGCAGCTTCGGGAAGCGGGCGATCAGGGCGCCGAGCGCCTCCTGGAGCTCCAGACGGGCCAACGGGGCGCCCAGGCAGTGGTGGACACCGTGGCCGAAGCCGAGGTGCTGGTTCCCGGACCGGGCGATGTCCAGCGTGCCGGGCGCATCGAAGCGCAGCGCATCGCGGTTCGCCGCGCCCACGGCGACCAGGACCGGTTCGCCGGCCCGCACCAGCGTGCCGCCGACCTCGATGTCCTCCTTGGCGTAACGGGGCTGGCCCGCTCCACTGCCCAGCGGGACGAAACGGAGTAACTCCTCGACGGCGTTGCCGATCAGCTCGGGCCGCTCGCGCAGCAGGGCGAGCTGGCCCGGGTGGTCCAGGAGGGCGAGGACGAAGTTGGGGATCTGGGTGGCGGTGGTCTCGTGCCCGGCGACCAGGATGCCGACGCAGAGGTCGACGAGTTCGAGTTCCGAGAGCCGGTCGCCGACATCGCGGGCATCGATGAGCGCCGTCATCAGGTCGTCCTGCGGGGCCCGCCGGTGCTCCTCGATCAACTGCCGCATATAGCCGCGGAGTTCTTCGAGATTGGCATCGAACTCCTCGGCGGTCAGGGAGCTCGTCGACAGCGCGGCGTCGCTCCACACCCGGAAGCGCGGCCGGTCCTCGGCCGGTACGCCGAGCAGCCGGCAGATCACCGCGACGGGGATGGGCAGCGCATAACGGTCCACCAGGTCGACCGGCGGCCCGACGGCCTCCAGTTCGTCGAGGAGTTCCTTCGTCAGCTCTCTGACCTGCGGCCTGAGCTTTTCGACCTGACGGACGGTGAACGCCTTGGCCACCAGCGTCCGCAGCCGGGTGTGGTCGGGCGGGTCCATGCCCAGGATGCCGCTGTCGCGGCGGCCCTCGGACTGCCGGGGCTCGTCGTGCAGGGCGCCCTCGGCGCGGCTGAAGCGCTGATCGCCGAGGACGAAGCGGGCTTCGGCGTAACGGGTGACGAGCCAGGCCGGTTCGCCGTACGCCATCCGGACCTTGAGCAGTCCCGGGCGATTGCGGACCCGCTCGTACTCGTCGGACAGCTCAAGGCTCTCGGCAACATTGAAGGGGTAGGAGAGGGGTGCTGTGTCGGCTGTGGTCAAGGCGGCCTCCCTTGTGTAAGCACCTGCTTACTTAAGGTAGGACGCCATGTCGGCGTGGTCAACGGCGTATTGCGGCCGTCATGGTGACGGACCGTCGGAAAGGAGCGTGACGAGACGTGGGGGAGACCTCCCAGCACGGCACGGCGGGTACACAGCGCCGCCGGAGTGCCCAGGGCACCCGGCTGCGGCTGCTCGATGCCGCATCGGAACTGTTCGCCGAGCGCGGTTACGAGCGGACGACGGTGCGCGATATCGCCGCCCGGGCCGGAGCCAATCAGGCGCTGCTGTTCCGCTACTTCGGTTCGAAGAAGGCCCTGTTCGGAGAGGTGATGGCGCGCGGCGGGCAGGAGCAGCTGCGGACCACCCCCGCCGAGCGGCTGTTCGAGGTCGCACTGCGCGGCATGCTGGCCGACGGAGGCGGGGGCGCCGACCGCTCGCTGGAGGTGTGTCTGCGCTCCATCGGCGGCAGCGATGAGATCGCGGAGGCGCTGCGCGGGCTGGGGGAGGAGTACGCGGATGTGCTCGCCACGCTCTCCCCGTCCGACAACGGCGCACTGCGCGCCGATCTGGCGCTGTCCTGGCTGCTGGGAATTGGCTTGATGCGTGTGGTGGTCGGCAAGGAACCGCTGGCGAGCGCCGACCCCGACACGATCTGCGCACTGGTGGCCGACGCCCTGGGGGGCCTGCTGGAGAGCCTGCCGAAGGACGGGGCGGCGGGCGCCTGAACCGCCCGGGTAGGTCGCCGGTGTGCGTGGTGCGTTCCAGTGACTCCGCGGCGGGTCGCAGGTAGATGGACAAAAGTCACATTATGGTCGCCTTTGCAGAAGATATTCCTTTTCTGCAGAGTCGAGTGAAGGTGGAAACATGCTCCGTTCGATCCCTCGCGGCCTCGCAGTGGCCGGCCTGACCGCGGCTGCCCTGGCGGTGCCGACGGCAGGCGCCGCCACCGCCGCACCCGCGGCCCCCAGCAGCACACAGAGCGCCCTGTGCCCCGGGCACGGCTGCGACCGGGGCCACCACGGCAACCAGCACCACCACGGCAACGGTCGCATCGGACACAGCGGCCACAACCGGCACCACAACAGCCACGGCCGCTCCGGCCACGGCGGTCACGACGGCTACGACGGATATGGCCGCGACGGTTACGGCCGCGACGGCTATGGCCGCGATGGCTACGGCCGCGACGGGTACGGGCGCGACGGTTACGGACGCGACGGGTACCGCGACGGTGACGACCGCGACGGGTACCGCGACGGCGACGGCCGCGGCCGGGACGGCCTGCTCGGCCTCGGTCTGCTCGGGCTCCTCTGATCCCCGCCAGGCAGTCGGCCAGTGGGCCCGGGAAACCGTCCCGGGCCCACTGCATGCCCCCACACACCGGCTGCGGCCACACACCGCAGGCCGCAACAGCCGGTCCCCCGCGGCAGTGACGCGAGGGGACGCACCCTCGGTGGAGTCCGCATGTCACCCTCCCTCACGCGCCGGAGGATCTCCCGGCGCACCGCGCGCGGTCTGGCCGTGCTGCTGGCCGTCGGCGCCGTCGTCACCGGCCTCGTCCAGGCCGCTCCGTCGCCGGCCCCGTCACCTCCGCCGGTCCGCGGCCAACTCGACCCGCGGATCACGGCGGTGATGCGCAAGCCTGCGTACCGGCACGCCCAGTGGGGGCTGTTCCAGCAGAACCCGCGGACCGGCAAGGTGGTGCACTCCCGCTACGCCGACCAGTTCTTCATCCCCGGCTCCGCGGCCAAACTCTTCAGCGTCAGCGGCACCTGGCGCACCCTCGGCGGCGACCACCGCTTCGTGACCCCGGTGTACGCCGTCGGACGGCGCCGTAACGGCACGCTCAAGGGCGATCTGGCGCTGGTCGCCCAGGGGGACCTGACCCTCGGCGGCCGGACCCGCAAGAACGGCACCGTGGCCTTCACCTCCATCGACCACACCTACGCCAACGACGTTCCCGGTGCCACCCTCACCCCGCAGGACCCGCTGGCCGGCATCGACCAGCTCGCCCGGCAGGTGCGTGACGCGGGGATCCGGCGGGTCAGCGGTGAAGTGATCGTCGACGCACGGTTGTTCCGGCCCGACCCCGCGCTGGACCCCACGCCCACCCCGATGATCATCAACGACAACGTCATCGACCTGCTGACGTCCCCCGGGCGCGCCGCCGGTGCGCCCGCCGCCCTGGAGGTACGCCCGAAGGTCGCGCCGTACCGGGTCACCTCGTCCGTCCGCACCGTCGCGGCGGGCGAGCCCACCGCCGTCGCCGTGCGAACCTCCCCCGACGGCACCCGGATCCAGCTGTCCGGCACCATCGCCGCGGGCTCCGCGCCCGTCCTGCGGATCGCACCGGTCAAGGACCCGAACGCCTTCGGCCGGACCGCCCTGATCGAGGCGCTGAAGCGGGCCGGGGTCCAGGTCACCGCGAGCCCCGTCGGCCCCAACCCCGCCGCCCGGCTGCCCCGCTCCTACCAGGGCGCACCCGCGGTGGCCCGGTACACCTCCCCGCCGTACGCCGAATACGCCAAGCTCATCCTCAAGGTCAGCCACAACCTCGGGGCGAACCTCGGGATCTGTCTGATGGCGACGAGCAGGAAAAGCACCGAGTGCGATGACGGATTCCCGGTGCTCGCCGCGTTCCTGGACAGCGCGAAGGTGGACCGCAAGGCCGTACAGCTCGCCGACGGCCGGGGCGGCAATCCGGCCGACCGGACCACCCCGCGGGCCCTGGCACAGATCCTGACGTACTGGCAGCACACCGCCGACGCCCGGCGCTTCCGCGAGGCCCTGCCGCTGCTGGGCGTCGACGGGACGCTGGCGGACTCCTGCCGCCACTGCCCGTCGCGCGGCAAGGTCTTCGCCAAGACCGGCACCGCGGCGGGCGGCGATGCGCTCAACGACCGGCTGGCCGTGGGCGCCGAGACCACCGCCGGCTATCTGGAGACCGGCAAGGGCCGCTTCGACGTCTTCTTCGCCGGGGTCAACGGCGCCGCCACAGCCACCGCCGACATCAACGGGCTCTTTCAGATCTCCGACGATGTGGCCGATGTCGCCGCCTACCTCCAGCAGAAGAGCGCCGGCTGACGCGGCGCCGGCTCCTCACCCGGCCTGGCGGCTGTCCTTCAGCCGGCCCCACCCGTGCCAGCGGTCGACCTCGATCCAGGCGCTGACCCGGCCGCGGTCCCGCTGCGGGTACTGCCGCCCGATGTAGCGCTGTGCCAGCCGGTCGATATCGGCCAGTTCCGTGTCGTCCCGGATTTCGGCGACCCGGCCGATGAGGCTGAGATGGGTGTACCAGTTGCCCTCGTCGAGGACCGTGAGGGTGACCCGTGGGTCGTTGCGTACATGCTCCAGCCGCTTGCGGCCCTCGTCCATGTTGACCAGCACCCGGCCGTCCTCCCAGAGGTACCAGGTGGCCGTGGACACCGGCTGGCCGTCCGGCCGCAGCGTGGTGATGACGGCGGGATTGGGCTGGGCCAGCATGGCGGTTGCGGTGTCGGGAAGCGGGGGTTTCGACATCTGAGGCACCTTCACTGCGTCGTTGCTGCCACCCGGGACGGCGCTGCCGTGGCACCGTTCCCGGCTCCTGACCGCATCATGACCTGGCGGTGCCGGAATGTTCCGGAGACCGCGCCGCGCACCGGGCCGCCGGGGCAGCCGTGGTACGGGAGTTGGGGCCGCCTGGGGGCCCCGCTACGGCCCGGAGCCGGTGCCCTCCTGCTTCAGCCGGGCCATCCTCGGGGGGCGCAAACCGGCGCCGTCACCCAGGGGAGGCGTGGAGCCGGACGGGCCGGTCGTCATGCCCGGAGCCTGCTTGAGGGTGTCGAGGATGGCCAGTCCCTGGCCGATGAGGGCGGAGGCGATCTCGTTGATGCCGTCGGTGCCGTTGAGCACGGTCAGCCGGGCGCCGGAGATGCCCTCGGCGGCGGCCTCGGCCAGCGCCGGAAGGTTCTCCACGGTGCGGTTGGCGGCGATCAGCTCCTGGTTGCCGTTCCGAAGCGAGCCGGCCAGGACCTTGTTCGCTTCCGCCCGGGCCTGGGCGACGGTCCGTTCGCCGTACGCGCGGCCGTCCGCCTCGAAGCGGACCTGGTCGCGCTGTGCCTCCGCCAGCGTGCGCAGCCGGTAGGCCTCGGCGTCCGCGGGGCGGCGCACCTCGGCCTCCAGGCGCTGGGCGGCGAGCGAGGCCTGCCGCTCGGCCAGCGCGGTCTGCTCCTCGATGACCTCCTGAGAGGCCGTGGCCTGGGCCAGCGGGCCGGCCTGGGCGGCGCGGGCGTTGTACTGCTCGGTCTCGGCGAGGAAGCCGGCCCGCTTGATCGCGGTGTCCCGCTCGTACTCCGCCTTGAGCGCCGCCGCCTGCTGTTCCCGCTCGGTCGCTTCCTGGTCGGCCTTGGCCTGCGCGATCCGGGCGGCGCTGGCCACCGCAGCGGCGTGCGGGGCGGCGAGATTGGTGATGTAGCCGGAGGTGTCACCGATCTCCTGGATCTGGAGGGCGTCGACGACGATGCCGAGCTTCTCCATCTCCGAGTGGCTGCCGTCCTTGACCTCCTGGGCGACCCGGTCCCGCTCCCGGATGATCTGCTCGACGGTCAGTCCGCCGACGATCGAGCGCAGATGCCCGGCGAAGATCCGCCCCACCAGCTCTTCCATGGTGGCCTGCTCGTCCAGGAACCGTCGCGCGGCGTTGGCGATCGACGTCGGGTCGTCACCGACCTTGAACACGGCCACCGCCCGTACGGCGAGCCGGATCCCCTGCTGGGTGACGCAGTCCTCGGAGATCTCCGCCTCCCGCAGCGACAGCGACAGCACGCTCGTCTTCTGTCTGACGGGCATGACCCAGCAGCCATGACCCGTGACGATACGGAATTGGGCGTCCCCGGCACGGCGCTTCGAGCCGGAGATCAACAGCGCCTCGTTCGGCGCCGGAACATGCCAGAAGAGCATTGGTACGCTCCTGGTCCGCTGCGGCCGGCCCCGGGGTGCGGGAACGGCCGGGCGAGAAGGGGCACGCCCATGGGACGGCCCTGGCCGGGTGCGGTCAGGTGGCGGGCAGCGGCGCGACGATCACCGACCGCGCCGAGGTGTGGTCCACCACGATGACCTGCGTGTGCCGGGCGATGGGCGTGGGGGACCAGGCGGCGAAGGCCTCGGTTCCGCCGCGCACCGGCAGCAGCACCTCACCCGGCCCGTCGGTCGGGATCGACACGGTCACCCGCCCGATCACCCCGATCGGGCTGAAGTCCGTGTCATCCGTCCCGCTCACCCGGGCTCCGTCGCTGGTCAAAGCCGCTGACGGCGCGGAGGCCGGACAGCGGGAAATCTCGACAACTCAACGGTACTCCGGGGCGGGTGCCGCTTCAGGTCGCCGGCCGTGGGCGGCGCCCACGGCACCGGCACGGACCGGTGTGCGGGGGCTCAGGCGTCCAGAGGGGCGGGGCGGGCGGCCGGGATCGGTTTGCGTGACGGCAGCACATCGGGCGCGCGGTGCGGCCGGAGGGCGGTGAGCGCGGCCTCGGTCTCCTCCATCAGGCAGTGGTAGGAGATCAGCCGCTGCCACTCGGGGTCGGCGACTCCGGGGACGGTGGCGGCGCGCGCCGTCCACAGCCGTACCAGGGCCGCGTACACCGGTGTCTGCCTGGTGATCTCCGCGGTGAGCCACCGGGGCGTGGCGGCGGGGCCGGGGAGGAAAGTCTGTCCGTGACCTGCGACGGTGCCGGAGGTAGGGGCGCTCATGGACGTAGAAACGATTCCTCCGGCCTGGGGTCACTGGGTATTTTTGCGGCTCCCCGCACATCCGTCCCGGCGGCGAGGGGATAACTCCCTCGAATATCACCTCATGCAGTGATCTATTGCTGGGAAGCAGTCCAATTCGGACGAAGGACCGTTGTCGCAGTCATGGAACCGAGGGAGTTGTGGGAGCGCCATGCGGTGCTCGCACAGGCGTTTTGCAGCAGCGATGACGAGGTCCGCCGGACGCAGGGACTCCTCGACGAGGCCGAGGCCCGCCGATCGCGGACCCTGGCCGCCTTCGCCGTGACCGTGGGCAGTGACGCGGTGGTGGCGGACCTTCTCGGCCTGGACGAACGCGAAGTGCGCCTGGCCCGCCGCACGGTGGGCAAGGACGACGCCCGCGCGGTCGCCAAGAGCCTGCTCGACCAGCCGGCCGAGCAGCCTCCCGCGGGCGAGCAGGCACCGCCGCGGGAGCAGGCCCCCACACAGCAGACCGCGGCCCACCCGACAGGCCCGGCCGCCCCTCACCCCCCGGGCCCGGCCGCCCCCGGCCCCGCCACCGCGCCCCAGACAGCCGCGCCCCAGCACACCGCGTCCCAGCACACCGTGCCCCCGATCGCCGAACCCGCCTGGGCCCCGGCGCTCGACGCGGTCCTGATGAGCAGCTGGCACACCGGAGTTGACCTCACCGCCCTCGCCAACGAACTCGGTCTCGACGTCCGGATCCTCGTGGCGCGCGCCCAGCAGCTGTCCGCCGAGAGCCGCCACACCGCGCCGGCCACGCCGCCGGACCGTACGGGCCGTCACCGCCGGATGGCCACCCTCCAGCCACCCCCGCAGCCCGAGGCCACCCACCTGGCCTGGCGCGAGCGACCGTCACAGCCCCCACGGGAGCACTACGAGCATGAAGCCTGGAAACAGCAGCCGTACCAGAACTACGAGAACCACTCGGGCTACCCCAGCTATCAGAACCACCAGAATTACCAGGGCTACCAGGAGCACCAGATGTACGAGGGCCCACAGCAGCACCCCCAGCCCACCTGGGACGCCAACGCCATCACCGCCGCCCAGCACGACTGGGACGGAATCCTCAGCCAGTGGGAGGCCACCACCCCCACCACCCCACCGCCGCTCAGCACACCGGGCCACGGAAACGGCACCTGACCCGCCGGCCGGGGAGGCGTCCCGCCCACACCCCCGGACGCTCCCCGGCGTCGTTTAGAGTGGGCGGCGAGCCGTGACTGGCGCTTGGGTGGAGTACCACCGGGGAGCGGCTCGGCCACGCATGGTCAGTGCCGCGCGCCTGGGCGATCCGTCACGACGCCCAGGAGTATCCGATGGCCCCTACCGCCCGCCTCATGGACGGCAGCGCACTCGCCCGCCGGCTCGTCGAACAGGCCGCGGAGCGCGCGGCGACCCTCACCGAGCAGACCGGCCAGGCCCCGTGCCTGGCGACCGTACTCGTGGGCGACGACCCCGCCTCGGTGACGTACGTACGCATGAAGCGCGCCCGCTGCGAGAAGGCCGGGATCCGGTCCCGGCACGTCGCCCTGCCCGCCGCCACGACGACCGCGGAGCTGGTCGACACCCTCACCGCGCTCTCCGACGACCCCGAGGTGCACGGCATCCTCCTCCAGCACCCGGTCGGCCCGCGCATCGACGAACGAGCCGCCTTCGAGGCCATCGCCCCCGGGAAGGACGTCGACGGGGTCACCTACCACTCCTTCGCCACGATGAGCTTCGGTGCCGACGGCTTCGTCTCCTGCACACCGGGCGGCATCCTGCGCCTTCTCGACCACTACGGCGTCGAACTGGCCGGCAAGCACGCCGTCGTGGTCGGCCGCAGCGCGATCCTCGGCAAGCCCGTCGGGATGCTGCTGCTCGGCCGCAACGCCACCGTCACCTACTGCCACTCCCACACCACCGACCTCGCCTCGCTCACCCAGCAGGCCGATGTCCTGGTCGCCGCCGTCGGCCGGCCGCGCTTCCTCACCGGCGCGCACCTCAAGCCCGGCGCCGTCGTCATCGACGCCGGCTACAACCCCGGCAACGTCGGCGATGTCGACTTCGAGTCGGCGAGCACCCGCGCCTCGCTGATCACCCCGGTCCCCGGCGGCGTCGGCCCGATGACCATCGCCACCCTGCTCACCCAGACCGTCGACGCGGCGGAGCGTCAACTCAAGGCGGTCTGACGCCGGGAGGGGCTTCGGGCCCGTCCGTATGATCGCGAGGCGGTAACGTCCCCCGTACGGGACGTACGAGACCACCCTCGGAGGCTTGAACCACCATGGCACCACAGCGAGTTGTCATCGTGACGGGCGGCGGGACGGGCATCGGCGCCGCCACCGCCCGGCTGCTGCGGGCGGCCGGCCACCAGGTGGTGATCTCCGGCCGCCGTCCCGAACCGCTGCACCGCCTCGCCGAGGAGACCGGAGCGCTGGCCCACCCCTCCGATGCCGCCGACCCCGAGGCGGTGCAGGGGCTCGTCGACGCCGCCGTCTCCGCGTACGGCCGCCTCGACGGCCTGGTCCTCAACGCCGGGATCGCCCGCAGTGGCTCCGTCGGTGATCTGTCGTTGGCGGACTGGGAGGCCGTCATGACCACCAATGTCACCGGCCCCTTCCTCCTCCAACGCGCCGCCCTGCCACACCTCTTGGCGGCACGCGGCTCCGTCGTCGCCGTCGCCTCCGTCTCCGCGCTGCGCAACGGCGACGCCAACGCCGCGTATGCGACGTCCAAGGCGGCGCTGCTCCAGCTCTGCCGCTCCCTCGCCGTCGACTACGGCCGGGACGGTCTGCGCGCCAACATCGTCTGCCCCAGCTGGGTACGTACGGAGATGGCCGACCGCCGCATGGCACGTTTCGCGGAGGAAGCCGGACTGGCCGACGGCGGCACCGATGCCGCGTACGAGGAAGCCACCCGCCTCCTCCCCGCAGGCCGCCCCGGCGAGCCGCACGAGGTCGCCGAGGCGATCAGCTGGCTGCTCTCACCCGCCGCCTCCTTCGTCAACGGCGCGGTCCTCACGGTCGACGGCGGCGCCACCGCACTCGACATCGGCGGCGCCGCGTTCAACTACCGCATCGCACCCCGCGACACACCGGAAAGCTGAGGCCACCGTTGCCCGGCAAACCCGACACCCCCTGAGTGTGGGCTGCCCTGAGCCTGTTCAGCACTCGATGATGTTGACGGCGAGGCCGCCGCGGGCGGTCTCCTTGTATTTGACGCTCATGTCGGCGCCGGTGTCCTTCATGGTCTTGATGACCTTGTCGAGGGAGACGTGGTGGCGGCCGTCGCCGCGCAGGGCCATGCGGGC
>NZ_JBVIST010000015.1:0-186336 GCF_055575375.1 Streptomyces sp. NPDC034111 | reverse complement strand
CACCCCTGAAACACCGCCGGCCAGGAGAATTCCGCGACGTCCCCCTGCCGCGATCCGTAAAGGAAGCCATCGAACGCTTTGAACAGCGACACGGCACGACGGACGAGGGCTACCTGCTGCGCGGACCGAACGGCTATTTCACCTACCGGATAGAGAGCACGCGAGCAGCCAAACTGCACACCGTGCTGCCTCCCCCGGACGGCATGACCCTCTCCGGCCACCGCGACCTAATCGCCTCCGTCTGCCTGGAACACGGCATCCCCATCACCGACGTCTCCGAATGGCTGGGTCACCGCAAGATCGAGACGACCTACCGCGCCTACCGACACGTGATGCCCGGATCGCTCGCACAGGCCAGCAAGCCCTGGACCACACCCTCGCAACCTGATCACCCACCCCCCGCATCGCATTCCGAACCCCATCCTCCCCCCCGCAGGCCAGGGCACCGCCTCATCGACGGAATACCGGTGGCCTGCCATGACCTCGACACCGAAATACCCGGCGCTCCCCCGCAACAGGGCAACCAGCGCCGACCAGAGCCCCTCCGGCAACGGCACCGCCACTACAAACAAGATCTACTGATGAACCGTCAGAAAAGTCAGCAAGAGGTCAGCATGAAGACTGCCGAAGCCGCCCATACATGAGCACACCTGCACTTTGGCGAATCCGTACACTCCCCTTCGCCACCTGCAAAAACGCCGGTCAGCGCGCCGTCTGCAAACTGACTGCAAATCGCAGTGCCAGTGGAAGCCGAAGAGGTATTCGGTGGAGCGGCCGCGCTCCCAGACCGTACGGGTATGGCGGGTGCGGACCGTGCCCGCCGCGACGGAGACGGTCGGATCGTCGAAGGCGGGGACGACGGTTTCGATGTAGTCGGGTGCGAGGACGGTGTCCGCGTCGACGGCGAGCACGAGGTCGGTGGTGCAGTGCGGAAGGGCGTAGTTCTGCGCTTTGGCCTTGCTGCCGAGGTTGTGGGGTGGCCGTAAGACCGTGACGCCGTGTGAGGCAGCCACCTCGCCCGTACGGTCGGCGGAAGCGTCGTCCACCACCAGGACGCGGTCAGGCCGGAGGGTTTGCCGCGCAATGGATTCCAGAGTGGCCGGTAGTCCCTCCTCCTCGTTGTGAGCGGGCACGATGACGGTGACGGTGTGCATGGTGAGTTCCCCCTGTGGTGCGGATCGCCTGGGTCACGACGGTGATCAGTCCGACCAGGCCGTAGACGATGGTGCTGATGCCGATGAACGGCAGTCCTCCGTGCATGTCACCGACGGTAGTGGGAGCGCGCCTCAGGCGGTTTCGGAGGGAGCCTCCTGTGGATAACTCGGCGGAGGGGTGGGGGAGTTCGCCGGCGTGGTGGGAGTTGTGGGGGCAGTGGGGGTTGTAGGTGTGGTGGGGGTGGTGGGAGTTGTGGGGGTGGTGGTTTTGGGGAGGGTCAGGGACAGGAGGGTGGCGGTTGCGGCCAGGGCTGCCAGGACCGTCAGGGTGATGCTCATGGTGGAGGTCAGGGCGGTCAGCATGGTGGCCGTGGCGACGCCCAGCGTGGGGCCGATGTTCATGGCGGTCTGCTGGAGTCCGCCGGCCACTCCGGCATCCGTCACCGGTGCGTGGCGCACGATGACGGCCGTCGCGGTGACCATCACGGTGCCGAAGCCGGCGCCGAGGAGGAGGAATCCCGAGCCGATCGCCAACGGTGTTGCGGTGTTGTCGAGTTGGGCGAGGAGGAGGATGCCGAGGGTGAGGAGGGTCATCGCCGTGGTGGTCGTTCGGCGGGGGCCGTATCGGCGTTGCAGTACCGCGGAGGCGGGTGCGCTGAGGACCATCATCACGGCCAGCGGAAGCACCCGCAGGGCGCTCTGGAACGGGTCCAGGCCGAGGACGTCCTGAAGGAAGTAGGTGCCGGTGAAGAGCGCACCGAACAACGCCGCCGAGGCGGACAGCAGGATGGCGAGCGAGGCGGCAACCGCCTTCGAGCCGAGCACACTCGGCGGTATCAAGGGACTCGTCGTGCGCCGTTCGTGCCGGATGAATGCGGTGCAGGCGGCGACGGCGATGGCCAGTCCCAGCGTGGTGACCGCAGTCCAGCCGCCCTCCGGGAGGGCGACCAAGGTGTGCACCAGGCACACAAGGGCGAGGCCGAGCAGGCCGGCGCCGGGCAGGTCGAGGCGGGTGGCCGGCCGGGGCTGGGGAGCGTCCGGCAGCTGTGTGGGGGACTGCGGCAGGGGCGGCATGCGGAGGGCAAGCGCCAGTACGCCGGCTGTCAGCGCGGGTGCCACGTTGAGGAAGAACACCGCGCGCCAGCCCAGGTGGGCGACGAGTGCACCGCCGACCAACGGGCCGGCCGCGGCGGCGAGTCCGATGGCGCTGGTGCGCAACGCAATGGGCATACCGAGCCGGTCGGGCGGATAGGCGGCACGCAGCATCCCCAGCGTGGCCGGTTGCAGCAGTGCGCCGAACACCCCTTGTACGACGCGCAGACCGATCACCCAGCCGACGCCGGGCGCCAGGCCGATCGCCGCCGAGGCGGCGCCGAAGCCCAGGATCCCGACGGCGAAGACCCGTTGGTGGCCGTACCGGTCGCCGAGCCGGCCCGCGAAGACGAGCAGGCTGGCCACGGCGATGAGGTAGCCGGTACTGGTCCACTGGACCTGGACGAACGAGGCGTGCAGGGACCGCTGCAAGGTGGGCTGTGCGACGGTCAGCACGGTGCCGTCCAGAGCGACGATCACGGCACCGGTGATGCTTCCGGCGAGCGTGAGACGTTGCCGGCGCAGGGTGTTCATCGGCCCTCCGTCCCGAGGTGGGCATCGAGCGCGGCGCGCAGCAGCGGTTCGACGTCGTCGGCTCCGGTCGCGAGCTGAAGGCTTCCCCATCCCCAGAGCTGGGCGATGCCGTGCAGATTTGCCCACAGCGCGCCCGCCACCACCGGGGGCGGCGCAGCGGCCGCTGGCTCCACCTGGGCGACGAGGTCCACGAGGACGGTGAAGAGCGGCAGGCTGGTCTCCCGTAGGCCGAGCTGATTGCTCTCCAGGAGGTCATGACGGAACATCAGCTCGTACATCCCGCGGTTGCTCCGCGCGAAGCCGAGGTACAGCCGCCCCAGCATCAGGAGCTGGGCGCGCGGGCCGGGCGGGCCGTCGGCGAGCGCGTCGGTGACCTCGGCGGCCAGGTCGGCGAAGCCCTGGCGGGCGATCGCGGAGAGCAGGGCCAGGTGGGTCGGGAAGTAGCGGCGCGGAGCTCCGTGGGAGACGCCGGCCCGGCGGGCGATCTCACGGAGTGACAGCGCCTGTACGCCCTCCCTGGTCACCAGGTCGATGCCGGCCTGGATCAATCGGGCGCGCAGGCCCGCCTCTTGTACGGGTTCGCTCATAGACACTGTCTACCGGATCTCCGTAGACAGTGTCTACTCGGGGGACACACAAAGACGCCGGCCGCCGCGCCCCGTGGGGGCGAGCGCGACGGCCGGCGTTGGGAGCTGAGGGGGTGAGCTGGTTACTCGACGACCTTCAGCAGCTTGTTGGGCGTACCCTCGCTCGGGTTGGTGATCTTGTCGGCGGTGGCGCCGTCGGTCAGGGCCTTCTCCACGTCAGCGGGCTTGGCGTCCTTGTGCCCGGCCAGGTAGACCGCGGCGGCACCCACGACGTGCGGGGTCGCCATGGACGTACCGGAGATGGTCTTGGTGGCGTCGTCGCCGGTGTTCCAGTCCGAGGTGATGTCCGAACCGGGGGCGTAGAGGTCCACCACGCTGCCGAAGTTGGAGAAGTCGGACTGCTCGTCCTTGTCGGTGCTGGAGGCCACGGTGATGGCCTCCTTGACGCGCGCCGGGGAGCCCTGGCCCGCGTCGGTGGACTCGTTGCCCGCCGCGACGCCGAAGGTGACACCGGAGTCGATGGCCTTCTTCACGGCCGCGTCGAGCGCCTCGTCGGCGCCGCCGCCGAGCGACATGTTGGCGACCGAGGGGCCCTTGTGGTTCTTGGTGACCCAGTCGATGCCCGCGACGACCTGCTCGGTGGTGCCGGAGCCCTGGCCGTCCAGGACCTTGACGCCCACGATCTTGGCCTTCTTGGCGACACCGTGCGCCTCACCGGCGATGGTGCCGGAGACGTGGGTGCCGTGACCGTTGTCGTCCTCGGCCTTGTCGCTGCCGTCGATGGCGTTGAAGCCGTACGACGCGCGGCCACCGAAGTCCTTGTGGCTGATGTGGACACCGGTGTCGATGACGTACGCGGTGACGCCCTCACCCGCGCCGTCGGGGTAGTTGTACTTCTTGTCGCCCTGGGTGTCCGCCTGGTCGATACGGTCCAGGCCCCACGACGGCGGGTTGTCCTGGGTCGCGTCGATGTGGAACTTCTTGTTCTGGACGACCTTGTCGACCGCGGGGTCGGCGGCGAGGCGCTTGGCCTCTTCCTCGTTCAGACCGGTCGTCGAGAAGCCGTCGACGGAGGAGTAGTTTCGCTTGACCTTGCCGCCGTACTTGGAGGCCAGGTCGCCACTCTCGGCCGTACGGACCGACTTCTTCAGCATGACGATGTAGCTGTCGTTCACGGCACCCTTGGCCTCGGCTCCGTAGATCTTGCCTACGACCGGGGCCGGGGATGCGCCAGCGGTGACCGCGGTGACGACGGCGATGCCAGTTGCAGCGACCGCGGCCGATATAGCCGTGACGAGCCGCTTCTTGCTGGAACGCTTGTGAGCCATTGCGAGGGTTCTCCTCGTTCGTGGTGTGGGGGGAAAGCGTTGCGCCAACAGCCCACGGACACAGGAAAATCTGCGCCGGGGCTGCCTCGAAACCCTGTCTGATTGAGGAGTTCAATTCAAGCGAGACCCCGTCGTGTGACATATACAACAGCCCTGCAAACTTGCAAAAGGTCGGAATAAATGGTCAAAAACAGCCGACCAGTTGAAGCGGAGGGACTCAACTCCGTTTACATACGGGCAACAGAGGGTTACACGGCGTGGGTTGGTCGATGAGGTTCGTGGACCGCCGGAAAGGTCCCTTGTTCCCTCCGGCCCGTGCGCCAAACGGGCGGTCTGCAAGGCCACTTGGGGAGAGGGCCGCCACGTCTTGCGCCGGCCGCCGTTCCGCCTTGTTCGTGTACGACGGGCCGCCCGGCGGAAGGCGAAGCCGGTGGTACGTACCGGTAGACGTCGTTCTGCTTCGTCCCGGCTGGCTTCTGCGCCACCAAGTCACCGACGGGTCCCAGCAGTTCGTCGATCCTCTCCAGCGACCGGCCCGACGTGCACGCAAGGCCGCGGCGCTGGGTCGTCGCCGCCTTGGTCATGTTGTTCGTGTCCGTCGAGCTACCGGCCTCGCGCCGACGGCCCATGACGGACCGTGACGACCCGCTCGTCTTTTAACGACGGGTACTTCGGCGGAGTCGCCCCGGGGAAGATCTCCGGCTGGCAGGCTACGGCCGTGGCCACATCTCAATCGATCAACTATGTACGGGTAGCTGAAGTTCTCACCGAGCTCGGCATGATCACCCGGGAGAAAGCTCAATGCGTCGTCGACGACTTCGGTGACCTCGCGCACGAGGAACTGAAGCCGCTCCATCACATAGCCGACGCCCTTGAATCCTTCGGCGTAGCCGTCAGTATCCATGCCGATGACGTCGACTTCGCCGACGAGCACTACGCCTGGCTCCTGGACGAAGCCGCAGCCCTCACCGGCGGCAAAGTCACCATCTCCAACTACCGCTTCGAGAAGAACAACCCGGACGACGAAGACTGCGGCCTGGGGACGATGCACTTCGACTGCAACGGCAAGCCGCTCTCCTTCTACGTCGAGCAGGAGTCGAACGACTACCTCGACATGGGAGCAGCGCAGGCAGCCATCGAAGCGCTCAGCCCCGAGGGCGACCCCCGGGACTTCCGCTGCGTCGAGCAGGAAGGTTCAGGCTTCCACGACGACATCATGGTCCTGGCGACGGCCGAGCAGCGTGAAGGGCTCTTCCAGCACCTCGGCATCACGTTCGGCGAACCGTGGTGAGGTCGTCGGACCGGTAGCCGGCGAGCACGGTCATGCTGGTGTTCGTGGCCGTACCGTCGTTGCCGTGAGCTGCCGCGCCGCTGCTCGGCTCGCTGCCCGGCCCGGCCGGCGGCAGCGGCGAGCGCGGATTAGGCGATGTGCCCCGCGCCCAGCCCGGGACGGGCGGTGGAGAGGCCGCCGGCACTCCTCGCACCGGGTTGCCGGTCAGCCTGCCCGGAGGTCTCCGGGTCCGGCCGGCCGGGGGCCTGCGAGACTGGTGGCGAGCACGCAGCGCAGGAGGCATCACCATGACCGAACCGAGCCCCGCCGCCTTCACGGAGGCCCGTGCCCGTGACGTCCTGGCCGCGGCCGGGCGGCCGGATGCGGCGGCCGACGCCAGGCTGCTCTCGCTCGGCGAGAACGCGGTCTTCGCCCTCGGCGACGGCGGTCCGGTCGTACGGGTGGGCCGCAGCCCCGAACTCCTGGAGCGCGCCGAGCGGGAACTGAGCGTGGCCCGGTGGCTGGCGGCCGAGGGCGTGCCGGCCGTACGGGCCGCGGAACCGGTCGCCACGCTGGTCGACGGGCACCCCGTGACCTACTGGCAGCGGCTGCCGGACGCCGTCCGCCCCGCCGGGCCGCACGATCTCGCGGCGCTGCTGAAGCTGGTCCACGCCCTCCCGGAGCCGCCGTTCCCTCTCCCCCGGCGCGAACTGCTGGGCGGCGTCGAGCGCTGGCTGCGGCTGGCCGGCGACGCGGTATCGGCAGCGGACACGGAGTATCTGCGCGGCCGGCGGGATGCGTTCGCCACGGCCGCCACGGCTCTGGCGCCGCAACTGCCCCGCGGTCCGATCCACGGCGACGCGCTGACCCGCAACGTCCATGTCGGGCCCGACGGGCCGGTGCTGGTCGATCTGGAGACCTTCTCCTCCGATCTGCGCGAACACGATCTGGTCGTCATGGCCCTGAGCCGGGACCGCTACGGCCTGGACCCGGAGGCCTACGACACCTTTGTGTCCGTCTACGGATGGGACGTACGGGACTGGGCGGGCTGCGCAGTGCTGCGCGGGTCCCGCGAGACGGCGAGCTGCGCCTGGGTCGCCCAGCACGCGCCCGGAAGCCCTGCGGCGCTCAAGGAGTTCCGGCGCCGGATCGCGTCACTGCGCGAACAGGACGCGACGGTGCGGTGGTATCCGTTCTGAGACCGGTGGCCTGAGGAGCCTGGGGCGTCCACGGCGCCCACGGCGTCCCCGGCCACAGCGGCGACAGCGGACACGCCGGCGGTGTCGTGCCGAGGCGTGCCGTGTCATGCCGAGGCGTTGGTGACCGGGGGGGCGCTGCCCGTGCCGGGTTCGCCCGTTCCGTGTTGCCCGTGCGGGTGTGGTCCGTGACGTGCTGCCGGTCAGACCCTGGCCTGGTACGGGATCAGGGGCCAGGCCGGCTCGACTATCGCCTCGGGGTTCCCCGAGCGCCGCAAATACGCCTGGAACGAGGCGGCTTGTTCGGCGGCGGCCTGCTCCTGGAGGGCATGCAGGGCGCGCGGCGAGGGGATGGCGACGGCCGGAAACTTCTCCCCGATGCGCCGGGCGACACCGGCCGCGGCCGCCGCATCGGCACCCGCCTCGTGTGCGTCCTCCAGCCGGACGCCGTAGTGACCGCACAGCGCCTGGAGCGCGCGCTTGCCCTTGCGGTAGCGGTCCACATGCTTGTCGAGCACGAGCGGGTCGATGACCGGTGCCGGGGCGCTCCCCAGCCGCTCGGTGAGGGTCCGTAGGCCATGGCGGCGGCACTCGCGGTCCAGGAGGGAGAGGTCGTACCGGGCGTTCATCACCACCAACGGGATGTCCGCGCGCAGGCCCTCGGCCAGCGCCTCGGTGATCTCCTCTATCGCTCCGGCCGGCGGCCGTCCGTGTTCTTGGACATATGCGGTCGAAATGCCGTGAATGGCCGCTGCTTCCTCAGGGATCGGCACACCTGGATTCAACAGCCAGGTCTGCTTCCCGGCCGCCCGGCCGTCCCCCTCCATCCGGATCAGCGCGGCGGTGACGATGCGGTCCTGCTCGACATCCGTGCCCGTCGTCTCCAGATCGAAGCTGACCAGCAGCTCCTGATGCCAACTCATGCCGAAACCTCGCTTCGCCCGGCCCCGCACTCGCTCGGCGCGCGCCCCTCGGTGGTTCGGTCACTACGCTCGCTCATGCGGCCTCCTTCGGTGGTACTTCCCCCGTTGCTCGCCCACTCTCGCACGCACCACTGACAATCCACCGACGTCCCCTTCACGCCGCCGCAGCCACGGCAAGCACAGCAGGCACAGTAGGCACAGGAGCCATAGGGGGTGTTCCCCCCTAGGCTGGCCGCCATGGACCTACGGCTGGCAGGACACGGCGCGCTGGTGACGGGCAGCAGTGCGGGGATCGGGGCGACGATCGCCGAGACTCTGGCGGACGAGGGGTGCGATGTGCTCGTCCACGGGCGCAATGCCGGGGCCGCGGCGGCCGTGGCCGAGCGGATCGCGGCTCGCGGCGTACGGGCCGAAGTGGTGCTCGGTGACCTGACCGAACCCGGCGTCGCCGAGCAGGTCGCCCTCACCGCACGCGACTTCGGGGCCCACATCCTCGTCAACAACGCCGGCCCGTTCGCGGAACACGACTGGGAGACCTCACGGCCGTCCGACTGGCGGGCCGCCTTCGAGGGGAATGTGCTGCCGACGGTGCGGGTGAGCCAGGCGCTGCTGCCGTCGCTGCGCGCGTACGGCTGGGGCCGGGTGATCACCATCGGCAGCCGCGCCGTACGGACCCCGCTGCCCAACATGGTGACGTACTCCGCGGCCAAGGCGGCCGTGGTGAACATGACCACGAGCCTGGCCCGGCACCTCGCCGGGACCGGGGTCACCGCGAACTGTGTGAGTCCGGGCGTCATCGTCAGCCCGTCGATGTTCCGGATGATGCAGGAGCGGGCGGCAGCCACGGACGAGGAGAACGGGGGCGGACCGGCCGACGGTCCAGACGAGGCGGACATCGTCGCCCAATACGCGCCGAATCCGACCGGGCGGCTGGGACGTCCGGAGGACATCGCCGCCGCGGTCGCCTATCTGGCGAGTCCGCGCGCCGATTACGTCAATGGGATCGAGCTGCGGGTCGATGGCGGGATCACTGGGACACCGTAGGACGGATTGCTCTCTTCGCCCCCTTCCAGCCCTTCCAGCCCTTCCAGCCCTTCCTGTCCGTCCCGCCCTTCCCGTCTGTCCCGTCCTTCGCGCCCTTCGCGCCCTTCGCGTCCGTCCCGTCCTTCGCGCCCGTCGCCCCTGTCACCGCTGCGACCACCGCCCCGGCTCCCCTCATTCCCGTGGCCTCTGCGACCCCACCGCCGTCGCCTCTCCCGTCATCCCCGCCACCTCCGCGACCATCTCCCCCGCCCCTCCCCTCATTCCCGCCACCTCCGCGACCAGCGTCTCCACCGCCACCCCTGCCCCGCTCCCGTACGCCGCCTTGAAGGCGGCCTCGCCCAGGGCCTGGCGCGCGGCGGCCGTACCGCGGGCCACGTCGGCGCGCTCCGCGGCGGGCTGTGGGGCACCGGCATCGGTGCGGAGCGCGGCCGCGGCGCCCAACAGCCGGGCCGCGGAGGCATGGTGGCCGTCCGCCGTCTGGGCGCCGGCCAGCCCTTCCAGGGCCAGTGCGACGGCGCGCGGGTCTCCGGTGGCGCGGGCCGCCGCGCAGCCCTCCAGATGGAGGCGACGGGCGGCCTCGGTGTCTCCGCGCAGTTCGGCGATGAAGCCCAACTCGGCCAGGACGAACGCGGTACCGGGGTCGCCGTCCCGGCCGCGGCACCACTCCAGCCACGGCAGCAGATGCGCCTCGGCGTCGTCGAGACGGCCTTCCCTCCTGGCGCCGAGGGCGAGCCCGCTCTCGGCGAACATCTCGCCGCGCCGGTGCGACTGTTCGGCGGCCAGCCGCAGGCCTCGTTCGTGGAGGTCCCGGGCGCGCGCGAGATCGCCGGTCAGCAGGGCGATCCGGCCGAGGCCGGAGAGCCGGTACGAGGCTTGGATCCACAGGCCGAGCTCCTCGGCGATCCGCAGCCCGTCCTCGTGGAGCCGGGCCGCCCGGGCGTACTCGCCGGTGATCTCGGCGATCGCGCCGAGCGCGTCGGCGGCCTGCAACTGGCCCCAGCGGTCCCCCAGTTCGCGGAAGAGAGCGGCGCTCTCCTCGGCGTCGCGACGGCGCGCGGCCAGATCGCCGCCGCCGGCCCCCTGGGCCCGGCTGCTCAGTACCGCCGCGGTGCCCCAGCGGTCGCCCTGTGCACGGAATGTGGCCAGCGAGCGGGCCATCCGCTCCGCGGCCACCGCCGGGTCGCCGAGGCCGACCTGGGCGTACCCCAGGAACCACTGGGCCCAGGCCCGTTCGCGCGGATCGTCGTGCGACTCGTACCGCTGGAGGACGGCGGCGGCCCGCGCCACGGGGTCGGTGTCCCCGCCCGCCAGCGACGCCATGCCCACCCGCCAGGCGGCGGCCCGCAGCCGGCGGCTCCCGGAGACCGGGCCGGCCGCGCCCTCGCACACCGCGAGCGCCGCCTCCAGTGACCGGCCCGCCTCCGCGAGCCGGCCGCGCAGGAACCAGTACCAGGCCAGCGCGTTCACCAGTCGCAGCGCGCGGTCCGCCGCGCCCTCGCGGACCGAGCCGTCCAGCGCGGCGCGCAGATTCGCGGCCTCCTGGTCGAGCCGTTCCAGCCACTCCCGTTGCTCCGCTCCGTAGAGCAACGGTTCGGCGCGCTCGGCCAGTTCGGTGTAGTAGCGGTGATGACGGCTGCGTACGGCGGTCAGCTCGCCGGACTCCTTCAGGCGCTCCAGGCAGTAGGCGCCGACCGTCTCCAACAGCCGGTAGCGCGGTCCGTACGGCGTCCGGGTCACCGTCACCAGTGAGCGGTCGACGAGACGGGCCAGCAGGTCCAGTACCTCGTCCTGCGGTAGGCCGTCGCCCGCGCAGACCGTCTCGGCGGCATGCAGGGTGCAGCCGTCGGCCTGTACGGCCAGCCGGCGCAGCACGGTGCGTTCGGGGGCGGACAGCAGCTCCCAGCTCCAGTCGATAACGGCGCGCAGGGTCTGCTGGCGTGCGGGGGCGCCCCGCCGGCCGGCCGCCAGCAGCCGGAACCGGTCGCCCAGCCGGGCGCTCAGCTCCCGTACGCCGAGTGCGCGTACGCGGGTGGCGGCCAGTTCCAGGGCGAGCGGGATACCGTCCAGCCGGCGGCAGATCTCCGCCACGGCGGGCGTGGTGTCCGCGTCCAGGACGAAGCCGGGGTCCGCGGCGGTGGCGCGGGCCGCGAACAGCCGGGCGGCACCGGCGGGTTCCAGTGGCGGTACGGCCCATACGGTCTCGCCCGCCAGACCCAGCGGTTCCCGGCTCGTCACCAGGGTGCGGAGCCCACCGGCGGCGGCGAGCAGTGCGGCGGTGACCTCGGCGGCCGCTTCGACGAGGTGCTCGCAGTTGTCCAGGACGAGCAGCAGGCGTTTGCCGTGTACCGCGCCGGCCAGGCGCTCGGCCACCGGGCCGGCCGCGGCGCCCTCCCGGATGCCGAGTACGGCGAGCACGGCCTCGGCCAGCTCGGCGGCGCTGCACTTGGCGTCGCGTCCGCGTGCCGGGTCGTCCGGGCGGCTCAGCGCGGCCAGTTCCACGAACCAGACGCCGTCCGGGAAGGCCTCGGTGAGCCGGCCCGCGGTCTCCAGGGCGAGGCGGGTCTTGCCCACGCCACCGGGGCCGGTGAGCGTCACCAGGCGGTGCGCCGCGAGGGCCTGCCCGACCTCGTGTACCGCGTCCTGGCGGCCGAGGAGTTCGGTGAGCGGGGTGGGGAGGTTGGTGCGCGGGCGGCGCCCGGCGCCGTTGGCAGCCGCCGGGTTGGTGGTCCCCGCCTCCGTGGCGCCCACGCCCGCCGGAGCCGCCTGCCCCACAGGGCCGCCGCCCCGGCCACCCGTCTCCCAGGGCTCCTGCCGCAGCACCGCACGGTGCGCCGCGGTGAGTTCGGGCCCGGGGTCCACCCCCAGCTCCTCGGCCAGCCGGGTACGTATCTCGCCGTACGCTGCCAGCGCCTCGCTCTGCCGGCCGGACCGGTACAGCGCGGTCAGCTGGAGGGCGCGCAGCCGTTCGCGGAGCGGGTGCCGGGCCACCAGACCGGCCAGTTCACCGGTCAGCGCGGCGTGTTCGCCCAGGTCGAGGCGTGCCGCGGCCCGCTCCTCCAGCGCCGTCAGCCGCTGCTCCTCCAGGCTCTCGGCGACCGGGCGGATCAGGTCATCGTCTGCGAAACCGGCGAACGCCGGGCCCTGCCACAGGTCCAGGGCCGTGCTGAGCAGGGCGGCCCGCTCCCGCGCGGTCGCGGCGGTGTGGGCGCGGGCGGTGAGCGCGTTGAACCGGGCGGCGTCCAGGGCGTCGGGGGCGATGTCCAGCCGGTAGCCGGGCGGGGCGGCGGCCACCAGTTTGCGGGCGCCGGGCTCGGCGGTGTCCAGGGCGCGGCGGAGCTGGGAGACCTTGCTCTGGAGGGAGGCGGTCGGGTTGGCGGGCGGCCGGGGGCCCCACAGGTGCTCGATGAGCCGGGCCGCGGACACCGGTTGGCCGTGGTGCGCCAGGAGTGCGGCGAGCAATGCCCGTACCTTCTTCTCCGGGACGGGTGCGGAGTGGCCGTCGGCGGACCGCACGTCCAGAGGGGCGAGTACGCGGAATCGCATACGCACAACCGTACGGTGCGCTCTCAGGAGACCGGCCGCGAATCCGCCCAGATGCCCTCGAACTCCTCGCGGTAGGTCTCGAAGAGTCCGTGGTCGCCGTCGCGGCCCTCCCGGGCGTCCTGGCGGACGACCTCGCGTGAGCCGCCGCGCAGGACGAGGACGGGGGACTCCATACCGCGGCTCTTGCGCAGATAGGGCTGGACGACGGCCAGACCGTCGGGGCCGTCGCCGTCGACGAGGTACGCGGTGAAGCGCGGGGTCTCGTCGAAGACCTGGATCTCGAAGGCGGCGGGGTCGCGCAGCCGGGCCCGCACGCGCCGCATATGGAGGATGTTCATCTCGATGGAGCGGCTCATCTCGCCCTTCTTCAGGCCGATTTCGCGCTCCCGGCGGCGGACCGCGCTGCTCGCGGGGTTGAGGAAGAGCAGCCGGACGCGGCAGCCGGATTCGGCGAGCCGGACCAGCCGGCGGCCGGAGTAGTTCTGGACGAGGAGGTTGAGGCCTATGCCGACGGCGTCGAGGCGCCGGGCACCGCCGAACAGGTCCTCGGCGGGGAGCTGCCGCTGCAACCGCACCCGGTCGGGGTGCACCCCGACGACATCGGCGTAGCGGTCGCCGACCAGGTCCTCCACCGCGTCGATGGGCAGCCGTCCGGAGATCCGGGTGCCGATGCCGGAGCCGAGGATGTCCAGGAGGTGGGCGGAGGCGCGTTCGGCCTGGGCGAGGACGGTCTCGGACAGCGCGCGGTTACGGGAGACGATGTTGCGGGCGACCTCCAGTTCGTCGAGGGCCAGCTCGACCTCGCGGCGGTCGTCGAAGTACGGCTCGAAGCAGGGCCAGTGCTGGACCATCAGTTCGCGAAGTTGCGGCAGCGTCAGGAAGCTGACGATGTTGTCGTCGGCGGGGTCGAGGAGGTAGCCCTTGCGGCGGCTGACCTCCCGTACGGCGACCGCGCGCTGCACCCACTCCTGCCCGGCGGGGCCGGCCGCGGCGACGACCCATTCGTCGCCGTGCACCGGCTCGTAGATGGGCCGCAGGACGGCCGCGACGACCGCTCGCAGCCGTTGCTCGACGAGATTCAGCCAGATGTAGGCGCGCCCGGCCCGGCGGGCCCGTGTGCGCACCTCGCTCCAGGCGTCGGCGCCCCAGTCCAGTTCCGCCCCGATCTCCAGCGGCCGTGCCAGGGATACCGCACCGGGCGGTGCGCCGACGGAGCCGCCTTCCTGGCCCTCATGACTCTCGTCACCAGGGGGCAACTCCAGCCCGCCGCTCACCTGCCACCGCCTTCCCGACCCCGTGCCAACGATCAAGGCAGACTACTGCGGTGCGGGAGGCGGTGCACCAGGATGGGTCGAGTCGTCTACCAACTCCCCTTATTCATAGTGCCCGTTGTGATCGGCGAGCGCGGGCGGAGTGAGCGGATTCATAGCCGTGACGTCGCGCGGCACCAGCTGGAAACCCTGCCAGTGCACGGGCATCGGCTCCTGGTCCTCGTCCCTGGCGATGTGGTGGAACCCGATGTTGACCCACGCGATGGGGTGTTGCAGCGGCTGGCCGTTGACCCAGCTGTCGACGCTCCGCCCGGTGTGGGCACCACAGTTGGCCAAGTTGTGGCTGGCGAACTGCTCGCAGCTGCGGTAATCGGTGAAGTAGACGTCGTGCCGGGTGAAGCTGCGGCCGGTGTACTTGCTGGTGTGGCCCGGCACGATCTCGTACGAGCGCGGATGGCCGTCCTTGTTCCTGCCGGTGGCGCTCACCACCCGCCACCAGCGCAGCGGCCCGGCGTCCCCGGCCAGCTCCTTGGTGACGGGAGTGCGGGTGGTGCGGATGGTGGGGGTGCGGCCGCCGGGGCGCGTGGTGAGCGCGGAGTCGAACTGCTCGACCTTGTTGGCGGACGAGCCGTCCAGGCCGAAGTTCAGCCGCCAGAAGACGTTGTGGGTGTGACTGGTCGCGTAGTCCTTGGCGCCCTTCCCGATCGGCGCACCGCGGCCGTCGCCGGCGTCGTAGTCGTTGGGCGAGACCGTGCCGGTGGCGCCGACCTGAAGGGTCATGGTGCCGTCGCCGGAGAACCGCCACTCGGTGATGTACTCGTACCAGCCGACCTTGTTGACGGTGTAGAGCAGCAGGTCCTTGCCCTGGAGCTGGTAGGTCCTGGCCGCCTCCCCGGGGTAGGGGCCCCTCCGGTAGGCGTGGCCGCGGGCGCGGGTGGTGGCGCACAGACCGGCGACGGAGGGGTGCGCGGGGTCCCAGGAGCCGGGCACCTTGACGGTCCTGATCGTGCCGCCGGGGCATTCGGCGGGGTCGAGCCGTTGCAGGCCCTGGGCGAAGCCCTGCCCCGTGAGGTCGTCGTACTCGTTCTTGCCGTCGTCGTAGGGGACGTGGATCTGGGCGAGCTTGGCGGTGGTGAGCACCTTGACCGGGGTGCGTTCGCCCTTGGGCTGGTACGAGACGTCGTCCAGGACGAGGCCGGCATGGCCCTCGTAGTGCCAGCACATCCGCCAGACGGTGCCGCCGTCGAGGGTCTGGGTGATGCGGTAGGCGGCGCTGCACCGGGGTGTGGGGGCGGGGGCGTCGGGGGCGGCGTGCGCGGCCGGGCCGGTGAGCAGGGCGGTGGCGGCGAGCAGCAGGGGGGCGGCGGCGAGGGCGGCGGCGCGCCGGAAGCGGCGGGTCCGGGTGCCGGTGGTGCGTCGTGCGGGCATGGTGGGGGCTCCCTGGGCGAAGGAGGGCGGTCGAGGGCGGGCGCGGCCCGCCGGGGTGTGCGGGCGCGGTTCAGCCCAGTTGGGCGACGGTGCGGGCGCTGAGGTCGATGACGAAGCGGCGGGTGTCGATCCACTGCCCGTCGGTGACCTTGGTGAAGAGCCGGATACAGCGGTGCTCTCCACAGGCGGCGAGGGCGCCCGGCGCCTCGCCCTCCGCACGGCCCCGGTAGACGAAGCCGGAGACGGTGAGCTGACCGGGCCCGGCGAGGTCGCGGCCGGTGGCGTTCCGGTAGTCCTGCCGCAGTCCGGAGCCGAGCGGTGCGGCGATCAGCAGCCGGGCCGCCTCGACGGCCTCGGCGTGGCTGGGCGGGGGCTGGACGCCGTGCTGGGTGTCGGAGGACTCCACCTTCGAGGTGGTGAGGTTGACCGTCTTGGTGAGGTAGCTGTCGCTGTCGTAGTCGTAGAAGGAGACGGTGGCCCGGCGCGGCGGGTCGGCCAGCGCGGCCTCCGACGGGGTGGGTTCGGCCAGATCGGTGGTGAGCGGCTCGGGCCCCGGCTCGCCGGTGACATCCCGCGCGGCGCCCCGCACGGTGCGCGGCAGCGCCAGGTCCCGGGCACGGCGCACCTCGTCGTCGGTGAGCGGATCGCGGCCCTGCCCGCGCGCCCCCTCGGCCCGTGCCGGCTCCACGACGCCGGGCGGCGGCTGCCCGGGGTCACGCCCCGGTGCGGTGACACCGGCTTCGGCGGGTCGCGGGCCGGACCCGTCGGCAGCGCCGGCGTCCGCCGGCAAGGTGACTGCGGCCATGACGGCGGTGCCGGTCAGGGCGAGGGCGGCGCCCACGACGACCTTGCCGAGGTGTCGGTGCATCAGACGGTGCACGGTTCCCCCCTGCTGTCACTGTGCGTGACACGGATCTCGGTTCCCCCGTCCGTCCCCCGATGGGACGACCAGTAGGACGATCCGACATCGCGACAGGTTGCCACCATTCAGCGGAGATCTCGCGAAAAGCCCGCTGTGTGCGACAAGTTGCGACACGTTGGGGAAGGATTTTTCTTCGGTCCGCGGACGTCTGTCGTGGAGTCGCCGCAGCGCCCGACGAGAAAGTGGAAGAGTCTACGCATGCAGGTCTGGCCGGGACAGATGTATCCGCTGGGTGCCACCTATGACGGGGCGGGCACCAACTTCGCGGTGTTCTCCGAAGCCGCGAAGCGCATCGAACTGTGTCTGCTGCACGACGACGGTTCGGAGACCGCCGTCGAGCTGCGCGAGAGTGACGCCTTTGTGCGGCACGCCTACCTTCCGGGAGTGATGCCGGGGCAGCGTTACGGCTTCCGGGTGCACGGCCCCTACGAACCGCAGCAGGGGCACCGCTGCAACTCCGCGAAGCTGCTGCTCGACCCGTACGCCCGGGCGATGAGCGGGGTGATCGACTGGAACGAGGCGGTCTACGGCTACCACTTCGGGCGGCCGGAGGTGCGCAACGACCTGGACTCGGCGCCGCACACCATGGCCTCCGTGGTGGTCAATCCGTACTTCGACTGGGGCGACGACCGTCCGCCGCGCACCGCGTACCACGAGACGGTGCTCTACGAGGCCCATGTGAAGGGCCTGACCATGCGCCATCCGGAGCTCCCCGAGGAGCTGCGCGGCACCTATGCGGCGCTGGCGCATCCGGCGATCATCGACCATCTGACGAAGCTGGGGGTCACCGCACTGGAGCTGATGCCCGTGCACCAGTTCGTCCAGGACCACCGGCTGGTCGACGCGGGACTGACGAACTACTGGGGCTACAACACCATCGGCTTCTTCGCCCCGCACAACGCCTACGCGTCCTGGGGCGACCGCGGTCAGCAGGTGCTGGAGTTCAAGACGGCGGTACGGGCGCTGCACCAGGCCGGTATCGAGGTGATCCTCGACGTGGTCTACAACCACACGGCGGAGGGCAGCCACCTGGGCCCGACGCTGTCGTTCCGGGGGCTGGACAACGCCTCGTACTACCGGCTGTCGGAGGACCGGCAGTACTACATGGACACCACCGGCACCGGCAATTCACTGCTGATGCGCAGCCCGCATGTGCTCCAGCTGGTGATGGACTCCCTGCGCTACTGGGTGCAGGAGATGCATGTGGACGGCTTCCGCTTCGATCTGGCGGCGACGCTGGCCCGGCAGTTCCACGAGGTGGACCGGCTGTCCTCGTTCTTCGACCTGGTCCATCAGGACCCGGTGGTCAGCCAGGTGAAGCTGATCGCCGAGCCGTGGGACGTCGGGGAGGGCGGCTATCAGGTGGGCAACTTCCCGCCGCTGTGGACCGAGTGGAACGGCAAGTACCGGGACACCGTGCGGGATCTGTGGCGGGGCGAGCCGCGCACCCTGGCGGACTTCGCCTCCCGGCTGACCGGCTCGTCGGACCTCTACCAGGAGGACGGGCGGCGGCCGCTGGCGTCGGTGAACTTCGTGACCTGCCACGACGGCTTCACCCTGCACGACCTCGTCTCGTACAACGACAAGCACAACGAGGCCAACGGCGAGGACAACCGCGACGGGGAGCGCTACAACCGGTCGTGGAACTGCGGCGCCGAGGGGCCGACCGACGATCCGGCGGTCCGGCGGCTGCGGTCCCGGCAGATGCGGAACTTCGTCGCCACCCTGATGCTGTCGCAGGGCGTGCCGATGCTCAGCCACGGGGACGAGTTCGGGCGCAGCCAGGGCGGCAACAACAACGCGTACTGCCAGGACAACGCGTTGTCCTGGGTGCGCTGGCCGGAGCCCGGCCGGGGGGCGGGCGGCGCGTCGTACGGGCCGGAGAACCCGGACGGCGAGCACGCGGCCCAGGTGGCCGATGTACAGGACGGGGACGCTGCCGAGGACGGGCCGCAGGCGCTGTGGACGGACGAGGAGCAGCTGGAGCTGCTGGAGTTCGCCCGGCAGATGGTGTGGCTGCGGCGTGACCATCCGGTCTTCCGGCGCCGGCGGTTCTTCCAGGGCCACCCGATGGAGGGCACCCATGACGAGCTCTCCGACATCGCCTGGTTCACGGCCGACGGCGGGGAGATGGGACCGCGCGACTGGCAGTCGGTGCACGCCAAGTCGCTGACGGTCTTCCTCAACGGCAGCTCGATCCCCGAGCCGGGGCCGCGCGGGGAGCCGGTCACCGACGACTCGTTCCTGCTGATGTTCAACGCCCACGACCAGGAGAAGGAGTTCATCGTCCCCGAGCACCTGGGCCGGCAGTGGCAGATCGTGGTGGACACCGACCGGCCGCATACGGTGGCCGACGGCGGCGGCGCCAAGGTCAAGGCCGGCGACCGGCTGACGCTGACCGACCGCAGCCTGCTGGTGCTGCAACGGCCCGCGTAGCCGCGGCTGCCGGACGGGGTACGGCCCCGGTGTCGCCCGGCAGCCGGCCGCCGCGTCGAACGGGTGAGGTCAGCCGGAGGCGTGTCCCGAGTCGCTGTAGGCGTGGCTGCCCCGGACGCTCTTGCCCCGGGAGTTCTCCGCCCACAGGTGGAGGCGGATCAGTGAGCTTTCCGGCTCCACGTCGATCACCTTCCTGTTGCAGTTGCCGTACGGGTCATTGAAGCTGGGCGCCTTGGCGACGCCGACCGCCTGCCACGAGTGCGTCTGCTCGTACCACTTCTGGACGCTGACCTTCACCTGATAGCCGTCGGCCGCTTGGTCACAGACCTGGACCGTGTCACCCGCCTTGATGAAGTACGCACTTCCATAACCGTTGTTGTGGATGTCGAGCGTCCGGTCTCCCGCGGCGGCGGTGCCGCTGAGGGGGACGACGGCCAGCGTTGCCGCCGCTGCCGACGCCATGATGCATTTCGTGAAGCGCGATGCCATGAAATCTCCGATTCCCCGTTGCTGGGCCTTACGGACCGCAGGGGGCAATGCAGGCGAAACGCACTGTGTTGAGGCTCCCCCGAGGCCGTGACGACCCTACTCCTTGCGCCAGAGATGGGGGCAACCCGATGCAGTCCGGCCCCTGAAGGCGTTCCCGCCCGCTTCCGGTCCGATGGACGCGGGCTCTGACGCCAATGCCGCAAGCAGATGACACATCCGGTCCTCGGCGGGGTACGGGTGTTCCCATGACGCAGCCAAAGAGTCCGTCTCCGACCGCCACCTACCGGCTGCAGCTCCAGCCGGACTTCCCGTTCGCCGCCGCCGAGCGGGCGGTCCCCGATCTGGCCGCGCTGGGCGTCTCCCATCTGCACCTCTCGCCGGTGCTGGAGTCGGTGCCGGGGTCCACGCACGGCTACGACGTGGTGGACCACACGGCGGTACGGGCCGAGCTGGGCGGTGAGCCCGGGCTGCGGGCGCTGGCGGCGACGGCCCGGGCGCACGGCCTCGGGCTGATCGTCGACATCGTGCCGAACCATATGGCGGTCCCGGCGCCGATGGCGCTGAACGGGCCGCTGTGGGAGGTCCTGCGCGAAGGCCCGGCGTCCCCGTACGCGCGGTGGTTCGACATCGACTGGGACGGCGGCCACGGCGGCCGGCTGCTGCTGCCGGTGCTCCGCGGACGGCTCGGCGAGGAGATGCCGCACCTCCTCGTGGAGGCCGAGGACGGGGTACTGCGCTATCACGAGCAGGTCTTCCCGCTGCGCCCCGGTACCGAGGGGCTGCCGCTGCCGCGCCTACTGGAGTCGCAGTGGTACCGCCTCGCCTGGTGGCGGCTGGCCCGCAGCGAGCTGAACTACCGCCGGTTCTTCACCATTTCGGAGCTGATGGCGGTGCGCGTCGAGGACCCCGAGGTCTTCGAGGCGACGCACGGCACGGTGCTGCGCCTGGTCCGCGAGGGCATCGTCGACGGGCTGCGCATCGACCACCCGGACGGTCTGGTGGACCCCGGCCGCTATCTGGCCCGCCTGCACCGGCGCACCGGCGGCCGGTGGACCGTCGTCGAGAAGATCCTGACCGGCGACGAACGGCTGCCCAAGAGCTGGGCGTGCGCGGGCACCACCGGCTATGACGCGCTGCGGCACATCGACGGGCTGTTCGTCTGCCCCCAGGGCTCCGGGCGGCTCTTCTCGCACTACCGGGACTTCGTCACCCCGCTGGCGGACGAGGGCGGCGACTGGGAGGAGACGGTGCGCCGGGCCGCGTACGAGGTCGTCACGCACGATCTGGCCGCGGAGGTCGAGCGGCTGGTGCGGACCGCGGTGCGGCTCAGCGAGCGCGCTCCCCGGCCGGGCGACCACGCTCCCTGGGCGCTGCGGCAGGCGATCCGTGAGCTGCTGGTGCGGTTGCCGGTCTACCGGCCGTACGCCGCCGATCCTGGCCGGGCGGGGACGGATGCGGCGATGCTGGGCCGGGCCGCGGTGCGGGCGCGCGCGGCGTTCCGGGTGCCGGAGGAGGCGCGGGCGGTGGATCTGATCCACGATCTGGCGCTCGGCCGGCCGGTGGACACCCCGGAAGGCGACGTGCCGGAAGGTGACGTGCCGGAAGGCGACGTGCCGGAAGGCGACGTGCCGGACTTCGCCGACTTCGCCGCGCGCTTCGCCCAGACCGCCTCCGCGCTGCACGCCAAATCCGTGGAGGACACGGCCTTCTACCGCTATCCGATGCTGCTGTCGGCCTGCGAGGTCGGCGGCGATCCCGGGGAGCCGGCGGTCGGCCCGGACGCGTTCCATGCGTACTGCGCCCGGATTCAGCGGGACTGGCCGACGAGCGGCACGGTGCTCTCCACCCACGACACCAAGCGCAGCGCCGATGTACGGGCCCGGATCGCGGTGCTGTCGGAGTGCCCGGACCGGTGGCGCGATGTGCTGGGCGGGATGGCCGACGCGGCGGTGTGCGGGGCCGGTACCAGAGGGGTGGACGGGGCGGGTCCGGCGGATCCGATGGTGTCCTGGCTGGCCTGGCAGACCGTGTTCGGCCTGGGCGCGGCCACCGACGGGTGCACGGCGGAGCGGGTGACGCCCGCCGTCCTCAAGGCCGCCCGGGAGGCCGGGTTGCGCACCTCGTGGACGGAGCCGCACGCGGACTACGAGGAGGCGGTGGCGGAGTTCCTCCGCGGCGGGCCGTGCGGTCCCCTGGCCGCCCCGCTGGCCGCGCTGGACGCCGAACTCGCCCCGTTCATCCGCGCGAACGTGCTGGGCGCCGCGCTGCTGCATCTGACCATGCCCGGCGTCCCCGACCTCTACCAGGGCAGCGAACAGCTCCACACGGCGCTGGTCGACCCGGACAACCGCGGGCCCGCCCGCCTCCGCCCTGAGCTGCTGGCCGAGCTGGACGGCGGGGCCGCGCCGCGCGATCTGTCCGGCGAGAAGCTGCGGCTGACGGCCACGGCGCTGCGGCTGCGGCGCGCCCACCCGCAGTGGTTCGGCGCGGCCGCTTCGTACGAGCCGGTGTACGCGGAGGGGCCGGCGGCCGAGCACTGTGTGGCGTTCTGCCGCAGTGGGCGGGTGCTGACCGTGGTGACCCGGCTGTCGCTGCGCCTGGTGGAGACCGGCGGCTGGTGGGACACCGGGCTGCGGCTGCCGTCGGGCGAGACCTGGCGCGAGCTGCTGACCGGGCGTGAGCTGACCGGTGGCGCGCTGGTGGGGCTGAACGAACTGCTGACGGATGTGCCGGTGGCGCTGTTCGTGTCCGAGTGACGCCCCGCCGGCGGACGTCCGGCCGAGGCGGGGGCACCCGGTTAATTCGGTTGCGGTCCTCGGCGGGTCTGCGAGCATGGCGCGGTACGCACACGCCTCACTCAGGAGTACGGAATGCGCGGATTCCTCGGAACTGCTCAGCGCCCCCACCGGACGTCGGCTTTCGAGGACTCACTCACCCATGCGCATCCGTCACACCCTGAACATCGGCATTCTCGCCCACGTCGACGCTGGTAAGACCAGCCTCACCGAGCGACTGCTGTACGACACCGGTGCCATCGGCCGGCTCGGCAGCGTCGACGCCGGTGACACCTGCACGGACACCGGCGAGCTGGAGCGCCGGCGCGGTATCACGATCCGCTCAGCCGTCGCCTCCTTCACCGTCGGCGAGGTCCAGGTCAATCTCATCGACACCCCAGGCCACTCCGACTTCATCGCCGAGGTCGAGCGCGCGCTCGGCGTGCTCGACGGCGCCGTACTGCTGCTGTCCGCGGTGGAAGGCGTCCAGGCCAGGACCCGGGTGCTGATGAAGACCCTGCGGCGGCTGCGGCTGCCCACCCTGCTCTTCGTCAACAAGATCGACCGGGCCGGCGCCCGGGGCGAGGCGCTGCTCGCGGACATCCGGCGGCTGCTGGCCCCGGCGGCCGTCCCGATGACGTCCGTGTCCGGCCTCGGCACCGCGCAGGCCCGCTCGGCCCCGTACTCCCTGGAGGATCCGCGGGCCCGCGAGCGGATCGCCGAAGCGGTGGCCGAGGTGGACGAGTCCGTCCTCGCCCAGCTGGTGGCCGGCCCGCCGCCGGGCGCGGACCGGGTCCGTGCCGCGCTGGCCGCCCGTACGGCCGACGGTTCGCTGTACCCGGTGTACTTCGGTTCGGCGCTCGGCGGCCAGGGCGTCGGCGCGCTCATCGACGGCATGGTGCGGCTGATCCCGCCGGCCCCGGCCGTCCCGGGTGGGGCGCCGCGTGGCACGGTCTTCGCCGTCCATCAGCCGCCGAACGGCGAGCGCACCGCCCATGTCCGGCTCTACGAGGGCGAGTTGCGGCCCCGGCAGCGGATCGAGCTGCACCGGCCCGGTGCCGCGGACGACGCGCACGCCGCGCTGAGCGGCCGGATCACCTCACTCGACGTCATCGGCCGGCCGCGCGGCGACGACGGGCCGCTCACCCCGGGCAATATCGCGGTGCTGCGCGGGCTGCCCGGCGTCCGGACCGGCGACCGGATCGGCCCGCCCGCCGACGGTCCGGACGGCCCCGCCCTCTTCGCCTCCCCCACCCTGGAGACCCTGGTCCAGGCGCGCCAACCGGCGCGTGCCGCCGCGTTGCGCGCCGCGCTGCTGGCGCTCGCCGACCAGGACCCGCTGCTCCAGGTCCGCCCCGCGGCCGACGGCGCGACCTCGGTACTGCTGCACGGCGAGGTGCAGAAGGAGATCATCGCGGACACCCTGCACGAGGAGTACGGCATCGAGGCCGAGTTCGCGCCGAGCCGGGTGGTCTGCGTCGAGCGGCCGTGCGGAACCGGTGAGGCCTGTCACGAGATCGCCAAGCGGCGGCACACCGGTGAGTGGGCCACGGTCGGACTGCGGGTCGAGCCGGGCGCCCGTGGCTCCGGCCCGGTCTTCACCTACGAGACCGAGCTGGGGGCGCTGCCGCACGGCTTCCACCAGGCCATCGAGGAGACCGTCCTTGCGGGCCTCCGGCAGGGCCCACGGGGCCTGGCGGTGACGGACTGCCGGGTGGTGCTGACCCGTTCGGGCTTCATCGGCCCGGTCAGCACGGCCGGCCACTTCCGTACGGTCACCCGCGCCGTGCTGCGGCAGGCCCTCGACCGGGCCGGGACGCAGATGTACGAGCCGTACCACGCCTTCGAGGCGGAGGTCCCGCTCGACGCGCTCGCGCCGGTGACCGCCCGGCTCGCCGCACTGGGCGCGGAGCTCGCCGAGCCCTCCGGCGGCCGGCAGTCCTGGCTGGTCAGCGGTGCTCTGGCGGCCCGTCATGTGCCGGATGCCGAGGGAATGTTGCCGGGCCTGACGCACGGCGAAGGGGTGTGGCTGTCGTATCCGTCGGGCGACCGTCCGGTGCGCGGCTCCTGCCGGGGCGCGAAGCCTCAGCGCTCCGTCAGGACGTAGTCCACCCGGCCGAAGGTGATGTGGTCGCCGGGGCCGACCGGGACCTCGCCGACCACCCGGCGGCCGTTGACGCAGGTGCCGTTGGTGGAGCCGAGGTCGCGCAGCAGCCAGCCCTTGCCGGCGCTGCGCAGTTCGGCGTGGGCGCGGGAGACGGTCTCGTGGTTGAGGCGGAGGCCCACGCCGGGGGCGCGCCCTATCAGCAGCGGGAGGGGCCCCGGCTCCGGCAGCAGAAGCTTGGGCAGCCGTTCCATGCGCCAGGCCCTGCGCACCCGGATGTGGAACGCCGACACCCGGCCGACCATCCGCAGCAGCAGGCCCTGGACCTTGCCCCGGCTCTCCAAGTCGGCGGTGGCCAGGTCGAGTTCGGAGTGGTGCTGGGCGGTGAGAACGAGTTCCAGGCGCCGCAGAAAGGTGTCCTGGGACAGCCGTCCCTGCGCCGCGCCGTCGCGCAGCAGATCGAGGGCGCGCTCCCGGTCGGCGTCCGACGGACGCGCCGGGCGCGCAGGGAACTCGAGCGAAGTCATGTCGTGATTCTCCGGCCACCGCGAGCCGCTGTCCAGGCGATGCAGGTCCGGGGGCCGTGCCCGTGGCCGGGGCGGCTCGCCGGAACGGCCCAGTCCGGTGGCTCGATGGCGCGATGTCGGCCCGTGTCGCCACGTCGGGCTGTCGGGCGACGCACCGACGTGCTTTGGTCATCTGGACCGGGAGCCGACGAAGGAGGACGGCCATGCTGTTCGAGGTGTGGGCGCCGCGCGCCGGACGGGTCGCTCTCCAGGGGGCGGGTGACCGGGCCGGCGAACCACCGGTCCCGATGGAGCGCGACGCCGACCGTGCGGGCTGGTGGCACGCCGAGGCGCCGGCCGGTGCGGGCGACCGCTATGCCTTCCGGCTCGACGACGGGCCCCCGCTGCCCGATCCGCGCGCGGCCCGGCTGCCGGAGGGCCCCGGCGGCCCCGCCGCGGTCGTCGAGCACGACCGGTTCGACTGGCGGCATCCGTGGCCCGGCCGCGGGCTGCCCGGCGCGGTCCTCTATGAGCTGCACATCGGGACGTACACGCCGGAGGGCACCTTCGACGCCGCGGCCGGGCGGCTGCGTCACCTCGCCGACCTGGGCATCACCCATGTCTCCCTCATGCCCGTCTGCCCGTTCCCCGGCACCCACGGGTGGGGCTACGACGGGGTCGCGCCCTGGGCGGTGCACGAGCCGTACGGCGGGCCCGACGGGCTCAAGCGGTTCGTGGACGCGGCGCACGGCCTCGGCCTCGGCGTCGTCCTCGACGTGGTGCACAACCATCTCGGCCCGTCCGGCAACCATCTCCCGGACTTCGGGCCGTACTTCACCGACACCCACCACACGCCGTGGGGCGCGGCGGTCAACCTCGACGCCCCCGGCTCCGACGAGGTCCGCGGCTACCTCATCGGCAGCGCGCTGTCCTGGCTGCGCGACTACCGGCTGGACGGGCTGCGGCTGGACGCCGTGCACACGCTGTACGACGACCGCACGCCGCACTTCCTCGCCAAGCTGTCCGCCGCGGTGGACGGGCTGGCCGCCCGGCTGGGGCGTCCGCTGTTCCTGATCGCCGAGTCCGACCTCAACGATCCGCGCACCCTCGCGCCGCGGGAGAGCGGCGGCCAAGGGCTGCACGCCCAGTGGAACGACGACTTCCACCACGCCCTGCACACCGCGCTCACCGGCGAATCCCAGGGCTACTACGCCGACTTCGCGCGGGCTCCGCTGGCCGCCCTCGCCAAGACCCTGACCGGCGGCTTCTTCCACGACGGTACGTACTCCAGCTTCCGTGGCCGGGTGCACGGCGCGCCGCTCGACCTGCGGACCACGCCCGCGTACCGGCTGCTGGCGTACGCCCAGAGCCACGACCAGATCGGCAACCGCGCGCTCGGCGACCGGCTCGCCGAGGGCCTGTCCGCGGGGTTGCTCGCCTGTGGCGCGGCGCTGGTGCTGTGCTCGCCGTTCACCCCGATGCTCTTCATGGGCGAGGAGTGGGCGGCGACCACCCCCTGGCAGTACTTCACCGATCACACGGATCCGGAACTGGCGGAGGCGGTCCGGGCCGGCCGGCGGCGCGAATTCGCCGCACACGAGTGGGCGGGCGACAGCGGCGACTGGCCCGACCCGCAGGACCCGGCCACCCGCGACCGCTGCGTCCTGGACTGGAGCGAACCGGTCCTCGAACCGCACGCCTCCCTGCTGGCCTGGCACCGCACGCTGCTGACGCTCCGCCACGAACTGCCGGTCCTGACCGACCCTGACCCCCGCCACATGGACGTGACCTTCGACGAGGACGCCCGCTGGCTGCTGCTGCGGCGCGGGCCGGTACGGGTGGCGGTCAATGTCGGCCGGGAGTCGACGGCCGCCGTTCCGGTCGGCACCAGCCCCCACCTCCAGGCGCTGGCGGGCTGGCCGGAGGCCCGGCTCCCCGGCGCGGACGGCGTCCTGCGACTGCCGCCGGAGTCGGTGGTGGTGCTGGGGCCGTAGGGCCCCTGGTGGCAGCCTCGCGGTGCCGCGCCGTGCCGGGCCCGCTCGCCTGAGCGTCGCTTGCGCGGAAAGGTGATGGACACTCTGAACCATGCCCCTGCATATCTCCGACCTGCTGGCCCGGTCCGACCTCAATCTGTCGGTCACCTACGACGTGCCGCCACGGCTGCTGGCCCGCACGATCGAGGCGGCGACGGTGTCGGATCTGCCGGCGCCGGGCAAATGGCTCCAGGGCGGGGAACTGCTGATGACCATCGGCCTGTTGCTGCCGGGCGAGCCGGCCGCCTGCCGGGCGTATGTGCGGGACGTGGCCGAGGGCGGGGCGGCGTGTCTGGCGCTCGGGCTGGGCCAGGGGCTGCCGTACCAGGAGGCGCCGGAGCCGCTGGTGCGGGCGGCCGAGGAGGCGGGGCTGCCGCTGCTGACGGTGCCGGACGAAGTGCCGTTCATCGCCGTGACCAAGGCGGTCTTCGACGCGCGGGCCGATGAGCAGCGTGCGGCGCTGCACCGGGCCTTCGCCACCCAGCGGCGGCTGACCGCCGCGGCGGCCGGGGACGGGCTGCGGCCGATGCTGGCGGAGTGGACGGCCGCCACCGGCGTGGGTGCCGCGGTGCTCGACCCGCTGGGGCGGCTGCTGGCGGCGGACGAACGGGAGCAGCCGGCCCCGCTGGCCGAGGCGCGGGACCTGATCGAACGGGTCGCGGCACGGGGGCTGCGCGGCAGCGCGTCCAGCACGGTCGGCGGGCGGCAGTTGGAGGTGCAGCCACTGGGCGCCCGTCGGCTGCGCGGGCTGCTGCTGCTCACCGGCCGCCCGGACGAGGCCGCCCGTTCGGTGGTACCCGGACTGGTCTCGCTGCTCTCCCTGGAGCTGGAGCGCCGGCACCTGCGCGATGAGCCGGAGCGCCGTCGCAGGTCGGCGCTGCTTTCGGAGCTGCTGGCCGAGGAGGATCCGGCCGCGGAACGGGCCCGGGACATGCTGCACTCGGTGGGGCTGACGGCGGAGCGGGTGCGGGGTGTCGTGGTGGAGCCGGTGGCCGGGCCCGGGGGCGGGGCCGCGGACGGCGCTGCCGTGGAGGCCGCCGCGCAGGAGACGGCCGCCGATCTGGCGCTGGCGGTGCCCGGCGGCCTCGTACGGGTCACGGCCGCGGTCCCGGGCGGCGCACCGGGCGGGCTCATCGAGGCGGTGGTCGGCGAGGACGTGGACGTCCGCGAGGTCCTCGGCCGCTTCGCCCCGGGCTGCCCGGCAGGCATCGGTCCGGCGACCGCCCCCGAAGCGGTACGTGCATCACTGCGTCAGGCGGCCGGTCTGCTCGCCGTCAGCCGGGCGGCCGGTGAGCCGGCCGAGGCCCGGCAGAGCCAGGCCAGCCGGCTGCTGCTCGACCTCGGCGACCCCCGTACGCTGCACGGCTACGCCGACAGTGTGCTCGGCCCGCTCGACCTCGCGGACCACGGTGAGGAGCTGATCGCCACCCTGGCGGCCTGGCTGGAGACCGGCGGTGCCTGGGACGCCACCAGCCGGCGGCTCGGCGTCCACCGGCACACCGTACGCAACCGCCTGGACAAGGCCATGGAGCTCACCGGCCGCCGCCTCGACGATCCTGACGACCGGTTCGATCTGTGGCTGGCGACCCGTATCCGCCGCGGCGGCGCACCGTCCGGCACCTCGGGCGGCCGGCCGGCTCCCCCGCCCCCGCCGGCAGGACCAGCCCGGTGACGGACGTCCCTCACCGCGCGGTCCGCCCTTCATTCTGACCGCCGCACCGTCTTTACTTCGATGGTGACCTACGAGATCCGCACCCTCGCGACCGGCGCCGCCGGCCCCGCCCCCGCCGTCCCTTCCGCGACCGGCCCGGCAGCCGGCGGCGGGCGCGGCACCCTGGTGGCCGTCAGCGATCTGCACGTCCGTTACAAGGAGAACCGCGAGATCGTCGAACGCCTCAAGCCGGAGTCCGACGACGACTGGCTGCTGGTGGCCGGCGATGTCGGCGAGTACGTCGCCGACATCCGCTGGGCGCTCGAACTGCTCAGCAGACGGTTCGCCAAGGTGGTGTGGGTGCCGGGCAATCACGAGCTGTGGACGCCCGCCGACGACCCGGTGCAGCTGCGCGGAGTGGCGCGCTACGAGCATCTGGTGGCGATCTGCCGGGAGTTGGGCGTCGTCACCCCCGAGGACCCCTACCCGGTCTGGGAAGGCACCGGCGGCCCTGCGGTCCTCGCTCCCCTGTTCCTCCTCTACGACTACACCTTCCGGCAGCCGGGACTGGCCTCCAAGGAGGCGGCACTTGCGCACGCCGAGAAGGCCGGCGTGGTCTGCACCGACGAGTTCCATCTGCACCCGGACCCCTATCCGACGCGGGAGGCCTGGTGCCGGGCCCGGGTGGAGGCCACCGAGGCCCGGCTCGCCGCCGTTCCGCAGGAGCTGCCGACCGTCCTCATCAACCACTGGCCCCTCGTACGGGAGCCCACCCGGCCGCTGTGGTACCCGGAGTTCGCGCTGTGGTGCGGTACGGAGGCGACGGCGGACTGGCCGCACCGGTTCCGTGCCGCCACGGTGGTCTACGGCCATCTGCACATCCCCCGGCTGCTGATGTGCGACGGCGTGCCCCATCAGGAGGTGTCGCTCGGCTACCCGCGGGAGTGGCAGCGCCGCTCCTCCGCGCCCGGCCGCCCGGTCCGCGTCCTCCCCGCCCCGGCCGCCGTCGCCTCCGGCACCTCGGAGACCCACGCATGATCGACAAGCTGCTGCCGGCCCCGGTCGTGACCGCCGAGGCCTTCGAGGACGCCCCGCTGTCGGAGATGTTCCCCGAGGAACGCGCACTGGTCGCGGACTCCGTCCCCAAACGCCAACAGGAATTCGGCACCGTACGCGGCTGCGCCCGCAGCGCGCTGTCCCGGCTGGGCATCGCCCCCGCGCCCCTGCTCCCCGGCCGCGACCGGGCGCCGCAGTGGCCGGACGGCATCGTCGGCGCGATGACGCACTGCACCGGCTACCGCGCCGCCGCCGTGGCCCCCCGGCGGGACGTGCTGACCATCGGCCTGGACGCGGAGCCCAACGAGCCGGTGAACGACCCCGGTGTCATCGACCTCGTCACCCTCCCCGAGGAACGCGCCCAGCTCCGCACGCTGACCACCCTTCAGCCCGAGGTCAGCTGGGACCGGCTGATCTTCAGCGCCAAGGAATCCGTCTACAAGGCGTGGTACCCGCTCACCCACCGCTGGCTGGGCTTCGAGGACGCGCTGCTCACCCTCGACCCCACCGACGCCACCTTCACCGCCCGCCTCCTCGTCCCCGGCCCCGTCGTCAAGGGCAGCGAGCTCACGGAGTTCAGCGGCGGGTGGCTGGTCGAGGCGGGGCTGGTGGTGACGGCGATCGCCATGCCGGCCTGACGGGACGGATGCGGGGCCTGGGGCGCCCCGCGTCCCTCCCCGGAAGCTGACGCCAGGACAGCACCAACTACCCCATTGGTCCCACCTTTTACCCGAACCGGCAGGTTCACGCCAAACCTCGTAAACCGGTGGCCCACGCCCGATACCGCCTCCTAGGGTCGGGGCGTCCTGGTGCCGCACCGGCCGGAATTCACCGGTCGGGAGGAGCCCGGGACAAGGGGGATCAACAAGTTGATGCGTCACACCAAACGCGCCGCGGCCGCGGGGCTCGCGGCGTTCGCGCTGCTCGGAACCTGTACGGCGGCGGCGACGGCCGATCCGGCACGCACTGTGAAGTACGAGCTGAAGACCAGCTTCAGCACCGTCACGGCCAAGACCCTCACGACCAACGGGGCCGCGCCGACGGCCGGGCAGCTCGTGTGCGGGGTGCCGGTCGTCCGGACCAACGAGTTCATACGCACCTTCAAGTGCGAAACACTGAACGCGAGAATCGACGTCCTCAAGATCGTCAATGGGGTGCCGCACTACGAAGGCAGCGCGCTCTTCCAGATCCAGGATGAGATGCGGCTCAACATCCGGCAGACCACGTGGCAGGAGCACCTGACCGTCTCCAAGGTCCGCCTGGTGAACAACGCCGGCGGCATCACGATCACGCCCCGCCATTCCGCGAGCGGCGCCTCGGAGAGCGCCAGCGGTGCCCTCGCCCGCCCCTTTGCCCTCCGCCAGGGAGCGACGTACTCCGGCACCGTCACCTACAACGCCGGAGCCATCGCCAAGGGGAAGCAGAAGAACGTCGTCCCCAGCCACACTCTCACCGGCACGAAGGCCGGATACAGCCCGGCCCGGCTGCCGTGGAAGTTCGAGAAGGCTCGTTGCGACAACATGATGGGTGGGCGCCGCGCCGGCTGCGTCTTCCCCGCGCACGCGCCGATCGACGGTCTCAACGGGGTCTCCTCCATGGCCTCGATACCGTTCGTCAACACCAACATGAAGCAGGGACAGGCGGGGCCGCGGCACCTCGGCAAGCCCGGGGGCACTCCGCTGCACCGGCTCACCAATGAGGCGGCGATCGACGCCAACCGCAAGGCGGCCTGCGGGAGGTTCCCCAAGCCGTCGAACGGCCAGTACGGCTGGGTCGTCATCCCCGCCCCGCCGGGCAAGACCAACGCCACCACGCCGTCGTGCGACGAGTACCCCTTCGCCTCCAGCAAGGAGGGCGGCAACAAGTACCCGGCCGATCAGAAGCTGAAGTGGGTGCCCAAGGGCAGCAACGACGCCCAGGGGCGTGCCCTGAACAGCTTCTACGGTCCCAACCGCATCCTCGACGGGGACCCGTACTACATCAACATGGGCTCCTGATCACGCAACGATCACACGCATCGCTCCCATGAGGTGGCGCCCCGGTGCCGGATTCCCGCGCCGGGGCACCACCCTCACCAGGTTGAACTACGTTGTGGACCATGTTGCTTCGTCATATCGACATGACTCTCCGGCCGCTCGGCGAAGGCTATGTCCTCGCCCTCGGGGAGGAGTACGACTACCCCGGCCCGTGGGACGACGACCGCAATATCCAGACCAACGGCGCATCCACGGCCCAGGTGAACTGCGTCACCGACACCGGCGACCTCCACCTCCGCATCGAGCTCCACGACAGCGCCCCGGAAACCGACACCAGCCGCGCCTGGCACTACGGCCCCGAAGACGTCGTGCTCCGCGCCGAGGACGACCACCTCACGCTCGCCGTCCCCTGCCAAGGCGACCTCGGCGAGCGGTGGCCCCACGACGAGCCGCCTCTCGCCCTCACTCCCGAGGGCGCCGCCAGGCCGCACCGGTTCCAGGTACGGCTGTACGGGCGCGCGGACGACCACGCATACGGCACCGGAGACCGTGGAGAGAACCAGCTGCTCCAGCTCTGGCCGGGCAAGCCCTGACCTTTCGGTCCTTCCGTAAAAAGCCCGCCGACGGATACCGGAGCCCCGCACCCCTCTGCCCGGAGGCCCGCCCCGGGCATCGGCCTGCCCGAAGTCGTTATACGGGCACCGTGAAAGCCCCGTTCGGTGATCGCGGGACCTCGGATGTGCGTCTCACCCCCCGGTGACCTGCGGGAATGCCATACACCTCTCGGAGAAAAGCGGAAAGCTTCCGTATGAAAACGGGGGCTTTCCGCGCCGAGGACTCGCTATATAAAGCCGACGTGGGCAGAAACGGTCAGTCGTCGCCCGAACGGAAGAGGCGAGGTGGTGGACTCATGAAGGCAAGAGAGCGACAGCACCGCATCCTGGCTCTCGTACGGCAGAGGGGGAGCATGGATGTCTCTGCCACCGCGGCCGATTTCCATGTGGCGCCGGAGACCATCCGCAGGGATCTGAGCGAACTCGAAAGGCGCGGCCTTGTCCGCCGTACACATGGTGGTGCCTACCCCGTGGAGAGCGGCGGATTCGAGACGACGCTGACGCAGCGGGAAACGCTCCATGGAGAGAGCAAGAGCCGCCTCGCCGCCGCCGTCGTGAAACTGCTCGGCGACGCAGGGACGGTATTCATCGACGAGGGAAACACCCTCCGGCTGATCGCCTCCTTGCTCCCCACCGACCGTCGCCTGACCGTGGTGACCGCGTCGCTGCCCATTGCCGCGGCGATCGCGGAGACATCCGAAGCCACCGTGCTGCTGCTCGGCGGGAGGGTCCGCGGCCGCACCCTGGCCACCGTCGGATCCTGGACGACCCAGATGCTTGCGAGCTTCGTCATAGACCTGGCGATTCTGGGTGCCAACGGCATCTCCCGTGACTTCGGCCTGACCACCCCCGACCCGGTGGTGGCCGATATCAAGGCCCAGGCCCTGCGCTCCTCCCGGCGCCGCGTCCTGGTGGGAATCCACACCAAGTTCGGGACGAAGAGTTTCTGCCGGTTCGCCGAAATCGGCGACTTCGAAACCATCGTGACCGACACCGGACTGTCGGTTACCGAAGCCCACCGGTACTCCCGACTCGGGCCCAACGTCCTCCGGGTCTGAACTCCTTTGCCCAGTCGCCTCGTTTGGTCTGCGACTGCTGACCCCGGACTCCCCCACATACTCCAGCCCTTCCTCTCCCCTTCCTCTCTCACCCCTTCCTTCCGCACCCCTTTCCTTCCGCACCCCTTTCCTTCCGCACTGTCGATCCCCCCGAAAGAGGAATTCCGATGCACGACCGATCCGCCAGAGCAAGACGAACGGCCGCCGGACTCACCGCCCTTGGTACCTGTACCGCGCTATTGATCACTGGCTGCGCCGGTGCGGGGGGCACCGGCGACGACGGAGGACAGAAGACGGTGAACGTCCTCATGGTGAACAACCCGCAGATGCTCGACCTTCAGAAACTGACCAAGGACAATTTCACCAAGCAGACCGGCATCAAGGTCAATTACACGGTTCTGCCGGAAAATGATGTCCGGGACAAGATCAGCCAGGAGTTCTCGAGCCAGGCCGGCACCTACGACGTGGCGTCGATCAGTAACTACGAGGCGCCGATCTACGGAAAGAACGGCTGGCTGATGCCGCTCGACGGCACCATCGCCAAGGACCACTCCTTCGACCAGTCCGACATCCTGCCGCCGGTTCAGGAGGGGCTCACAGGAGACGACGGCAAACTGTACGCGGAGCCCTTTTACGGCGAGTCCTCCTTCTTGATGTACCGCAAGGACGTGTTCAAGGCCAAGGGTCTGACCATGCCGCCCCATCCGACATGGCAGCAGGTCGCGGAGCTGGCGGCCAAGGCCGACGGCGCACGCAAGGGCATGAAGGGCATCTGTCTGCGCGGCCTGCCCGGATGGGGCGAGGGCATGGCCCCGCTGACCACAGTGGTCAACACATACGGCGGCACCTGGTTCACCAAGGACTGGAAGGCCCAGGTGAACGGCGCAGGCTTCACCGAGGCCGCGAAGTTCTATGTGGACCTCATTCGCAAGCACGGTGAACCCGGCGCCGCACAGGCCGGATTCGCCGAGTGCCTCAACGGTTTCCAGCAGAGCAAGACCGCCATGTGGTACGACGCCACCTCGGCCGCCGGACTGCTGGAGAGCAAGGACTCGCCGGTCTCCGGCAAGATCGGCTATGTCCCGGCGCCGGTGAACAAGACCAAGAACTCCGGCTGGCTGTACTCATGGTCCTGGGGCATCCAGAAGGCGAGCCGCCATCAGGAGGCCGCAGAGAAGTTCATCGCCTGGGCTTCGAGCAAGAAGTACGAGCAGCTCGTCGGGGACAAGCTCGGATGGGCCCGGGTCCCGGCCGGTAAGCGGGCGTCGACCTACGCCAACCCCACCTACCAGAAGACGGCGGCCTCGTTCTACAAGGCCACCGAGGACGCCATCAAGGGCGCCGACCCGCGCAACCCGGGTCTGCAGCCCCGCCCGACGGTGGGCATCCAGTTCGTGGACATCCCGGAGTTCCCGGACCTGGGGACCAAGGTCTCCCAGCTGATCGCCTCGGCCCTCGCCGGCCGGACCTCGGTGCCCGCGGCACTGCAAAAGGGCCAGGAACTCGCCGAGCAGGTCGCTGCCAAGTACCGGAAGAACTGACCCACCCCTTTTCCCAGCTCTGTCCGCCCCTGGGGAAGGGGCGGGCAGAGCTGGGGGAGAGCAGAGAGACACGTGAGTACTACCCAGATGCACAAGACAAGACCTCCGGCCGCGTCCGTAGCCGTCCCGGCGCCTCGACGGCGCTCGGACCGAGCGGTGGCCTGGGCCCGGCGCGCCCCGCTGTTGCCGGCGCTGGTGTTCATGGTGATCGTCACCCAACTGCCCTTCGTGGCCACGCTGGTGATCTCCTTCATGGACTGGAACGCCCTGCGGCCCAACGAGCGCGGGTTCACCGGCTTCGCCAACTACAGCGACCTCTTCAGCAACCCGGACCTGCGATCCTCCGTGCTCACCACTGTCTGGCTCACGGCCGGTGTGGTGCTGCTCAGTCTCGTGCTGGGTCTCGGTCTGGCTCTGCTGCTCGACCGTAAATTCCGTGGCCGCGCACTGGTGCGGACGATGCTCATCACCCCGTTCCTCATCGTCCCTGTCGCGGCAGCGCTGCTGTGGAAACACGCCCTCTACAACCCCGAATACGGGCTGCTCAACGGGGCGTTGACCTGGATCTGGTCCCTCTTCGGTTCGGACAGCCCACCGCAGCCGGACTGGATCACCTCGACGCCCTTGCCCGCCGTCGCGGCCTCCCTGATCTGGCAGTGGACACCATTCATGATGCTGATCCTGCTCGCCGGTCTTCAGAGCCGGTCCCTCGAGGCCATCGAGGCCGCCCGCGTGGACGGGGCGAACGCCTGGCAGATATTCCGCCACCTGACCCTGCCGCACCTGCGCAGATACCTCGAACTCGCGGCGCTGCTCGGCTCGATCTACATCGTGCAGAACTTCGACGCGGTCTTCACCCTCACCTCGGGCGGTCTTGGCACAGCGAACCTCCCGTACACCATCTATCAGAGCTTCTACCAGGCGCATGACTACGGCCAGGCCTCCGCAGCCGGTGTCATCGTCGTCCTGGGCACCATCGTTGTGGCCACGCTCGCCCTGCGCCTGGTGTCGACACTCCTGCGGGAGGAGACCTCATGAGCACCACCGCCATGGCACCGCCGTCGCACCGCAGGGTCACCGGCCGCACCCGCAGACAACGTAGCGGCGCCTTCTGGGGGCTCGCCGCCTGGGCCGCGGGGCTGTTCTTCGTCCTGCCGGTCGCCTGGATGGCCCTCACCTCCCTCCACAGCGAGCCGGATGCCGCCACCAACCCCCCGTCCCTCTCCGCGCCCCTCACGCTTGAGGGGTATCGCGAGTTCTTCGGTGCCTCCACCGGGACCAGCCCTTGGCCGGCCCTGATCAACTCCACGATGGCGGGCGTCACTTCCACCGTGCTCGTCCTGGTACTGGCGATCCCCGCGGCGTACGCGCTGTCGATCAGACCGGTGCGGAAGTGGTCCGACGCGATGTTCTTCTTCCTGTCCACCAAGATGCTTCCGGCAGTCGCCGGCCTGCTGCCGGTCTATCTGCTCGCCAAGTACTCCGGGATACTGGACAACGTCGGGCTGATGGTCGTCCTCTACACCAGCATGAATCTGCCGATCGCCGTGTGGATGATGCGCTCGTTCCTCGCGGAGATCCCGGGGGCGATCCTGGAAGCCGCGGCCATCGACGGTGCCGGACTGCTCACCGTCTTCCGCCGGATCATCATTCCGATGGCCGCCCCCGGCATCGCCGCAACCTCCCTCATCTGCTTCATCTTCAGCTGGAACGAGATGCTGTTCGCCCGCGTGCTCACCGGGGTCCGCTCCACGACCGCACCGGTCTTTCTCACCAGCTTCGTCACCAGCCAGGGGCTGTTCCTGGCCAAGGTCTGCGCGGCAGCCGTCGCCGTCTCACTGCCGGTGCTCCTTGCCGGATTCGCCGCACAGGACAAGCTGGTCCAGGGCCTGTCCATGGGAGCCGTCAAATAACGGCCGCCGTCATCGCCGAGCCCGGGACCGTCGCGGGGGCCACTTGTGCAGTGGCCCCCGCGTGCTGTGGCGTCCACGATCAGATGCGGCTCATCGGACACGGCATCAACGACCCCCGACGAAAGGGAAGATCACCCTGCGGTACTTTTACCGTCAGGACGTTGAAGGGTCAGTAGCCCACTCATGCAAGAGCAATCCGACACCCTCGGTGGGACCGCACCATCCGACACCGAGCTGGTCCAGCGCATCCGTGCGGCGGCCCGGACCGGCGGCCGGACGGCCGCTGATCCGCAGGGCGCGCCCGCTCCGGACGGCGCAGCCGAGGCAGGCGAGGAAGCCCTCAACGAGTTCCACCGTCGGCACTACGCCGCCGTACTGGCCTACGCCCGCGACTGCTGTAGATCCTCCCAGGCCGCAGCGGATCTGACGAAGGAAGCCATCGACGGCGTCCTGCACTCCCCCGGCCCGGGCGACGGTTCTGATGCGGCATGGCGGGACAGCCTGCTGGCGGCGGTACGCCACACCGCCGCCGCCTGGCACCAGAATTCCCGGAACAACGAGCTGCGCGACGACTTCGCGTCCTGGCTGGCCGGCCAGTCGGGGGACGGCCCCGATCCCTCCGACAGCGAGCAGAAGCTCCCCGCCGACGGCCAACACGCCGTCGCCGTAAGCCCCGTGGGGCCGAAGCCGTCCGCCGAACCGCGCAGGGCCCGGGTATCCCGGCTCTCACCGGCGCGCATCGTCATGCTCGCCGTTGCCGTGACCGTCCTGGCCGGCGTTGCCATATCCGTCGGCCTCCTGCTCCGCCCGGCGCACCACGATGCCTCGGCCGGCAGCCCCGCACGGTCCGGTCTCGCTTCATCGGCCACTCCGGACCGGCCGTCGACGGCTTCGCCCAGGAGCTCAGCGACCGCCTCCAGCTCCGCGTCGGGCTCCCCGGACCCCACCCGCACCAAGGCATCGAAGCATCCGAGCTCCCGGCCCTCGTCGTCGGCGACGCCGTCGCCCTCCGCGCGCCCGGGCTCCGAGGACAAGCCGTCGACCGCCCGCACCACCGCATTGAGCGCCCGGCCGTGGACCTCCAGCAGGAACGGCTGGGCACAGGTGGGGCTGAATCGCAGCATCGACGGACGTCCCCTCACCATCCAGGGCGTCAGCTACCCCGAAGGGCTGGGGGCCCACGCCTCCAGCGAGATCACCTACCACCTCGGCGGCACCTGCTCTGCCCTCGGCGTGGACGTGGGCGTCGATGACGAGGTGGGCGCCAACGGCTCCGTGGTCTTCCAGATCTACCGGGACGGCACCAAGGTCGCCGACAGCGGGCTGATGACGGTCGACCAGCCGGCGAAGCACCTCACCGCAGACCTCACCGGCGGCACCGAGCTGCGGCTCGTGGTCACCGACGGCGGCAACGGAGACAACTCCGACCACGCCGACTGGGCCGGCCCCCTCATCACCTGCAACTGAGCCTCCGCCCACACAGCTCTCAGCCCTCGTCGGGGACCAGCCGCAACGAGATCGAGTTGATGCAGTACCGCTGGTCCGTCGGCGTCGGATAGCCCTCGCCCTCGAAGACATGGCCGAGGTGCGAGCCGCACTTCGCGCAGCGGACTTCGGTGCGGACCATGCCGTGCGAGCGGTCCTGGATGAGTTCGACCGCTTCTGCGTCCTTGGGGTCGTAGAAGCTCGGCCAGCCGCAGTGGCTCTCGAATTTGGTGTCGGAGCGGAAGAGTTCGGCACCGCAGGCGCGGCAGGAGTAGACGCCGGCGGTCTTGGTGTCGGTGTATGCGCCGACGAAGGCGGGCTCGGTGCCGGCCTCGCGGAGTACGTGGTACTCGGCGGGGGTCAGCTCGGTGCGCCACTGGTCGTCGGGCTTGTCGATCTCGTACGGCATCTGCGGTGCCTCCTCAGCTCAGCGGCCCAGGCGGGTCAGGATGGCGGGGCCGAGGTCGGTCACATCGCCCGCGCCCATGGTGAGAACAAGGTCACCGGGCTGCACCATTCCGGCGATCACGTCCGGGACGGCGGCCTGGTCGCTCTCGGGGGTGACCTCGGCGCCGGCGGCCCGTGCGGCGTCGATGATCAGGGCGCTGGTGATGCCCGGGATCGGGTCCTCACGGGCCGGGTAGATGTCCAGGACGACGGAGGCGTCGGCCAGGGCGAGCGCCTGGCCCATCTCCACGCCCAGTTCCTGGGTGCGGGAGAAGAGGTGCGGCTGGAAGACGACCAGCACACGGGAGTTCTCCGCGGCGCCGCGGATGGCCTCCAGGTCGGCGGTCATCTCCGTGGGGTGGTGGGCGTAGGAGTCGATGACCTGGACGCCGGCCGCCTCGCCCTTGAGCTGGAGGCGGCGCTTGACGCCGGTGTACTTGCCGAGCGCGGAGGCGAGGTTGTGCGGCGGCAGGCCCAGGGCGACGCCGGCGGCCAGGGCGGCGACGGCGTTGTGGGCGTAGTGCCGGCCGGGCACGGAGACGGTGAAGGTGAGGATCTTGCCGCTGGTGAGGGCGACCGTGACATCGCTGGTCAGACCGCGGGGGTTGACCTTGAGGACGCGGACGTCGGCGTCCTCGGACTCGCCGTAGGTGACGACCTCGATGTCGAAGCGGCCGGAGATCCTGTCGGTCAGCTCGCGGGCGCCGGGCTGGTCGGCGGCGATGACCAGGGTGCCGCCGGGGCGGATCCGGCCGACGAAGGTCTCGAAGGACTCGTAGATCTCGTCCATCGAGGCGTAGTTGGCGTGGTGGTCCAGCTCGACGTTGAGGATGATGGCGACTTCGGGGGCGTACTTGTGGAAGCTGCGGTCGCTTTCGTCGGCCTCGGCGACGAAGATCTCGCCGGCGCCGTGCTCGGCGTTGGAGCCCGGGGCGTCGAGGTCGCCGCCGATGGCGTAGGACGGCTTGAGGCCGAGGGCGCCGAGGGAGACGGCGAGCATGGAGGTGGTCGTCGTCTTGCCGTGGGTGCCCGCCACCGCGATGGGGCGCAGGCCCTCCATGAGGGAGGCGAGGGCGTCGGAGCGGTGCACGACCGGGATGCCGCGCTCGTGGGCGGCGGCCAGCTCGGGGTTGTCGGGGCGGATCGCGGAGGAGACCACGACGCTGGTGGCGTCGGCGGCGAGGTGCTGGGCGGCATGGCCGATGTGGACCGTGGCGCCGAGGTCGCGCAGGGCCCGGGCGGTGGCGGAGTCCTTGGCGTCGCTGCCCGCCACCTGGGCGCCGCGCTGGGCGAGGATCTTGGCGATGCCCGACATGCCGGCTCCGCCGATGCCGATGAAGTGCGGCCGGTCCATCGAGGCTGGGATGGCGGGTGCCATGGTGCGTCTCCCTGATCGTCGATCATCGCGAGCGGTGGTGCTGGCGTGCTGATGCGCCTGTCGTGCTGTCGATGATTCTCGCACCCGGCACCGACAGCGCCGGTCCGCGGCCCGCTGCCGGGGACGCCGGCCGGGGCGCGGGCGGGTATCCAGCGGGTGTCCGGGGGGTTCAGCGGCGGATCAGGCCCTGCGCGGTGGCCGCGGCGACCGCGGACGTACGGGAGTCCACCCCCAGCTTGGCGTAGATGTGGACAAGGTGGGACTTGACGGTCGCCTGGCTGAGGAAGAGCCGTTTGCTGACCGCGGCGTTGGAGAGGCCGTCGGCGACCAGCTGGAGGACCTCGGTCTCCCGGCGGGAGAGCGCGGTGGCGGGCGTGCGCATCCGGTCCATCAGGCGCAGTGCGACGGTGGGCGCAAGGGCGGACTTGCCGGCGGCGGCGGTGCGTACGGCGGCGGCCAGCTCCTCGGGCGGAGCGTCCTTGAGGAGGTAGCCGGTCGCGCCGGCCTCGATGGCGGCGAGGATGTCGGCGTCGGTGTCGTACGTGGTCAGGACGAGGACGCGGGGGGCACCGGGGCGGGCGGTGATCGCGGCGGTGGCCTGGGAGCCCAGCATCCGGCCGCCGAACTGGAGGTCCATGAGGACCACGTCGAGGTCGCGCTCCGCGGCGAGGTCGACGGCCTGCTCGGCGGTGGGGACGTCGGCGACCACCTCGAAGCCCGGTTCGGTCTCCAGGACGGCCCGCAGTCCCGCCCGTACGACGGGGTGGTCGTCGGCGAGCAGCAGCCGGGTGACGGGGGCACCTCCCTGCTCGAGCGAAGCCGAGAGCTTGGGGGACGTGCCGGTCACGAGGCGGCCTCCGGGGTGCGGGGCGCTGCGGGGGTGCAGGGCAGGGTGACGGCGAGGGCGGTGCCCTCCCCGGGGGCGGACTCGACGGCGAGGGTGCCCTGGAGGGCGCGGGCCCTGGCACGCATCGCGGCCAGGCCGAAGCCGGTGCCGTCGGCCGCCGCTGAACCCGGTGCCGGCACCTCGGCGGGGACGAACCCGGCGCCGTCGTCGACCACGTCCAGGGCGACCTCGGTGTCCATGTAGCTGAGGGTCAGCTCGACGCGGCCGGCGGCGGCGTGCCGGACGGTGTTGGCGAGCGCGGACTGGGCGATGCGCAGCAGGGCGACCTCGTGCGGGGTGGGCAGGGTGGTGGGCGTGCCGGAGACCTGGCAGTGCACGGTCAGACCGGAGGTGCGGGCGGTGGTGGCGCACAGCCGCTCCAGGGCGGCGGGCAGCGACCCCGCCTCCAGATCGGGCGGGCTCAGCGCGCGGACGAACCGGCGCGCCTCGGCGAGGTTGTCGACGGCGGCCGTACGGGCCTGCCGGACATGGCCGAGGGCGGTTTCGGGCCGCTCCGGTATGGCGCGTTCGGCGGCCCGCAGCAGCAGCTGGATGCTGGACAGGCCCTGGGCGAGGGTGTCGTGGATCTCGCGGGCCAGCCGCTCGCGTTCGGCGAGCACCCCGGCGGCGCGTTCCGCGGCGGCCAGTTCGCTGCGGGCCGCGGTCAGCTCCTCGATGAGGCGGCGGCGCTGTTCGCTCTCCCGGTAGAGGGCTTCGTAACCGAGGACGACGGCGACCGCGACGGCGGCTCCCAGGGCGGGTCCGAGCACCGTGCCGACGCTGAGGGTGTGGGTGTGCCACCCGAATCCGGCGATGGCGGCGAGGGTGGTGGCTGCGACGGCGGGCAGTGCCCAGCGCAGCGGCAGCAGGTGGACCTGGACGAAGAAGAGCGGGAAGGCGAGCCAGACGCCGTCCGGGGTGAGGGCGAGCAGCACCAGCCAGATCAGGGCCACGGCGCCGAGCCAGACGGCGGCGGCGCCGGTGGAGGTCCGGACGCGGGGAAGCCGGGGGCCGAGGGCGTAGACGGCGAACAGCGCGACGGCGGTGGGGAGCACGGCCGGGGCCTCGGGGGCGTGATCGGCGACCGCGCGCACCGAGGCCAGCGCGAGCAGCGCGGCCACCATCAGGTGCAGGCAGCTGCGCAGGACCCGCAGGACGGGGGTGAGGGAGGGGGCGGTCACGGCTTCTTCGGTCACGGCCCCCTCAGGCTAAGGGCCCGCCTCACCCGCGGCATCAATCAAAGGGTTGATCCCGGGGCGCACCCTTCGATGCCGGCGGACCGCTCCGCGGCGCGATGCCCGGGCCCCTTACGGAAGGCGACGGTGGGTCCAGCCGCCGGGCAGTGGGTCCGGCCGCCCGGATCCGAGGATGGCAAAGCCTGTGTTCGTCGCCTGGAGAGACCTGAGATTCGCCAAGGGGCGGTTCGCCCTGATGGGCACCGTCATCGTGCTGATCACGGTGCTGGTGGGCCTGCTGTCGGGCCTGACGGCGGGCCTGGGCCGGGAGAACACCTCGGCGATCACCGGGCTGCCCGCCGACCACCTGGTCTTCTCGGCCCCCGCCGGGGACGGCCGCGTCGCCTTCGCCGATTCGCGGCTGGCGGAGCGGACCGTACGGGACTGGGCGCGGGTGCCGGGCGTACGGCGCGCCGAGCCGCTGGGGATCGCCACGACGAAGGCCGAGGCGGCCGGGCGGACGGCCGCGGTGTCGGCGTTCGGGGTGCGGCCCGGGTCGCCGCTGGGGCCGGCGGAAGGGGTCGCGGACGGTGCGGTGGTGCTGTCCGCGAAGGCCGCCGCCTCGCTCGGGGTGCGGGCCGGGGCCTCGCTGACGCTGGGCGGCCGTACGTTCCGCGTCGCGGCGGTATCGGGCGCGGCGATGTACAGCCATACGCCGGTGGTCTGGACGTCGTCCGGGGACTGGAAGGAGCTTGCGGGCACCCCCGGGAGGGGCGGCGATTCCGCCTCCTCCGTGGGTGCCACCGTGCTCGCCCTCTCCACCACCGGGGCGGCCGATCTGGCGGCCGCCGACAAGAAGCTCGGCACCAGGACCGTCGCCGCCGACGACGCCCTGGAGGCCATCGGCTCGTACGCCGCCGAGCACGGCTCGCTGGAGCTGATGCGCGGCTTTCTGTTCGCCATCTCCGCGCTGGTCATCGGCGCGTTCTTCACCGTGTGGACGATCCAGCGCAGCGGTGATGTCGCGGTGCTGAAGGCGCTGGGCGCCTCCACCCGCTGGCTGCTGCGCGATGCGCTCGGCCAGGCCGTCGTCCTGTTGGTGCTCGGTACCGGCCTGGGCACCGCCGTGGCGGCGGGGGTGGGCGGCGCGGTCGGCGGCACGGTGCCGTTCGTGCTCGACCCGTCCACGGTGCTCCTCCCGGCCCTGATCATGATCGCGCTGGGGGCCGTCGGCGCCGCGCTCGCCCTCCGCCGCATCACGTCCGTCGACCCGCTGACCGCCCTGGGAAGTGCCCGATGAGCCTCGAACTGACCGATGTCACCCTGACCTACCCCGACGGCGATTCCAGGCTGACCGCGCTGGACGCGGTCTCGTTGGCCGTGCCCGCCGGGTGTCTGACCGCGCTGATCGGGCCGTCCGGGTCCGGGAAGTCCAGTCTGCTCGCGGTCGCCGCGACGCTGATCCGTCCGGACCGCGGGCGTGTGGTGGTCGACGGTACGGACACCACGGGCCTCGGCCGCGGCGAGCTGACGGCGCTGCGCCGTACGACCATCGGCATCGTCTTCCAGCAGCCGAATCTGCTGCCCTCCCTGACGGCCGCGGAGCAGCTTCAGGTGATGGCCCATCTGGACGGCCGCTCACCCCGTAAGGCGCGGGCCCGTGCGCGGGAGCTGCTGGCGGCGGTCGGCCTGGAGCGGCAGGCCGACCGGCGGCCGCATCAGCTCTCGGGCGGTCAGCGGCAGCGGATCAATATCGCCCGGGCGCTGATGAACGAGCCCGCGGTGCTGCTCGTGGACGAGCCGACCAGCGCGCTGGACCACGAGCGCGGCGCGGCGGTCCTCGACCTGCTGCGCGCACTGACCCACCAGCGCGGCACGGCCACGGTGCTGGTCACCCACGACCGTACGCATCTGGACGCGGTGGACGAGATCACTCAGGTGCGGGACGGGCGGCTGGTTCCGCGCCCGGCGGCCCGGCTCTGACGACCGCGGCGGGCGCCCCGGTGGACCGGCAATGAGCCACCCGTACGCCTTTCGGGTGACGGGGCTCCTCTGCGTTGACCGGCGCTCAGTCCTCGGCCGGTCCCTGGGGCCGGTCGTCCGCCGCGTGCGAGAAGAGTTTGAGGACCGGGACGCCGACCTTGTGGCGGGCGCGGGAGGCCCAGTCGCGGTGGAAGAACTCCTCGACGAAGTGCGGGGTGGTCAGCACGATCACCTCGTCCGCACCGGTCTCGTCGACGACGGAGCGCAGCAGGTCGAGCGGATGGTGCTCGACGACCTGGCCGATGGCCTCCGCGCCCGCGTCGCGCAGCGCCTGGAGGGTGTGCGCCAGGGCGGCTTCGGCGGGGGTGTCAGCCTGCGGGCCGCCCACTTCCTCGGTCTCCCGTACGGCGTCGTCGAACTCGCCGAGGGCGACGTCGTCGATGGCCCGCAGCAGGACGTCCTGCTTGCCGCGGGGCTGCATGAGGACGACGAAGGAGGTCCGGTCGTCGCCGTGCAGGGTCGTCACGAACTCCACGTCGGCGGGCGTCAGAGGTTTCTCGATCATCAATACGCTCGTGAACACGACGCACGCCCTTCTTCTCTTCAGGGCGCCGCATTGCGCCCGACAGAAAACATCCTGCCCCGTCGCCACACGGGACTGTTGGCTTTTAGTGTGCCCAAAGGAAGCTAAGCGGAACAGATAATTCCGCCGATTTCAGGACCGACGGTACCGAGTGAACAGGAACCCGGCCTCCTCCAATACGGACGCCAACGCGAACCGCGCGGGAACCGGGACCGTAGGTCCGTTCATGATCCTCGGCGCATCGCCGACCGCCACCACCGGAGCCAGCGTCAGACACATCTCGTCCACCGCACCGGCCGCCGCGAACTGCCCCAGCAGCATCGGCCCGCCCTCCGTGAGCAGCCGGGAGTGTCCCCGTCCGGCCAGCACCCCGGCCACCCGCGCCGGGTCGACACCCAGGCCCTCGCCGGCGAACAGCACCTCGACACCCGCCGCCCGGGCCCTGGTCACCCGGTCCGCCGGCGCCCCCGCGCCGGTCAGTACGAGGGTGGGGACCAGCGGCTCGGTGAACAGCGGCAGCGTGAAGTCCAGCCCCAGACCGGCGGTGACCACCACGATGGCGGGGGCCGGGGCCTGCCCCGCGGCGGCCCGGCGTGCGGCGAAGGCCTCCCGGGCGCGGGCCGGCCGGTAGCCCTCCTTGCGGACCGTCTCGGCGCCCACGACCACGGCGTCCGCGAGCCCGCGCAGCACCCCGAAGATCCGCATATCGGCATCGCTGGACAGCGGCTGGGAGCGGCCCTCGTGATGGGCCGCACCGTCCATGGAGGACACCATGTTGGCGCGCAGCCATCCGGTGCGCCCCGCGCGCGCCGGGTCGTCCGCCGCCGGATAGGCGTAGGCGTCGGCCAGCTCGTCCAGCGACCACTGCCGGTCGATGAGTGCGGCGGCCGACGCGACCAAGGAGTCCTGGCCGTCGGGGGCGGGCGCGGGCTGGGCCGGTAGGGGGAACAGGCGTCGCATGGCGGCAGTGTGACATGCCTCGCCCGGCGGACCGGGCGGGACGTCGGAGGAGATAGGCTGGACGGCTGTGTCGCCTTCCCAGCCCTCTTCCCCGCAGCCCGACCCGATAGCCGGACCGCCGGCCGACGGGGAGGACGTGGCGCCCGCCGCGCTCACCGCCCGCGCCCCGCACGTCCCTGCCGACCGTCTGGTCGCCGAGATGGTGCCGCCGCCGCGTTTCCAGGGCGCCCGCTTCGACACCTACATCCCGGACGCCAAGCAGCCCAGCCAGGCCGAGGCCGTCCAGGTGCTGAGCGACTTCGCGGACAGCATCGACGCCGGGACGGGAGCGGGCACCGCCAAGCGGCGCTGGTTCGCCAGGAACCCCAAGAAGGCAGCCGCCCCCAAGGGCCCGCGCGGCGTCTATCTGGACGGTGGCTACGGCGTCGGCAAGACCCATCTGCTCGCCTCCTTGTGGCACGCCGCCCCGGCCCCGGCAGAGCGGAAGGCCTTCGGCACCTTCGTCGAGCTGACGAACCTCGTCGGCGCGCTCGGCTTCCAGCAGACCGTCCGTACGCTCAGCGAACACAAGCTGCTGTGCATCGACGAGTTCGAGCTGGACGACCCCGGCGACACGGTGCTGGTCTCCACCCTCCTCGGCAAGCTGGTGGACGCCGGAGTGGCGCTGGCCGCCACCTCCAACACACTGCCCGGCAAGCTCGGCGAGGGCCGGTTCGCCGCCGCCGACTTCCTGCGGGAGATCCAGGGCCTGAGCGCGCACTTCCGCCCGCTGCGCATCGACGGTGAGGACTACCGCCACCGCGGTCTGCCCGAGGCGCCCGCGCCGTACGACGACGAGACCGTCACCCGCACCGCCTACCGCACCCCCGGTGCCTCGCTCGACGACTTCCCCTCCCTCCTGGAGCATCTGTCAAAGGTGCACCCCAGCCGTTACGGCGCGATGTGCGACGGCATCGAGGCGGTCTGCCTCACCGACGTCCAGGCGGTGCCCGACCAGTCCACCGCGCTGCGGCTGGTGGTCCTCGCGGACCGGCTCTACGACCGCGAGGTGCCGGTGCTGACCTCCGGCAAGGCCTTCGACGAGCTGTTCAGCGAGGAGATGCTGCGCGGCGGCTACCGCAAGAAGTACTTCCGGGCGATCTCCCGGCTGACGGCGCTGGCCCGCGACGCCAAACCGCTGGTCGAGGGCGGCGGACTCTAGGACTCCGGCTTCCCGGCGCTGCGCCCGTAGTGCCGGGCCAGCGCATGGAACGCCTCCTTCGGCTCCCAGGGCATACCGGGGTACGTCCGTGACGGCGTGCCGTCGAGCACCTTGACGATGCCGTACGAGCCCAGGTCCACGTCCCTGAGCGGATCCTTCCGGTGCGGCAGGGCGTAGCACGCGAAGCTGAACCAGAAGGCCGTGTCGACCCCCTCCTCCTCGAAGACGGGCAGCAAGTCGTCCATGTAGCGGACCTGTTCGCCCTCGTCCCGTACGGTCCCGGGGGTGACCGTGCCGTCCGCCTCGACGACGAGCCAGCCGGCCGCGCCCATGTCCCCGGCGCCGCGGTAGGCACAGCAGCCGGCCTCGGTGACCACGACCGGCTTGCCGTGGGCGAAGTTCTCCCGCAGGTCCTCGCGATAGGTGGCGGCGTTGTGGCGGTTGCGGTACGCGTCGACCCCGACGATGTCGAAGGGCGTCCAGTCGATGTGCTCGATGGGGATCGACGCGTAACTGAGCGGACCGCCGAAGCGCGGCCGGACGGACGCGGCGACCTCGGCGAGGAAGGGGTTGATCCGCCCCGGGATCGCGGCGAGCGCCTTCTCGCGCACCTCCGGCGCCGCCCGCAGCGTCTCCATGCGGTCGTTGAACGTCTCGCCGGGCAGCCAGCCGCGGTTGAAGATGCTGATCTCGCAGCCGGTGGCCAGCACGGTATCGGCCCCGGCGCGCCGTAGCTCCTCGGCGCGGTCCGCGCACTCGACGAAGTACGGCAGGAGCTGATCCTCCGTCATCTCGCAGGGGAACGGCGAGTACCAGACCGTGAGCCCGCACTCCGCCGCGGCCTCGGCCGCCGCGCTGATCCGCGCGGGGTCGCCACCGGTGACACGCACGGCATTGCAATGCAGGTCCTCGGCGATGATCCGCATATCGCGTGCCGCGAGAGCGGGGGTGAACGCGGGGTTGGTGGTCTCGCCGTTCGGAAACGTTCCGGTGTCGTACTGCACGCCCTTGCCGCGCATCGCACTCCTTAAGGTTCACTCCGTATCTTATCCGGGTCGTAAGATACAGGCCGTGTCTAACGAAGTGAAGGGGGGCGCACAGCCCTCGGGCCGCCGCCGCAGAGGTGCGGAACTGGAAGCGGCCCTCCTCCAGGCCACCTGGGAGGAGCTGCTCGCCGTCGGCTACCACGACCTGACGTACGAGGGCGTCGCGGCCCGCGCCCACACCAGCCGGACGGTGCTCTACCGGCGCTGGCCACAGCGCCGCGACCTGGTCCTCGCCGCGCTGCGCCACCGGACGCCGCCGCTGCCACCGCCGGTGCCGGACACCGGGGCGCTGCGCACCGACGTCCTCGCCCTGCTGGACCAGGTCACCACCCGTCTGACGGCGATCACGCCCGTCCTCCAGGTCCTCACCGACAGCCGTTCGCGCGGCACCGACCTGGACGACTTCCTGGCCGAACGCGGCCGCGCGCCCGGCGGGGACGTGATGGCGGAGCTGCTGGAGCGTGCGGCCCGGCGCGGTGAGCTCGATCCGTCCCGCATCCCCGCACGGGTCAGCGCCCTGCCGGTCGCCCTCGTGGCCGGGGAGGTGCTGCTCACCCATCGCGCGCCCTCGAAGGCCGCCGTCACGGCCGTGGTCGACGAGCTCTTCCTGCCGTTGGTCGCGCATTACGGGGGCGGGGCGGGCGGTCCGGTGGACGGGGAGCGCTGACCGCGGGCGGCGGAGGCGCTGACTCGGTGGCCGGGCGACGCCCGACTGCGGTGGACCGCGCGGGCCGACGCGGGCGGAGCACTGCCCAGGCCGTGCGCGCCGGATGGTTCCCGGCGGGCCGGGTGCGTGGTACACACAGGCGGGTCACGTCACCTGTCCGCCAACAGGGAGTTACCCATGTCTGCGACACGACGTCAGATCCTGGCAAGAACGGGCGCGTTGGGAGCGTCGCTCGCCTTCTCCGGGAGCCTCACGGAGCTCTTCGCGGGGACCGCGACCGCCCGGAGCATGGGACGGAGCGGCTACGGCCCACTGGTCCCCGACCCGGAAGGCCTGCTCGACCTCCCCAAGGGCTTCCGCTACCAGGTCCTCTCCCGGGAGGGCGACCCGCTGCTCTCGGGGGAGGGCAAGGTGCCGAGCAACTGCGACGGTATGGGGGCCTTCGCCGCTCCCGGCCGCCGCGGCGGCACCTACCTCGTCCGTAACCACGAGAACCGTACGGGCTCCCGCTCACCCGTCCCCCGGGTCAGCGATCTGACGTACGACCCCGGTGGAGAGGGCGGCTGTACCGCCCTGGAACTCGGCCGGGACAACACCGTGCGCTCCGAACGGGTCGCCATCGCCGGCACCTCCACCAACTGCGCGGGCGGCCCCACCCCTTGGAACACCTGGCTGACCTGCGAGGAGACCGAGCTACGGGCCGGTGAGGAGAACTACACCAAGGACCATGGCTTCATCTTCGAGGTCGATCCCCACGACCCGCGGCGCACCGGCGCGGTCCCGCTCACCGCGATGGGCCGCTTCCAGCACGAGGCGGTTGCCGTCGACCCCGGAACCGGCACGGTCTACGAGACCGAGGACGCCTTCGAGAAGCCCTTCGGGCTGTTCTACCGCTTCCTGCCGGACAAGCCGCTGGGCGGCCGGGGTTCGCTGCGGGCCGGCGGCCGCCTCCAGGCGCTGCGCGTCCCGGGGGTCCCCGACCTCTCCACCATCCAGGAGCCCGGCATCACCTTCGACCACGTCACCTGGGTGGACGTGCCCGATCCGCTCGCCCGCCGGACCCCCATCCGCTTCCAGGACTTCGGCCCGCAGGGCATCACCCACGCCCAGAAGCTGGAGGGCTGCTACTGGGGCGGCACCTGCGTGTACTTCGTCTCCAGCTTCGCGCACCGCGCGGCCGGGTCGGCGGCCGACCACTACGGCCAGGTCTGGAAGTACGACCCGAGGCGACGCCGGCTCACCCAGGTCGTGGTCTTCGGCCCGGACACCGACCTCGAACTGCCCGGCGAGTCCCCCGACAACATCTGCCTCGCGCCCAGCGGTGGCCTGATGGTCTGCGAGGACGGCGACGGCGCGCAGCATGTCTTCGGGCTCACCCGGCGCGGCGCGGTCTACCCGATGGCGCGCAACCGGCAGGCCGTCCCCGCGGCCGCCACGGCACCGGGCGGCACCCCCGGCAAGGTCGAGTACGGCGAGTTCGCCGGCGTGACCTTCTCGCCCGGCCACCGCACGATGTACGTCAACTGCTATACGCCGGGGACGACGTTCGCGGTGACGGGGCCTTGGCACCACTGACCGGGTGTGAGCTGTGAGCCTGGGCCCGGTGTGATCCGTTGGCCGGGCGTGGCCCGGCCACCGGGTGGCCCTGCGACCGGGGACCCTGCGACCGGGCGTGCTTTCGACCGGGAGTGCCTTTCGCCAGGACGTGCCCTTTCGGCCGGGATCCTTGGGAACGCGGTCAGCCGGAGCAGGCGGAGCGCTGGGCCTCCTGCCATTCGCAGACGGGGCAGAGCACGATGCCGGGCCGGTCGACCGGGTACTCGGTGGGACGCCCGCAGTCGAGACAGTCGGCGAGGGCGGAGGCAGCGCGGGCGGCAGCGTCCTGCGGCGCGGCGTCGCGTGCGGAGGCGGCCCGCGGAGTGGCGTCGCGGGTGCCGGGGCCGGTGGCCGGGGCGGCGCTGGGCGGGGTGTGGTCGTCGGTGCCGGGCATGGTGCGAGCGTACGCCGCGGCCTCCCCCCACCCCCGAACCCACCCCCGCCCCCTCCCCCGAAGGGGGAGGAGGGGGAGGGGGCGGGGGGAGCGCCGGATGCAGCGCCGCTCCCCAGGGGCCGCGTTGGACGTGCTGGACGCATAGCGGACGTGGTGGACGTGGTGGGAGACGGTCGGACGTGGCGGGAGACCGTCGGACGTGGCGGGAGACCGTCGGACGTGGCGGGAGACCGTCGGACGTGCCGGGAGACCGTCGGACGTGCCGGGAGACCGTCGGACGTGGTGGGACGTGGTGGGGACGTGCCCGCGGTTGTCGTCGGTCAGCTGCGGCGGGAGGTGAGGGCGCAGGCCACGGCCGTGGCGGCGGCTGCGATCGCGACAGTGCCGGCGAGCGGGAGCCAGGGGGTGCTGATCGTGCCGTGGGCGGAGCCGGTGACCAGGCCCGAGACGGCGGCGTTGGCCGGTGAGGCGCCGAGGACGAGCAGCAGCAGGGCGGCGGTCAGCCCGGTGGGGATGCTCCACGCGGGACTGCGCAGGACCGGCCAGTTGCACAGGGCGCCGATCGCACAGCCCAGCAGCACACAGGCCAGCGCGGCGAGCAGCCCCGCACCGGCCGCGGGCAGGACCGGGACCGCCACTTGGTGGTCGGCGGAGTGCGGATCGGAGCGCAGCACGGCCAGTGCCGTACCGGGGAGCGCGAGCAGCAGCCCGGCGCCGGCCGCGGTCAGCACGCAGGCGAGGTGTACCCGGCCGGGCCCGGCGGCGGCCGCGGCGCAATTACGGGCGGCCGGCGGCTCGTTGGTGACACAGACCCTGGTGAGCCATACGGCGGCCGGGAGCAGGCCGGCCACGGCCCAGCCCAGCGCATCGAGGATCGGGCCGCCGCTCCGGATGCCGATGGCCCAGTAGGCCGCGTAGAGGATGACCGGCGGCAGCCAGCGGTGCGAGCCGATGAGCAGCGCCGCCTGATAGTAGAGAAGAGCGGTCACGGGAGGGGGGCCTCGTCGGAGTCGGGAGCAGAGCCGGGAACGGCGTCGGGAGGAAAGCCTGGAGCGGGGGTGACCGAGCGGATGTGCCAGGGCGGACGGGCAGCGAGCAGGGCGCGCAGCAGCGCGTCGGAGTGGACGGCCGGGACCGTCAGCCGGGTCGTACCGTGCGGGCTCGGTGTGATCTCCGGGCCGCCGGGCAGCCGCGCCGCTCCGGCGGTGGTACGCGATTCGCCGCCCGGTGGGCCCTCCGCCTCGATGATCACATGTGGCCCGGCCGTGGTCATCGTGCCCGCGGCTCCCGGGCCGCTCTCCTCCTGGGCGAGCAGCCGCCCGTCGACGACCCGATAGCGGGCGTCGGCCACACCGGCCAGCCGCTGCGGATCGTGGTCGACGAAGACGACGGTGCCGCCGTCCGCGGTCCGTTCGGCGACCGCCCGGTCCAGCACCTCGCGGGCGCCGCGGTCCAGGCCGGTCCAGGCCTCGTCCAGGACGAGGAGTCCGGGCTCGGCGAGCAGGGCCTGCGCGACGGCGACCTTCTGGCTGGTGCCCTTGGAGAGCTCGCCCAGCCGCGTACGGGCGTGTCCGGCCGCTCCGAAGCGTTCGAGCCACTCGCCCGCGCGACGGACGGCTTCGGGGCCGCGCAGACCGTGGATGCGGCCGAGGTGGGTGAGGTAGCCGATGGCGGTGAAGGGCAGTGCGGCCGGGAAGCGTTCGGGCACGTATGCGCTGCGCGGGCGGCCGGTGATGCGTCCGGTGGTGGGGTGGTCGATGCCGGCGAGCAGGCGCAGCAGGGTGGACTTGCCGCTGCCGTTGGCCCCTTCGACGCGCAGCAACGTGCCTGCGGGCACGTCCAGTTGCACCTCCCGCAGCACCCAGGGGCCACGCACCCCGTAGCGCCGCCCCACCCCGTCCAGCCTCATGCGTTCCGGCACCTCCACTGCCTCACGGCGTCCCCCGCCGCGCCCCGTCCCGGGCGTGCCCCGGGCTCCGGCGTCGCCGGCGGTCCCCCGCCGCTCCGCCGTCCTGACGGTAACCGGAGCGGCCGGCGCGTGGTCGCCGGGGCGCGCACGGCACGACGTTCGCGACAACCGCGCTCCGGGCGGCGGCAGTTCGCCCGGGCGGCGGCCGGCGGGGTGGGGCCCGTCATGAGGGCGGAGCCGGGGCGGCGACCTGAGCGGCGGCGTTGTCAGTGGTGGCTGGCAGACTTGGGAGCGTGACCAGCAGTGAGACCGCCGGGCAGCCCGGCAACAGCTCCGGCAGCCCGTTCCGCCACGAAGAGACCGACCGGGACGCGGCGCCCCAGTTCGTGCTGCCGCTCGTCGCGCGGATAGAGCGGGCCGAGCCGCCGGCGCGTACGGACGCCCTGGAGACCGCCGCGCGGGCGGTGCTGATGCTGCTGGCGGACGAACGGTCGGCCGGGGACGGCCCCTGGGCGCAGGCGGTGCGGGACTGGCAGGACGCCCGGATCCGGAAGGTGGTGCGGCGGGCGCGCGGCGCGGAGTGGCGGCGGGCCGAGGCGCTGCCGGGCATCACGGTCCGTGGGCGCGGCGCCGAGGTGCGGGTCTATCCCCCGGTACCGCTGGACGGCTGGCCGAAGGACCTGGCCCGGCTCCAGGTTTCGGGCACGGAGCTGGACGATCCCCAGCCGCCCGGGCCGCCCGCCGACGGCCTTCCGGTGCTGTGGCTCAACCCGGAGCTGGAGATGTCGGCGGGCAAGGAGATGGCGCAGGCCGGCCATGGTGCGCAACTGGCATGGTGGGAGCTGCCCGAGGAGGAGCGGGCCGCCTGGTACGCGTCGGGCTTCGCGCTGGCCGTACGGCAGGCGGAGCCCTCGGAGTGGGAGGCGCTGACCCGCAGCGGGCTGCCGGTGGTCCAGGATGCGGGGTTCACCGAGATCGCACCGGGGTCCTGCACGGTCGTCGCGGACCATCCCGCGCTGCGGAAGGCGCTGCCGCAGGGTGGTTGAGGAGCCGCCCGATGATGGAGAGGCCGCGGGGGGTGGTTGAGAGCCGCGGGGTCGCCGAGAGACCGCGCGGAGTGGCTGAGGAGCCGCGGGGTCGCCGGGAGGCCGCGTGGGCCGTCTTTCGTCGTCCGCGCGGACGGCGGCGGCTGGTTCAGGCCACCGGTGGAGTGCTGCCGGCGCTGGGCGCCGGGGTGGGGTTCGACAGCGCCCGCTGAGCGGCCGGAGGCGGCGCGGACCGCACGGGGAAGCTCAAATCAACCTCTGAACTCGACGGGTTCAGGGTTCGGCCGGTCTTGACGCGGCCATGAGTACCCCGACCACAGAGCGAGAGGGGGAGCCATGGAGCGCCTGGGTACCGGAATCGGCTGGCGGCCGGAAATCGCCGCGGAGATCGCGGAGCTGCCCGGGGTGGACTGGGTGGAGGTCGTGGCGGAGAACATCTGCCCGGGCCATCTGCCCGCCGCCCTGCGGCAGTTGCGCGAGCGCGGCACGACCGTCGTCCCGCACGGGGTCTCGCTCGGTCTCGGCGGCGCGGACCGCCCCGATGCCGCCCGGCTGACCGCCCTCGCCGAGCGCGCCGAGGCGCTGGGCGCACCGCTGGTCACCGAGCACATCGCGTTCGTCCGGGCCGGCGGGCCGCTGACCGCCTCGCCGGTGATGGAGGCCGGGCATCTGCTGCCCGTCCCCCGCACCCGTGACGCGCTGGACGTGCTCTGCGAGAACGTGCGGATCGCCCAGGACGCGCTGCCGGTGCCACTGGCCCTGGAGAACATCGCCGCCCTGATCAACTGGCCCGGTGAGGAGCTGACCGAGGGGCAGTTCCTCTCCGAGCTGGTCGAGCGGACCGGGGTGCGGCTGCTCATCGACGTCGCCAACCTCCACACCAACCACATCAACCGGGGTGAGGACCCGGCGGTGGCCCTGGACGAGCTGCCGGTCGAGGCCATCGCGTACGTCCATGTCGCGGGCGGGGTGGAACGGGACGGGGTGTGGCACGACAGCCATGCCCATCCGGTGACCCGGCCGGTGCTGGATGTGCTCGCCGAGCTGTGTGCCCGGATCACCCCGCCCGGTGTGCTGCTGGAACGGGATGACGACTTTCCGGAGGGCGGGGAGCTGGCCGGGGAGCTGGACGCGATCCGCACGGTACTGAAGGAGGCCCGTCATGCGACGCAGGCTGCTTGAGGCCGTACGGGAGACGCCCGTGACCGAGCCGCCCGTAATGGACACGCCCATAACCGAGCCGCCCGTGCAGGACGGTGCCCGGCCGGGCACCGGTACCGACGCGGCGCGGCAGCGGCTGGCGCTGGCACAGACCGCGCTGCTGTCCGCGCTGGTCGCCGGGACACCGCCGCCCGAGGGTTTCGACCGGACCCGGCTCCAGGTGCAGAGCCGGGCGCTGACCGTCAAGCGCGCCTCGGTGGTCGCCAAGGTCGCCCCCGAGCTGCCGGAGATCCTCGGCGCGGACTACCGGGCGGCGTTCCTCGGCTACGCCCGGCACCGCCCCATGGGCGGCGGCTACCGCCAGGACGCCCTGGACTTCGCGGCGCATCTGCTGGCCCAGGACCGTCCCGAGGACCCGGCCGCGCGGCGGCAGTTGACGCGCTGGTGGCGCGATCGCGCGGGCCCCAGGCCGCCGTCCGCCCGGCCCGCGGCCCGTCTGACGCGCGCCCTGCGCGCCGTGCTGGAAGGGAGGTGACCGGGGTGTCCTTCAACCAGTGGGGGTACGCGGCGGTCGGGATCTCGTCGCTGGTGCTCGTCCTCGGCACGCTCGTGGTGCGGCGTCGGACACCGTCCGCCCGGAGGTCGGACGCGCTGACGCACAGCGTCTGGGAGGTGGCGTTTCTCGCCGGCGGCCCGGCGCGGGTGGTGGATGCCGCGCTCGCCGCGATGCATGAGGACGGCAGGCTGGCGGTGGGCGGCCCGGGCGTGGTGACCGTACGTCAGGCCGGCCACCGGGACGCGGTCGAGGCGGCCGTCCTGGACGCGGTGGCCCGGACGCCCGGCGGGGCGCTGGCCACGGTGCGGGCCGAGGCGATGCGCAGCCCGGCGGTCCAGGGCATCGGCGACCGGCTGGCGGCGCGCGGGCTGATGCGCCATCCGCGGCTGGGCCGGGGCTGGCGCCGGTACGCGAGGGCGCAGCAGACGACGTGCGGGGTGCTGTTCTTCGTCGTCGTGGTGGTCTCCCTCATCGGGGTCGGCGACGACATATCCGGCCCGCCGTTCGTCTTCACCCTCGGGCCGGCGCTGATCCCTGGTCTGATCGTGGGGGCGCTGTGCCGCAAGGCGCTCACCCGCCGCATCACCAAGGCGGGCTCGTCCGCGCTGCGCTCGGCGAACGCGGCGAACCCCCGGACGGCCGCGGTCGCGGCCGGGCAGTCCGCCGGGCTCATGGTGGCGCTCGGCGGTACCGCGCTGCTCGCGGACGAGCTGCTGCGTGAGCAGTTCGAGGAGGCGCACCGGGCCGCCGCGGCCACCGCTTCGAGCGGCGGGACCCCGTCGTCCGGCAGCTCGTGGTCCGGTGACTCCGGTGGCGGGTCGGGCGGTGACGACACCGTCTGGTGCGGTGCGTCCGACGGCGGGTCCGGGTCGGGGTGCGGCGGTTCGTCGTGTGGCGCGGCGTCCTCGTGCGGCGGCGGTTCGTCCTGCGGTGGCGGCTCGTCGTGCGGCGGTGGATCGAGCTGCGGGGGCGGGGGCGGCTGCGGCGGGAGCTGACCGGCGGCCGGGCCGGCAGACGGCCCGGGGCGGAGCGGAGGCCGGCCTGCGGACGGCCGGCAGCTGCCCCGCGTGCGGGGCAGCGCCGCCCGTTGTGCGGCGGGGTGCGCCCGGGGTGGAAAATTCGTGGCGTTGTCATACTCCATCCCGTAAGAAATCTGTCATGTCGCTCCTCTTCCTCCTCGTCGCCTCGGCGGCGGCGGTGCTGTCCTGTGCGCAGATCTGCCGTGCCGCGGTCGCCGTCGCCCGCGCCACCGGACCGGCCCGGCAGCCGGCGCCCGCCCCGGACCCGGCCACGGCGGACGGCCCCGCGTCAGGGCTGACCCTGTACGAGATGGCCTATCTCTCCGGCGGACCGCACCGGCTCGCCGATGTGGTCCTGGTGCTCATGGCGCAGCAGCGACGGCTGCTGCTGGCCCACACCGGCTGGGCCACCGTGGTCGATCCGGTCGGGAAGGACGCCGTCGAGCAGGCCACCCTCAGCGCCATAGGGCCCGAGGGGCAGCGCCAGATACCCGAGATACGCGAGGCCCTGATGGCCGACGACGCGGTGCGGGCGGTCGGCGACCGGCTGGTGGCCGCCGGGCTCGCGCTGCCCGCCGCCGCCCGTGGCATGCGCAATGCGGTCCGTCAGGTGCAGGGCGCGGCCCTGCTGGTGCTGCTGGCCGCCGCGGCGAGCTACTGGACGGCCCCGGCCGGCGAGACCGACGGGCTGATTCTGGCCTGGTTCGCGCTGCCGTTGATCCTCACCCTCGGCACCCTGGCCGTGGCCCGCTTCGAGCTCCACCCGTACAGCGACTGGGCCACCGACGTGGGCGAAAAGCGGTTGCCCGTCAGGCCCGGTGCCACGGACCGTCCCTCCTCCCCCGCCACTGCTGTCTCCCTCACCACCCTTGCCCTCCACGGCCCCATTGCCCTCACCGATCCCGCCCTGCGCGCCGCGCTCCACTCTTCCGGGGCATAGCGTCCGACACCGGCATCAGGTGCTTTACAACGACAATCACCGACCCAACTATCCCTTTTGTATGCACACACGAAGGGACGGCCAGTGAGAGCACTTGCGTTGTACGGCACCATCGGGTCGCTGATCATGACCGCCCTTGCCACGCCCCCGGCAGGCGGCGCCACGGAAGCGGCCGGCGCGCCGCCGGCGCCGGTGGCGCACCGCATCGACTTCGGCCGCTGTGCGCCGGTGGAGCATCTGCCGTCGACCGTCGAGTGCGGCAAACTCACCGTCCCCCTGGACTACGCGCGCCCCGACGGCAAGAAGATCGACCTCACCGTCAGCAGGATCCGCGCCACCGCGCGCGGCGAACGGCAGGGCTCCCTGGTCTTCAACCCCGGCGGCCCCGGCGCGTCCAGCCTGGAGTTCCCGCTCTACGGCGCGCTTCCCAAGTGGCGCAGGGTGGCCCGCGCCTATGACTTCGTCGGCTATGCCCCGCGCGGCGTCGGCCGCTCGGCGCCGCTGTCGTGCCAGGACCCCGGCGAGTTCGCCAAGGCGCCCACCGACAGCCGGATGCACCCGGACGCGGCCTTCAAGCGCAAGAAGGTGGCCGAGGCGAAGGCGTACGCGCGGGGCTGTGCCCGCCGGGCCGGGGCGGACCTGCCGTTCTACAACTCGGTCAACAACGCCCGCGACCTGGACATGCTGCGGGCCGCGCTCGGCGAGAAGAAGCTGACGTTCATGGGCGCCTCGTACGGGACGTACTTCGGTGCGGTCTATGCGACGCTCTTCCCCGGGCACGTCCGCCGGATGATCTTCGACAGCGTGGTCAACCCCGCGCCCCGGAAGATCTGGTACCGCAACAACCTCGACCAGAACATCGCCTTCGAGCGCCGCTGGGGCGACTGGCTGCGCTGGGTCGCCAAGCACGACGACCACTACCACCTCGGCAAGACCAAGGGGGCGGTGCAGGGGGCGTACGACACCGCCACGAAGAAGCTGCGCCAGCAGCCCCTCAACGGCAAGATCGGCCCCGGCCAGCTTCAGTCGGCGTTCCTCAAGACCGGCTACAACGACGCCTACTGGCCGCTGCGCGCCCAGGCGCTGTCGGGGTATCTGCACGGCGATCCCAAGCCGCTGATCGCCCAGGCCCTGCCGCGGCCCTCCGGCGCCAGGGACGAGGAGAACGCCAACGCCGTCTACACCGCCGTGGAGTGCAATGACGCGCACTGGCCGCGCTCCTGGCGGACCTGGGACCGGGACAACACCGAGGTCGCGCGGATCGCGCCGTTCGAGACCTGGGACAACGCCTGGATGAACCTGCCGTGTGCCTTCTGGCCCAGCCACTCGGAGTCGGCCCAGGCCGGGGTCGAGGCGGCCGCCCGCCGGGCGGAACACGGCGCGGGGCGGGAGCTGGCGGACGCCACCGATCACGCCGCGGCGACCGCGCTCGACGGTGCGCTGCACGGGCGGCGCACCCCGCTCGACGTCCACACGGAGCCCGGTGCGCTGCCGCCGGTGCTGCTGCTGGCGGCCGAGCGGGACGCGGCAACGCCGTACAAGGGCGCGGTGGAGCTCCAGCGGCGGCTGCCCGGCTCCTCGCTGGTCACCGAGAACGGCGCGGGCACCCATGGCGTCGCCTTCAACGACAACGCCTGTGTGAACAAGTACGCCGAGGCGTATCTGCTGCACGGGAAGGTCCCGGCGCACCGGGCGTACTGCGCACCGCGCGCGGAGCCGGTGCCGGGCCAGGCGACGACCCGGGCGCCGCACGCGCGGCCGGGGAAGTAGCGCAGCCCCGCAGACATGCGGAACGGGCCGTCCCTGAGGGGACGGCCCGTTTCCGTGCGGGCAGATCAGGCCAGGCCCGCGACCAGCTCGGCCACCGGCTTGCGCCGGCCGGTGTAGAACGGGATCTCCTCGCGGACGTGCATCCGCGCCTCGGAGCCGCGCAGATGACGCATCAGGTCGACGATGCGGTAGAGCTCGTCGGCCTCGAAGGCGAGCACCCACTCGTAGTCACCGAGCGAGAACGACGGCACGGTGTTGGCGCGCACGTCCGGGAAGCCGCGGGCCATCTTGCCGTGGTCGGCGAGCATCCGGCGGCGGTCCTCGTCGGGGAGGAGGTACCACTCGTAGGAGCGCACGAAGGGGTAGACGCTCACGTAGGCGCGCGGCTGCTCGTCGGCCAGGAAGGCCGGGATGTGCGACTTGTTGAACTCGGCGGGGCGGTGCAGCGCCATGTTCGACCACACCGGCTCCAGCGCGCGGCCGAGCCGGGTGCGGCGGAAGAGGTTGTACGCCTCCTGGAGGGCGTCCGAGCTCTCCGAGTGCCACCAGATCATGAGGTCGGCGTCGGCGCGCAGACCGGACACGTCGTACGTGCCGCGGACCACCACGTCCTTGGCGGCGAGCTGCGCGAACAGCTCCTCGACCTCGTCTGCGTAGCCGCTGCGGTCCTCGGGGAGGACGTCGCGCAGCTTGAACACCGACCAGAGGGTGTAGCGGATGACCTCGTTGAGGTCCTTGGCCTTCTTGCCGGCGTTGGGAGCCTTCTCGGGCGCCGCGGGGGTCTGCGGCGCGGAAGCGGGGGTGGAAGCGTCTGTCATGTCATCCATTCTCACTCGCCGGCGGCGGCGTCCGGCGACAGGGTGCGGAGGATGTCGTCGGCGGCCCTGCGGCCCGAGGCGATGCAGGCCGGGATGCCGACGCCCTCGTAGAGCGCACCGCACACCCGCAGGCCCGGCAGCTGCCCGACGGCGTCCCGGATACGGGCCACCCGCTCCAGGTGTCCGACGGGGTACTGGGGCAGTCCGCCCTCCCAGCGGGTGACCCGGGAGGCGACCGGCGAGGCGGTCAGGCCGACCGCGTCGCGCAGATCGACGCGCGAGAGGGCGACCAGCTCGGCGTCCTCGCGCGCCAGGTCCGCCTCGTCGCCGTAGCGGCCGAGGGAGGTGCGCAGCACGAAGAGGTCCGGATCGGCGCCGTCGGTCCAGCCCCATTTGTTGCTGGAGAAGGTGGCGGCCTTGATCTTGCGGCCGTCGACGGGCGGCACGAGGAAGCCGCTGCCGGTGGGCCGCCGGTCCAGGTCGGCGCGGCGGAAGGCGAGGGTGACCAGGGCCATCGAGGCGTACTCGACGGCGGTCAGCTCGGTGACGGCGGGCCGGCAGACGTCCGTGAGGAGGCGGGCCGTGTCGGGTGCGGGGGTGGCGAGGACGACGGCGTCCGCGGCGAGCCGGTCGCCGTCGAGGCCGAGGTGCCAGCCGTCGGCGGTCCGCCGGACGTCGACGACCGGCGTACCGGTACGGATCTCGCCGCCCTTGGCCCGTACGGCCTCGGCGACCGCGCCCGGCAGGGTACCGATGCCGCCGTCGATGCCCATGAAGACGGGCCCGGTCGCGGTGGGGCCGCTCTGGTGGACCGCGGCGGCGGCCCGCGCCTGGATCTCCCGTACGCCTTCGAGCAGCGAGCGGTGCGTCCGCGCGGCCTCGAACAGCTGCGGCACGGCGGCGCGCAGCGAGATCTTGTACGCATCGCCCGCGTAGACCCCGCCGAGCAGGGGCTCGACGAGCCGGTCGACGACCTCACGGCCCATGCGCCGGGCGACGAACTCGCCGACCGCCACGTCCGCGCCGACCTCGGTGCGCGGCAGCCGGGTGTCCTCCTCGATCCGGGCGAGCCCCTCCGGGGAGAGCACCCCGGACGCGGCGAGCGGGGCGAGGTCCCCGGGGACGCCCATGAGGTGGCCCTTGGGCATCGGGCGCAGCGCCTCGCGGGTCCACAGCGACGCACTGGCGGTGGTGGGCGGCTGCAACCGCTCACCGAGCCCCACGGCGCGCGCCAGGTCCACCGCCTCCGGCCGCCTGGCCAGCATCGATTCGGCGCCGAGGTCGACCTGCACACCCGCGACCTCACCCGTACGCAGCTTGCCGCCGAGCCGGTCCGAGGCCTCCAGGACGGTCACCCGGGCACCGCCGTCGAGCAGATGGTGCGCGGCCGCCAGACCGGAGATGCCCCCTCCGACAACCACGACATGACCGGTGCGGCCGGGCCCCCGGCCCGTACTGGTGTGCGCTGCGCTCATGCCCCCACTCTCTCAGAGCGCACGCCGGGTCCATGGCCGGATGTCGACCTGGGGTACGACGGGCGACAGAGCCACGACCGGCGTCCGCATGGACGCCGGCCGCGCCGAGGTGGCCGCAGAGGATGACCGGGGACCCCGTTGACAGCGGACAGCGGCGGGCAAAGACTCGGGTCGGTGGGCAGCGATCTTCGTACCGCCCGCCGACCGTCTAACCGGGACAGCGAGGACAGCGCCTGATGACCGACACACGTCTGCGGGATGTGTACATCGTCGATGCGGTACGGACGCCGGTCGGCAAGTACGGCGGCGCCCTGGCCGGGGTCCGGCCCGACGATCTCGCCGCCCATGTCCTCAAGGCCCTGGTGGACCGCACCCCGGAGCTGGATCCGGCGCGGATCGACGACGTCTGCTTCGGCGATGCGAACGGCGCCGGCGAGGACAACCGGAACGTGGCGCGGATGGCGGTGCTGCTGGCCGGGCTGCCGGTGACCGTCCCCGGCGTGACCGTGAACCGGCTGTGCGGCTCCGGACTGGAGGCGGTCATCCAGGCGGCCCGCGCCATCGCGCACGGCGATGCGCATATCGCCGTCGCGGGCGGGGTGGAGTCGATGAGCCGCGCGCCGTATGTGCTGCGCAAGCCCGAACGGGCCTTCCCCGCGGGCCATCAGGAGATGTTCTCCTCGACGCTGGGCTGGCGGATGGTCAACCCGCGGATGCGCCCCGAGTGGACGGTCGCACTGGGCGAGGGCGCCGAGCTGATCGCCGACCAGCACGGCATCACCCGCGAACAGCAGGACGTCTTCGCACTGGCCAGCCACCAGAAGGCGGTCCGCGCCTGGCGTGAGGGCGGCTACGACGCCGAAGTGGTGCCGGTCCCCGGCGTGGAGCTGGCCCGCGACGAGACCGTCCGCGAGGGCTCCTCACTGGAGGCCCTGTCCAAGCTGAAGCCGGTCTTCCGTACGGCCGGAGGAACGGTCACGGCCGGCAACTCCTCACCGCTCAACGACGGTGCCGCGGCCCTGCTGCTGGTCGACGAGGAGGGCCTGCGGGCCACCGGGCGCGAGCCGCTGGCCCGTATCCGCGCGAGCGCCGTGACCGGCATCGAACCGCAGCTCTTCGGTCTGGGCCCGGTGGAGGCGGTCCGGCGGGCCCTGGACCGCGCCGGCCGCGGTTTCGCCGAGGTCACGACCTTCGAGCTCAACGAGGCCTTCGCGGCCCAAGCCCTGGGCTGCATCGGCCAGTGGCCGGAACTGGACCCCGCGGTGGTGAACCCCCGCGGCGGCGCCATCGCCATCGGCCACCCACTCGGCGCCTCCGGCGCCCGCCTCGCCGGTTCGGTAGCCCACCAGCTCGCCGCCCTGGGCTCGGGCACCGGCCTCGCCGCCCTCTGCATCGGCGTGGGCCAGGGCTTGGCCCTCGTACTCGACCGCTAACCGCTGCGCTTTGTCGGCCCTCCCACGTTTTCGGCTTTCCCGCCGTGGGTGTTGCTCGCCGTTGCGCCCTTCGCGGGGCCTCCCACGTTGTCAGCTGCGGCGCCGTGGGTCGTCTCGCCGTTGCTCCCCCACTGCCTGAAGGGCGTGGGAGGTACCCCCACGCGGCGGGCGTGGGTTGTCGGGTGCGGTGCCGCTCCTCCGGACTTCGTCCTGCGGCGCGGCCCCTCCCGTGAGTGGGTGGGAAAACCTGAGTGGGGGCGGGCCGTTCATCCCCAGTTGCTGTGACTGGATCCACGAACGCGCACCCGCCCACTTACGGGTACCCCCACCGGTCTCCTCCCCACCCCTCAACGGGAGGGGACGGGCCGGAGGGGCAGGGTTTCCGGACGTAAAGCGAAGCAGTCCGGAAACCCTGCCCCGGAGGACCGTCACCGCACCCGCCAAACCCACGCCCGCCGCAGGCGCAACGGCGAGAACACGCACGGCGAGAAAGCCAACAACGCGGGGAGAAAAGCCAAGCGCAGCGGAACGGCGCAACGGCGAGAACACGCACGGCGCCACAGCCGACAACGTGGGAGGCCGTACCGTAGGCGCATGGCGGCGGAGCGGTTGGTGATCGTGGGCGGTGACGCGGCGGGGATGGCGGCCGCCTCACAGGCACGGCGGCTGAAGGAGCCCGGCGAGCTGGCGATCACGGCATTCGAGCGCGGCCATTTCACGTCGTACTCCGCGTGCGGGATTCCGTACTGGGTGGGCGGTGTCGTCGAGGGGCCGGACGCGCTGATCGCCCGTACGGCCGAGGAGCACCGCAGCCGGGAGATCGATTTGCGGATGCGGACCGAGGTCACCGAACTCGACCTGGACCGGGGCCGGGTGCGGACCCGGGAGCTGGACGACGGCGGCCGGGAGTCGTGGACCGGCTTCGACAAGCTGGTGCTGGCGACCGGTGCGCGGCCGCGGCGGCCGGACCTGCCGGGGATCGACGCGCCGGGGGTGCACGGGGTCCAGAACCTCGACGACGGCCGGGCGCTGCTGGACACCTTGGAGAAGTCCGCGGGCCGGCGGGCGGTGGTGGTCGGCGCCGGGTACATCGGCGTGGAGATGGCGGAGGCGCTGATCCTGCGCGGCTACCAGGTCACCGTTCTGGAGCAGAGCGCACAGCCGATGTCCACCCTCGACCCGGACATGGGCGCACTGGTCCATGAGGCGATGTGCGGAATGGGCATCGAGACGGTGTGCGGGGCGACCGTCACCGGTGTGCTGACGGACGCGGGACGGGCCCGCGCGGTGACCACCGAGGACGCCGAGTACCCGGCGGACGTGGTGGTGCTGGGCATGGGCGTACGCCCGGAGACCACGCTGGCCGCCGCGGCCGGGCTGCCGCTGGGCGAGTCCGGCGGGCTGCTCACCGACCTCGCGATGCGGGTGCGCGGCCAGGACCACATCTGGGCGGGCGGCGACTGCGTCGAGGTCTTCGACCTGGTCTCGGGCCACACCCGGCATATCGCGCTGGGCACTCACGCCAACAAGCACGGTCAGGTCATCGGCACCAATGCCGGCGGCGGTTACGCGACCTTCCCCGGGGTGGTCGGCACGGCCGTCAGCAAGGTCTGCGATCTGGAGATCGCGCGGACGGGGCTGCTGGAGCGGCATGCGCACGCCGCCGGTCTGCGCTTCGTCACGGTGACCGTGGAGTCCACCAGCCGGGCCGGCTACTACCCGGGCGCCCGCCCGATGCACGTCAAGATGCTCGCCGAGCGCCGTACGGGCCGGCTGCTCGGGGTGCAGATCGTCGGCCGCGAGGGCGCCGGGAAACGGGTGGACATCGCGGCGGTCGCGCTCACGGCCGGGATGACGGTGGAGCAGATGACCGCCCTCGACCTGGGCTACGCCCCGCCGTTCTCACCGGTCTGGGACCCGGTGCTGGTCGCCGCCCGCAAGGCGACGGGGGCGGTACGGGCCGCCGGCGACTGAGCATCCCTAGCGGCGGGGGCCGAACTGCTTCTCGCGGGCCGCGCGGATCCGCGCCAGCGACTCGCGGGCCAGCGCGGCGAGGAAGGCCGGGCAGAGCCAGGCCTCCAGCGGCATTCCGGCACCGGCCGGCCCGCCCGGCTCCTCGATCAGCTTCCGGGCGTGCGGGCTCTTCAGGCACATCCCGGTCCCGATGACGTCCTCCGCGGCCTTGGGGAGGGCGGGGTGCCCCAACTCGCCATGTTTGCAGTGGAGTTCGCTCCTCACCCCCGGTACGGAGGCCAGCCCGGCGATCAGATCGTCGAGCGGTCCCGGAGACGGAACCGGGCCGGCGGCGGCATACCAGGACAGCGCACCGACGAGGACGACGAGTCCGGCGCGCTCGGCGTCCCCGGTCGCGGCGGCAAGGGCCTTGCCGTAGTGGGACAGCGACCAGGACACGCTGACCCCCGGGGCCGGGTAGCCCTGCACGAGCGAGGCGAGGTCCCGGACCTCGTCCTGGTCGGCGGTGGACAGCCGGGCCGGGATGCCGTCGGTGGTGCCCGGGGCGAGGATGTCGATCGCCACCCGGGCGTAGCCGGCGATGTTGCGCGGGCAGCGCCACAGCTCCGGCGCGTCCCCGTCGTCCGGATCCGTGGCCGCACCGGCCGCGGATCCGTCGCCGTCCAGCAGCGGGAGGAGGGTGGCGAGGCGTTCCAGCTCGTCGTCCAGGTCGCCCTCGTAGGGGTGCCGGCCGTGCCCGCAGGGGCGCTCGCGCAGTTCCCGGTCGGTGGCGCGCAGCGCGTCGAGTACGGCCGACACGGCGGTGTCGGAGGCGCCTTGCAAGCTGAGGTAGTCGGCCGTCATCAGCAGCCCGAAGGTCCACAGCCAGGCGCGGGCGCCGCCGGGGTCGGCAGCGAGTGCGCGGGCGCACGACAGGACGAGGTCCGTGTCGTGGTCCGCGTAGTACTCGGCGCGTATCTCTTCCCAGGCGGCGGCGAGCTCCGCCGCGGGGACGTCGGGGGTCGCGTTCATGCCCTCCACGACGCCCGGGGGCGGCGGCGCAGTTCCGCTCAGCGCGCCGTCTGCGTGTGGACGTACTCGACGAGGCGGGTGAGCGCGTCCGGGTCGGTGGACGGCATGACGCCGTGGCCGAGGTTGAAGACGTGGCCCTCGAGGCCTGCGGCCGAGTCGAGGACCTCGCGGGTCTTGGCCTCGACGGCCTCCGTGGAGGCGAACAGGACGGTCGGGTCGAGGTTGCCCTGGAGCGCCTTGCCCGGGCCGACCCGGCGGGCGGCCTCGTCGAGCGGGACACGCCAGTCGACGCCCACTACGTCCGCGCCGGCCTCGCCCATCAGCCGCAGCAGCTCACCGGTGCCGACGCCGAAGTGGATGCGCGGGACGCCGTACCCGGCCACGGCCTCGAAGACCTTGGCGGAGGCGGGCAGCACCGAGCGGCGGTAGTCGGACGGGGCGAGGGCGCCGGCCCAGGAGTCGAAGAGCTGGACGGCCGAGGCGCCCGCCTCGATCTGCACCTTCAGGAACGCGGCCGTGATCTCCGCGAGACGGTCGAGCAGGTCGGCCCAGAGCTCGGGGTCGCCGTACATCATCGCCTTGGCATTCTCGTACGTCCGCGACGGGCCGCCCTCGACGAGGTAGCTGGCGAGCGTGAACGGCGCGCCGGCGAAGCCGATCAGCGGGGTGCCGCCCAGCTCGCGCGTGAGCAGGCCGATCGCCTCGGTGACGTAGGAGACGTCCTCGGGGGTGAGATCGCGCAGCTGCGCCAGGTCGGCGCGGGTGCGGATCGGGTTCTCGACGACCGGGCCGATGCCGGGCTTGATGTCGAGGTCGATGCCGATGGCCTTGAGGGGGACGACGATATCGCTGAAGTAGATGGCGGCGTCGACGCCGTGGCGCCGCACCGGCTGAAGCGTGATCTCGGTGACCAGCTCGGGCCGCATGCAGGAGTCGAGCATCGCGATGCCCTCGCGGACCTTGCGGTACTCCGGCAGCGAGCGCCCCGCCTGCCGCATGAACCACACCGGCGTGTGCGGCACCGGCTCTCGCCGGCAGGCCTTGAGGAAAGCCGAGTCGTAGGTGGCGGTCTGCTGCTGGCCCGTCATCGGGGTCTCCCCTGCTCGATCGAAGTGGGGAGCCTGGGGAAGGTCGTTGGCGCTCACGCCCCAAATCTTCGCATGCGCCCCGGGGGGCCTCCGAATGGGCGACGCGCGCACCGGGTGTCCTCCCCGTATGCGGGTCGTCTTCCGCCTAATCTTCCGGGCATGGCTGCGGCTCACGAACACCTCGCGGACAGCGCGGACGAGGCCCCGATCCCTTTCCGTCAGGCGGTCGATGCGCTCCGCACGGCACGACTGCGGCCGGAGATCGAGATCGACCCGACACCCGCGCCGAAGCGGCTCGCCCCGTACGCGTACGCGCTGGAGGCGGCGGTCGTCGACCGCGGCTCGGGGCCCGGCGGCGAGGACCGGGATCTGGCGGACGGACGGATGGTGCTGCTGCACAACCCGGCCGGGGACGAGGCCTGGCACGGCACGTTCCGTGTGGTGACGCTGGCGCGGGCGGAGCTGGAGCCGGAGATGGGCGCCGATCCGCTGCTGCCGGAGGTGTGCTGGTCGTGGCTGACGGGTGCGCTGGATGCCCGCGGGGTGCGGTACGCCGCGCCGAGCGGCACGGTGACCCGGGCCGGGTCGTACTACTTCGGCGGGCTGGCTGAGCGCGAGCCGGCGACCCAGATCGAGATCCGGGCCTCCTGGACGCCGGCCGAAGGGCCCGGCGGGGTGCCGGATGTGGCGGCGCATCTGTCGGCGTGGTGCGATCTGCTGTGCCAGGTCGCGGGGCTGCCGCCGGCCACCCTCGATCCGGCGCCGCGCGGCGGGGTGGTGCCGCTGCCGCAGCGCCGCGGCGCCCAGTCGCGCTGATCTGTCTTCCCCGGCGTTACCCCACGCCCGCAATGATCACCTTCGCGTACGGCTCTGATCATCTCGGTATGCACTCCGTGCCCACACCTGATCGATCACCCATCCGATTTGCCCGAATTGCCCCTAACTAAATCGTGATCAAAGTCTAAAGTCCGGCCGGATTGCTGCCGAAGAGGTCAGTGACCCTTCAAACACGGATCAATCCGGCTCCCCCAAGCCGGCTTCCGTCCCCGCCACTCCCCCCAGGAGGCCCGGTGTCTGTTCTCCTCGAGCAACCTTCGAGCCTGGTCGCCTACCGCCCGAACAAGCCGACGGCCATGGTCGTCGTGGCCGACCCTCGCGTCCGCTCCACCGTCACCCGCCACCTGTGGGCACTCGGAGTGCGCGACGTGATCGAGGCGTCGTCCATCGCGGAGGCCCGTCCCCGCGTCGGCAACCCGCGCGACATCTGCGTTGCCGACGTCCACCTTCCCGACGGCTCCGGCCTCACGCTGCTGTCCGAGACCCGGGCGGCCGGCTGGCCCAACGGTCTCGCGCTCTCCGCGGCCGACGACATCGGTGCGGTACGCAACGCCCTGGCCGGCGGCGTCAAGGGCTATGTCGTCACCGGAACCCGTACCAACCTGGGCATTCCGGGCCGCCCAGGTGCCTCACCGATCGGCGCCAACGCGGCCCGGATGCAGCGCCGCCCGCCGGGTGCCCCCGGACACCCCGGTGGCTACCGGGAGCTGTCGGGCCGTGAGGTCGAGGTTTTGCGGCTGGTGGCGGAGGGCCAGTCCAACAAGGCCATCGGCGTCTCGATGGGGCTCTCGGCACTGACCGTCAAGAGCCACCTCGCCCGGATCGCCCGCAAGCTCGGCACCGGTGACCGCGCCGGCATGGTGGCGGTCGCCCTGCGCACCGGCATCATCCACTGACCCTGCACACGACCGGCTCGCCCGTCGAGGGAACGTTCCCTCGACGGGCGACGTGCATACACAGATACCCTTGACTGGTGACCGACGCCCAAAAGACCGCAGCAGACACGACACTGCGAGCACCCGGAGACTCGCCTCCGGATTCCCGACCGGCGCCGGTCCCTCTCCTGGAGCCCCGCGAGGGCATCCCCCCGGTGACCGCCACGGAAGAGGCGCTCGCCGAGGTCGTGGCCGCGTTCGCGGCCGGTACGGGCCCGGTGGCCGTCGACGCCGAGCGGGCCTCGGGCTACCGCTACGGCCAGCGCGCCTACCTCGTCCAGCTGCGCCGAGAGGGCGCCGGCAGCGTACTGATCGACCCGGTCGGCTGCCCCGACCTGTCGGCACTGGGCGAGGCGATCGGCGACACCGAGTGGGTGCTGCACGCCGCCACCCAGGACCTTCCGTGCCTGCGTGACATAGGGATGGTCCCCAGCCGGCTGTTCGACACCGAGCTGGCCGGACGGCTGGCCGGCTTCGCCCGGGTCGGCCTGGGCGCGATGGTCGAGAACGTCCTCGGCTACGCCCTGGAGAAGGGCCACTCCGCCGTCGACTGGTCCACCCGCCCGCTCCCCGAGCCCTGGCTGCGCTACGCCGCGCTCGATGTCGAGCTGCTGGTGGATCTGCGCGATGCGCTGGAGGAGGAGCTGACGCGGCAGGGGAAGCTGGAGTGGGCCCGGCAGGAGTTCGCGGCGATCGCCGCCGCGCCCCCGCCACCGCCCCGCAAGGACCCCTGGCGCCGGACGTCCGGTATGCACAAGGTCCGCCGGCGCCGTCAGATGGCGGTCGTACGGGAGCTGTGGACGGCCCGTGACCAGGTCGCCCAGCGGCGCGACGTCTCGCCCGGCAAGGTGCTCGGCGACGCCGCGATCGTGGAGGCGGCGCTGCATCTGCCGGCGAACAGCCACGCGCTGGCGGCGCTGCCCGGCTTCGGGCACCGCATGGGCCGCCGGCAGCTGGAGCAGTGGCAGGCCGCCGTCGACCGCGCCCGGGCGCTGCCCGAGAGCGAGCTCCCCCAGCCCGGCCAGCCGCTCAACGGCCCGCCGCCGCCCCGCTCCTGGGCCGACAAGGACCCGGCCGCGGCGGCCCGGCTGTCGGCCGCCCGCGCGGCGGTCAGCGCGCTCGCCGAGCAGCTGAACCTCCCGCAGGAGAACCTGATCACTCCGGACACGGTGCGCCGGCTGTGCTGGGAGCCGCCGGCCGACCCGACCCAGGAGTCGGTCGCCACGGTCCTCACCCACCACGGCGCCCGCCCCTGGCAGATCGACCAGGTGGCACCGCTCCTCACCGAGGCGCTGCTGACGGACCCGGACGCCGGCTGAGGCGTCCCGCCCCACCGTGCGACGCATGCCCGTCAGGGTCAGGGGGTGTCTTCCCGATCGGGAAGACACCCCCTGACCCTGGGGAGACAGGCCCTAGTCCTGTTCGACCTCCATGCGCAGGACCTTGCGGTTCGTCGCGTCGATCTCGTAGGTCGTCTGGTTCCAGTCCTTGGTCACGACGTCCACGGTCCAGGCGACCGTGTCGCTGCCGTTGTCGGCGTCGCTGAGTTCGATGTCGCTGACGGTGCCCTTCGTCTTCTCGGTGGCGGTCTCCGCCGCCTGCTGGGCCGTGACGGTGGCCTGGTTCAGCCGGCTGGCCAGCCGCTGTTTGTCGTCGGGGTCGTCGGACTCGGTGTGCGGCTGGTCCGCCTTGCCGGTGATCGCGTCGACGCGGACCTGGTTCACCGTTCCGTCGGAGGTCGCCACCGCGGTCTCCCAGTACGGCTTGGCCGACGTGCCCCTGAGTTCGGCGGCGATCGGCTCCGAGGACGGGACCGCGGCCACCGCCGCGCGCAGCGCCTTCCAGTAGTCCACCTTGGCCGCCGGGATCAGTGCCTTGCGTCTGGCCTGGTCAGGGGTGAGCGAGCTGGTCGGGTAGGCGCGGGCCGAGGCGGGCACCTCGCGCGCGGGGGTCGAACGTCCTGTGCTGTCCGCGTGCTCGCTTCCGCAGCCGGCCAGCAGCGCGCCCGCGGCGGCGACGGCGCAGACCACACCGATGGCACAGGGGGCCGGCCGGGGGCCCGCCACCCCTCCACTCCTCTTCGTATCCATATCGGCACTTTAAGTGCGCGATAGAGCGATTTACGCCATGACCCGACGACAATCGGTCGTTTTCGATCGTTCGCGGCGACGGCCCGGAGCGCCCCCACACGTCCATCCGGTGTGACCTTCACCGCTCCGGCCGATGGGGGTGTGCAGCTTGGTTACCCGTAAGTAGCATGTGGGTGTGAAGCGTCCCCCGGGCGCCTTCCGCAGCAGTGCCATCCCGCACCTGGAGGAGAGCCAACGTGCCTCGTACCGCTAGGGACGTCGTCTTCGTCGACGGCGTCCGCACCCCGTTCGGCAAGGCGGGCCCGAAGGGCATCTACCACGAGACCCGCGCCGACGACCTCGTCGTGAAGGCCATCCGGGAGCTGCTGCGCCGCAACCCGGACCTGGACCCCGCGAAGATCGACGAAGTCGCCATCGCCGCGACCACGCAGATCGGTGACCAGGGCCTGACCCTGGGCCGTACCGCCGGCATCCTCGCGGGCCTCCCGCAGTCCGTGCCCGGCTACTCCATCGACCGCATGTGTGCCGGCGCGCTGACCGCCGTCACGGCCACCGCGGGCTCCATCGCCTTCGGCGCGTACGACGCCGTCATCGCCGGCGGTGTCGAGCACATGGGCCGTCACCCCATGGGCGAGGGCGTCGACCCGAACCCGCGGTTCGTCTCCGAGAAGCTGGTCGACGAGTCGGCCCTGTTCATGGGCATGACCGCGGAGAACCTCCACGACCGCTACCCGCAGATCACCAAGCAGCGCGCCGACGAGTACGCCGTGCGCTCGCAGGAGAAGGCGGCGAAGGCGTACGCCAACGGGAAGATCCAGCAGGACCTGGTCCCGATCTCGGTGCGCAACACCAACTCCGAGGTCGGCGAGACCGGTTGGGGCCTGGTCACCGCCGACGAGCCGATGCGCCCGGGCACCACCCTGGAGAACCTGGCGGGCCTCAAGACCCCGTTCCGCACGCACGGCCGGGTCACGGCCGGCAACGCGGCCGGTCTCAACGACGGCGCCACCGCCTCGATCATCGCCTCCGAGGACTTCGCCCGGGAGAACAACCTCCCGGTCAAGATGCGCCTGGTCTCGTACGCCTTCGCGGGCGTCGAGCCGGAGGTCATGGGCTACGGCCCGATCCCGTCGACCGAGAAGGCGCTCGCCAAGGCGGGCCTGGGCATCGGTGACATCGGCCTCTTCGAGATCAACGAGGCGTTCGCCGTTCAGGTCCTGGCCTTCCTCGACCACTACGGCATCGCCGACGACGACCCGCGGGTCAACCAGTACGGCGGCGCCATCGCCTTCGGCCACCCGCTGGCCTCCTCCGGCGTCCGGCTGATGACCCAGCTGGCCCGCCAGTTCGAGGAGCAGCCGCAGGTCCGCTACGGCCTGACCACCATGTGCGTCGGCTTCGGCATGGGCGCGACGGTCATCTGGGAGAACCCGAACTTCGACGGAGGCAACAAGTGAGCACCACCACCGCCGAACTCCTGAAGGGCGCGGCCGAGCTGTTCCCCGACGAGGTCGTCACCCAGGCGCACGTCCGCCACCTCGATCTGCCGTACGGCGCGGGCAAGTTCGCGCTGATCACGCTGGACAACGGCTTCGACCACACCAAGCCGACCACCTTCGGCCCGGCCTCGCTGGCGAACCTCAACGCCGCGCTCGACCAGGTCGAGAAGGAGGCCGCGGACGGCGACATCGTCGGCGTCGGCCTCACCGGCAAGCCGTTCATCTTCGCCGTCGGCGCCGACCTCAAGGGCGTCGAGCTGCTGAAGAAGCACGAGGACGCGCTGGCCATCGGCAAGGGCGGCCACGAGGTCTTCAAGCGGCTGTCCGGGCTCGCCGTGCCGACCTTCGCCTACTACAACGGTGCCGCCATGGGCGGTGGCGTCGAGGCCGGTCTGCACTGCTCGTACCGCACGGTGTCCAAGGCCCTGCCGGCCTTCTCGCTCCCCGAGGTCTTCCTGGGCCTGGTACCGGGCTGGGGCGGCTGCACCCTGCTGCCGAACCTGATCGGCGCGGACAAGGCCGTCTCGGTCATCATCGAGAACTCGCTCAACCAGAACAAGCAGCTCAAGGGCCAGCAGGTCTTCGACCTCGGCATCGCCGACGCGATCTTCGAGGGCGCGGACTTCCTGGAGCAGTCGCTGATCTGGACGGCGAACGTCCTGAAGGGCGACATCGAGGTCGAGCGCCCGGTGATCGACCGCGGCGAGGCCTGGGACCAGGCCGTCGCCCGCGGCACGTTCATCGCCGACGGCAAGGTGCACGGCGCCGCCCCGGCCGCGTACCGCGCGCTGGACATCATCGCCGCGGCGAAGAACGGCGACCTCCAGCAGGGTTACGACGCCGAGGACCAGGCCCTCGCGGACCTGATCATGGGCGGCGAACTGCGCGCCGGTATCTACGCGTTCAACCTGGTGCAGAAGCGCGCCAAGCGGCCGGCCGGTGCGCCGGACAAGAACCTGGCGCGCCCGGTCAGCAAGGTCGGTGTCGTGGGCGCCGGTCTGATGGCCTCTCAGCTCGCGCTGCTCTTCCTGCGCCGCCTGGAGGTGCCGGTCGTGCTGACCGACATCGACCAGGAGCGCGTCGACAAGGGTGTGGGTTACGTCCACGCCGAGATCGACAAGCTGCTCGGCAAGGGCCGGATCAACCAGGACAAGGCCAACCGCCTCAAGGCCCTGGTCAGCGGTGTGCTGGACAAGGCCGAGGGCTTCTCCGACGCGGACTTCATCATCGAGGCCGTCTTCGAGGAGATCGGCGTCAAGCAGCAGGTGTTCGCCGAGGTCGAGGCCGTGGCTCCCGAGCACGCGATCCTCGCCACCAACACCTCCTCGCTGTCGGTCAGCGAGATGGCGTCGAAGCTCAAGCACCCCGAGCGGGTCGTCGGCTTCCACTTCTTCAACCCGGTCGCGATCCTCCCGCTGCTGGAGATCGTCCGCGGTGAGAAGACCGACGATGCCTCGCTGGCCACCGCCTTCGGTGTCGCCAAGAAGCTGAAGAAGACCGCGGTGCTGGTCAAGGACGCCCCGGCGTTCGTCGTCAACCGCATCCTGACCCGCTTCATGGGTGAGATCCAGAACGTCATCGACGAGGGCACCCCGGTCGAGGTCGCGGAGAAGGCCATCGAGCCGCTGGGTCTGCCGATGTCGCCGCTGGTGCTGCTGGAGCTGGTCGGACCGGCGATCGGCCTGCACGTCTCGGAGACCCTGAACCGTGCCTTCCCGGAGCGCTTCAAGGTCTCCCCGAACCTCAAGGCCGTCGTCGAGGCCGGCAAGCGCGGCTTCTACGTCTACGACAGCGGGAAGCCGGAGCTCGACCCGGAGGTCGCCGCGCTCCTCAAGCAGGGCGATGTCGTCCTGACCGAGGCGCAGGTGCGCGACCGGGTGCTGGACGCCGTGGCGCAGGAGATCGGGCTGATGCTCGACGAGGGCGTGGTCGCCGAGGCGCAGGACATCGACCTGTGCCTGATCACCGGCGCCGGCTGGCCCTTCCACCTGGGCGGCATCACGCCGTACCTGGACCGCGCGGGTGTCTCCGAGCGGGTGACCGGCAAGAAGTTCCTGGCCCCGGGCATCGCGAGCGTGCCCGCATAAGGGTGCACAGCTGATCGCACAGTGCGCGGGCCGGCTCGGCGGAGCCGGCCCGCGCTCTCGTGCGTGCGGGCGTGGGAGGGTGGGCGCATGGATTCCTTGGTCATCGTCGATGCCGCGAATGTCGTCGGCTCGGTGCCCGACGGCTGGTGGCGCGACCGGCACGGCGCCGCCGAGCGGCTGCGCGATGCGCTGCCCGGGTACGTCGCGGACGGACTGCCGGGGCTGGTCGCACCGCCCCTGGAGATGGTGCTGGTGGTGGAGGGCGCGGCGCGCGGAGTGGCGTCGGTCGAGGGCGTACGGGTGGTGCCGGCGGCGGGCAGCGGCGACGACCGGATCGTGGAACTGGTGGCGGACGAGGCCGCCGGGCGGGACTGCCTGGTGGTCACCGCGGACCGCGGGCTGCGCGAGCGCGTCCAGGCGCTGGGCGCCCGGGTGACGGGACCGCGGGCGGTGTGGGGGCGCGGCGGAGCGTAGGGGGTGTCTTCCCGATCGGGCCGGGCTCGCGGGGCCTGGCACGCACGCTCGCCGCGGCACGCAAAGGCCCCGTACGGCGCGGTGGGCGCCGGGTACGGGGCCTCGAAGGGCGGGACGGTCAGGCGTTCAGCCCTTGCCCGCCGCCTCTCTGTTGCGGATGCCGAGCCGGCTGTGCGACCGCCCGTAGACGAAGTAGATGCCGAAGCCGGCCACCATCCAGACCGCGAACCGCAGCCAGGTCTCCGCGGGCAGATTGAGCATCAGCCACACCGACGCCAGTACGGACAGCACAGGCACCACGGGCACCCACGGGGTGCGGAAGGCGCGGTGCAGATCGGGCCGGGAGCGGCGGAGCAGGATGACGCCGATGGCGACCACGACGAACGCGAACAGCGTGCCGATGTTGACCAGTTCGGCGAGGACGTCGATCGAGGTGAAACCGGCCGCGACGGCGACGACGATGCCCAGCGCGATGGTCGACCGGTAGGGGGTGCCGTAGCGCGGGTGGGCCCGCGAGAAGACCCGCGGCAGCAGCCCGTCGCGGCTCATCGCGAAGAACACCCGGCTCTGGCCGAGCAGCAGGATCAGGCAGACCGAGGTGAGGCCGACGGCTGCGCCGAAGCTGATCACGCCCGCGAAGAACGGCTTGTCCATGTCCTTGAAGGCATCGGCGAGCGGGGCGTCGGTGGAGAGCTTGCTGTACTTCTCCATGCCGGTGACGACGACCGACACCGCGACGTAGAGCACGGTGCAGATGGCCAGCGAGCCGAGGATGCCGCGCGGCACATCGCGCTGCGGGTTGCGGGTCTCCTCCGCGGCCGTGGCCACCACGTCGAAGCCGATGAAGGCGAAGAAGACCACCGCCGCCGCCGCGAAGATGCCCATGGTGCCGAAGTTGGACGGGGCGAAGCCGAACATCAGCTGGGACAGCGGTGCGGCCAGTCCGCCGCCGGCCTTGCTGGGCTCGCTGGGCGGGATGAACGGCTCGTAGTTGGCGCCGGTGATCAGGAAGGCGCCGGCGATGATGACCAGCAGAACGACGGTGACCTTGACCGCGACGACCACCGCCGTCACCCGGGAGGACAGCTTCATGCCGAGCACCAGGATGCCGGTCAGCACCAGCACGAGGACGCAGGCGAGCAGATCGAAGCCGAAGCGCCCTTCGTGGGTGCCGGCCAGACCGGCCGGCAGATGCAGCCCGGCGGTGTCCATCAGTGAGCGCACATAGCCGGACCAGCCGACGGCGACCACCGCACAGCCCAGCGCGAGTTCCAGGATCAGGTCCCAGCCGATGATCCAGGCCGGTAGTTCTCCCAGTGAGGCGTACGAGAAGGTGTAGGCCGATCCGGCGACCGGCACGGTGGAGGCGAACTCCGCGTAGCACAGCGCCGCCAGCGCGCAGACCACGCCCGCGGCGACGAAGGAGAGCGCGACCGAGGGCCCGGCCTGCTCCTTGGCGATTTTTCCGGTGAGGACGAAGATGCCGGTGCCGATGATGACACCGACACCGAAGACGGTGAGATCGAGCGCCGACAGGGATTTTTTGAGCGTATGCTCCGGCTCCTCGGTGTCCAGAATCGACTGCTCCACAGTCTTTGTCCGGAACAGGCCGCGATCGCGGCGCGCATTGTGTGGTGTGCCGTGCTGTGTGCTCATGGGCGAACCTCCGCCTGGACGACCCTCGCAACTCTCCTGAACTGACCGAGTCTCCGCAATGTCGGGAAACAGTCAGCTTCGGCGGGCCTCCAGGAGGCGGGGATTCACCCGATGGGGTGCGGCGGCGGGTATGCAGATGGGCCGGGCAGCACATCCGTACGGATGACTGGCCCGGCCCATCGGTGCCGTGTGTCCCTTAGTCGCGGGCGACCTCGGCGGGCGCCGCCGCGCCCTTGGCGCCGGCGGTCTGCGGAGTGTCCGCGGAGTCGTCGGAGCGGTTGTCGATCTTGGCGACCAGGCCGGTCACCTGGCGCGCGATGTCCGGCGCGGTGAGCCCGATCTCCGCCATGACCTCCTTGCGGGAGGCGTGGTCGAGGAACCGCTCGGGGATGCCGAAGTCGCGCAGCGGGAGGTCCACACCGGCGTCCCGCAGCGCCTGGGCGACGGCCGAACCGACGCCGCCGGTACGGATGTTGTCCTCGACGGTGACGACCACACGGTGCTTGGCGGCGAGGCCCGGCAGCGCCTCATCGACCGGCTTGACCCAGCGCGGGTCGACGACGGTGGTGGAGATGCCCTGCTTGTCGAGCAGATCGGCGATCTCCAGGCACATCGGGGCCAGCGCGCCGACCGAGACGAGCAGGACGTCGGGCCGCTCGACGGAGGCCGCGGGCTCCCGGAGCACGTCCATGCCGCCGATCCGTCCGACCGCCTCGACGGCCGGGCCGACGGCGCCCTTGGAGTAACGCACCACGGTCGGCGCGTCATCGACCTCGACGGCTTCCCGCAGCTGGGCGCGTACCTGGTCGGCGTCGCGCGGTGCGGCGATCCGCAGGCCGGGCACGACCTGGAGGATCGACATGTCCCACATGCCGTTGTGCGAGGCGCCGTCGGTGCCGGTGACGCCGGCCCGGTCCAGGACGAAGGTCACGCCGCACTTGTGCAGCGCGACGTCCATCAGGACCTGGTCGAAGGCGCGGTTGAGGAAGGTGGCGTAGACCGCGAAGACCGGGTGCAGACCGCCGGTGGCCATGCCCGCCGCGGAGACCGCCGCGTGCTGCTCGGCGATGCCGACGTCGTAGACGCGGTCCGGGAACGCCTTGGCGAACTTGTCCAGGCCGACCGGCTGGAGCATGGCCGCCGTGATGGCGACGATGTCCTTGCGCTCCTTGCCGAGCTCGACCATCTCGTCGCCGAAGACGGAGGTCCAGTCCTTGCCGCCGGAGGAGATGGGCAGGCCGGTGTCGGGGTGGATCTTGCCGACGGCGTGGAAGCGGTCCGCCTCGTCCTGGAGGGCCGGCTGGTAGCCGCGGCCCTTTTCGGTGAGGCAGTGGACGATGACCGGGCCGCCGAAGCGCTTGGCGCGCGTGAGGGCGGACTCCAGCGCCTCCAGGTCGTGGCCGTCGATCGGGCCGACGTACTTCAGGCCCAGGTCCTCGAACATGCCCTGCGGCGCGATGAAGTCCTTCAGGCCCTTCTTGGCGCCGTGCAGGGTCTCGTAGAGCGGCTTGCCGACGACCGGGGTCCGCTCCAGGATGTCCTTGCCGCGGGCCAGGAAACGCTCGTAGCCGTCGGTGGTGCGCAGGGTCGCCAGGTGGTTGGCCAGTCCGCCGATGGTCGGCGCGTAGGAGCGCTCGTTGTCGTTGACGACGATGACCAGCGGGCGGTCCTTGGCCGCGGCGATGTTGTTCAGCGCCTCCCAGGCCATTCCGCCGGTCAGCGCGCCGTCACCGATGACGGCCACCACATGGTCGTCCGTGCCGCGCACCTCGTTGGCCTTGGCGATGCCCTCGGCCCAGCCCAGCACCGTGGAGGCGTGGCTGTTCTCGATGATGTCGTGCTCGGACTCCGCGCGGGAGGGGTAGCCGGACAGGCCGCCCTTGGCCTTGAGCTTGGAGAAGTCCTGACGGCCCGTGAGCAGCTTGTGGACGTAGGACTGGTGCCCGGTGTCGAAGAGGACCTTGTCCTTCGGCGAGTCGAAGACGCGGTGCAGGGCGATGGTCAGCTCGACCACGCCGAGGTTCGGGCCGAGGTGCCCACCGGTCTTGGAGACCGCGTCGACAAGGAAGGAACGGATCTCCCCCGCCAGCTGCTCGAGCTGCTCCGGGCCCAGACGGTCCAGATCGCGCGGTCCCCTGATACGGGAAAGCAACGCCACCCCTGCCTCCTTGCTGCTGTGATCGTCGAGCTTGCTGCTGTGATCGAGCTTGCCGATCAGATGAGTCTAATGTTGCGTCCGCTGCGGCGACGCCCGGGCCTCGCGATGTATGTCACTCGGGTGACAGGCAACGGATTCAGGCCGTTCTGCGGCACGGTCCTCCGCACGCGGCACGGCCCCCACCGGAAGGTGCCCGGTGGGGGCCGTGCCGTCGGACGGCAACGGGCGCGGGTCAGGCGCGCCCGGAGCGTCGAGCCGGAACGTCAGGTGTGCCGGACGGCGCTGTCGCAGCCGTGCGACACACCGGTTGATCAAGTGCGCCCGGCGGCGCTGCCGCAGCCGGGCAACACACCGATTGATCAAGTGCGCCCGGCGGCGCTGCCGCAGCCGGGCAACACACCGGTTGATCAAGTGCGCCCGGCGGTCTTTTGCGTACGCCGCGAGACCGAGTCGATCACGACGGCGGCGAGCAGCACCGCGCCCGTAATCATGTACTGGATCTCACTGGCCATGCCGAGTAGGTTCAGGCCCTGCTGGATCGACTGGATGACCAGCATGCCCAGCAGTGCGGACCAGATCTTGCCGCGGCCGCCGAAGAGGCTGGTACCGCCGATGACGGCCGCCGCGATGACGTTCATCAGGGTGTTGCCGGAACCGAGGTTCTTGGTGGCGCCACCGGAGAGGCTGGCGATGAACAGTCCGCCGAAGGCGGCGAGCATGCCGGAGATCGCGAAGACGCTGATCCGGATCTTGTTCACGTTGATACCGGCCCGGCGGGCCGCCTCGGCGTTGCCGCCGACCGCGAAGATCTGCCGGCCGTAGGTGGTGCGCCGCACCACGAAGTCGGCGATGAGCAGCACCGCGAGGAAGAGGACCAGCGCCAGCGGCAGACCGCGGGCACCGGCGGGCTCGTTCAGCACGTACGCGACCGCGAGGGCGAGCACCGCGACCACACCGGTGCGCAGCAGGATCTCGCTGAGCGGGCGGGCCGGCAGCGCGGCGGCCTTGCGCCGCTTGCTGTCCAGCAGCAGCGATCCGGCGTACGCCAGGACCGCGACCACCGCGAGACCGTAGGCGGCGCCCTTGTCCTCGAAGTAGTAGCCGGTGAGGCTCTCCACCACGCTGCCGCTGGGCGTGTTGATGGAGCCTTCCTTGCCCATCATCCAGATCTGGAGACCGCTCCAGCCGAGGAATCCGGCCAGGGTGACGACGAAGGCCGGCACACCGATCTTGGCGAAAAAGAAACCATGCAAGGTGCCGATGGCCACACCGGCCACGATGGCGATCAGGACCGCGAGCCAGTCGTTGACGCCATGGGTGACGCTGAGCACGGCCCAGACGGCCGCGCCGACACCCGCGACCGAGCCGACCGAGAGGTCGATCTCGCCGAGCAGCAGCACGAAGACGATGCCGACGGCCATGATGCCGAGGCCCGAGGTGTAGACACCGATGTTCGCGAGGCTGTCCGCGGACAGGAAGCTGCTGTTCTTCACCTGGAAGATGACCGCGATGACGATCAGGCCGATGATGACCGGCAGCGAGCCCAGCTCACCGCCGCGCACCCGGCGCTTGAAGTCATTGAGGTAGCCGGCGAAACCCTGCTCGCGGACGAGCAGACGGGGGTCGACGGCGGCCGGCTGGGGGGTGTCGACGGCGGCCTCAGTGGTCTCCGTCACCTCGTCCGCAGCGGGCTCCTTGGTGAGGTCGCTCATGCCCCGGCCTCCTTCTTCACCTGGTCCGTACGCGCCTTGCGGCGGGTCACGGCGTTGTCCGAGGCGCCGGTGATCGCGGCGATGATCTCTTCGTGGGAGGTGCCTTCGACGTCGAAGACACCGTTGTTGCGGCCCAGCCGCAGCACCGCGACCCGGTCCGCGACGGCCTTGACATCGGCCATGTTGTGGCTGATGAGGATGACGCCCAGACCGCGCTCCCGCAGCCGCTCGACGAGGTCGAGGACCTGGGCGGTCTGCTCGACACCGAGGGCGGCGGTGGGCTCGTCGAGGATGACGATCTTCGGGTCGCCGATCAGCGCACGGGCGATCGCGACGACCTGCCGCTGACCACCGGAGAGCGCGGCGACCGGGATGCGGACGCTGGGGATGCGGATGGACAGGGTGTCCAGCAGCTCCTTGGCTCGCTTCTCCATGGCGATCTCGTCGAGGACGCCGACGGTGCGGGTCTCGTTGCCGAGGAAGAGGTTGGCCACGACGTCGAGGTTGTCGCAGAGCGCGAGGTCCTGGTAGACGGTGGCGACGCCGAGGTCCTGGGCGTCGTGCGGCTTGTTGATGCGTACCGCCTCGCCCTCCCACTCGATGCTGCCGTCGTCGACCGGGTGGACGCCCGAGATGGTCTTGACGAGCGTGGACTTGCCGGCGCCGTTGTCGCCCACGAGGGCGACCACTTCACCGGGGTGGATCTCCAGGGTGACGTCCGTGAGTGCTTGGACGGCGCCGAACCGCTTGGAGACTCCGCGCAACGCCAGCACAGGCGTAGCGGACACGTGAATCATCTCCTTCGCCGCCGTCACAACGGCGGGGATGGTGGTGCGAAGAGCGGGGGGCTCTGCGAGGTGGAGGTGGTGCGGGGGACGGCCCCGCCCGCGCCCGGAACGGGTCGGCGCGGGCCGGGGCCGGTGCCTGGCCGGTGGCCCGGGCCGGCGGCCGGAGGGCCGGGGGCCGGGGCCGTGGCCGGGTGGCCGGGGCCGGTGGCCTTACTTGATGCCGGCCGCCTCGCAGGCCTTCTTGACGTCGCCGGTGCAGATCTGGCTCGCCTTGTAGACCTTGTCCTTGAGGATCGTGGAGGCGATGTTGTCCTTGGTCACGATCTTCGCGTCGTAGAGCTTCGCGGGGATGCCCTTGACCTCACCGCTGAGGCTGTCGACCTTGTCGGACGTCAGGGAGTCGATCTTCTCGCCCTTGAGCAGCTTGACCGCGATCTCGGCCGTGGAGTCGGCCTGCGGCTTGATCTGCTTGTAGATGGTGAACGCCTGCTCGCCCTTGAGGATCCGCTGGAGACCGGCGAGCTCGGCGTCCTGGCCGCCGACCGGGACCTTCACGCCCTTCTGCTTGAGGGCGGTGATGATGCCGCCGGCCATGCCGTCGTTGCCGGAGTAGACGCCCTGGAAGCCGTCCTTGCCGAGCGAGTCGAGGGCGGCGCCCATCTTCTTGTTGGCCTCGTCCGGCGACCAGTCCGGGATGTCCTGCTCGTACGCGATCTTCTTGACCTGCTTGTCGAGGACGCTGTGCGCGCCCTTCTTGAAGAACGGCATGTTCGGGTCGGTCGGCGAGCCGTTGACCATGACGACCTTGCTGTCCTTGGCCTTGTCGCCGAGCGCCTTGACCAGAGCCTGGCCCTGGAGGCGGCCGATCTTCTCGTTGTCGTAGGAGACATAGGCCGAAATATTGCCCTCGGCCAGACGGTCATACGCGATGACCTTGACGCCCTTCTTGGCGGCCTGGTTCACCCACGACTTGGTGGCCTTGTAGTCGACCGCGTCCAGAATGATCACCTTGACGCCCTGCGTGATCAGCGCGTCGAACTGCTTCTTCTGGGTCTCGGTCTCCTGCGCCGCGTTGTTGTACTTCACCGTGCAGTCGCTGCACAGCTCCTTGATCTTCGCCTCCATCAGCGGACGGTCGAAGGTCTCGTAACGCGTGGTCTTGTTCTCCGGCAGCAGCAGGCCGATGGTCTTGGTGTCGCCACCGCCACCCTTGGCGCCGTCACCGGCCTTGCCGCAGGCAGCTACGGAGAGCGCCATCGAGACGGCGGCGGTTCCTATGACGACGCGACGCGTCCAAACGTTCATTGGGGTTGCCTCCCTGACGAGGCCGCGTCGTTGCGGCCGAGGTGGCTGGAAGTCAACTCGGCCGTCAGCCGACCGTCAAGAAGTAAATCCTTAACGAGATGGCAACGGTGCCATGCGTTAGCTGTGTGAACTCAGCGCGCGCACGCTATGGGCGGGCGCTTCGGTGCCCTGCGCACCGTCAAGAAGGGTCGAATCGCCCATCTCGCTCAGCACCAGGGCCAGCGCGCCCAGCACCTCGGCCCGGCCGCCGAGCGTGCCGGTGACGATGCCCAACTGCCGTGCGGCGCTGGGGATCGCGTACCGCGACACCGACTCCCGGATCGGCGCGAGCACCAGCTCACCCGCCTCGGCAAGATCGCCACCGAGTACCACTCGGCTGGGATTGAGCAGATTGCACAGATTCGCCACACCACTGCCGATATGGCGGCCTACGTCCGCAATCACCCGCCGGCACCCCGGATCCCCCTCGCGCGCCAGCTGGACCACCCGCGCCATGGTCAGATCCAGGCCGTGGCTCGGCTGGAGCAGCGGCAGGACGTAGCGGGCCGCGGTGAAGGTCTCCAGGCAGCCGCGGTTGCCGCAGCGGCAGACCGGGCCCGCCTCGTCCAGCGTGATGTGCCCGATCTCGCCCGCGGTGCCGCCCGGCCCGCGGTAGATCTGCCCGCTGATCACCAGGCCCGCGCCGACACCGCTGGCGACCTTGATGTACGCCAGGTCGGAGGCCCCGCGGCCGCCGCCCCACACCAGCTCGCCCAGCGCGCCGAGGTTGGCGTCGTTGTCGACGTAGACCGGCACCCCGAGGCGCCCGGACAGCTCCTGGCTGGGGTTCGTGCCCGACCAGCCCGGCAGGATCGCGGTCGAGCCGAGGGTCCCGGATTCCACATCGATCGGGCCCGGTACGCCCAGGCCGACGCCGATGACCTTGCCCGGGCCGATCCCGGTCGCCTCGATCAGCCGGTTGACCAGGTGTTCCGCCCGGTCGAAGCCCTCCGCGGCGGAGGCGTCCACATCGATCGGCTCGGCCTCCTCGGCGAGCACGTGGTGGGCCAGGTTGCCGACCGCCACGCGCAGGTGGGAGTGGCCGAAATCGACGCCCACGACGATCCCCGCATCGCCGGAGAGCGAGACGCTGCGCGCCCGCCGCCCGCCCGACGAGGTGGGGGTCACCTCGACGGTTCCGCCGTCCTTCAACTCGCGAACGATGTTGGAAACGGTGGCCGCGGACAGCCCCGTGCTCCGGGCGATCTCCGCCTGTGTGAGTGAGCCCGCCATACGCACCGCGCGCACGACCCGCTCCAGATTGGCCCGGTGCAGCGAGGACTGCGACCCCGGAGTCTCCATCGACTCATCCACTCCTGTCTCGGGCCGGGGGTACCTCCCAGCGAAGGCTGGGGAGGCACGGCGACCGCCCGCCGGCCGCACCCACACCTTCGGGGGGCGGCCCTCGATTCAACATGTGAACTCTAAGCAGAACGCCCGCCGGGAAGTCTCGTCAAGGCGTTGAGCCCGGCATGATCAGAACCGGCCCCGGAGGGAAAAGCCCCGAGGGCGGCTCCGTCGTCGCGGAGCCGCCCCGGGGTGCGCGCGGGACGGCGCGCACAGGCGTACGCCGAAGTGGCGCAGAACAAACCTCGGTACGAACTGACCGGACCCGCCGCTACTTGATCGCCCCCGCCGTCAGCCCGGCCTGCACCTGACGCTGGAAGATGAAGTACACCAGCAGCACCGGCAGCATCGCGATCATCATGCCGGCCATCAGCCCGCCCCAGTCGCCCTCATACCCCTGCTGCAACGCGATGTTGGCGAGGCCCTGGGTCAACACGTACTTGTCCTCGTCCTGGTTGAGGACCATCGGCAGCAAGTACTGATTCCACTGACCCAGGAAGTTGAAGATCCCGATGCTGATCAGGCCGGGCTTGGCCATCGGCAGCATCACCTGGAAGAACGTCCTGGCGTGCGAGGCACCGTCGATCATCGCGGCCTCCGCCACCGAGGTCGGCAGGGTGCGGAAGAAGGACGTCATGAAGAAGACGGTGAACGGCAGCGAGTAGGCGATGTAGACCGCGATCAGGCCCTGGTACGTGGCCAGCAGCGGAACCCCCGGGAAGTCCCGCATCACGAAGAACAGCGGGATGACCAGCATGAACACCGGGAAGGACATCCCGGCCACGAACAGGTAGTAGATGAGGCGGTTACCGGGGAAGGTGAACCGCGCCAGGACGTAGCCCGCCATGGAGCCCAGCACCATCGTGCCCGTGACCGAACCGCCCACCACGATCAGGGTGTTGAGGAACATCTTGCCGATGTTGGCCTTGTCCCAGGCGTTGCCCCAGTTCTCGAAGTGCAGCGTGTCCGGCAGCGACCAGGGCGTGGTGAGGATGTCCCCGCTGCTCTTGAACGAGCTCCACAGCACCCACAGCAGCGGCATGCCCACCATCAGCGCCCACACGAACAGCATGCCGTGCGAGAAGACATTGAGTACGCCGCCCTCGGCGCCGCCGCGCGACTTCCGGGCGTCCTTTCCGCCCTCGGACCGCTGCCCAGCCACCGCCGGCAGCTTCTCCACCGCATTGGTTTCCGTCGTCATGCGCCCTGCCCCTAGAACTCGATCCGCTCACGGCGCGCAAAACGCATCGTGAGGACGGCGAACAACAGCGTGACGACGAGCATGGCGACGCCCATCGCCGCGGCATAGCCGAACTGGCTGTCCCGGAAAGCGGTTTGGTAGAGCCGGAGCGGTACGACATCGGTCGCGCCGTCCGGACCGCCCATGTTCACCGACATGATCTGCACCAGCGCGAAGGCGTCCATCGCGATGATGCCCATATAGACCCAGCCGGTCTGCACGGTGTCCCACAGCAGCGGAAGGGTGATCCGGAAGAAGGTGTGGATACGGTTGGCGCCGTCCAGCAGCGAGGCCTCGTAGATCTCCCGCGGGATGGAGGCCATGGCGGCGGAGAAGAGGACGACGTAGAAGCCGACGTTCGCCCAGACCATCACCACCATGATGCAGGCGAGCGCAATGCTGCGTTCACCGAGCCAGGAGCTCTGGAGCGAATCCAGACCGACCGCGCCGAGCAGCGAGTTGAGCATGCCGTCGTGGGGATCCGGATTGTAGATGTTGAACCAGATCACCGAGATGATGGTGATCGAGATGACCTGCGGGAAGAAGTAGACGAATTTGTAGAACGAGGCTCCGCGCACGCCGGTGATGACCGCGCCGCGGCGGGCGCGGCCGCCGACATTGAGCATGAAGGCGAAGAACAGCCCCAGCGTCAGCGTGGCGATCGGGACCAGCACCAGCATGACGACGTTGTGCTTGAGCGCATTCCAGAACTCGTCGCTGTGCAGCAGTTTGGTGTAGTTGTCCAGTCCGATGCTCTTCGCAGTGCCGCGCAGGCCGCTCCATTCCGTGGTCGAGATCTGGAATGCCTGGACGAACGGCGAGATCACAAAGATCGCGTAGATCAGCAGAGGCAGGGCCAGGAACCCCACGATGAATCGGTACTTGCCGTGTTGCATTGCGCTCCCCGGCCCTCCCTCGTCAAGTGGCGTGAAGTGGCGTGTGCGGTCAGGCCTCGCGGTGGAACTTGGTGACGGAATCGTCCTTGGCGAATTCGTCCGCGTACTGCTGGGCCTTCTTGATCCACTCCGCGGCCTTCATGTCACCGGTCAGCAGCTGACTGGTGAGCCCGCCCAGCTTCTCGTCGGTCAGCTTCGGGTACCACTCCTGCAACTGGATCATCAGCAGGTTCTGGCCACCCTCCTTGACGGCCTTGGCGGCCGAGGAGAGTCCCGGGGAGAGCTGCATTCCGTCGGTCGCGCCCTGCACCGCGGTGAGTGACTTGACCTTTGTCGCGAAATTCTGTGCATGCTTCTTCGACAGCAGAATGCGCAGCAGCTCCATCCCACCGAGGGGGTTCTTCCCGCCCTTGGCCACGATGAACGGCTCGCTGGGCTCGGCCCGCAGGGTGCCGTGCGGCATCTTGTCGCCGCTGCCGCCGTTGAACAGCGCGCCGACGGACATGTCGAAGTCCTTCGGCGTGGTCGGCGCGGCCTCGTTCTCCACCCAGGAGCCGTTGGGGATGAAGACGGCCTTGCCGCGGGTCCAGGCGGTCTGCGACTGGATATGTGTCAGGCCCTGGCTGCCCGCGAGGAAGTAGCCCTTGGCGGCAAGCTCCTCATAGTGCTCGACGACCTGCTTGACGGCATCGTTCGAGGTCCAGGCCTTGGGCTCCAGATTGTCGATGGCGATCCACTTGTCGAGGCCACCGATCTTGGCGATCTGCGCGAACAGATTGAAGTGGACGTAGTACGGGTACTTGCCCGGGTACGTCCAGGGCGCCACGCCCGCCTTTTTGATCTCGCCACAGAGCTTGATCATGTCGTCGAACGAGGCCGGGTACTCCCAGCCCTTGTCCTTCAGCAGCTTGCTGGAATACCAGGTGCCATAGACCGTGAACGCGTAGTAGAAGACATCGAATGCGTCCTTGTGCTTGCCCTTTTCCAGTGTGCTGGGGTAGAGCGTGTCCCGGATCTTCTTCTTGGGATCGTCCAGCGAAGGCGCATCGAGCAGCGGTGTGAGGTCCTGCAACTGGCCCTGTGCGGACAGCTTGTTCATGTCCAGGTGATCGGCACCGGAGTTGTCGATGATGTCCGGGGGATTTCCGCCGGCGAATCGCGGCTGGAGCTTCGGTCCGACCTGCTGCGTTCCCGTGTGTTTGACGGTCACGCCATAGGTCTTGTTGTAGTCGGCCTCGGCGTCCTTTGCGTACTGGTCGCCCAGTCCGCCCTTGAAGATGAAGGCTTCCAGGGCGACGCCCTTCTTCACGCCCAGCGGGTTCTTCGCCGAGGTCGCGCCCTTGTTCTTGGTGCCGTTGTCGTCGTCCCCGCCGCCGCCTCCGGTGGCACATGCGGAGAGCGTTCCCATGGCCGGTACGGCGATGATGCCCAGTGCCGCGGCTCGCTTGACCAGATCACGACGGTTGAATTCTGAGGTGGATCCCATGCTCAAGTCCTCGCCTTCTTCAGGACTCAGGCGGTGTACCGGAGCCACCCCGGCACCGCGGGTCAGATGAAGCTGAGTTGTACGGGATGTGCACCGGGCGCGCTAGAGAAATGCGGGGACATGATCCGTTCCCCGCTTTCCCCCCGGTTCCGCGCGGCCTGAGTCGTACGGCCGGTCGGACGCGACAGGTATAGTCCACTTCCGGCCGAAGGGGCAAGATCGAATGCAGGGTTGGACGGCAGTCTTTCCCTAGTTGAGACCTCCCCGGCATGCGGGTGGTCCGCTGCCGTCACCCCGCCGGATCATCCGGCGACCCGGCCGGCCCATCGCTCGCAGCGACACCCTTGACACCAAAGTCCCCACGCACCTTACTTATCTCTGTTCAGCGTGGCGTCACTCAACTGACAACGATGTCAACCTCCTTGAGAGAGGGCTCGCGTGCGGCTCGGACACCGGCACAGCTCACCGCGGGGGATCGCCCGCACCGCCGCCCTCATGGCGGCCGCTCTGCTCGTCATCACCGCCCCAGGCGCAGTCGGTGCAGCCCGGGCCGCACCGCCCCAGAAGCCTCAAAGCCCCCACGGAGCCGCGGAGTTCAGCTCCTCCTTAGAGCCCGGCGACCCGCAACCGGACTGGACCGACACCGTCGAGACCGGCCCCGACGGCACACCCCGGACCCGGGGCGTCACCCCGGAGGCCACCCCCGCGGCCGCCGGCATGACCACCAGGCCCGACACCGGACCCGCCGACTCCCCCACCGCCAAGGCGCACGCCGGCTTCACCGGTGGCCACGCCCTGCGCTACGCCGGCACCCACACCGCCGACGGCCACGGCTACGCGTACAACAAGATCTTTGACGTCGATACGCCGGTCACCGCGTCCACGGCGCTCTCGTACAAGCTCTTCCCGGAGCTGTCCAGAACCGACCTGGCCTACCCCGCGACCCATGTCGCCGTCGATCTGGCGTTCACCGATGGCACCTACCTCAGCGAGCTGCCCGCCGTCGACCAGCACGGCGTCCCGCTGACCCCGCAGGGCCAGGCCGCCTCCAAAACGCTCTACGTCAACCAGTGGAACGACCGCGAGTCCCGGATCGGCGCGGTCGCCGCCGGCAAGACCATCGACCGGATCCTGGTGGCCTACGACGCGCCCCGGACCCCGCACACCGCACCGGCCTTCCGCGGCTGGGTCGATGACCTCACGATCGGGCCCAAGCCCCCGGACAGACCCCTCGCGCACCTCTCCGACTACGCCGTCACCACCCGCGGCACCCTCTCCAGCGGCAGCTTCTCGCGCGGCAACACCTTCCCCGCCACCGCGGTCCCCAACGGTTTCAACTTCTGGACACCGGTGACCAACGCCGGTTCCTCGGACTGGCTCTACGAGTACGCGCGGCGGAACAACGCCGACAACCTCCCCACCCTCCAGGCCTTCAGCGCCAGCCATGAGCCCAGCCCGTGGATGGGCGACCGGCAGACGTTCCAGGTCATGCCGTCCGTCGCGGCCGGCACTCCGGACGCCTCGCGCACCGGCCGGGCGCTGCCGTTCCACCACACCAACGAGACCGCGAGGCCGCACTACTACGGCGTGACCTTCGACAACGGCCTCAAGACCGAGATCACCCCCACCGACCACGCCGCGCTGATGCGCTTCACCTTCCCCGGCGACCGGGCCGGCCTGATCTTCGACAACGTCAACAACAAGGGCGGCCTGAGCCTGGACACCGAGCGCGGCATCGTCACCGGCTTCTCGGACGTCAGGAGCGGGCTGTCGGTCGGTGCCACCCGGCTCTTCGTCTACGGCGAGTTCGACGCTCCGGTCACCGGCGGCGGCCGGCTCGCCGGCGGGGGAGGCAAGGACGTCACCGGCTACCTCCGCTTCCGGCCCGGCGCCGACCGTACGGTGACGATGCGGATCGCCACCTCCCTGGTCAGCCTGGACCAGGCGAGGACGAACCTGGACCGGGAGATCCCGGCCGGTACGTCCTTCGCCTCCGTCGAGCGGCGGGCGCAGTCGCAGTGGGACGGTCTCCTCGGCCGGATCGAGGTCGAGGGCGCGAGCCGCGATCAGCTCACCACCCTCTACTCCAACCTCTACCGCCTCTACCTCTACCCCAACTCCGGCTTCGAGAAGGTGGGTTCGCGCAGCCGCTACGCCAGCCCCTTCTCCCCGCAGACCGGCCCCGACACCCCCACCCACACCGGCTCGAAGATCGTCGACGGCGAGGTCTACGTCAACAACGGCTTCTGGGACACCTATCGCACCACCTGGCCCGCCTATGCGCTGCTCACCCCGGAGCGGGCCGGGAAAATGGTCGACGGCTTTGTCCAGCAGTACAAGGACGGCGGCTGGATCTCCCGCTGGTCCTCGCCGGGTTACGCGGATCTGATGACCGGGACGAGTTCCGATGTGGCCTTTGCCGACGCCTATGCCAAGGGTGTGCGGTTCGACGCCGAGGCCGCTTATGAGGCGGCCGTCAAGAACGCCACCGTCGCCCCGCCGAACCCCGGTGTCGGCCGTAAGGGCATGACCACCGCGCCCTTCCTCGGCTATACGAGCACCGCCACCCGCGAGGGCATGTCCTGGGCGCTGGAGGGCTACCTCAACGACTTCGGAATCGCCCGGATGGGCAAGGCGCTCTACCAGAAGACGGGAAAATCCCGCTACAAGGAAGAGTCCGCCTATTTCCTGGGCCGCGCCCAGAATTACGTCAAGCTCTTCGACACCAGGGTCGGCTTCTTCCAGGGCAAGGACGCCAAGGGCAACTGGCGCCTTCCCGCGGACCGGTTCGACCCCCGCGTCTGGGGCCACGACTACACCGAGACCAACGCCTGGACCTTCGCCTTCACCGCACCCCAGGACACCCGGGGCCTGGCCAACCTCTACGGCGGCCGCGCCGGGCTGGCGAAGAAACTGGACGCCTACTTCTCCACACCGGAAACCGCGGCCAAGGAATTCGCCGGATCCTACGGCGAGGTGATCCACGAGATGACCGAGGCGCGTGACACCCGTATGGGCATGTACGGACACAGCAACCAGCCCTCGCACCACATCGCCTATGTCTACGACGCGGCGGGGCAGCCCTGGAAAACCCAGGCGAAGGTCCGCGAGGCGCTGTCCCGGCTCTACCTCGGCAGTGAGATCGGCCAGGGGTATCCGGGCGACGAGGACAACGGTGAAATGTCCGCGTGGTACGTCTTCAGCTCGCTCGGCTTCTATCCGCTGGTGATGGGGCAGGGTGAATACGCGGTGGGCTCACCGCTGTTCACCAAGGCGACCCTCCACCTGGAGAACGGCCGCGATCTGACCATCAAGGCGCCGCGCAACAACGCCCGCAATGTCTACGTCCAGAGCCTCCGGTTCAACGGAAAACCCTGGCACTCCACCGCCCTGCCGCACCGGCTCCTCGCCCGCGGCGGAACCCTGGAATTCACCATGGGCGAGCGGCCCTCGGCCTGGGGAACCGGCCGGGATGCCGCGCCGACCGCCCTCGCCAAGGACGACCAGGTGCCCACCCCGCCGGCGGATCTGACCGATCCCGCCGCCGGCCCACTGTTCGACAACACCTCCGACACCTCGGCCGCGGTCACCACCGTCCCGGCCGTTCTGACCGGGCCCGCCCGGGTCACGTCGTACACCCTCACCTCGGCGGACCACCGCACGGCGCCCACCGGCTGGCGGCTGGAGGGCTCCGCGGACGGCAGCCACTGGCAGGAGCTGGACCGCCGCTCCGGCGAGTCCTTCACCTGGGACCACCAGACCCGTGTCTTCGCCGTCGGCCGGCCGGGGGTCTACCGGCACTACCGGCTGGTGGCCGACGGCACACCGACGCTCGCCGAGGTCGAACTGCTGGGAGCCCCATAACCAGTTGACTTGTGGAGCTCTTGTGGAACTATTCAGCTGATCACGTGACGCGTCCCCTATGGGGCGCGTCACGTCTCTTGTCTGAATACTGGGAGACATTAGGTGATACTTCCCTTCGGCCGTCGGCGCGGACGGGCCCTGACCCGCCTCGCGACCGTGGCGCTCGCCACCGCACTGGCGGGTTCGACCGCGGCCACCGCGCTGGCCGACAGCCCCACCCCGTCCGAGGCCTCCCGCCTCAAGGCCGTGGTGACGCCGGAGCCTGCGCAGGCCGCGTCCGGCACCGTGTACAACACCCCGTTCTTCTTCGTCCTGGACGGTGTGGAGCGCGACGGCAGCCTCTTCATGTACGCGCCGGACCGCAACGGAAACTTCGGGCCCCGCGACAAGATCTTCGACGGGGACGACATCGGGGACTTCAAGTACCTCAAGGCCGCTGCCCAGGTCGACAACGACAAGGACGGCTACGGCGACGCCACCTACTACTGGATGAACAACGGCGCGCTGTCGTTCACCTACACAGGCGCCGACGGCATGGTGAAGACCCGTGCCATCGGCGGCGGTTGGCAGATCTACTCCAAGGTCCTCTCCCCCGGCAACGTCGCCGGTGCCAAGGAGTCGGACATCCTCGCCGTCGACAGGTCCGGCGTGCTGTGGCTGTACCTGGCGCGCCGCGACGGCACGGTGACCCCGCGGATCCGCGTCGGCGCCGGCTGGGGCGGCTACACCCAGCTCGCCGGCCAGGGCGACCTCACCGGCGACGGCCGGGCCGACCTGGTCGCCAGGGACAAGGCGGGGGTGCTCTGGCTCTACCAGGGCACCGGCGACGCCAAGACGCCGTTCGCGGCCCGCAAGAAGATCGGCGGGGGCTGGAACGCGTACAACTACCTGCACTCCAGCGGGGATGTGAACCGCGACGGCATCGCCGATCTGCTGGCCCGGGCCGGCAACGGCACGCTGTACATCTACCAGGGCACCGGCAACGCCTCCGCGCCGTACGCCAAGCCCGTCAAGGCCCACGGCTCCTTCGGCAGCTACCGCCTGATGTTCTGACCACCGGGCCGTAAGACTGCCGGTACGCGGACGGGCCGCACCCCCTCGGTCGAGGGAGTGCGGCCCGTCGTCGTGCTGCCGGGACCTGCTTGCGGCTGCGTTTACTTCCGGATGAGCGACCGCAGCACGTACTGCATGATGCCGCCGTTGCGGTAGTAGTCCGCCTCACCGGGGGTGTCGATGCGCACCTTGGCGTCGAACTCGACAACTTCCCCAGAGGGAGCGGTGGCCTTGACCTTGACGGTCTCCGGGATGCCGCCGTCGTTCAGGGCGGTGATGCCGGTGAGGGAGAAGGTCTCCTCGCCGGTCAGGCCCAGGGACAGTGCGGAGGCGCCCTCGGGGAACTGGAGCGGGAGCACGCCCATGCCGATCAGGTTCGAGCGGTGGATGCGCTCGTAGGACTCGGCGATGACGGCCTTGACGCCCAGGAGCGCGGTGCCCTTGGCGGCCCAGTCGCGGGACGAGCCGGAGCCGTACTCCTTGCCGGCCAGGATGACCAGCGGGATGCCGGCCGCCTGGTAGTTCTGCGAGGCGTCGTAGATGAACGACACCGGACCGCCGTCCTGGGTGAAGTCGCGGGTGAAGCCGCCCTCGGTGCCCGGCGCGATCTGGTTGCGCAGACGGATGTTGGCGAAGGTGCCGCGGATCATGACCTCGTGGTTACCACGGCGGGAGCCGTAGGAGTTGAAGTCGCGACGCTCGACGCCGTGCTCGGTGAGGTACTTGCCGGCCGGGGTGTCGGCCTTGATCGCACCGGCCGGGGAGATGTGGTCGGTGGTGACCGAGTCGCCCAGCTTGGCCAGCACACGGGCACCGGCGATGTCCTCGACCGGGGTGGTCTCCATCGTCATGCCCTCGAAGTACGGGGGCTTACGGACGTAGGTGGACTCGGCGTCCCACTCGAAGGTGTTGCCGGTCGGGATCGGCAGCGCCTGCCACTGGGCGTCACCCGCGAAGACGTCCTGGTAGGACTTGTTGAACATGTCCTCGCCGATGGCGTTGGCCACGACCTCGTTGACCTCGGCCTCGGTCGGCCAGATGTCCTTCAGGTACACCGGGTTGCCCTCGGTGTCGTTGCCGATGGCCTCCTCGGTGATGTTCACCTTCATGGAGCCGGCGATGGCGTACGCGACGACCAGCGGCGGGGACGCCAGGTAGTTCATCTTGACGTCGGGGTTGATCCGGCCCTCGAAGTTACGGTTGCCGGAGAGCACCGAGGTGACGGCGAGGTCGGCCTCGTTGACGGCCTTGGAGACCTCTTCGTCCAGCGGGCCGGAGTTGCCGATGCAGGTGGTGCAGCCGTAGCCGACGAGGTTGAAGCCCAGCTTGTCCAGGTACGGGGTCAGGCCGGCCTTGTCGAAGTAGTCGGTGACGACCTTGGATCCCGGGGCCAGGGTGGTCTTGACCCACGGCTTGCGGGTCAGGCCCTTCTCGACCGCCTTCTTGGCCACCAGCGCGGCGGCGACCATGACGTACGGGTTGGAGGTGTTGGTGCAGGAGGTGATCGCGGCGACGGTCACCGCGCCGTGGTCGATCTCGTACACGGTGCCGTCGGGGGTGGTCACCTGGGTCGGCTTGGTCGGCGCGCCGTTGTGGTCCACCGCCGGGGCGTCCGAGGCCGGGAAGGACTCCTTGCCCGCCTCCTCGTCCGCGTCGCCGACGTAGTTGCGGACGTCCTGCGCGAACTGCTCGGCGGCCTTGGCCAGCACGATCCGGTCCTGCGGACGCTTCGGACCGGCGATCGACGGGACGACCGTCGACAGGTCCAGCTCCAGCTTCTCGGAGAAGTCGGGCTCGGCGGCCGGGTCGAGCCAGAGGCCCTGCTCCTTGGCGTACGCCTCGACCAGCGCGACCTGCTGCTCGCTGCGGCCGGTCAGCTTCAGGTAGTTCAGGGTCTCGTCGTCGATCGGGAAGATCGCCGCCGTCGAACCGAACTCCGGCGACATGTTGCCGATGGTGGCGCGGTTGGCCAGCGAGGTGGCGGCCACACCCTCGCCGTAGAACTCGACGAACTTGCCGACGACGCCGTGCTTGCGCAGCATCTCGGTGATGGTCAGCACGAGGTCGGTGGCGGTGGTGCCGGGGGTGAGCTCACCGGTCAGCTTGAAGCCGACGACGCGCGGGATGAGCATGGAGACCGGCTGGCCGAGCATCGCGGCCTCGGCCTCGATGCCGCCGACGCCCCAGCCCAGCACGCCGAGGCCGTTGACCATGGTGGTGTGCGAGTCGGTGCCGACGAGGGTGTCGGGGTAGGCCTGTCCGTTGCGGATCATGACCGTACGGGCCAGGTGCTCGATGTTCACCTGGTGGACGATGCCGGTGCCCGGCGGGACGACCTTGAACTCGTCGAAGGCGGTCTGGCCCCAGCGCAGGAACTGGTAGCGCTCCTTGTTGCGGCCGTACTCCAGCTCGACGTTCTGCTTGAAGGCGTCGTTGGTGCCGAACTTGTCGGCGATGACGGAGTGGTCGATGACCAGCTCGGCCGGCGCCAGCGGGTTGATCTTCGCCGGGTCGCCGCCCAGCTCCTTCACGGCCTCACGCATGGTCGCGAGGTCCACGACACAGGGAACGCCGGTGAAGTCCTGCATGATCACGCGGGCCGGCGTGAACTGGATCTCCTGGCTGGGCTGGGCCTGCGAGTCCCAGCCACCGAGCGCCCGGATGTGGTCGGCGGTGATGTTCGCACCGTCCTCGGTGCGGAGCAGGTTCTCCAGCAGCACCTTCAGGCTGTACGGGAGGCGGGCCGAGCCCTCCACCTTGTCCAGCCGGAAGATCTCGTACGACTCGTCGCCCACCTGCAGCGTGCTGCGGGCGTCGAAGCTGTTCGCCGACACGACAGTCTCCTTCATGCATGAATTCGCGCGTACCACCGCAATCCTGCCGTCACAGGTTCTCGCCACATCCGCTAAGGTGAGCCTAAGTTAGGTACGCCTTACTGGCGCGGCAGCGGTACGCCTCTCGGCAGATATCTCGATGTCGAGATAACTCTAGTACATCGCCGCGCCGGGGTCATGCCCTGACCGCCTCCTGACTGCTCTCATCGTCGTGCGGGTGATCGCACTACCGGGCTCGCCACCCGAATGTGGCGAGCCCGCTTTCGTGACGCGCTCTGGTCCGGTTTCCGAGCCGGAGCCTCAGCCGGTGGCCAGGGTGCGGCCGAGGAGGGGGAGCAGGCGGTCCCAGTGGCGCTGCATTCCGGAGGGGCTGAAGGCGTAGGTGTCGGACATGGTGAAACCGTGGACGGTGCCGGGGTAGATCTCGGAGGTGTAGCCGACACCCGCGGCGTCCAGGGCCTGGTTGAGCTCGCCGAGGGCCTCGGGCGTCATGTCGGTTTCGGCGTGGCCGAGGTGGACCTGGGCGGTGAGCTTGGAGAGGAGGCGGTCCCTGTCGGGCCCGTCGGCGCCCACGGGGCCGTGGAATCCGGCGACGGCGGCCACCTGGCCGGGGTGAGCCGCTGCGGTGTGCATCGCCAGGAGGCCGCCTATGCAGTAGCCGGTCACCGCGACCGGGCCGGCGCTGACCTCGGGCTGGGTGGTGAGGAAGCTGAGGTAGGCGTCGGCGTCGCGCAGGATGCGTTCGGTGGTGTGCGCCTCGATCAAGGGCATCACCTGGGCGATGACCGCGGGCCGGGCCTCCTCTCCGATGTGCTCGGGAAGTTCGAGCAGCGGTGCCGGGCCGTGCCGGTAGAAGAAGTTGGGGACGAGCACGTAGTACCCGTGCCCGGCCAGTTCGCGGGCCATCTCCCGCAGCACGGGCCGGATGCCGAAGGCGTCCGCGTACATCAGCACCCCCGGGTGCCGCTCGCCACGGTCGGGGAAGGCGGCGAAGGCGTCGGCCTGGCCGTCCGGGGTGGGAATCTGGAGAGTCTTGGTGGGCAAGATCTTCCTTTCTGGGCTGATGCTCGTGCACAGCCCCTGTCAGGGTTGAGGTCAACCAGAGATCAATCCGGCGAGGACCTACGATCACCGGGCAAACCGGCATGAACCGGAGTAGTGACGATCAACCCGGCCGACACCGGGAGGCTGACCAGGTGGCTCCACCCCGATCAGCGTCCTCTTCACGCCGGCAACAGCCGTAGAAGATCTCCAGGCTCACCCGAATCAAGATCGCTCTCAGCGACAACGGCTGTCCGCTGGTTCCTCAACCCCGATGACAGAGGCGCGCAGCGGCCGGCCCAAGGAGGCGGAAGGAACAGTGGTCGAGGCGGTCGAGGTGGTCGTACGACGGTTCGTCACTTCGAGTAAAGTACAACGATCATGGCAGTGACTGCAACGCTCGTTGTACTTTTTCTTCGGGCGGGCACCTTGACCAGGGCGGTAGCGGCAGAAAGGGAAGTCACCCATGAGGCAGGGCATGGCGGAGAAGCGGGCGGCCATCGTGCAGGGCGCGCGCAAGGTCTTCGGGCGCGACGGCTATACGCGGACGAGCATCGACTCGATCGCCAAGGAGGCCGTGGTCTCCACCCGCACCATCTACAACCACTTCCCCGGCGGCAAGGGCCAGCTCTTCCGGGCCGTGGTGGTCGAGGGTTCGGAGTCGGTCGTCGAGGCGCTCCTCGACGCGATCGACCGACGGCTGCACAAGGTGACCGCGGACGACCTGGAGCAGGACCTCATCGCGTTCGTACGGGCCTGGATCGCCCCGTCGCACCGGTTCTCCGATCACTTCGCGGTCATCCGGCAGATGCGGGTGGAAAGCGCCCATGTCCCGGAGGAGTTCCTCACGGCCTGGCGGCAGAGCGGCCCGCAGCGGGCATCCGATGCGGTGGCCGAGCGGTTCGAGCAGCTGGCCGCCGACGGGCTGCTCGCAACGGACGAACCGGCGCGGGCGGCCCGCCACTTGCTGCTGCTCACGGCGGCCGAGGTCAACGAGCAGAGCTTCTACGGAGCGCTGCCGCTGTCGGAGGAGGCTGAGGGCGCGATCATCGAGTCGGGCGTACGGGCCTTCCTGCGGGGATATGCGCCGCGCTGAGTGCCTGCGCCACCACTCGCGATTCCTGACGATGCGTGATGTCGGCGCACACGTGAACGCGAACGGGAACGGGAACAGGAACGGGAACAGGAACGGGAACGTGCCTCAACGTCACGCACGTCTCATCTGACCTCCCTGGCGCCGAACTTGGTGGACAGAGTGTGCCTGGGCGCCTGGTGACCTCGCGCCGTGCCCCCGCTTGACCTTGACACAGTGACAAGGTCTTCACTGCGGCCAAGGAGGTGGTCCCGATGGCCATGCCGAAACAGGACACGGATGTGCTTCGAGCCGTCCAGGGGCTGGAGGACAGTCGCTCGTCAGTGCGGCTGCGGGCGGCGCTGGCGGTCGGCACGACCCCTGACCCGCGGTTCATCGACAAGCTCATCGAGCGATGCGCGAGCGAGCCCGAGTTCTACGTCCGCGAAATGCTGACGTGGGCACTCACCCGCCACTCAGCATCAATGACGGTCCCGGAGCTTGTCAGTGAAGTCCGCTCGGAGCGTGCGCAGGCACGAAGCCAGGCGTTGCACACGCTGTCCAAGATCGGGGATCGGCAGGCGTGGCCGGCGATCACACGGGCGCTGCTGTCCGACGCCGACGATGAGGTGGCGCGGAGCGCTTGGCGGGCAGCGGTCGTGCTCGTGCCCGAAGGCGAGGAGCCCGAGTTGGCCGCAGTATTGTCGACACAGCTCGGACGCGGCGAACGTGAGACGCAGCTGAGCCTCAGCCGGGCGCTGATCGCGCTCGGTGAGGTGATCATGCCGACCCTGCGCGCCGCGATGACGGATCTCGACCCTCGTGTGCGCGCGCACGCGATCGCCACCGAACGGCTGTTGCGCGACCCGGATGCCGGATTCGAGTTCGCGATCGAGGAGGCGAAGCGCGTCGTGGCCCTCGGCAGGACCAGCCAGGAGGGGTGAGGGCCAGTGTTGATCGGTGATGTGGCACGACGCTCCGGCGTCAGCGCCCGCATGCTCAGGCATTACGACTCGCTCGGCCTGGTGCGGCCAACGGGTCGTACCGACGCGGGCTACCGGGAGTACTCCAGCGAGGACATCCGGCGGATCTTCCATATCGAGAGCCTGCGGTCATTGGGGCTGTCGCTGCGTGACGTCGGGCGCGCGCTCGATGATCCCGGCTTCACGCCCTCAGAGCTCGTCGACGACCTCATCCGCCAGACGCAAGAACGCATTGCACGTGAGACGGAGCTGCTCACGCGACTCCGTCGGATCGATGCCGCGGAACCCGCCGGCTGGGAGCACGTCCTCCAGACCGTTGCACTCCTCCAGGCGTTGGGGTCAAAGAGCGCCGGGACGCGCCAGCGCGCGGCCCTGTCCTCGGTCGACGAGGTTCCGGTGCCGGTGGAAGCACTGGTCGAGGCGGCGCTGAGCGAGACGGACCCGAACGTCGCCGGAGCCCTTCGATGGGCCTTGGCGCAATGGGGCGAGGGCGGATTGGCTCTGCTGGCGGAGGGCCTCGGCTCACCAGTGGCCGAGGTGCGGAAACGTGCCGTCCAGTCCATCGCCGAGATTCCGAACGGCGAGGCGACCGCACTGCTGCGGGACGCCCTCGCGAACCCCGACATCGTGGTCCGCAGGTATGCAGCTCTGGCGCTCGGGGCACGTGGAGTGGCCGACGCGGTCCCGACGCTCATCGATATGGTCGTCGAGGAGACGAATGACGTCGATGCGGCCGATGCACTGAGCGCGCTGGCGAGTCGTCCCGCGTTGGCGGATCAGATCGCTACCGGGCTCGTTGATCGCCTCACCCACGGCACCGTTGAAGCGTCTGCACGCCGCCGGCTGACACAGGCGCTCGCGGACATCCCAGGAACCACCGCGTCATGTGCCCTCGCAGAGCTGTCACATGACGAAGACCGTGCCGTTGCGCTTACCGCGGCGTACATTCTCGGGATACGCAACGCCCGATAACGGATCTTCCTGGGGTGCTGTGTGTACCACCGGCCGCCCCGTGACCACACCCCGCAGCGGCCCTTACGAGGTCGGCCGCGGCCCCCGCCACCACCTTGCTGGTCTCCCCGCGCCTCTGGCCGCACCGCCATTCTCTGACTAAAGTCAGAGAATGGCCGCGGCGGAGGAGATCAAGCAGGTGCGGCGGTTCAACCGCACCGTCACCGAACGCGTGGGCGTGCTCCACGACCACTACCTGGGCCGCGACCGGCCCATCGGCGAGGCCCGGCTGCTCTGGGAGATCGGCGCGGAGGGCCAGGACGTACGGCGGCTGCGCGAGCGTCTGGGGCTCGACTCCGGGTACGTCAGTCGTCTGCTGCGCTCCCTGGAGAACGCCGGCCTGGTGACGGTTGAGCCACAGCCCCAGGACAGACGGGTGCGCACCGTCCGGCTCACCGAGGCGGGCCGCGCGGAGCGCACGCTGCTCGACGAGCGCAGCGACGAGCTGGCCGGTTCCCTCCTGGACCCGCTCAACCCCGCCCAGCGCGCCCGGCTGGTCGCCGCCATGGCCGAGGTCGAACGGCTGCTGACCGCCGCGACGGTCACACTGGACGCCGTCGACCCGGACCACCCCGACGCCCAGCACTGCCTGCGGTCCTACTCCACCGAGCTTCAGGAACGCTTCGACACCGGCTTCGACCCCGCGCGGAGCCTGCTGCCCGACGCCGGCGAACTCCGGCCGCCGCACGGTCTGTTCCTGGTCGCCCGGATGCACGGCGAACCCCTTGGCTGCGCCGGCCTGAAGCTGCCGCCCGGCGCCCCCGCCGAGATCAAACGTATGTGGGTCGCGCCGCACGCCCGCGGCCTCGGCCTCGCCCGTCGTTTCCTGACCGAACTGGAGGCGCGGGCCGCCCGGCACGGCTGCGACGTACTACGCCTGGACACCAACAAGGCGCTCAGCGCCGCGATCGGCCTGTACCACTCCTACGGCTTCCGGGAGGTGCCGGCCTTCAACGACGAGTCTTACGCCCACCACTGGTTCGAGAAGCAGATCGCGGGGCGGGCGTCGGAGTGAGGGCGTGCGGGTCCCGGCGGTGAAATCGTGGGCCGTCGTCGGCCGGGCCGTGCGGCGGCCTTGGCTTCCCCTGCCGTGTCACATCCGCCCCACGCCCCGCGTCATTGCTATGACGGACTCTCGACGGGCGAGGAATGAGATTCGATGAACGAGCACGAGTGGCTGGCGGCACGATTCGAGGAGAACCGGAACCATCTGCGGTCGGTGGCCTACCGGATGCTCGGCTCGCTCAGTGAGGCCGATGACGCCGTCCAGGAGGCCTGGCTGCGGCTGAGCCGGTCGGATGCGCGCGAGGTGGAGAATCTGGGCGGCTGGCTGACCACGGTCGTCGGGCGGGTGTGCCTGGACCAGCTGCGGAGGCGCAAGGCACGGCGCGAGGAACCCCTTGAGGTGCATGTCCCCGAGCCGGTCGTGGGCCGCCAGGACTCCGCCGACCCGGAGGGCGCGGCGGTGCTGGCCGACTCGGTCGGGCTGGCGCTGCTCGTCGTCCTGGAAACCCTCTCCCCCGCCGAGCGGTTGGCGTTCGTCCTGCACGACATGTTCGCGATGCCGTTCGACGAGATCGCGCCCCTCGTGGACCGTACGCCGGCCGCCGCCCGGCAGCTCGCCAGCCGGGCGCGGCGTCGCGTGCAAGGAACGGCGCCGACGCCCGACACCGATCCGGCGCGTCAGCGGGAGGTCGTCGACGCCTTCCTGGCCGCCTCGCGCGCAGGCGACTTCGAAGGGCTGCTGGCGGTCCTCGACCCGGACGTGCTGCTGCGGGCCGACGCCGGACCCGCGTCCGGTGGCGTATCGAAGCTGGTCCGCGGGGCGCGGGCGGTCGTGGAGCAGGCGCTGACCTTCTCCCGGCTCGCCCCGTTCGCCCGGCCCGCGCTGGTCAACGGCGCCCCGGGGCTGGTCACCATGCGGGGCGGGCAGGCACTCGCCGTCATGGGCTTCACCGTGGCGCGCGGAAAGATCGTCGAGATCGACATCCTGGCCGATCCCGCCCGGCTGCGGCGGCTGGACCTGGCGGTGCTGGACGACTGACCGGGGCAGGGCAGCCGGGTTGCCGACAGTCGGCCGACGAGGCCGGCCGGTCAACACCCGGGGACCGGGCCGCCCTTGGCCGGCGCGCTCAGGGCCCGCACCGCGCCCTTGAGGGTGGTGACGGGGATCAGCCGCAGGCCGTCCGGGGCGGGCTGCACCTGTGCGCACTCCGCCTGCGGTACGAGGAAGACTCTCGCCCCGTCCCGGCTGGCCGCCTGGGTCTTCAGCGCCGCCCCGCCGACCGCGCCGACCCGCCCGTCGGCATCGATCGTCCCGGTGCCGGCGATGGTGCGGCCGCCGGTGAGGTCACCGCCGCTGCCGTCGCCGGCGACCTTGTCGACGATGCCGAGCGAGAACATCAGGCCGGCGCTGGGCCCGCCCACATCGTCGAGCGTCAGCCTCACCTTCACCCGGTCCGGGTCCTGCCGGAGGAATCCGAGCGCGGCCGAAGTGGCGGCCCGCTGCGAGGACTTCATGTCCGCCGTGTTGTGCCGCGCCACCTCTTGGCCGGACTTCCCGGACGGGAACACCGCGTCCTTGGGCATCACGGCCCGGTCCGTACGGAACCAGCCGTCGATCACCTCGCCCAGGCGGACGGCGACCTGCGGCCCGGTCGCCTGGATGGCAACCATCCGCAGCTGACCGCTGGTTCTGCGCACCGGGACGCCGTCTTTCCCTCTGGCGCGACTGGCGATTCGTACGGCTCGTCGCGGCGCCGGCACCCTCTCCGTGCCGGCCGGCCGCCGGACCGGTCGCGGCACACCTTGGCGTGGGCCGCGCACCGGCCGGCTGCCCGGCGCTGATCGTCCTCGCCACGGCCGCCGCGCTGCTCTCGCCGCAGGTACCCGGCCTACGGGCACCAGGGAGTTGAGCCCCGGGCGCGGTACGCCTCCCCGCCCGGGCCCCGTCACCGCGCCGGCGCATGCGCCTCCCCCGGCGGCTCGTCTCAGCGGCCGGCCAGGCCCACCCGGACGACCGTCACGATCTCCTCGTCCGAGAGCCCCAGGCGCCGGGCCTCCGCGATCAGGCGTTCGGCGGTCTCGCCCAGCCGGGCGCGGGCCGGCGAAGCCGCGCCGGTGACCACCGCACCGCGGCCGCGGCGGAGTTCGATCAGCCCCTCCTCCTTGAGGCGCTGGTAGCCGCGGAGCACGGTGTGGACGTTCACGCCGAGGGACGCGGCGAGTTCACGGGCGGCCGGCAGGCGCTCCCCCGTGCCGACCGTGCCCTCGGCGATGGCGCCGCGGACCGAGGCCGCGATCTGCTCGCCGAGCGGGACGGACGAGCCGGGGTCGACCCGGAAGAGCATCTCAGCCTCCTTCCCGCGCACGCTCGCGGTCGAGGTACGTATTGAGCAGTGCGGCGGCGGTCGCCGCGTCGTCGACCGTCACCAAGAACTCCCGGCCGCTGGTGAGCCGTAGCACGAGGCCCTCGCCCGAGCGCAGTACGAGCCCGCTGCGGTCGGCCTGAACACGGTAGCCCCAGCCGCCGAGTTCGTCGAAGGCGGCGATCGGGCGGCTGGTGGCCTCGGCCACCCGGCCGAGGGGGATGCGCCGGAACCGGATCCGGAAGGCGGAGAGCGGGGCGGGCGCGAGCGTCAGACCGCGGCGGTCGACGGTCACCCGTACCGATGTGACGGCGATGACCGCGGCCCCGCCGGCGAGCAGGAAGACGGCGAAGGCTGTCGCCCCGCCGATGAGGAGGGTGACGCCCCCGGCGCCGGCCATCAGGACGCCCGCCGTCATCAGCGGCAGCGAGCTGATGGTCCGTGACCAGCCCGCCGAGGTACCGGCCGGGAGGTCGAGCCGGGGTGCCTCGCCCGTTTCCGGGTGGTGCGGGCCGGGCGCGGGCCCGGCCAGGAGGCGGCCCAGTACGCCGGCGAGGAGGGCGACGATGAGCGCCGGGGCGGCCTCCCACGGCGGCAGCCGTACGGCCGAGGTGTCGGTGACATCGGCGTTGCCCAGCAGGATCAGACAGACGGGGTAGCCGAGTCCGAAGGCGGTGGCGTAGCCGCCGGCGATCACCCAGGGCGTGCCGGCCGAGGGCTTCCGCAGCCCCATGAGCAGGCCGTAGACGATGCCGAGGACGAGCAGTGCGAGGAGAGCGGCCGTCAGGAAGCCGTGCGAGGAGGTGAACCCGTCGGGCCGGCCGTCGGCACCGAAATGGGTGGCAAGCGAATCGGGCAATCGGGCGGAAACCGAAACATAGAGGACGGCTATGGCCACGGTCGCGGCGATGAAGGGGAAGGCGACAACAAACGCCCACAGACGGCCCTTTGGGGCTAAGGCGGAACGCGGAGCACTCTTCATGAGTCTGGTGACCACCTCTCAGTTGTTTGCACATTAGTAGAACAACCCAGTTACAGGCAATTGCGTATCCATCTCATATCTGAGATACGGTCGACCCCATGGCAGACGACTACCTCGTACGCATCGGCCGACTCATCCGTGACGCCCGACAGCACCGTGGCTGGACACAGACGCAACTTGCCGAGGCACTGGGCACCAGCCAGAGTGCGGTCAACCGCATCGAACGCGGGAATCAGAACATCAGTCTTGAGATGATCGCCCGGATCGGCGAGGCACTCGACAGCGAAATCGTGTCGCTCGGCTATGCCGGGCCGATGCATCTGCGGGTGGTCGGCGGCCGCCGGCTGTCGGGCAGCATCGATGTGAAGACGAGCAAGAACGCCTGTGTCGCGCTGCTGTGCGCCACGCTGCTGAACGCCGGGCGCACCACACTGCGCCGGGTGGCCCGCATCGAGGAGGTCTACCGCATCCTCGAAGTGCTGGGCAGCATCGGCGTACGCACCCGCTGGATCAACGACGGCAACGACCTGGAGATCATCCCGCCCGCGGAGCTCGACCTCGACGCGATGGACACCGAGGCGGCCCGCCGCACCCGCAGCGTCATCATGTTCCTCGGTCCGCTGCTGCACCGCATGGACCACTTCAAGCTGCCGTACGCGGGCGGTTGCGACCTGGGCACCCGGACCGTGACCCCCCATATGACGGCGCTGCGCCACTTCGGGCTGGAGATCACGGCCACCGACGGCACCTACATCGGCGAGGTCGACCGCAGCGTCGCCCCCAAGCGCGCGATCGTACTGACCGAGCGCGGCGACACCGTCACCGAGAACGCGCTGCTGGCCGCCGCCCGGCACGACGGCATCACCGTCATCCGCAACGCCTCCTCCAACTACATGGTCCAGGACCTCTGCTTCTTCCTGGAGGAGCTGGGCGTACGCGTCGACGGCATCGGCACCACCACCCTCACCGTCCACGGCACGGCGCACATCGAGCGCGATGTGGACTTCGCGCCGTCCGAGGACCCGGTCGAGGCAATGAGCCTGCTGGCGGCGGCAGTTGTCACCGAGTCCGAGCTGACGATCCGTCGGGTTCCGGTGGAATTCCTGGAGATCGAGCTGGCCGTCCTGGAGGAGATGGGCCTGGACCACGAGCGCAGCACGGAGTACGCCGCCGACAACGGCCGCACCCGGCTGATCGATCTGACCGTCCGCCCCTCCAAGCTCCAGGCCCCGCTGGACAAGATCCACCCCATGCCCTTCCCGGGCCTCAACATCGACAACGTCCCCTTCTTCGCGGCCATCGCGGCCAGCGCCCAGGGCCAGACCCTCATCCACGACTGGGTCTACGACAACCGCGCCATCTACCTGACCGACCTCAACCGCCTGGGCGCCCAGGTCAAACTGCTCGACCCGCACCGGGTCCTGGTGGACGGCACGACCCGCTGGCGCTCGGCGGAGATGATGTGCCCGCCGGCCCTGCGCCCCGCGGTCGTCGTCCTCCTCGCCATGATGGCCGCCGAGGGCACGTCCGTCCTGCGCAACGTCTATGTCATCAACCGCGGTTACGAGGACCTGGCCGAGCGACTGAACTCCATCGGGGCGCAGATCGAGATCTTCCGGGACATCTGATCAACCGATGCCGCCGCACCCCATCTGACTTGCGAAGACGCGGGTCAGGAGTGTGTGCGGCGGCATCCTGCGCCGAGTACGTCAGCGGCAGAGCGTTGCCGAAGGCCGGACGCGCGGCGCCGAACAGCGGGCGCGGGAGCAAGGCGGTCAGTTTCCCTGGGGCCGTGCCGGGAGCCACTTGCCCGTACTGGCGAGGGAGAAAACGGCGCCCATGAACATGCACTGGATGAGTACGGAGACAGCCACGGAGGTGTAGAGGTACCACGACGGCATGTCGTCCAGGCCCGGGAAGATCTCTTCGACCAACGTGAAGACCAAGATCGTCGGCATGGTGACGATGAACATCCAGAACCCGCCGAACGGGTCGGTGCTCTCGGCGAGCACCCAGATGACGGTCGCGGCGGCGACCACCACGAGATAGATCTGCGAGACGGGGTTGCCGAAGGTCATCCGGGCTATTGCGTTCAGTCGTCCAGCGTTCATGGTCTTCCCCAGAAGATTCGGTGCCTCTTCGTTCTTCGCAGCGTAGGTCGGCCGGCCGGATCCACATGAGTACGGCTACTCAGGCGGCGCTGAGTAGCGGCCCCGCCCCCCATGACCCGCGCCTGGCCCGGCCTCGAAGAGGCTTCGCAGAGGCACGACCGAACGACAGCGGAACCGGGGCCGCGCGGGAGACGGGCCCGGACGCCGCCTACACCGGCTCCGGGAGGCGGACCCTTGTACCGCGCCGAGGATGAGCGGTGCGATGAGGTAACCGGTGCGGCGCATGAAGAGACCGAGGACCGCCACCGCGATGGCCGGCACCACCTCGAAAGTGCTCTGCGAGAGCGCGTAGACACCGAGCAGGGCGAAGCACAGGATGCCCGCGCTGAGCACCGGCTCGGTCCCAACGCCCGCCGGGCCGGGTCGCGAAGTCCCTGGGCCGCCGCGGGCCCGCCCCGGGCCGTCGACGCAGGCTGTGCCGCTACGCAGAAGCTCGCGAGATGCGGATCGGATGCGCTCCGGACTCGCTCCAAGCCTGCGCGAAGAACTGCCCGATGCGGGTGAAGTGCCACCTGTCGACGCCCGCCTCCGTGGAGAGCAGCTCGATGTATCCGTCCGCACGCAGGAAACGGAGGCAATTCCGGTTGGCCGCCGGGAAGTTGAAGTGCGTTCCACCCAGGTGGGCGAAGACCTCCAGCCACAGGTATTCCGAGCCCGTGTAGCGATCATTGGACCAAGCGAGTCTGGCCTTGATCACTCGCAGGTCCTTGTCCGGGATCTGGTTCAGCGTGTGCATGTGATGGTGCGCGGCGCAGGCACGCAGCAGGTTGCCGAACACGTCCGGGCCGCCCTTTGCCCGGTCCCAGATGTGGCAGTCCTCCTGGGTCGGCATCCGGCACTGGCTGAACGGACACATGCCGCCGACCTCGAGCCTGAGTTCACGCCGGAGAGCTTCCGGCAGGGACGGTCGCCGATCGCTGCTCATGGCAGCAGTGTTCTTCCCCTGCCAAGCCCCCAAGGGCTGCATCGAACGAGTGCACACGAACGAGTGAACGTGCCGAACCCCGCCCGCGTACCACCTCCCGTCCCCGCTCCGGCTATCGGCCGTTCCCCGCGACCTCGAGGCGGAGCAGCAGGTCGCCGCGGCCGGCGCCGCGCAAATGCATCGTGCCGTACTCGGCGAGGCGCAGCGTCTGGCCCGAAAGCAGGCCTGGGGGGATCCGGACGGACGTGGGGCCGTCGAGTGTGGGCACCTCGATCGTGCCGCCGCTGCGCGCGAGCGAGTGCGGGATGCGCCGGGTGAGATGCAGGTCGTCGCCCCGGCGCTCCAGCTCCGGGTGCGGGAGTTCGACGACTTCGAGGTAGAGGTCCCCGGGTGGGCCGCCGCCCGGTCCCACCTCGCTCTCGCCGACGAACTGGATGCGGGTGCCGTGATCGACACCTCCCGGAATCCGGACGGTGAGGGTGCGGCGGACGGGCACCCGGCCCTCGCCCGCGCATGAGGGGCACGGTGACGGGATGCGCACCCCGCTCCCGTTGCAGGAAGTGCACGGAACGGCGGCGCCGCCCTCCGCTCCCCTGCCGTTCGTCGCGGTGCCGTTGCAGGTGAGGCACCGGTACACCGGTGTGCCGACGGCGGCGCCTCCGCCCTCGCACTGGTCGCAGACCACCGCGGTATCGACCTCGATGTCCTTGAGCGTGCCGAGCGCCGTCTCGGCCAGCGGGAACTCCATCCTGATCAGAGCGTCCTGGCCGCGATGGGCGAGCCGGCGCGCGGCGGTGGGCAGCCCGGGGCCGGAGTCCACACCGTTGAAGGCGTCCTTGAGCCGGGCGAAGAGGCCTTGCTGCGGAGGCGCCGTCTGCTCCTGGACCGCGGTGGCGGCGTTCCAGGATGCGTGCTGCGCCGACGGTGGCGGAGGCTCGGGGGCGGGGGCAGGGGTGGCGGTCGGAGCGGGGGCGGGCTGTTCGGCGGGCGTCCCGGCGGGGGCTCGGGCGATGGTGACCCGGTACTCCAGGTCGGCCCAGATCCGGGGGCGCTGGCGGGCCCCGCTGCGGTGCAGGTACTCGTAGACGTAGTCGTACAGTTCGGTGACCGTGATCCGGCCGTCCCGGTCGGTGTCCGCGTCGCCGCTGCGCAGGCCCTCGATCAGGGCGCCGGTGAAGCGGGAGGGCTGCGGCGCCGAGGCCTCCAGATGGTCGCCCTCCCAGGCGTACTCCGTGCGATTGGTGGCGGTGAGGATGGCCCGGCCGTGGCCGGCCAGCTCCTCCTTCACCTGGACGTAGTCGTCGCCCTTCGCGCCGGGCAGGAACGCCCCGCTGTAGCAGCAGTCCAGCAGCACGACGATGGTGCGGGCCCGGCAGCGGGCCATCTGGTCGTGCAGGAAGGCGGCCGGGACCGCGGTGGAGGCCGGTAAGTCCTTGTCGGTGTCCTGCGCGGCGAAGTAGAGATGGCCCTCGTCGTCCTTGATGCCGTGGCAGGACAGATGGAGCAGCAGCAGATCCTCCCGGCCGCGGTTGCGGAAGAACTGCTCCAGGGCCCGCTTGGCCTCGTACGACCTGGCGTCCACGAGCTGCTGGACCTGGAAGCCTCCGATGTCCGGAGCGCTGAGGACGGCGGCCAGGCCCTCGCAGTCCTGGCGCGGTGAGCGCAGCGGCTTCAGGGCCGGGCTCTCGTACTTGCCGGTGGCGATCAGCAGTGCGTCCCTGCGGCCGGCGTGGAAACCGGTCACCGGCTCACTCCCCGGACTGCGGTGTTCCGGACGGCCGGGACCTCGCATTCACGAATGCGTCGATCAGGCGCCGCTGGTCCTCCGGGGAGGCGTTCCCCAACTCGATGGTGTCACCGTCGAGTTCCACCGTGACGCTGCGGACCGGGCGGTTGCGCAGCCAGGTGTCGACCAGCTGGAGCACCTGGCGGAGGAGCAGCGGGACGGTGGTGACGACGAGCGCTCCCGCGGCGATGGCCTCGCCGGGTTTGGCACCCTCGGGGACCGCGGCGTCCTGACGGGCCAACTGCACGTCCTCGACGTCGAGTTCCAGCAGGGCACGGCGCAACTGCTCGCCGAGCACGTGCAGTTCCTCCGCATCGGTGTCCGGCGCGCCTGCCAGACCGAGGGTCAACCTGCTGACACCGGTGTTCATCCCGCCCCCTGTTCAGACTTGGAGCAGTCAGTCTAAGCGGGGGTGGGACACGCCGACCCGGGAAAGGAACGACCTGCTGCGCCTCCTCATCCGCGGTGCGCGGTCACAGCGTCCCCTGCGGTGTGAGCACCACGAACTCCGCGCCCGACGAGTCGTTGCAGACCGCCAGCCGGCCGACGCCCTCGGCGGTTTCCGGGCCCATCGACAGCGTGCCGCCGTTGCCCGTCACCAGGCCGACCGTGGCATCGCAGTCCTTGGAGCCGAACACCGGGTGCCAGTACGGCTTTCCGCCGGGGCCGAGCAGATCGGCGGGCACACCCATCAGGCCGCCGTGCATCCGCTCCTCGCCGCAGTTCGCGGGGCACAGCAGGGTGTAGGTGCCGCCCCCGCCGGGCAGCGGCATGTCCTGGGTGTTCCAGCCGAAGACGGTCCGGTAGAAGGTCTGCGCGGCGGCCGCGTCGGTGGTGTAGAGCTCCGTCCAGCCCAGGCTCCCCGCGCCGTCCGCGGCCTCGAGACCCGGGTATCTCCCGGGCTGCCAGACGGCGAACTCGGCGCCCTGCGGATCCGCGAGCCGGGCGAACCGGCCGTCGCCCGCGCCGACCTCGGCCGGTGCCGAGCAGACCGAGCCGCCGGCCTGCTCCACCGTCTTGGCCGTGGCTTCCGCGTCGGGGGTGTTGAAGTAGATCGTCCAGGCGGAGCGGGCGCCGTCCTCGGGGAGCGGGCCGACCGCGCCGACCGCCTTCCCGTCGAGCCGGAAGAGGGTGTATCCGTCCGCGCCCTGGTCGCCCTCCGGTTCGGCCTGCCAGCCGAACACGGCGCGGTAGAAGGCCGCCGCGACCTCGACGTCGGGAGCACCGAGATCGAGCCAGCACGGCGAGCCGGGGACGAAGTCAGTAGTGATCATGGCGATTCCCTTCGCGGACCCTGCGTGATTTCAGCCTGACATCCACCACTGACACTCGCCCGTCGGCCGCCTGGTGGCCGGAATTCGGCGTCCGCGGCTCCGCTTGCTAGCCTGACGTGCGCTTGTCAAGAGCTGTCGGCCGCCGCCGTACGAGCGGCCCTTCATTCCGGGGGAAATCACCATGAAGCTTCGCCATGTCCGTGCTGTCACCGTGTGCACACTGGTGGTCGTCGCGCTGACCGGCGCCCGCCATTCGCACGGCGGAGGCTGCGGTTCCAGCCACAGCTCCAGCAGCAGTGGCGGCTACAGCAGCAGCGGCGGATACAGCAGCTCCGGGAGCACCACCAGCAGCGGCGGCACCACCGGTTCGCCGACCGACGGGTCCACCACGCCGCCCGAGTCGGACATCCGCATCACCGACTGCCAGGTCGACAACACCGCCGGCACCCTGCGCGCCACGCTGAGCGTGACCAACGGCAACTCCCGGGGCACCGCGACCTACAACGGCACCGTCGAGTTCACCGACGCGTCCGGCGGCCACGTCGGCACCGCGCAGATCTCCTCGGTCCAGGTGGCGGCCGGCCAGACCTCGCCCGCCACCATCACCGGCACCTTCATCAAGTACCCCAACGGCGACGGTCCCACCTCCGGCAGGTGCAAGCTGGGCCAGGTCTGGAAGGCCAACAGCTGAGCGGACCAACGGCCGTACCGCGCCGGGGGTTTCGGAGCCGAGGCCCCCGGCGGTGAGGTTCAGTTGCGGTACAGCTCCTTGGCGATGATCGAGCGCTGCACCTCCGTGGCGCCCTCGTAGATACGCGGTGCACGGACCTCCCGGTAGAGGTGTTCCAGGAGGTGGCCGCAGCGCAGCCCGCGGGCGCCGTGGATCTGGACGGCGGTATCGACGACGTACTGGGCGGTCTCGGTCGCCAGCAGCTTGGCCATGGCCGACCGCCTGGCGATGTCCGGGGCGCCGGCGTCGTACGCGGAGGCCGCCGCGTAGACCAGGAGGCGGGCGGCCTCGACCCGGGTGGCCATCTCGGCGAGCTGATGTCCCACGGACTGGAGCTCCCGCAGCGGGCCGCCGAACGCGGTGCGCACGCCCGCGTGCGCCAGCGCCGCGTCCAGCGCGGCCTGCGCCATCCCGACCGCGAAGGCGCCCACGCTCGGCCGGAACAGATGCAGGGTGGTCATCGCCACAGCGAACCCGCCGTCCACCTCTCCCAGCACATCCGCCCTGGTCACGGGCGTGCCATCGAAGATCAGCGTGCCGATGGGGTGCGGACTGAGCATGTCCAGGTGCTCACCGGTCAGGCCCGGCCGGCCGGCGGGCACCAGGAAGGCGGTGACACCGCGGGCGCCCGCTCCCCCGGTGCGGGCGAAGACGGTGACGAAGTCGGCCTCCGGGGCGTTGGAGATCCAGCACTTCTCGCCGGTCAGCCGCCAGCCGTCCGGGCCGTCCGGCTCGGCTGCCAGGGACAGCGCGGCGGCGTCCGAGCCCGCCCCCGGCTCGCTCAGCGCGAAGGCCGCCACCGCCCGCCCGGCGGCGACCTCGGGCAGCCAGCGGGCGCGCTGCGCCTCGGTCCCCGCCTGGACGACCGGGTAGGCGCCCAGGCCCTGGAGCGCCAGCGCGGTCTCCGCCTCGGTGCACTCCTGGGCGAGCGATTCCCGCAGTAGACACAGCTCCAGGGCGCGCAGCGTGCCCCGCTCGGGGAACAGGCGCCGCAGCAGGCCCAGTTCACCGAGCGCGGCGACCAGCGGGCGGTTGATCCGGCCCGGCTCGCCCTTCTCTGCCAGCGGCTTCAGCCGTTCGGCCGTCATGGCGCGCAGCTCGGCGCACCATTCCCGCTCATCCGGTCCCAGCGCGAATACGGTCACGAGGCGGCTCCCTGGTAGCGGTTCCTCTATCGCGATCTGTTGACTGCCGTCACGAACACGTTACGCTGACGACGGATCCGAACGGCAGTCCTCGACCGTCGTCGACCGGTCCCGGCCGGCCGTACGAGCAGCCAACCGAGCCGGCCACCCGGCCGCCCTAGGGGGCGCACCCGCCATGGAGCTACGGTCCTCGGCCCACACCGACACCTTCGCGCGCGACCGCCTGCCACCCCCGGAGCAGTGGCCGCACCTCACCGACCTGGGCTATCCCGACCGTCTGAACTGCGGCGCCGAGCTGCTGGACGGAACCATCGGGCGGCTGGGCCCGGACCGGCCCGCGATGCGCGACGCCGACGGGCCGGTGTGGACGTACGGGCAGCTGCGGGCGCAGGTCGACGCCATCGCCCATGCGCTCACCGGCCGGCTGGGGGTGCTGCCGGGCAACCGCGTCCTGCTGCGCGGCCCCACCACGCCCTGGCTCGCCGCCTGCTGGCTGGCCGTGATGAAGGCGGGGGCGGTCGCGGTGACCGTACTGGCCGCGCAGCGCCCCAAGGAGCTGGCCACGATCTGTGAGCTCGCCCAGGTGCGGTACGCGCTGTGCGACGTCCGCTCCGTCGAGGACCTCGCCGAGGCGGCGGTGCCGGGGCTGCGGATCACCACGTACGGCGGGGACGCCGAGGACGATCTGCGACAGCTCGCCCGGCCCGGCGGCGCCCCGTACACCGCGGTGCCGACCGCCGCCGACGATGTCGCGCTGATCGCCTTCACCTCGGGTACCACCGGCCGCCCCAAGGGCTGTCTGCACTTCCACCGCGATGTGCTCGCCATCGCGGACACCTTCTCGGCGCAGGTACTGCGGCCGGTCCCGGACGATGTGTTCGCCGGCAGCCCTCCGCTGGGGTTCACCTTCGGCCTCGGCGGGCTGGTCATCTTCCCGTTGCGGGCCGGGGCCTCGGCGCTGCTCGCCGACTGGGGCGGACCGGAGCGGCTGCTCGGCGATATCGCCCGGCACCGGATCTCGGTGCTGTTCACCGCGCCGACCGCGTACCGGGCGATGCTGCCCAAGCTCGCCGGGTACGACGTCTCCACGCTGCGTCGCTGTGTGTCGGCCGGTGAGAATCTGCCCGCCGCGACCTGGCGGTCCTGGTACGAGGCGACCGGGCTGCGGATCATCAACGGCATCGGTGCCACGGAACTGCTGCACATCTTCATCGCGGCCGCCGACGAGGCGGTCAGGCCGGGCACGACCGGCCTGCCGGTGCCGGGTTACCAGGCCCGGGTGGTGGGCGCGGACGGCAGGCCGCTGCCGGACGGCGAGCCCGGCCTGCTCGCCGTCCGCGGGCCGACCGGGTGCCGCTACCTCGCGGACACCCGGCAGACGCAGTACGTACAGGACGGCTGGAACATCACCGGCGACACCTATGTCCGCGAGGTGGACGGCTACTTCCGCTATGTGGCGCGCGCGGACGACATGATCATCTCCGCCGGCTACAACATCGCGGGACCCGAGGTGGAGGACGCGCTGCTGCGGCACCCCGACGTGGTCGAGGCGGCGGTGGTCGGGCGCGCCGACGAGGACCGGGGGCAGGTGGTCGTCGCCCATGTCGTGCTGCGCGCCGGCGTGCCACGAGGAGAGGACACCGTCGCCGCGCTGCGCACCTTCACCAAGACCCGTATCGCGCCCTACAAATGCCCTCGCGAGATCGTCTTCCACACCGCTCTGCCGCGCACCCCCACCGGAAAGCTCCAGCGCTTCCGGCTGCGCGCGCCCGATCTAGAGTGATCCGGTGACCGACCAGCAAACACAGCGCACCCCACGGTCCCTGATCGTCACGTTCTACGGCGCCTACGGGCGCGGCGAACCCGGCACCGAGGGTGAAGCGGCCGGTCCGGTTCCGGTCGCCGCACTGATCCGGCTGCTCGGGGCGCTCGGCGTGGATCCGCCGTCGGTGCGCTCCGCGGTCTCCCGGCTCAAGCGGCGCGGGCTGCTGGTGTCCGGGCGCACGGCCGGCGGGGCGGCTGCGTACGGACTGTCCGACGCGGCCCGCCAGCTGCTGGAGGACGGCGACCGGCGGATCTTCGGCCGGCCGGCCGCGCGGCTGTCCGACGGCTGGGTGCTGGCCGTCTTCTCCGTCCCCGAGGAGGAGCGGCACAAGCGCCATCTGCTGCGCTCGCGGCTCGCCCGGCTCGGCTTCGGCACCGCGGCACCCGGTGTGTGGATCGCCCCCGCCCAGCTCTACGAGGAGACCCGGCACACCCTGGAGCGCCTCCAACTCGCGCCGTACGTCGATCTGTTCACCGGTACCCACGCCGGTTTCGCGCCGACCGCGGACGCGGTGACGCGCTGGTGGGACCTGGACGCCATCGCCGCACAGCACCGCGCGTTCCTGGCGGAGCAGGAGCCGGTCCTGCGCCGCTGGTCGCGCCGGCGCACAGTGCCGCCCGAGGCGGCCTACCACGACTACCTGCTGGCGCTGGACGCCTGGCGTCGCCTCCCGTACGCCGATCCCGGGCTGCCCTCTCCCCTCCTGCCGGAGGACTGGCCGGGTGGCCGCGCGGCAGAGGTGTTCGGCCGGCTGCACGGCACGCTGCGGGCCGCCGGCGCCCGTTACGTGCGCGAGGCGACGGCCGGGGCGTGAAGGGCCCCTGCGCCCCCTCAACGGCGGCGCTGGGCCCCCACCGTGACGGCCGGGCGCTGCGACGCGCCGCCCGCCGCCCGCGGCCTGGCAGCGGCGATCACCGAGACCACGTCCTTGAAGGAGCCGCACATCCGGGTGCCGGCGACTCCGGCGAGCTCGCCGAACGACCCGACGCCGTAGGTCACCGCGACCGGCTCCATGCGGGCGGTGACCGCCATCCTCATGTCCCCCACCGTGTCGCCCACATACGCGCTCTGCCAGGCCGCGACGCCCAGCCGGCCGGCCGCCCGCAGTACCATCTCCGGATGCGGTTTGCCGCGCTGGACCATGTCCTGGCCGATCACCGGGCCGACCAGGTCACGGATGCCCATGACGTCGAGCAGCGCCTCGGCGCTGCGGGTGGTCTTGGACGTGGCGACGGCCAGCTCGACACCGTGCGCACGCAGCGCGGACAGCCCCGCGGTCACCCCGGGGAAGAGCAGCTGCGGCCCCTGGCACAGGACTTCGTAGGCGAACAGCTCGCGGTAGCGGGAGATGGCGGCCTGCACCCGGCTGTCGTCCTCGGGCTTGCCCAGCAGCCGCCCGAAGGCGGGGCCGGGCGGTTTGCCGATGGCGGCGGCCGCCTGCCGCGCGGTCACCGAACACCCCTGCTCCGAGGCGACCTTGACCAGCAGTTTGCTGATCGCCGGGAGGGTGTTGGCGAGGGTGCCGTCGAGGTCGAACACGGCGGCCCTGATCGTCTCACCTCCGGCGCCCCGTGCACCTCTTGCGGGACGTTCGCCGACTTCCGTTGCTACGCGCATGGCTGGAGACCTTTCCGGGTTCCGATGGGGGTGCGGGGTTCGGGTGACGTTGCTGGCTCGGCTGGTGGGGCGGCCTGCGGTCGACGACTGATGAAGGCAGAGCCGGTCTCGCCATGGCGCACCGCTGTCCAAGGGCGGTACGCGACCGTCGTGGCGGCTGCAACGGAAGGGAACGTCCCGTTTACCGCCTTCGGAGATTTAAAAACCGCCTGCGCTGTTTGTCAATGTGCCTTTGTCACATCCTGACGGGTCGACAACGCTGTCGCGCCGGGTCAGACTGGGGAAGCGGCCTCCGCATCGGGACTCCGGACGCCTGAACGAGCGGTCGAGCGTCAGCTTTGCGTCAGGGCACGATAGTTCCGGCCATTCCCCTGGAGAATACCGAACCGCATGGTTGGTTTTCTCTGTACACTGCAATCAGCTCGCAGCCGTACTAGAGACGGGACGGACACCGTGCCCACCCAGCATCGCGCCATCCAGAGCCGCCAGGCACTCATCCGCTCGGCCGCAGAGACCTTCCTGGAGAAGGGGGTTCCCGCCGCGGGCATGGTCGAGATCAGCCGGCGGGCCCGCCTGAGCAAAGGAGCCCTCTACTTCCACTTCACATCCAAGGACGACCTCACCCTCGCGGTGCGGGACGCCGCGCTCGCCGCCCTCCAGGAGATCGAGGACGCCTTCACCCGCTCCCGGCAGCCGCTGACCATCGCCGTCCAGGACTTCGCCGTCGAGCTGTTCAGCCGGGTGGAGTCGGACGCGGTGCTGCGCGCCGGACTGCGGCTGCGGCCGGAGACCGCACCGGGCCTGGGGATCTACGCCCTGGAGCAGCGCTGGTATGCGCTCTTCCTGGACAAGGCGGTGACCTGCGGGACCGGCGAGCTCGGCGGCCCTGCCGTGCAGGCGCCGGACGCCGAACCGCGGCGTACCGCCCAGCTGTTGACCTCGATCGTGGTGGGCCTGCTGCATCTGGGCGGCGAGGACGGGACGTGGTGGGACAAGGAGGCGGTGGTCGGCCTGTGGTCGCTGCTGCCGGGCGCACCTCCGCGGCTGCCCGCCGCCGGTGTGCCGACGCCCGCGCAGCTGCCGGCGGCCGGCTGACCCGCCCCGCTCGTCAATCCCGTACGCCCCCGAAGGGGCGGGTGCGGCTCACAACTCGACCAGCACAGCCCCGATGTGGCACCCCTGGACGAGCTCGCACAGCGCACGAGGAGCCTGCTCGATCCCCTTCAGCAGGGCATGCGGGAAGACCAGGGAGCCGTCCCGCAGACCCTGGCCGAACTCCCTCGTCCACTCCTGCGGCAGATCGGGATGGGCGTGGAGCCCGAAGCCGCGCAGCGCCACCCGCCGCGTGATGACCAGCCCCGCGTCCAGCTCGACCGGGGCGGTGGCGCCCCCGTCCCCGCCCAGCTGGCTGGAGAGCGCGCCGACCAGCGCGAAGCGCGCATCGGGACGGGCCACCGTGAGGGCGGCGGCCAGCTGCTCGCCGCCCACGGTGTCCAGCAGCACATCGATACCGTCCGGGGCGGCCCGGCGCAGCTGCCGTTCGATCGGGCCTGCGCCGCGCACGATCGTGTCGTCGTACCCCAGCTCGGCGCGCAGCCGGGCGGCCTTCCGCTCCGAACCGGTACTGCCGACGACCCGGCCCGCCCCCAGCCGCCGTGCGAGCTGCCCGGCCAGACTTCCCACCCCGCCCGCCGCTCCGGTGACGAACACCGTGTCCCCCGGCCGGACTTCGGCCGCCCGGCGGAGCGCGCCCCAGGCGGTCGCCCCCTGTGACAGATGGGCGGCGGGCGTGGGCAGCGCATCCGGGGCGAGCCGGCGTACCCGTGACTCGTCGGCCACCGCGAACTCCCGCCAGCCATAGGGGTGGTGGACGAGCTCGCCGGGGGTGAAGCCGCCGCCGGGCGCCGTCACGACCTCACCGACCGCGGAGCCCCACAGCGCCTCGCCGGGCACGAAGGAGGGCATCGGCAGCGGTACGCCGGTCATCTGCGTCCGCATCGCCGCGGTCACCGCCATGAGCCGGGTGCGCACCAGGACCTGCCCGGGCCCCGGCTCGGGCACCGGGACCTCGGCGAGGGTGAAGTGCCGTGGGGTCAGCTCCCCTTCGACGCGGGCGGCGAGCCGGACCTCGCGCTGCATGGCGGGCAGGGTGGGGGCGGTGGGCGACATCGGGCGGCGGCTCCTGGCACTCGTAGTGGCTCACGGCGGTACGCAGATTCAATACCGCATGGTTGGCTTCTTTATGATGCGCAAATAGACTGCGCGGCCACGGCGGGCGGGTCGCACTCAGCGCAACAACTCCAAGAGAGCATACGGAGGATGATCGGTGGTCAAGCAGGAACGCGCAGTGCGCACCCGGCGCGCCGTGCTGGAGGCCGCGGCCCATGTCATCGGCACCCGCGGATACCAGGCCGCCACGATGGCCGAGATCATCCAGCGCGCCGGGGTCACCAAGGGAGCGGTGTACTTCCACTTCACGTCCAAGGACGCACTGGCCCGGGCGGTCATAACGGAGCAAACCGATCCGTTCCTTCCGCAAGTCAGCGAATCCCGGCTGCAGGACGCCATCGACTTCACCCACCAGGTCGCGCTGGCCCTGCGCAGCGACCCGTTGTTGCAGGCCGGCACCCGTATCGCGGTCGAGACGACCTTCAGCGAGGAACCGTTGGTGCCGTACCAGGCCTGGACGGACATCATCACCCAGATGTTCACCGAGGCCCGGGACAACGGGGAGTTACTGCCGGGGGTGGCTCCGGACCGGGCGGCCGAATTCTTCGTCGCCGCCTATATGGGCGTGCAGTTGTTCTCGCGCGCCGCGACCAACCGCGCGGATCTCCCCGAGCGCGTCACGGCGCTGTGGAAGCACACGCTGCCGGGGCTCGCCTCTCCCGGCGCGATGAGCCATCTCGACCCGCACGGCCGGGCGGTACAGCTCTCCGCCTGACGTCGGCCCCTCGCAGTCGGTGGAGGAACGATCCCTTAGCACTAGAAAACAAACCACATGGTCCGTATCTTGGTGCCGCAGGATCGCCGTAGCGAGGCTCAGCCCGTCAGGTCGCTGAGAGCCGCACTTCAGAAAGGGATACCCATGGCCAGCGCCACTCTCATGCCGTCCTCACGCGATCAACGCCGCGACGGCGAATGCCGGTTCACGGACGGAAACCGACCGTCCACTTTGACCACGACCGTGCCGCGCGAGTACGTCCACCGCACCGCCGTGTCCGAGGTGTTCCTGACCAACTGGCGGCGCGGCGGCGCGGACAGCTGGGTGGTGAGCGCCCAGTGGCCGCGCGCCCACAGCTTCTACGGACCGGTGGGCGGGCTGCACGACCCGCTGCTGCTGATCGAGACCATGCGGCAGGCCGGGATATTACTCAGCCATGTCGCCCACCGCGTGCCGCTCGACCACCCCATCATCTGGCAGCGGGTCCGCTACGACCTCTCGCCGCAGGCGCTGTACACCGCCGCGGAACCTGCCGATGTGGAACTGCACATCACCGACCATGACGTGGTCCGCCGCGGCAAGCGGCTGACCAGCGCCCGCCAGCAGTTCCGCATCCTGTGCGACGGCGCCCACCTGGCGACCGCGATGCTCGACTACTCCTGTCACAGCCCGGCGGTCTACCGCCGGCTGCGCGGCAAGTACAGCGATCTGACCCTGGCCAACGCGCGGCGGCTGCCGCTGCCCGAGCCGGTCACCCCACGCCTGGTCGCCCGGGACCGCGAACGCGATGTGGTGCTCTCCCCCACCGGCCGGCCCGACCTCTGGCAGCTGCGGGTGGACACCTCCCACCCGGTGCTCTTCGACCACCCCGTGGACCACGCCCCCGGCATGCTGATGATCGAGGCCGCCCGCCAGGCCGCGCAGGCCGCGACGCCCGGCCTGACGCTGCCGGTCGCGATGGAGTGCCGCTTCGAGCGCTACGCCGAACTGGACGCCCCCTGCTGGGTACAGGCCCGGACCGCACCGCACGCCACGGGACCGGACGACGACGGCCGGCGGCAGGTCGAGGTCTCCGTGGAACAGCACGGCAAACCCGTGATCGCCGCGGAGATCACCAGCGTGCCGTCACCCTGACAGTGCCGCGCGGAGCCGCTTGCGGCTCACCGCCCCCGAACGGCCCCGCCCCGCTGCCCGTGCCTCCCCGTCACCGCAGCGTAAGGCGGGGCTTCGGTGCGTCGGTACGCCCGGTGGGCGGGGTGCGGCTGCCCGCCTGGTAGGGCAGCGGCCAGGGGGCGCCCGGCCCCGCGTACCCCTGCTCCGCCGCGGCGTGCAGCGTCCAGTGCGGGTCGTACAGATGCGGCCTGGCCAGCGCACACAGATCCGCGCGTCCGGCCAGCACCAGGGAGTTGACGTCGTCCCAGGAGGAGATGGCACCGACCGCGATGACCGGCACGCCGAGGGTGTTGCGGATCCGGTCGGCGAACGGCGTCTGGTACGAGCGTCCGAAGTCGGGGCGCTCGTCGGCGACGACCTGTCCGGTGGAGACATCGATGGCGTCGGCGCCGTGCGCGGCGAAGGCCGCCGCGATCTCCACCGCGTCCTCGGCGGTGGTGCCGCCGTCGGCCCAGTCCGTGGCGGAGATCCGGACGGTCATCGGCCGGTCGTCCGGCCACTGCTCGCGCACCGCGTCGAAGACTTCGAGCGGGAAGCGGAGACGGCGGGCGAGGGAACCTCCGTAGGCGTCGGTACGTTGATTGGTCAGCGGGGAGAGAAATCCGGACAGCAGATAGCCGTGCGCGCAGTGCAGTTCGAGCAGGTCGAAGCCGCAGTCGGCGGCGCGCCGGGCGGCGGTGGTGAACTGCTCGCGGATCCGGGTGAGTTCGCCCGTGGCCAGCTCCTGGGGGCGCTGACTGTGGGGCTTGTACGGAAGGGGGGATGCGGCGACGAGCGGCCAGTTGCCGGCGTCGAGCGGTTCGTCGATGCCGTCCCACATCAGCTTGGTGGAGCCCTTGCGGCCCGCGTGGCCCAGCTGGATGCCGATCGCGGTGCTGGGTGCCTGGGCGTGCACGAAGTCGGTGATCCGCCGCCAGGCCGTGGCCTGCTCGGGGGTGTAGAGCCCGGCGCAGCCCGGTGTGATCCGGCCCCGCTCGCTGACGCAGACCATCTCGGTCATCACCAGTCCCGCCCCACCCAGGGCCCGGGCGCCCAGATGCACCAGATGGAAGTCGCCGGGCACGCCGTCCCGCGCCGAGTACATGTCCATGGGTGAGACGACCACGCGATTGCGCAGGGTGAGGCCGCGCAGCCGGAAGGGCGTGAACATCGGCGGGGTGGCGTCGGGGGTGCCCGCCTCGCCCTCGACCGCCGCGACGAATCCCGGATCGCGCAGCCGCAGATTGTCGTGGGTGACCCGGCGGCTGCGGGTGAGCAGGTTGAAGGCGAACTGGCGGGGCGGCTGGTCGACGTAGGTCGCCAGCTCCTCGAACCATACGAGGCTGGCGCGGGCGGCGCGCTGCGTGGAGGCGACGACCGGCCGGCGCTCCGCCTCGTACGCGGCCAGCGCGGCGGGGGTGTCGGGCTGTTCCTGGAGGCAGGCGGCGAGCGCCAGGGCGTCCTCGACGGCGAGCTTGGTGCCGGAGCCGATGGAGAAGTGCGCGGTGTGCGCGGCATCGCCGAGCAGCACGGTATTGCCGTGCGACCAGCGGTCGTTGACGACGGTACGGAAGGCGGTCCAGCTGGAGTTGTTGGAGCGCAGCGGCCGGCCGCGCAGGGCGTCGGTGAAGTGCTTGGCGCACCATTCGGCGGATTCGCGTTCATCGGCCTGGTCGAGGCCGGCGGCTGCCCAGACCTCCTCGCGCATCTCGACGATGACGGTGCTGGCGTCCGGCGAGAAGGGGTAGGCGTGCAGTTGGGCCACGCCGTGCTCGGTCTCGGCGATCTCGAAGCGGAAGGCGTCGAAGGCGAAGTCGGCTGCGAGCCAGATGTAGCGGCAGCGGTGGCTGGTCAGCCGTGGCCCGAAGGCGTCGGCGTGCGCGGTGCGGGTGGCGCTGTGCACTCCGTCGGCAGCGATCACCAGGTCGTAGGAGCGGGCCAGTTCGGCGGCGGGCGGTGCCTCGGTACGGAAGCGCAGCGCGATGCCCAGGTCGCGGCAGCGCTGGTGGAGTATGCCCAGCAGCCGGCGCCGCCCCAGCGCCGCGAAGCCGTGTCCGCCGGAGGTGAGGGTGCGGCCCCGGTGCACGATGTCGATGTCGTCCCAGCGGACGAACTCACGCTGGAGCGCGCGGTAGACCTCCGGGTCGGCGTGCTCGATGCCGCCCAGGGTTTCGTCGGAGAGCACGACGCCGAAGCCGAAGGTGTCATCGGGGGCGTTGCGCTCCCAGACGGTGATCTCGCGGGTGGGGTCGAGGCGTTTGAGGAGCGCCGCGGCGTAGAGCCCGCCCGGCCCCCCGCCGATGACGGCGACCCGCATGGCTACTTCCCCTGCCACTTGGGGGTCCGCTTCTCCGTGAAGGCAGCGTGGAACTCCGCGTAGTCGGCGCTGTTCATCAACAGCGCCTGAGTGGCGGCATCCATCTCGACGGCGGCGGCGAGCGGCATGTCGAGCTCGGCGGTGAGCAGCGCCTTGGTCTGGGCATGGGCCAGCGCGGGGCCCTCGGCGAGCCGTCGGGCGAGCGAGGCGGCCGCCTCGTCGGCCCGCCCCTCGTCGGCCAGTTCGCTGATCAGCCCGAGCCGTTCGGCCTCCGGCGCGCGTACCGCGTCGCCGAGCATCAGCAGCCGGGTGGCATGGCCGAGCCCGATGACGCGGGGCAGCAGATAGGCCGCGCCCATGTCACCGCCGGAGAGTCCGACCCGGGTGAAGAGGAAGGCGAACTTGGCGGACGGGTCGGCGACCCGGAAGTCGGCGGCCAGCGCCAGCACCGCACCGGCGCCGGCCGCGACGCCGTGCACGGCCGCGATCACCGGGAAGGGGCACTCCCGCAGCGCCCGTACGACCTGACCGGTCATCCGGTTGAAGTCCAGCAGCTGGGTGGTGTCCATGCCCAGGGTGGCGCCGATGATCTCCTCGACATCGCCGCCGGAGCAGAATCCGCGTCCCTCCCCGGCCAGCACCAGGGCGCGCACGGAGCGCTCCCTGGACAGCTCGGCGAGCAGATCGCGGAGGTCGGCATAGGCCTCGAAGGTGAGCGCATTGAGCTTCTCGGGGCGCGCCAGGGTGACGGTGGCGATCCCGTCCTGCCTGGTCACGCGGATGTGCTGCCAGGGGTCTGTGCGGTGGGCGGATCCTGTGAACGGGCTCATCGGGCTGCCTGCCCCCTTTGGCGGGTCGGCCGGTGGATGTTCTCCGGATGCCCTTCGAAGTTATCACCGTTTCATGACCACCGTCACGCATGCGCTATACGCTTCGGCGTACGTTTTTGGCTGTCCCGCCGTGGTGGTTTCTCGCCGTTGCGCCTGCGGCGAGCCGCTCCGCTGCGCTTGGGCTTCCTTCCCACGTTTTCGGCTGTCCCGCCGTGGTGGTGTCTCGCCGTTGCGCCTGCGGCGGGCTGGGTGGTTGTTGGGTGCGGTGACGGACCTCCGGGGCCTTGTTTGTGGATTGCTTCGCTTTACGTCCACAAACAAGACCCCTCCGGCCCGTCCCCTCCCGTTGAGGGAAAAGGAAAGGCCGATGGGGGTGCACGTGATCACTTACGTGCACCCCCACCGGCCTTCCGTCATCCCCACAACGGGAGGGGACGGGCCGGAGCGGGTGGGTGTCCGGACGTAAAGCGAAGCAGTCCGGACACCCACCCGCGGAGGACCGTCACCGCACCCACCACCCACCCGCCCGCCGCAGGCGCAACGGCGAGAAACCCACACGGCGGGAAAGCCAACAACGTGGGGGTCAAGCCAAGCGCGAGCGCCGCCGGCCGTAGCCCGCGTACACCAGCGCGCCGACAACCAGGAAGCCGGCGAACTGCAGCCAGGTCGCCAGGCCGGTCCCGTACATCAGGTAGCCGCAGAAGCCGATGCCGAGGAGCGGGCTGACCGGGAAGAGCGGTACGCGGAAGCGGCGCGGCAGGTCAGGGCGGGTGCGGCGGAGCACCAGGACACTGAGGTTGACCACCGCCATGACCGCCAGCGTCCCGATGGTGGTCAGGTTCATCACCACGTCCAACGGGACCACCGCGGCCGGGACGGCGAAGACGGCGGCGACGATCCAGGTGTTGGCGACCGGGGTGGACGTACGGGGCGAGATCCGCTCGAAGATCCGCGGGACCAGGCCGTCCCGTGCCATCGACATCAGGATGCGGGTCTGGCCGTACATGACCGCGAGGACGACCGAGGCGATGGCGACGACCGCGCCGAAGGCGATCACCCCGCCGCCGAGCGTCGAGTCGGTGACGCGGTTGACGATCAGCGACAGTGCGGCCGGCTGGCCGGCGACCTGGTCGGAGGAGAGGGCGCCGATGGCGGCGAGGGCGACCAGGCAGTACAGGACGGTGACCACACCGATGCAGACCATGATCGCGATGGGGATGTTGCGCCGCGGGTTCTTCACCTCTTCACCGGCCGTGGTGATCGCGTCGAAGCCGATGTACGAGAAGAAGGCGACCGAGGCGCCCGAGGTGATCCCGGCGATGCTCTCGGGGGCGAACGGCGAGAGATGGCCGGCCCGGAAGGCGCTGAAGCCGATCGCGCAGAACAGCACCAGGATCGCGAGCTTGAGCACCGCCATCGCGGCGGTGGCCCGGGCGCTCTCGCGGATACCGCGGACCAGGAGCAGGGCGGCGAGCAGCATCACGACGACGGCCGGGATGTTGACGACGCCGCCGTCACCGGGCGGATTGGACAGCGCGGCCGGCAGTTGCCAGCCGGTCAGGCTGCCCAGCAGTTCGTTGAGGTACTGGCCCCAGCCGACGGCGACGGCCGAGATCGAGATGCCGTATTCGAGCAGCAGGCACCAGCCGACGAGGAAGGCGGTGCGCTCGCCGAGGGTGGCGTAGGCATAGGAGTAGGAGCTGCCGGAGACCGGTATCGCGCCGCCCAGCTCCGCGAAGGAGAAGGCGGTGAAGACGCAGGTGACGGCCGCCAGGACGAAGGACACGATGACGGCAGGGCCGGCCTCGGCGACGGTGTCGGACAGACCGACGAAGATGCCGGTGCCGACGATGGCGCCGACGCCGAAGCACACGAGCTGGAAGAGGCCCATGCTGCGCTTGAGGCCGTTGCCTTCGAGGTCCGCGCCGGATTCGGCGATGAGCAGATCGGGGGACTTTATGCGCAGTCCGGACGGACCTGAGGGACGCATGGAGGTGGTTCTCTCTCTGGTGGTGCGATGCGCGGGCGGGGGTGGGCCACGCACAGAACGGGGTCCGGACCGGTGGGCCCGAACCCCGCAAACGGCTCGATGGTAGCCGCTTGACCTGCATGATCGGCCGTAGAGGCGGATGGCTATGCAGTCAATGTGTGTGATGTTGCCTACGGCGCCCCTGCCGCCGCCACCCTCCGCCCCCGGCTGCTCACCGGGCGAGCGTCGCGACCAGCACCGCCTTGATCGTGTGCATCCGGTTCTCCGCCTCGTCGAAGACGACGGAGTGCGCGGACTCGAAGACCTCGTCGGTGACCTCCAGCGACGACAGCCCGTGCCGGGCGTGGATCTCCCGGCCGACCGCCGTACCCAGGTCGTGGTACGCGGGCAGACAGTGCAGGAACTTCACGTCCGGCCGGCCGGTGGCGCGCAGGACGTCCATGGTGACCGCGTACGGCGCGAGCAGCGCGATCCGCTCGTCCCACACCTCCTTGGGCTCGCCCATGGAGACCCATACGTCGGTGGCGACGAAGTCCGCACCGCGCACGCCCTCGGTGACGTCCTCGGTGAGCGTGATCCGGGCGCCGCTGCCCTTGGCGAGCCGCTGCGCCTCGGCGATGACCGTCTCCTCGGGCCACAGCTGCTTCGGCGCCACGATCCGTACGTCCATGCCGAGCAGCGCGCCGGTGACGAGATAGGAGTTGCCCATGTTGTTGCGGGCGTCGCCGAGGTAGGCGAAGGCGGTCTCCGCCAGGGAGCGCCCCTGGCCGTGCTCGACCATGGTGAGCACATCGGCGAGCATCTGGGTCGGGTGCCAGTCGTCGGTGAGCCCGTTGAAGACCGGCACCCCGGCGTACGCGGCCAGCTCCTCGACGTCGGACTGCCGGCTGCCGCGGAACTCGATGCCGTCGAACATCCGGCCGAGCACCCGGGCGGTGTCCTTGACCGACTCCTTGTGCCCGATCTGCGAGCCGGACGGGTCGAGGTAGGTGGTCGACGCACCCTGGTCGGCGGCCGCGACCTCGAAGGAGCAGCGGGTCCTGGTCGAGGTCTTCTCGAAGATCAGGGCGATGTTCCGGCCCTGGAGGCGGGGGACCTCGGTACCGGCCCGCTTGGCCGCTTTCAGCTCGGCCGCCAGGTCGATCAGTCGGCGGAATTCCTCGGCGCTGAAGTCCAGCTCCTTGAGGAAGTGGCGGCCCCTGAGGTCTATCGCCATGGGTCGGCTCCTGGTTTGCGGCGGTCGGGACGGGGTGCGTACGGACGCAGGACAGGGTTCGCCCGGACGCACACCATGGAAGTGTATACGAGCAACCGTATCTCTATACGCTGGATGCGCCTTCTCCCGTATCCCTGCGCATCCAGCCGACGCGGCTACGCCCGCTGACGCCTCCACCCGCTACGTCCCGGCCCTCTCTCGGCTCGCTACGTCACGCGCGGGGCGCTCCATGGCATCACGCCTCAGGCTGCCCCCGGCACCGCGTCCCGCGCCACCGGACAGCTCATACAGCGCGGCCCGCCCCGGCCCCGTCCCAGCTCACTGCCCGGGATCGTGATCACCTCGATGCCACGCTTGCGCAGAAAGGTGTTCGTGGTGACGTTGCGCTCGTACGCCACCACCACCCCCGGCTCGACCGCCAGCACATTGCAGCCGTCGTCCCACTGCTCGCGCTCCGCGGAGTGCACGTCCTGCGTCGCGGTCAGTACCCGGATGTCGGACAGTCCCAGCGAGGCCGCTATGGCGCGGTGCATATGCTCCGGCGGGTGGTCGGTGACCTTGAGGTCATGATCGCCCGAGCCCGGCTCGATGGTGTACGAGCGGAGCATGCCCAGGCCCTCGTACTGGGTGAAGGTGTCCCCGTCGATCATGGTCATGACGGTGTCCAGATGCATGAACGCCCGCCGCTTGGGCATGTCCAGCGCCACGATCGTGCGCGCGGACCCCGCCGCGAACAATCCGCGCGCCAGCAGCTCGACGGCCTGGGGGGTGGTCCGCTCGCTCATCCCGATCAGCACCGCGCCGCTGCCCAGCACCAGGAGGTCGCCGCCCTCGATCGTCGAGGGGAAGTCGGCCTGGCCCTCCGACCAGACGTGGAAGTCCTCACCGCGGAAGAGCGGGTGGTAGCGGTAGATCGCCTCGTAGTGCACGGTCTCGCGCTGCCGGGCCGGCCAGCGCATCGAGTTGATCGACACCCCGTCGTAGATCCAGGCGGAGGTGTCGCGGGTGAAGAGGTGATTGGGCAGCGGATCCAGCAGGAAGTCGTCGAGGTCCATCACATGGAAGCGGACCGAGGTCGGCTCCGGATGGTGCTCCAGGAACTCGCGCTTGGTCATGCCGCCGACCAGCGCCTCCACGAGCTCCGGCACCGGCAGCTCGTCGAAGGCGGCGCGCAGATGGTCGGTGGCCAGCGGCCCGTACTCCTTCTCGTCGAAGACCCGGTCCAGCACCAGCTCCCGCGCCTCGGGGAGGTGCAGGCTCTCGGCCAGCAGATCCCCGAAGAGGTGCACGTCCACGCCCCGGTCCCGCAGTACATCCGCAAAACCGTCGTGCTCGGCCCGCGCCCGGCGCACCCACAGCACGTCGTCGAAGAGCAAGGTGTCCTTGTTCGAGGGCGTGAGCCGCTTCAGCTCCAGATCGGGGCGATGCAGGATCACCCGGCGCAGCCGCCCTGCCTCTGAGTCGACATGGAATCCCATCTCCCCATCTTGGCCGCTTCCGGGGCCCGGCGGAGGTACTCGGGCGATCTCGGTCGGGAGCGGGTTGTCCGGAGGAGGGCGTGCGTGCCTGTCCGGACGTGGGGTCAGCGCCTGGCCGGGCATGGGGGCTGCGCCTGCGCGGGGCCGGGGGCAGCGTCTGCGCGGACCTAGGGCCAGCGTCTGGCCGGGGCCGGGGGCAGTGGCTCTTGGGGCGCAGCTCCTGGGGTGCAGGGTCAGGGTCGCGACCGTCGCGGCTGCCCGGCCACGGCGGCGGTCACCCAGCCTCGCCGCAAGCCGTCCATTCCGGGGGCTTGTTGGCCACCCGTTGCCCTCCCGGGACGGCGATCCGCCGGGACGGCTGCTGACGGGCCGGGCTGCGGCCCAGGCGGGAGGGAAGGGCTGGCGGCAGGGAGGGGCTGGTGGGAGGGAAGGCCTGACGGGAGGGCGGCGATCGGGGGCGTGAGCCTCCCTCCCGTCAGGCATCGGGCGCCTACAGCCGCGGGTCCACCGGTTCCGACTCCAAGGCCAGCACCGCGAAGACCGCCTCGTGCACCCGCCACAGCGGTTCGCCGCCCGCCAGCCGGTCGAGCGCTTCCAGGCCGAGCGCGTACTCACGCAGGGCCAGCGAGCGCTTATGGCCCAGATGGCGTGTGCGCAGCCGCCGCAGATTCTCCGGCCGGGTGTACTCCGGGCCGTAGATGATCCGCAGGTACTCGCGGCCACGGCACTTCACGCCCGGCTGCACCAGCCGCCCGTCGGGCTGACGTATCAACGCCTGTACCGGCTTGACCACCATGCCCTCGCCGCCCTCCGCGGTCAGATCCAGCCACCACTGGATCCCGGCCGCCACCGAGGCCTCGTCCTCGGTGTCCACGAGGAGCCGACGGGTCGCCGCGAGCAGCCCCGGCGACCCCGGCGTGCCTCCGCCCGCGGGGGCGTCTCCGGCGGCCGGCGCACCGTCCCAGGATGCCACCGCCTCCTCGGCCGCGATGATGCGGTCGATCAGCGCCAGCTGCTCGGTGTGCGCCAGCCCGGCAAGGCTGCGCCCCTGCACGGCGAGGATCTGGAACGGCGCGAGCCGGACACCGTCCAGCTCGCCCAGGCCGCCGGGCAGGTCCGCCGCGGCTGCCCCGACGCGCCAGCAGTAGCGCCGGTACGCGGCCGTGAACGCCGCGGCGTCCGCGGCCCGGTCGCGCTGCCGGCCGAGCAGCGGTGCCACCTCGACACCCCGCGCGGCCGCCGCCTCCAGCGCGCCGAGCACGCCGGGGAAGGCCGCTCCGGACGCCGCGCCGACGGCCGCGTACTGCTTGCGCAGCAGACCCGTCGCCTTGAGGGACCACGGCATCAACTCCGCGTCCAGCAGCAGCCAGTCCGTCTCCAGCTCCGCCCAGAGTCCGGCCTCCTCAACGCAGGCCCGGACCCGCCGCAGGACCCGCTCGGTCGTCTCCGGGTCGTCGAAGAACGGCCGGCCGGTGCGGGTGTACAGAGCGCCCGACACCCCCTTGGGCACACCGAAGCGATCGGCGGCCACCGTCGCATCGCGGCACACCAGGACCACCGCACGGGACCCCATGTGCTTCTCCTCGCACACCACTTCCCGCACCCCGTCCGCCCGGTAGCCGGCGAACGCCTCGGCCGGGTGCTCCAGGTAGCCCTCACCAGCTGCCCCGCCGGCCACCTCCGCCGTCGAGGTCGCGCAGGGCGCCATCGTCGGCGGGAGGTACGGCAGCAGCCGGGGGTCGATCGCGAAGCGGCTCATCACCTCCAATGCGGCCGCGGCGTTCTCCTCCCGCACCGCGAGCCGGCCCATGTAACGGGTCTCCACGACCCTGCGCCCCGCCACATCGTTCAGGTCGAGCGGACGGCCGTCCGCCCCGCCGGGCGCTTCCGTGGCGAGCGGCTTCGCGGGCTCGTACCAGACCTGCTCCGCCGGTACGTCCACCAGCTCGCGCTCCGGCCAGCGCAGCGCGGTCATCGCACCGCCGAAGACACAGCCGGTGTCCAGGCAGATGGTGTTGTTGAGCCAGCCGGCACGCGGGGTGGGCGTGTGGCCGTAGACGACGGCGGCGCGGCCCCGGTAGTCCTCGGCCCACGGGTAGCGCACCGGCAGGCCGAACTCGTCGGTCTCGCCGGTCGTGTCGCCGTACAGCGCGAAGGACCGCACCCGGCCCGACGTCCGGCCGTGGTACTTCTCCGGCAGCCCGGCGTGGCACACCACCAGCCCGCCGCCGTCCAGGACGTAATGGCTGACCAGTCCCTGGATGAACGCTCCGACCTCGGTCCGGAAGGCGTCGTCCTCCTTCTCCAGCTGCTCGATTGTCTCAGCGAGGCCGTGGGTGGGCTGGACCTTGCGGCCCTTGAGGTAGCGGCCGAGCTTGTTCTCGTGGTTGCCCGGCACACACAGCGCATGCCCGGCCCCGACCATGCCCATCACCAGGCGCAGAACGCCGGGACTGTCCGGGCCGCGGTCGACGAGGTCACCGACGAAGACCGCGGTACGGCCCTGCGGGTGCACCGCGTCCACGGCCCTGCCGCGTTCGTCGCGCACCAGCGCATAGCCGAGTCGGCCGAGCAGCGTCTCCAGCTCGGCACGGCAGCCGTGGATGTCGCCGATGATGTCGAACGGACCGGTGAGATGGCGCAGATCGTTGAACCGTCGCTCGGTGACGACCTCGGCGGACTCCACCTCGGCGGGGCCGCGCAGCAGGTGCACCTTGCGGAAACCCTCGCGCTCCAAGTGCCGTACGGAACGGCGCAGTTCCCGCTGGTGGCGCTGGATGACCCGGCGCGGCAGCCCGGCCCGGTCGGCACGCGCCGCATTGCGCTCGGCACAGACCTGCTCGGGTACGTCCAGCACGATCGCCACCGGGAGCACATCGTGCTCCCGCGCCAGCCGCACCAGCTGGGCGCGCGCCTCGGACTGCACATTGGTGGCGTCGACCACCGTCAGCCGCCCCGCCGCCAGCCGCTTGCCCGCGATGAAGTGCAGCACGTCGAACGCATCGCCACTCGCGCTCTGGTCGTTCTCGTCGTCGCTGACCAGACCCCGGCAGAAGTCGGAGGAGACCACCTCGGTCGGCTTGAAATGCCGGGCGGCAAAGGTGGACTTGCCGGAGCCGGTGGCCCCGATCAGCACCACGAGCGAGAGGTCCGGCACGGCGAGCGTACGCCGCGCCGCCCCCTGCGCTTCCCCTCCGTCACGCCGCTCCTCGTCCGCACGCTCCCTGCGCTCGTCCCCATGCTCCCTACGGTCTACGCCCGTCACGCCACACCCTCCTTCCCACGCACCGAACTCCCGCTGTCGGCACTGCTGCTGTCGGCACTGCTGCTACCGCTGTTGTCTTCGCCCTTCAGACGGAAGTGCGCGAGCTGGGTGGGCGGGCCGACCTCAGGATCGTCCGGCCCCACCGGGCCGAAGCTCACTCCGTAGCCGTGCCGCGCCGCGACCTCCCGCGCCCACCGCCGGAACTCCTCCCGCGTCCACTCGAAGCGGTGGTCGGCATGTCGTACGTGCCCGGCCGGCAGCGACTCCCAGCGCACGTTGTATTCGACGTTCGGCGTCGTCACCACGACCGTCCGCGGCCTGGCCGACCCGAACACCGCATACTCCAGCGCCGGCAGCCTCGCAGGGTCGACATGCTCGACGACCTCGCTCAGCACCGCCGCGTCATACCCCGTCAGCCGGCCGTCCGTGTACGCCAGCGACCCCTGTACCAGCCGTACGCGCTCCGCCTGCCGCTCGGACATCCGGTCCAGCCGCAGCCGGCGCCGCGCCTCGTGCAGCGCCCGCATCGACACATCGACACCGACGACCTCGGTGAACTGCCCCTCCTTGAGCAGCGCACCGACCAACTGGCCCTGTCCACAGCCCAGATCGAGCACCCGTGCCGCCTTCTCCGCCCGCAGCACTCCGAGGATCGCCTCCCGCCGCTGTACGGCGAGCGGCACCGGCTTGTCCTCGGTATCCGCCTCCTCGTCCACCGCGTTGTCGATCTCCGCGGCCACGACATCGTCCGACTCGGCCAGCCGCTTCAGCTCCAGCCGCTCCATGGCCTGGCGGGTCAGCGCCCCGCGCCGGGCGAGGTAGCGGCCGACGATCACCCGCTGCTCGGGGTGGTCCTCCAGCCAGCCCTCACCGGCCCGCAGCAGCTTGTCGACCTCGTCCGGCGCCACCCAGTAGTGCTTGGTGTCGTCCAGCACCGGCAGCAGGACGTACAGATGCCGCAGCGCCTCGGCGAGCGTGCGCTCCCCTTCCAGGACGAGCCGTACGTAGCGGGAGTCGCCCCACTCCGGGAACGTCTCGTCCAGCGGCACCGACTCGGCCAGCACCTCCCAGCCGAGCGGCTGGAACAGCCGCCGCACCAGCTCCGTACCGCCCCGGGCGGGCAGCACCGGCACCTCGATACGCAAGGGCATCGCCCGCCCCGACAGCTCGGGCCGCGCGTCGCACTGCCCCTTCATCGCGCTTGAGAAGACGCTCCGCAGCGCCACCGCCAGCAGTGAGGAGGCCGCATACGGACGGTCGTTCACATACTGGCCGAGTGCCGCATCCGGCGCTCCGCCGCGGCCCTGCCCCCGGCTCCGGCGGAGCAGAGCGATGGGATCGACCTCCAACAGCAACGCGGCCGTACAACGTTCCTCGTCCGCCTTCGGATAGAAGACGTGCGCGGTGCCGTGCGCCGTCGAGAACTGCTGCGACCTGTCAGGGTGCTTGTGCAGCAGAAATCCGAGGTCGGTCGCGGGACGGTCGGCGCTGCCGGTGGTGGCTATCGTCAGGAACACACGTCCGAGTATTGACGCATGACGCCTCCCTCCCCACCGGTTTTCCCCAGCGCCGACCACCGACGCCGCTTCCGCCCCCGCCCATCGCCGTTGCGTATGGCTCAGCTCAGCTACGGCTGTACCTGCGGCAGTACCTGCGCCGAGATCAGCTCGAGGTGGTCCAGATCATCGAGGTCCAGCATCTGGAGATAGACACGCGAGGCACCGATGGCGGCGTAACGGCCGATCTTGTCGACCACCTCGGCGGGCGACCCCGCCAGGCCGTTGGCCTTGAGTTCGGCCACGTCCCGTCCGATGGCCGCGGCCCGCCGCGCCACCTCTGCATCGTCCTTGCCGACGCACGCCACGAGGGCCGTGGAGTACACCAGCTCATCGCCCTTCCGCCCGACGGCTTCAGCGGCCGCCCGCACCCGTCCGAACTGGCGCTCACTGTCCTTGAGCGAGGCAAAGGGGATGTTGAACTCATCGGCGTACTGTGCCGCCAGCCGCGGGGTACGCGTCGCACCGTGTCCGCCGACCAGCACCGGCACCTTGCCCTGGGTGGGCTTGGGCAGCGCGGGCGACTTCTCCAGCTGGTAGTAGGTCCCGTCGTAGCTGAACTCCTTTCCTGTCTCGGTGGCCCACAGGCCGGTGACGATCGCCAGCTGCTCCTCCAGCCGCGCGAACTTCTCCTTGGGGAACGGGATGCCGTACGCCCTGTGCTCCTCCTCGAACCACCCCGCGCCGAGGCCGAGTTCGACCCGGCCACCGGACATCTGGTCGACCTGGGCCACCTGAATGGCCAGCACGCCCGGCAGCCGGAAGGTACCCGCCGTCATGAGCGTGCCGAGCCGGATACGCCGGGTCTCCCGGGCCAGGCCGGCCAGCGTGATCCAGGCATCTGTCGGGCCGGGCAGCCCGTCGACGTAGCCCATGCTCAAGTAGTGGTCGGACCGGAAGAATGCATCAAAGCCCAGCTCCTCAGTGGCTTGAGCAATCTTCAGAAGGGTGTCGTAGGAAGCCCCTTGCTGGGGTTCGGTGAAGATTCGAAGTTCCATACCTCCATCCTGCGCACCGGACGACCGACCAACCGTCACGGCGTCTCGATACATCAGGTCGGGCCAGCGTCCGGCCAGGGCCGGACCAGCGCGAGTGCCACGAGCGTGAGTGTCCACGGTGGTGCGCCTCAGTGCGGGCGCGAAGAGCGACGGGCGGTGGCAGAGGAGACGGACGGAATGTGGCATGGGGAGGCCGGCACGACGGTGGGCCTACCGTCACGCTGACGGCTGACGGACGTGCCGTCGGCGTGTGCGGTGTGAGCACTCCCTGGCCCGCGGGTCGGCGTGACACCGTCCGGGGCACATGTCCCGCGTCCGAACACGGGTCTCGGCGCTGCTGCCTTGCGTTGCGTTGCGTTGGACGACTGTCCTGCGTTGCGTTGGACTGTCCTGCGCTGCGTTGGACTGTCCTGCGTTGTGTTGGGGTTGGGCTGTCCTGCGCTGGCTTGGTTTGTTCTGCGTGGTGTTGGGTTGTTCTGCTGCCTTGGATTTCCCGCCTCAGGCGGGGTTCCGGTCACGTACCTCGAGCTTCTCCAGTATTCCGGCCACGCGGTCCCGCGATTCGTCGACCGTGTCCATCGCCTCGACGCAGGTCCAGTACGTCCCCTCCTCGTCCGCGAGCAGCACCACTGCCACCAGCGCCTCGCACACCTCTCGTAGTAGTCGGATCAGGCTCAGTAAAGCTGCCCTGACGTCGCGCACTTCGGTCAGCTGAGCCGCCCGCAGCCCGCCGGTGGCCGATGCCGGGCACAGCAGTCCCCCGCTGAACCGCCCGCCCGCGTCCCCTAAGCCTCGGGCCCTGGACCGCACTTCGTACGGCCCGAATATCGCGAGATGGCTACCTATCGCCTCCGCCAAGGCTTGTGCCTGCCACGCCTCGACGATCACATCGTGAATCGTGGTTGCCTCAGCCAGACCGCGCCGACCGGCCGCGATGATCCGCACCGCGTCCATCCGCTCCCCTCCTTCCCTCATCATTCGCATGCACCCCGCTCTCCTTCCACTACCCAGAGTGAGGGTGAACACCCAAAAAAGCCAGGGGAATTCGCAAATCTGTGGACAAGCAAGGCGCTGTGGAAAGATCCATGACTCCGGAGAGTGATGATGCGCGGGTTCGGACTAGCCCCCTTCCCCTTCCGCCCCAGCAGCCCCGCGCCGCACACGATCGGCACAGGTCACGAAGGACGCCGGAACCGCCCCGACGAGCGCGCCGGAACGCCCCGAACGAGCCCGGCACACGCGCCCGAAGCGCACGGGGCGGACCCCGCGCGTCTATACCTACCGCGGCCGGTCCGCACCGCCGACCCCATCGACCCCATCGGGGCCCGCCCGGCCCCCTATTCCCCCTCAGGCCCCTCCGGCCCCTCCCGACGGTCCGACCCCTCCGGCCCCTCCCGGCGGTCAGGGCGTGCCTGCCGGACCGCCGGGAAGCGCGACTCGTTGCGCTCGATCTTCGCGGCGAGCGCCGTGAGGGCGTCGATCCCCAGCGCCTCGCAGAACTGCAACAGATAGGCCAGCACATCGGCGACCTCGTCCTCGACCCGGCCGGCAGCGCGGGGGTCGGACATCACCTCCGACGACTCCTCCGGCGTCAACCACTGGAAGATCTCGACGAGTTCCGCGGCCTCGACGCTCAGTGCCGCGGCCAGGTTCTTGGGGGTGTGGTACTGCTGCCAGTCCCGCGCGGCCGCGAACTCGGCCAGCCGTCGCTGTAGCGCATGAAGATCTTCACTCATGCCCCTAGGTGTAGCACCTGTACGCCGGGCAGCCCCTCGGCGACCGACGGATCCCGTACCGTCCCCAGCAGCCGGACGTGCCCGCGCTCGGCCATCCGTACGGCCAGCGACACCAGCTCGCGCGCCTGCCGGCGGTCCATACAGCGGTCCATCCCGTCCGCCATGACCGTCATCTGCTGATGTGCCGACGGAACCTCCCCGACCGGATCCATGGCCAGTACCCCCGGCCCGGTGAGCAGTACCAGCGCCAGTGCAAGAAACCGCAGTTCCCCGTCGCCGAGTTGCTCGACGGGCATCTCCCCGAGCACACCCCGGTCGAGCACGGCCCGCACACCCGGCTGCCGTACCTCTCCCCCGGCTTGTGCAGTGGCCGTTCCCCCGCGTCCGGCCGCCGCCGTCGCAGCCGCGGCTGTCCCTTCGCCCGGGTCGGCCCCCTGGGGCGGCACGGCGCGCAGTCCGTCGACCGGACCGGCGCACGCCTCCCGTACCGTCGCGACCAGCACCGCATGCCGTCGGGTGCACTCCTGGCTGGTACGGGCCAGTACGGCGGGCAGGTTGTCACAGGCCGACCGCAGCCGCCCCTCGTCGCGTTCCTCCTCGACGTCGCGGCCCCAGCCACCGGCCTCTCCGCCACCCTGACTCCCTCTGCGCCCCCGCACGCCCCACGCACCGGCGGCTCCCCCGCTGCCGCCCGCCGCACCGGCACCGCCGGACCCACGGGACTTCCCCGCGCAGTTCGCCGCGCCCGCCTCTCCCCGGCCACCCCGGGTACCGCCCTCCACGCCCCTGCCGGTGCCTGCCGCCGTGCCCCTCGCACCCGCCGCGCCCCGCATGACCTCCGGCCGCGGATCGCACACAAACGCCGACCGCAGTGCGACCACGACCTGTTCCGCTGCGGCCAGAACCAGCCGTTGGCCGGCCGTCTTGCCCGCGACACGCAGCGGCAGCAGCGACGTGCCCAGCCGGTCGTCGGGGAGCGGTGCGCGGGTCACCGGGGCCGCGCCCGCGGTGTACCAGGCCGCCTGGACCGCGGGGCGGGTCGGATCGGTGAGCGCGGTGGTCAGCAGCGTCTCGCCGCCCCCGGTCAACCGCTCGCCCACGATGCGCAGTTCGGGCTCGGCCTGTACGGCGAGATCGAGGGTGACGGGGCCGGCCGGGCCGTCGATCGTGCAGCCGATGCGGAAACCGCGCCGCCCCTGTTCGTCGGGGCGCGACCCGGCCGGCACACAGGCCGACGGGCCGCCCGCCACCTCCCGTACGGCCCGCGCCAGCGGCTGCCCGCTACCGAGCCGGGCCAGGATCTCGTACGCCTGGAGCGCGCTGGACTTACCGCTTCCGCTCTCGCCGCTGAGGAGTGTCAGTGGGCCGAGCGGCAGGGTGAGGCCGCGATGGATCTTGAAGGCGGACAGCCGTAATTCGGTGACCGCCGGTCGCACACTGTCGGTATTCATGCCGGGACGTTACGCAACGCCCCGGCCGGAGAACCGTTACGTCCAACTGCTTTTCCTACGAACGGGGGATGGCCCCCGTTACCGCCTCCGCGACCTCGGTGCCCACCGGTGCCAGCAGGAAGACATTGGTGTCGACGCGGTGCATGCCGCTGCCGAGTCCGAAGACGACACCGCTGGAGAAGTCCAGGATGCGCTTGGCGACATCGCCGTCGGCGCTGCTGAGGTCCAGCAGGACCGGGATCTGCGCCATCAAGTACTCGGCGACCTCACGGGCGTCCGCGAAGGTCTGGACGCGGATGACCATGAACCGCCGGGTCTCCTCCGCCGGCTCCTCCTCGGGGAGGGCGCGGTGGTCGGGCCAGGAAGGCCATTCGCTGCCGCCGCGGAGCGGGACGACCTCGGCGAGCCCTTCCCACTGCTCGTCGGTGGCGTCGGGGCCGTTCACCGAATCACCTCACCCAGAGGAGCGCTGGCTATCTGCGGTATCTGCATCGCACAATTCTAGAGATAAACATACAAAGCTCGGCGGACGCGACACACGCCGCGCACGCCCCGTTCCATCCTGCACCACGGGCCCTGAGCTGTGCCGACATCCTCGACAGATATCCTGCATCGAGATTCTGTGTGCCCGTTCATCCCTCTTGTGACGGAGGTCGGTTCTGCCGTGAGCTCTGAACCTCCGAGCCGTCGGCCGCGGGGCCTGCGTGGCCTGCGGAAAACCGCCAAGAAACGGTCCGTCGGGCCCCCGCCCGCCGAGGCCCCGGACGGTACCGACGCCTCGCCGCCGCCCGCCGAGAACTCCAGCAGCGTCATCAACGCCGTCCTCTACCGGGACGGACACCGCATCAGCACCCACGACAGCCTCGCCGAGGCCTTCCGGCAGCAGCGCGCCACCTCCGACACCCTCGCCTGGATCGGACTGCACCGCCCCACACCTTCCGAACTGGTCACCCTTGCCTCCGAGTTCGACCTCCACCCGCTCGCCGTGGAGGACGCCCTGGAGGCCCACCAGCGCCCCAAACTGGAGCGCTACGGCGGCACCCTCTTCGTCGTACTGCGCGCCGCGCGCTACCTGGACGCCCCCGAAGAGGTCGACTTCGGCGAACTGCACGTCTTCGTCGGCCGCGACTTCGTCATCACCGTCCGGCACGGCGGCGCCCCCGACCTCTCGGCCGTACGCCGCCGCATGGAGGACGCACCCGAACTCCTCACCCGCGGCCCCGAAGCCGTGCTCTACGCGATCCTCGACGCCGTGGTCGACGGCTATGTCCCGGTCGTCGCCGGGGTCCAGAACGACATCGACGAGATCGAGACCGAGGTCTTCGGCGGCGACCCCCGCGTCTCCCGCCGTATCTATGAACTCTCCCGCGAGGTCGTGGAGTTCCAGCGCGCGACCCGTCCTCTCAACGGCATGCTGGAAAGTCTCACCGCGGGTTTCGAGAAGTACGCCATCGACGAGGAGCTGCGCCGCTATCTGCGCGATGTGGCCGATCACGCCCTGCACACGACGGAGCGCGTGGACGGCTTCCGGCAGGCCCTTCAGGACATCCTGACCGTCAACGCGACCCTGGTGAACCAACAGCAGAACGCCGAGATGCGCGCCCTGGCCGAGGCCGGCTTCGAACAGAACGAGGAGATCAAGAAGATCTCCTCGTGGGCGGCCATCCTCTTCGCCCCGACCCTCGTGGGCACGATCTACGGCATGAACTTCCAGAACATGCCGGAGCTGCACTGGGGGTTCGGATACCCCTTCGCCATCGCCCTGATGGGCATCGTCTGTACGAGCTTGTATGTCATCTTCAAGCGGCGGGACTGGCTGTGAGCAACCGGCGTCAGGGACCGCACTCGGCTCGTTGACCGCGCGGTCGGCGTGGTGCAGGCGAGAACGTCACAGACCGCCGTCGGCAGATGAGTAGCAGTACTCATGCCGACGATTCGGGGGTCATCCGAGGATGAGGCCCCTGACACGAGGAGCCAGCCATGTCCGACATCCCCACGGAAACGCAGCGCGCCCGCCGCACCGGCCGTCGGCTCCCCGCCGTTCTGGCGGCCGTCGTCGTCCTTGCCCTCGCCGTGTCGGCCTGGCATCCGAAGGACCCGACCACCTGGGTGCTGGAGACGATGTGGGTGCTGGTCGGCCTGCCGCTGGCCGTCCTGCTGCGCAAGCGGTTCCCGCTCAGCGGTCTGCTGTGCTGTCTGCTGGCCGCACACGCCCTGGTCCTCATCGTGGGAGGCCACTACACCTACGCGGAGGTGCCCGCGGGTGACTGGGTGCGCGACTGGTTCGATCTGGAGCGCAACCCCTACGACCGCTTCGGCCACCTCATGCAGGGCTTCGTACCGGCCATCCTGGTCCGGGAGATCCTCATCCGGACCTCACCGCTGCGCGGCAGCCGCTGGCTGGCCCCGCTGACCGTCTGCGCCTGCCTCGCCTTCAGCGCCGTCTTCGAGATGCTGGAGTGGGCCGCGGCCGTGACGGGCGGACAGGCCGCCGATGCGTTCCTGGCCACCCAGGGCGATGTGTGGGACACCCAGTGGGACATGTTCTGCGCCCTGATTGGCGCCATATGCTCGCTGCTCCTGCTCAGCCGGGTACACGACCGCAGCCTCGCTCGCCTCGAGAGCACGGCGGCCGGCCCGGCCGGTGCACGTGATCTATCGAGCTGAGAAGGCCGAATCGGCTCACCGGACGCGGGCGGGGCGCCCCCTCGCCAGCGCGAGGCGGCCGAGGCGCCGCCAGTCCAGTGGCTGCCTCCGTCGCGGTACGCCGGGGCGGTGGCGGGGGACGCGTACGCGCAGGGCCCGGGGGCGGAGGGTGCAGTGGACGGGGGTCGGGAGCGTGAGTGCCTCGCCGTCGACGCCTACTTGTATCGCGGGCTCGTCGGCGTCCACGACGGCTTCCTCTGCGGTCAGTACGGTGAGGCCACTCCCATGCCTGCCCCTCAGCAGCTCGGCTGCCTGCGCGGCGCTGTCGACGGTGATGCCCAGGATTCCGAGGACGCCCGAATCCAGGGACTCGCGGCGTCCCAGCCCCACGGGGTCGCCCATCCGGTAGGGGTTGTTGCTGACGAGGACCGCCTGCGGGCCGTCGAGGGCCGTGCCGGCGGCGCGGAGGGACAGCGTCGGGCCGCGATGGTGCGTCAGCAGGTCGGGGAGCAGGTCCAGGCTGGTGCGCACCTTGTCGTCGCGGTACGCAGGGCTCTGCACGACCTCTGCGTACGTCCCGAAGGACGCGTTGTTGACGAAGGGGCGCCCGGCGATGAAACCGAGGTCGACGCGGAGTTCGACGCCGTCGGTGAGGGCATCCAGGGACGTCGACGGGTCGTCGCGGTCCAGGCCGAGGTCGAGTGCGAAGTGGTTTCGGGTTCCGGCCGGGATCACCAGGAACGGGATGTCGTGTTCGACAGCCACACCGGCCACCAGGGCCTGGGTGCCGTCCCCTCCGGCGACGCCGAGCAGATCCGCGCCGCGGGCGACCGCGCTGCGCGCAAGCCCGACCACGTCCTGTGGATGGGCGGTGTCCAAGAGGTGCACGTCGGCTCCGCGCTCCTCCGCCCTCTCCTTGAGCCGGAAGCGGCCCACTTTCCCGCCGCCCGAGCGAGGATTCATGATCAGGAACGGGTGCGCGGCCGGGGCGGCCCGGACCTCGGGTGAGCGGGTCGGCCGGGCACCGCCGCTGAGCGCGGCTCCGCCGGCGAAGAGCGCCAGCGCCCAGAGGGCGAGGGAGACGACGACCACCCACAGCAGACCGGCCCAGGCGTAGAGCAGGACGACGGCGGCCGGGGCCGCGGCGGCCAGGAGGCACGCGAGCGCCCGGATGAGCGCACGCCGTGTCAGTGCCCACCACGCGCCGGCCGCGGCCAGCGCGAAGCCGGCCGGTCCGACGCCGAGGAGGACCAGACTCCTGAGCCCGGCGAACGCGAGCAGGGTCGCGATCGCCGCACCCCCGGCCAGCAGAGCCAGCCGGGCGTACCAGCGTGGCGCCGTGGCGTAGCGCCCGCCCGCATCCGTGATCATGGAACCTCCTGGCGGCCACGATCCCTGCTCATGCGCGCGAGCGGAGTGCCCGCTCGCCCACCGTTGTCCCCCTGCCGTCGGCCGGGTCTCGCTTCTCCCAGTGTGGGGGAATGTCTCCCGCCGTTCCCCAGGGGGTTCCGGGCGACCGCGCAACGGCGGTGGACGGCCGCGTGCCGTGTGCCCCGGTCCGAGAGAAGCTGGGATGAACATGACGCATCGCGGAACCGCTCCCGCCGGACCGGAGCCGAGTCCGCCGTCACGGGCGGCGCGGCTGGAGGCCCAGGCGCTGCTGCCGGCGCTCTGGGCGGACCCCGAGCACATGCCGGAGCAGTTGGCGAGGTTCGCGGTGCGGCGGTTCGGTCCGCGGGCCGCCGCGGCCACCTCCCGGTGGCGGAACCATGCGCCGGCGGCCGGTTTCGACGAGCTGAGCAGCCGCGCCGTCGACCACGGAACCCGGGCGACGATCGCGAACGGTGCCGTCCTGGGCGGGCCGTTCCTGGTCCTGATGCCCTTCGCGTTCGTCGCGTCCCTGCTCGCCCAGGCGCAGATGGTGCTGGAGCTCGCCGCGCTGGCGGGGCGCGACCCGCGGTCCCCGCAGCGCGTGGCCGACCTGCTGTTTCTCCAGAACGTGTGTCCGACGCCGGAAGCGTCCTCCGAGGCCCTGGCGAGGGCGCAGGAAGGGCGTCACGCGGGACGCAGGCGGCTGCCCCGGGGGACACGGTGGCGCATGATCGTGAGAATGGCGGCCCTCCTCGGGCTCGTCGGTCCGCACGAGGAGCGCAGCCGGCTCCAGCGGATCGGCGGCATCGTGTACCTCGGGGCCCTGGTGGGTCTCGGGATGGTGTGGCCGCTGATCTGGATGCCTGCGCTGGCTGTGATGTACCGCAAAGCCACGCTGCAACTCGGTGGCCGGGCGCTCGCGTACTACACGGGAGCCGCCGGTGTGCCGGGCGGCGGGGCCGGTGCGGAAGGCAGCGCGAGGGAGCACGGGCGCGTCATGGTGCCCAGGGCCGCCGGGATGCTGTCCGTCCTGCGCTTCTTCCTCCTCGCGGTGCTTCCCCTGGTCCTTGCCGTGGTGGTTTCCCTCCTGGGGATCCGGGTCGCCGGCAGCGGCTGGCTGGGCGCGCTGATCGCCCTGGTCTGCGTCTCCTTCCTGGCCGCGGCCGGGTGGCTGCTGTACGAGAGGCGACGACGGCACCGCCCCTGAGCCCTGCGCGGGCGGGCCCGCCCCGCGTGGCGATCATGACTCCCGGCCCGTCAAGATGGAGGGGATCTTCAGGGGGCGGTTCATGCCTGGACGGTGGTGCCCATGCCCCACGATGCAGCCCCGGAGGACGCCCCGGGCCGCGGCCCGAGCGGCAGTGGGACACATCGGGGGCCGACCGGCGACCCACTGCTGGGCGCCAAGTTCGCCGTCCCGGCCGTGCCCCGGGAATTCATCCGCAGAAACCGGTTGCTGGACCAGCTCGCAGCGGGGACCACTGGGCCATTGACCCTGGTCACCGGCCCGGCGGGGGCGGGCAAGACGACTCTGGCCGCGTCGTGGGCGGCCGCGGGGACGGCGCCGGGCCCGGTGGTGTGGCTGACGACGGAGCGGGAGGACAGGGCACCGGGGGTCTTCTGGGCGTACGTCCTGGAGGCACTGTGCCACCACGGCGTCGCGCTGCCGGAGGAGGTGGGCCGGCCCGACTGCGCCGACCAGGTGGACCACGCCCTGCTCACCCGGCTCGCGTCGGCGCTGGCACAGCTGCCCCGGCCCGTCGTCCTCGTCATCGACGGCCTCGACCAGGTTCCGGTGCGCGAGGTGGCTTCGGGCCTGCACTTCGTCCTCGGCCATGCGGGACCGCGGCTGCGTCTGGTGCTGCTCAGCCGCATCGACCCGCTGCTCCCGCTGCACCGCTACCGCGCCGAGGGCCGGATCCACGAGATCCGCGGCGCCGATCTCGCGTTCACCCGGCAGGAGACCGCGGCCCTGCTGCGCCGGCACGGCGTGGAACCGCACGCGGAAAGCATCGATGCCCTCACGGAGCGCACGGAGGGCTGGGCCGCCGGGCTGCGGCTCTGCGCCCTGGAGATGCGGCGGGCGGAGGATCCGCAGGCCTTCGCGCGGACGTTCGCCGCCTCTCGCAGCACGGTCGCCGACTACCTGCTCGCCGAGGTCCTCGGCTCCCAGCCCGCCGCCGCCCAGGAAATGCTGATGCGCACGAGCATCCTCGACCGGGTCCACCCGGACCTGGCGAACGTACTGACGGGACGTGCGGACGCGGAGGGGATACTCGCCGAACTCACCCGCGCCAACGCCTTCGTCGAGCCGGTCGAAGGCACCGAGTGGTGCCGCTACCAGCCGCTGTTCGCCGAGGTTCTCCGCACGCACCTGCGCCATCGGCGGCCCGGTCTGGAACCCCGGTTGCACCGCCGGGCCGCTGCCTGGCTGGCCGACGCCGGCCGGCTCGGCGAGGCGCTGGAGCAGGCGGCCGCGGGCGGGGACTGGGAGTGCGCCGCCGACCAGGTGGTCAATCACCTGGCGATCGGACGCCTGCTGACCGGCCCGGAAGCCCACCGGCTCGAGGCCTACTTCTTGGCGATGCCGGGCGATCTGCCCGGGGCGGCCCCCGCCCTGGTCGCGGGGGCCTGCGCCCTCGTCCGGTACGACCGCGAAGGCTGCCGGGCCCAGCTGGACCGGGCCGAGGAGAGCCTGCGCGCCGCCGACCCGCCGGCGGCCCCGGAAGCGTGGCTGGCGCTCTCCCTCCTCCGGCTGCTCGGTGTGTCCGGAACGGGCGATGGGGGGTGGGGTGCGGCCGAGGCGGCTGCGCACCGGACCCGGGAGCTCGCCGACCGGATACCGCGCGGGCGGCTCGCCGACCATCCGGAGGTCGAAGCGCTGCGCCAGTTCGGGCTGGGCCGCGCGCTGCTCCACGCCGGCCGTCCCGGCGCCGCCCGCGCCGCCCTCGTCGCCGCGACGGACGGCTGCGCCCTCGCGGCGACCCGCGTCGTACGGCATCACTGCCTCGGACAGCTGGCGTTGGCCGAGTACCTGTGCGGGGAGCTGCGGCAGGCCGAGGAGCACGCCCTGCTCGCCCTCGCGACCGCCGACGACCCGGCCGTGCCGCTCGCCCGACGGTCCGGGGTGGCCCACCTCGCGCTGGCCGGCGTCGCCCTCGAACGGGACCGGTTCCGGCAGGCCCGTCACCACCTCGGCGTCGGCGCCACGTTCCCGGACGCAGGGCGCGACCCCTTCGTCGACGCGGAATTCGTCCTGCTGCGCGCCCGGCTGGACCTCGCGTGCGGGAAGGAGCACGCCGCACTCATGGCAATCATGGACGTCGAGCCGGGCGAGGACCGCCTCGGAGGGCGCTCACCCTGGCTGTCGGAGCGCTTCGCCACCGCGCTGTCCGCCTGCCGGCTGGCCCGGGGCGACCCCGAGGCGGCGCTGGCGGCCCTGGAGGACGCCGGTCAGGGCGGGCCCGCGCACACCGTCGCCCTCGCCCACGCCCACCTTGCGGCCGGCGACCCGGACCGCGCCCTCGTGCTCCTCGCGTCCCTGGACGGGGCGGCCGGCACGGCCATCGCCGAGCTGGTCCGGATGCACCTGCTACAGGCCCACGCCGCGACCCTGGCCGAGGACAGCGGGAGCGCGTACGGCCTGCTCCATGAGGCGGTGGCCATCGCCGGGCCCGAAGGGATGCGACGGCCGTTCACCGAAGCGGGGCCGTGGCTGTGGCGACTCCTGGATCAGCGGCCCCGCATGCTCGACGGCCACGCCTGGCTGACCGCCCGCCCGGACGGTGTGAACGGCGTGTCCCGCCCGGACGCCTGGGCGACGACCCACGTCATGGTGGAAGAGCTCAGTGCCCGTGAGCGTGAAGTGCTCCAGCACTGTGCCCGGATGATGTCCACCGAAGAGATCGCTGCGGCGATGTTCCTGTCCGTCAACACCGTCAAGACGCATCTGCGGAACATCTACCGCAAGCTCCAGGTCTCCCGCCGCGGCGAAGCGGTACGTCGCGCGCGTGAGCTCCATCTGCTGCTGCCGCTGTGACCCGCGGGTCACCCGGCCCGGGTGATGCCGCCCCCGCAGGCGGCGTTTCAGCATGGAGTGCGACGACTCCACCCGGCGAGGGGGTGCTCATGCACTACGAGTTCCGTGTGACCGGTCGCCTGTCGGCGCTCTTGGGTGAGGCATTCCCCGAGCTGACGAAGGTGCTCGCGCCGGAGCAGACCCTGCTGTGCGGGCAGGTCACCGACGAGGCCCACCTCTACGGGCTGCTCATCCGCTTCCAGGAGCTCGGGCTGCGGGTCGTCGAGATGCGTCAGCTGCCGGACCCATGAAATCCGTGGAGCAGACCGGCGAAGAGCCACCCGTCACGGGTGATGCGGATACCCGCCCGCCGGGTGACCGTGAACGAAGGCCTGCGCGAAGGAGTCGACCATGGACTCACCGTCCGCCGCCTCCGAGCCCCCGGAGCCTCCGCGGCCGCTGAGCGCGACCGAGCGGGCGCACTACGAGCGCCTGCGCCGCACCGCCGAGATGCGTCACCGCCGGCTGCGCAACGCCGTCGCCTGCGCGCTGCTGCTGGTGGCGTTCGTCCTCGCCCCCTTGGCCACCGTGGCGACCTGGGTGAACTCACAGATCTCCGACACCAACCGGTACGTCCAGACCGTCGCCCCCCTCGCCAGGGACCCGGCGTTCCAGAACGCCGTGACCACTCGTGTGACGAACGAGGTCGTCAGCTACATCGACACCGAGAAGCTCACCGCCGCACTCACCCACGCCCTTCAGGAGACCGGTGCCCCACCAGCCGTGGTCGACAAGGGAGGACTGCTCGCCGGCGCGTTGAAGTCCGCGGCCACCAACGCGGTCCGGACGGTGGTCAACAAGGTGGTGACCAGCGACCAGTTCGCGAACGTCTGGGACAACGCCAACCGCAGGGCGCACACGGCCGTGGTCAACGTCCTCACCGGCAAGGGCGGCAGCGCCGTCGAGGCCAAGGGCGACACCATCAGCCTCAACATCGGCACCGTGATCGATCAGGTGCAGAAGCGGCTGGTCGACGCCGGATTCGAGAACGCCGACAAGATCCCCGACATCGACAGGTCGGTCGTGCTCGTGAAGACCGACAAGCTGGACGACGCCCAGGACGCCATGCGCCTGCTGAACCTCGTCGGCGTCTGGCTGCCCGTACTCGTCGTCGTCCTCGCGGCGCTGGCCGTGTGGGTGGGGCCCGCACACCGGGTCATCATGATGAGCGCGGCCGTCGGCATCGGCGTGATGATGGCCGCCCTGCTCGTCGCGCTCGCCGTCTTCCGCGAGAAGTACCTGGACTCGGTGGAGCCCAAGGTGCAGTCGCCGGACGTCGCCGCCGTCGTCTACGACGACCTGGTGCGGTTCTTGCAGCAGAGCACCCGTACGGTGCTTGTCCTCGCGGTGATCGTCGTGGTCGCCGGCTACCTCTACGGGCCGGGGCGCGGGGCCCGCTGGATCCGCTCCGTCACCGTCCGCGGCACAGGATCCGCCGGGCGGAGCCTCGCCCGAGTGGGGCTGCGCACCGATGGCGCGGGTCGCTGGCTCGACCGCCACCGCGGCTGGACGACGGGAATCGTGGTGGGTGCGGGGGTGCTGGCGCTGGCCCTGTGGAACTACCCGACTCCGGGTTCCGTGGCCCTGGTCCTCGGGATCGCGGTGCTCGTCCTGGTGGTCCTCGGCGTCCTCGCCGCTGCCGGAGCCCCGACCGCGCCGCCGGGGCGTGGCCGCCGGACCACCGGCCACGACGGCTGACCACCCGGCTCACCCGGACGTCACCGGTCGGGCACCGTACGGTGCCGCGCGTGGGCCCTCCCGCGCTTCACCCGCAGAGGGTGATGACCGTTCGCCAGGGCGGGCGCAGGCTGGAGAGGCGACCGCGAGCGGCAGGAGGAAAGCCATGGGAAACACGTACATGGCGTACGACTATCCGGTGCTGGGCGCCTTCTGGACCGTCATGTGGATCTTTCTGTGGGTCCTGTGGCTGATGGTGCTCTTCCGTCTCATCGCCGACATCTTCGTCGACCACTCGCTGAATGGATGGGCGAAGGCCGGCTGGCTGCTGTTCATCATCGTCCTCCCCTTCCTGGGCGCCCTGATCTACCTGATGGTGCGCGGCAAGGACATGGCCAAGCGCGAGGCGCAGCACGCCAGGCACAGACAAGAGGCGGTCGACGCGTACATCCGCGAAACAGCGGCCGCCGGCGGTGGCCCGAGCCATGCGGATGAGCTCGTCAAGCTGTCGAACCTCAAGGAAAAGGGCGCCATCTCGGAAGAGGAGTTCCAGCGGGCCAAGGACAAGATCCTGCATTGACGGCCTGGTTGGGCCGGACGGGACCTGGGCGGCTTCGGCGCGGCCCGGCGCGGGCGAACCTGGGCCGTGTCAACTCCTCGTAGGCGTTGGCATTGCGCCAACGTCCCGCTGGGGCCGCGCCACCGGGCGTGTGGACGGCGGGAGTTGTCAGTGCGGTCTCGTACCGTGGGGAGCATGAGTGATCAGGCGTGGGCAGGGGTCCGCGAAAGGGTGCTGGGGCTCGGCTCGACGGCCGGCGTGGAGCGGGTCTTCGGCTACTACGGACACCGCTTTGCGCTGGCCGATCCGCTGACGCCCGGGGAACTGGCCGAGCTGGAGGGCTGGTTGGGCGTACGGCTCCCCGGGGAGTACCGGGAGTTCCTGGTGCAGGTGGGCGCGGGCGGTGCGGGGCCGGCCTATGGGGTCTTTCCCGTGCGCAGGGCGGCGGACGGGGGGTGGGAGTGGGTGGGCGACGGGGGCGATCTGACCACGCCGGGCCGGATCGCCGAGCCGTTTCCGACCGCGGGTCCCGACGCGGCGCAGGTTGCCGCGTTGGAGGCGGAGCGGCCCGAGGAGGAGGACTTTGCCGACGAGGCGGACTTCGATGCCGCGCAGGACGCCTGGTGGGAGCGGTGGGAGGGGCTGATGTGGTCCGCCGACCGTACGGTCGGCGCGATCTGTCTGTGTCATATCGGGTGTGCCGAGCGGCGTTGGCTGGTGGTGAGCGGGCCGGAGCGGGGTCGGGTGTGGGCGGACGCCCGGTGCGATGACGTGGATCTGGAACCGCTTCGGGTGGGCCCGGAGAAGAGCGAGGTGGCGACGTTCGCCAGCTGGTATCTGGAGTGGCTGGAGGAGGCGGAGCGTACGGCCCTGCGGAGGGCGGGGTGAGGCGCGCTCTGGCCGGGCTGCGGGGACGTGCATGGCGGGAGTGCGCGAGCTGGTGGGGTGAGCGGAGGGCTTGAGGGGAGGGCGTGAGGGGGTGTCAGCGGGCCAGGCGGCCCAGGAGGGAGGAGGCTGCGGCGATGCCGACGGCGGCGGCCCCGATCAGGACGCCGTAGTCCAGCGCCAGATGGGCGTGGGTGCCGAGGAGCAGCCCCCGTAGCGCATCGACCTGGTAACTGAGGGGGTTGAGACTGCTGACCGTCTGGAGCCAGCCGGGCATGATCGCCACTGGGTAGAGGGCGTTGGAGGCGAAGAAGAGCGGCATGGTGATGGCTTGGCCGATGCCCATCAGCCGGTCGCGGGTGAGCACGATCCCCGCGATGGTCATCGAGAGGCAGGAGAAGAAGGCCGACCCGAGGACCACCGCGACGGCCACGCCGAGCAGCCGTAGCGGGTTCCAGGTCATGGCCACACCCAGCAGTGCGGCGATGGCGATCACGACAACGGCCTGGACCAGCGCCTTCACCCCGGCGGCGAAGGCCTTTCCGGCGATCAGCGCGGATCGCGGGGTCGGTGTCACCAGCAGCTTGGTGAGGATGCCGGCGTCCCGTTCCCAGATGATCATGATGCCGTAGAAGATCGCGATGAACATGGCCGACTGGGCGATGATGCCGGGCGCCAGATAGTCGATGTACGGGGTGCCGCCGGTCGGAATGGCCTGGATACGGGTGAAGGTCTCGCCGAAGACCAGGAGCCACAGGGCGGGCTGGACGGCGCGGGTGTACAGCTCGGTCCGGTCGTGGCGCAGTTTCTGAAGTTCGACGATGCACATCGCGACGACCCGGGCGGGCAGCACCCGCCAGCCGGTACGGGGGCGCGGTGGGACCAGCAGCAGGTCCAGCCGGCCGGCGGCGGTGGCGGTGTCAGCCGACCCGGTGTGCGGTGCGGCGGGTGCTTCGGACATCGCGGAAGTCTCCTGACTGCTCGTCGAGGCCGCTGCCGGCGACGTCCCGGAAGACGTCTTCGAGCGTCGGCACGGCGTCGGATGAGCGCGATGCGGCGGGTGCGGAGGGAGCTGCGGGGTGGCTGGGAGCGGCGGCGGGGGGAGCGGCCGCGCGGCGGCGGGCGCGGAGGGCGGATTTGAGTGCGTCCGGTGTGCCGAGGGCACGGAGGCGGCCGTGGTGCATCAGGGCGACCCGGTCGCAGTACTGGTCGGCCTCGTCCATGTAGTGCGTGGTCACCAGGACGGTCATGCCAGTGGCGGCCCGTACGGCGTTGATGTGTTCCCAGACGCTGGTGCGGGCGATCGGGTCGAGGCCGATGGTGGGCTCGTCGAGCATCAGCAGGCGTGGCGCGCTGACCAGCGCCTGAGCGAGTTCAAGACGGCGGATCATCCCGCCGGAGTACGTCTTGGCAAGCCGCCCGGCCGCCTCGGTGAGGCCGACGGCCGCCAGCGCCTGGGTGACGCGCTCGGCCCGCTCGTGGCGGGAGACGTCGAAGACCCGGGCGAACAGGGTGACGTTCTCGCGGCCGGTCAGCCCGGCGTCGGCGGAGAGCTGCTGCGGTACGTAGCCCAGCAGCCGGCGGACCGCCATCCGCTCCTTCGCCGCATCGTGCCCGAAGACCCGGACCATCCCGGCAGGCACGGGCAGCAGCGTGGTGATACAGCGGATCGCGGTGGTCTTGCCCGCGCCGTTCGGGCCGAGCAGGCCGAAGACCTCGCCGGTGCGTACGGAGAGGTCCACGCCGTCCACGGCCTTGGTCTCGCCGAAGGCGTAGCGGAGGCCGTGGCAGGTCACGGCATCGGGGGCGGCCGGCCCACCGGACGGGACCGCAGCGCGCTCGTGGTCGGTGGTCATGGGCCCTCCGTCTCCGCGTGCAGATTGTGGGCGAGCCTGCGCAGTGCCGGGAGGGCCGCGGCCAGCGCCGCCTGGTCGGCCTCGGGCAGCCGCGCGACCTGCTCCCTCACCAGGGCGCTGCGGCGGTTCTCCCAGTCGTCCAGCCGGGACCGGGCGGCCGGGGTGGGGAAGAGCAGGGCCGAGCGGCGGTCGTCGGGGGCGGTCTGCCGGCGCAGATAGCCGGCCCGGCTGAGCTGATTGACGAGGGTGGAGACCGAATTGCCCGCCAGGCAGAGCTCCTTCGCGGCGGCCGAGACCCGTATGCCGGGGCGGGCCGCGACCAGCCGCAGCAGCTCCACCTGCGCGCCGCGCAGCCGGGGGGCGGCCAGGCCGGCCCGTAGCCGGCGCCGGATGAGCCGTTGCACGGTGGCCAGCACATCGGCGAGCGAGTCGGGGAACTCCCCTGCGGCCATGACCCCGATTTTAGCTCTGAGTGAGAGCTAGCGCGTCTGCGCAGGCACGTCCTGGCGGGGAGGGGCGCCCCGGTCCTCCCCGGCAGGTGGCGGTGGAGGACGGCGCCCCCGGTTGGGCACGATCTTCCCGGACCCGTCCGGCTCCGTTCGGACGGGCGCGGACGGGGGCGGACGGGTGTGGACGGGTCGGTGGCCGTCCCCGTGGCCGGGCCGGCGGCGGGACCGGGCGGATGCCCCGGCGCGCGGCAGAGGGCGTCGCGCCGAGCACCGGAGCCCAGCTTTTCCACAGCCTCGGCGACAGCCTTGACAGTGCTCTGCGGGCGGAGAAGCCTGGTTCTTTCGGCAGTTGCCGGATGTTGGGGGAATCCGGGGGAATCGGGGGACTCATGCTGAGGTATACGTCTGTGCGTGCGTCGGATGAGACGCGAGGGGTGCGCGGGGCGAGAGGGGGAGGCGGGGCGCAAAAGGTGCGCAGGGCAGCCGGGTTCGTTGCCGTGGCGCTTGCGCTGTCCCTGTCGGTGGCGGCCTGTTCGTCGGGGGGAGGGAGTGAGGAACCGTCGGGCGGTGCCAGTGGCTCGACGGCCGGATCGGGCTCGTCGACCAGCGCGGCCCCGACCCCGACCGTCGACCCTGACAGCTACCGTCACGCGCTGTCCGGCGCGCTCGGACCGCTCAACAGCGCGCTGCGTGCGGTCGACAGGGCAGACGAAGGCGGTCAGCTGAACACGGCACTGGACACCGCCGCTGCCCGGGCCGATGCGGCCGCGGACGCCCTCCAGACGACCCGGACGCCGGACAACGCCATCGCGGGAAACAGTCAACTCGCCACCTCCCTGCGCGCGTTGGGGCAGGACCTCAAGAGCGCACGCGGTGCCGACGGCCGCTGCGCCACCTCCCCGCGCGTCGAACTCGGTACGGCCGAGAGCCCGAAGAGCGTCCGGGAAGCCGGCCGCGCGCTCACCGCGCTCGGCTATGACGCGGCGCTGCAACTACCGCGTACGGAGAAGGCCAAGCACCGGCGGCTCGCCAACGGCACGTTCCTCCGCGACGGCAGCCGGGGCGGGCTGGGACGGCTGACGATCAAGAACGGCACCGGCACGGATGCGGTGGTGACACTGACCCGCGGCAGCCGGACGGCGTTCTCCGTATACGTACGCCAGGGATCGAGCACCACCATACGCAGCGTCAACAGCGGTTCGTACACGGTGTACTTCACCACCGGCGAGGACTGGAACAGCGCCAGGAGCTCCTTCACCCGCGGATGCAGCTTCGAGAAGTTCGACGACAGGGCGAACTTCCGGACCGTCAAGGTGACCGGCGGGACGCAGTACACGGTGCTGACGTTCACCTTGAACAAGGTGGTGGGCGGCAATGCGACCACGAGCCGGGTGCCGCCGGGCGAGTTCCCGTCGTAACGGCGCGGGTGCCGGACCGGGCCCGTCAGTTGCACGGCGGCCGGGGCGGGGGGCTCCGCCCCGGCTCGGTATCGTGACGCCATGTGGGAGACAGCAGCTGGTGGACTCTGGCGATCGCGGCGGTGACCGGTGGCACGGCCGTGCTCGCCAGTTGGGTCACCAGCCGCGGCAGCACCCGGGCCGCACGCATACAGGCCGAGACCGCCGCACGCGCCCAGCGCGCCGAACGGCTGCGGGAGAGCCGGCGCACCGCCTATCTGGATCTGATCGAACAGACCCACCGGATGGGCGAGTTGTACTGGGAGATCTCCACGGCGCTACGGCTGGCCGCCTCGGACGCCCGCACCGCCACACTGCGTGAGCTGCACGACCGGGAGGTCGCCGAGTATGTGAAGATCCGGCGCTGCGCGCGCGTCGTCGAACTGGAGGGCCCGCCTGCGGCGGCTGCCGCCGCGCTCGCCCTCCAGAAGGCGACCGGCCCCTTCTACGCGGCCGTCAAGGCCGAACTGGCAGGTGACACCGGGCAGCGGGGCGCCTTCGATGCCTCCTACAGCCCCTTCTGGGCCGCACTGGAGGAGTTCGTGGACGCCGCCCGGATCGCGCATCAGAGGGAGTGAGCGAGCGGGAGCGCCCGGGGGACGGCAGACGAAGAGGAGGAGACCGTACGTATGCGAGTCGGGCACGGGGTGCCGCTGGCGCCGCTGACCACGTTGGGGATAGGGGGGCCGGCGGCGGTGTTCGTGGATCTGACCGATCCGGCGGATTTCCCGGCGTTCGTCGAGCTCGCCGACAGCCTGCCCGGTGAACCGGTCTGTCTGGGGGCGGGCAGCAATGTTCTGGTGGATGATCCTGGCTGCTCGTCCGCCGTGGTGCGGATGAGCACACGGGGCGTGCGTGTGCTCGGGGAGCGGGAGGACGGCCGGACGCTGGTGGAGGTGCAGGCGGGCCATCCCCTCTCCGAGCTGGTGGAGGCCACCATCGAGGGGGGTCTGAGCGGGATGGAGATGCTCGCCGGGATCCCGGGGACCACGGGCGCCACACCCGTTCAGAATGTGGGCGCGTACGGTCAGGAGGTCGCCGACACGCTCGTCGAAGTCACGGTCTGGGACTGGGCGTTGCGCCGTTTTGTCACCATGGACGCGGCGGCCTGCGGGCTGGGCCACCGGACCAGCGTCTTCAAGAAGTCCCGGCGGTGGACCGTGCTGAAGCTGGTCTTCGCGCTGCGCCGCTCGGCGCTGAGCGCACCGGTCACCTATCCCGTGGTCGCCGACGCGCTCGATGTCCCGGTCGGCGGCAGGGTGGTGCCGGCCGATGCGGCCCGGGCGGTGGTCGAGGTGCGCAAGGGCAAGGGCATGGTGCTGGGCTGTTGTGACACCGACCGGCGGTCGGTCGGCAGTGTGTTTCTCAGCCCCGAGGTCACCCCCGCGCAGGCCGAACGGCTGCGGGCGCAGCACGCGCCGGTCAATGTCTTCCCCGACGGCTCGACCCGGGTCAGCGCGAGCTGGCTCATCCACCGCGCCGGCTTCGCCCTCAACACCCCGGTCGTCGAGGGCGTACGCATCTCCTCACTGCACTACACCCTGGTCGCGGACGAGGGCGCGACCGCCGACGGGTTCGCGCGGGCCGTCGACCTCGTCCAGGAGCGCGTCCTGCGGCGCACAGGGGTGCGGCTCACACCCGAGATCGATTTCGTCGGGGCGTGGACGTCACGGCTCTGACCGCCGGAGCCGACTCCTGGTCCCCTCCCCTCAACGGGCGCGGGTACGGGGCCGGTCCGGCCGGTCAGCGGTGTCAGGGCAACGGGAAGGGGACGTCGATGCCCGTGAGGGTGTCGGGGCAGCCGCAGGTGCGCTCCTTGGGGAGGCGGTCGAGGGTTTCGAGTACCAGGGCGCGCAGGCGCTCGGTGTTCTGGGCGAAGACCTTGAAGACCTCCTCCTGCGACACGCTCTGCTGGGCGTCGATGCCCGCGTCGAGGTCGGTGACCAGGGCCACCGCGGTGTAGCAGACGGCGAGTTCGCGGGCGAGCACCGCTTCGGGGTGGCCGGTCATGTTGACCAGCGACCAGCCCGCGGCGGCGTACCACTGCGACTCGGCGCGGGTGGAGAACCGCGGCCCCTGGACGACGACCATGGTGCCGCCGTCCGTCGCCTCGACGCCGGTCGCGGCGGCCGCCCCCAGCACCGCCGCCCGGCCGTGCGCACAGTAGGGGTCGGCGAACGAGACATGCACCGCGCCCTGCTCGTAGAAGGTCTGTACGCGCCCGCTCGTACGGTCCACCAGCTGGTCGGGGACGACGAAGGAGCCGGGGCCCAGCTCGGGGCGGAGCGAGCCGACCGCGCACGGGGCGAGGATCTGGCGGACGCCCAGCGAGCGCAGCGCCCACAGGTTCGCGCGGTAGTTGATCCGGTGCGGCGGTACGGCGTGGCCGCGGCCGTGGCGGGGCAGGAAGGCGACGCGGCGGCCGCCGATCTCGCTGAGGGTGACCGCGTCGGACGGCTCGCCGTAGGGGGTCTGCACGGTGAAACTCTCGGCGTCCGCGAGGAGTTCGTAGAAGCCGCTGCCGCCGATGACGGCGAGTTCGGCGCGGGGGCCGGGGGTGGATCCGGTGGTTCCGGTGGTGGTCATGGGTCCTGTCTCGGTCAGCGGGTGGGGGCGGCGGGGTGCGGGGTGAGGTCCGGTCCTGCCAGGTCGGTGACGACGGGGTGGCCCTCGACGGCGGGGCCGCGCGGGTCGTCCGGGCGGCGTACCGCGAGGGTCTGCCAGCCGGCCGCCGCAGCGGCGTCCAGTTCGGCCCGTACGTCGCTGAGGAAGAGGGTCCGGCCGGGCGGCGCCGTCAGGGCGTTGCTGATCGTGCGGTAGGAGTCCGGCTCGCGTTTGGGGCCGGCGGTCGTCAGGTCGAAGTAGCCGTCCAGCAGGCCGGTCAGATCGCCGTGGTTGCTGTGGGCGAACCAGTTGCGCTGGGCGGTGACCGAACCGGAGGAGTAGATGTGGCACGCGATGCCGGCCGCCTGCCAGCGGGCCAGCGCCGCCGGTACGTCGTCGTAGACATGTCCGTGCAGGCTTCCTTCGGCGTAGCCGGCTGCCCAGATCTCGCCCTGGAGCGCTTTGAGCGGGGCGGCTTTGACGTCGGCGTCGGTCCAGGCGTGCAGTGCGGCGACCGCGCCCGCCTCGTCGAGGTCCGGTGTCCCGGTCGCGGTGCGGATGTCATGGAGCAGGCGCGCCCGCCGGGGGTGGCCGCGGTGGTCGGCGAACCAGCCGGCGAAGCGTTCGCGGGCGTACGGGAAGAGCACCGTGTGGACGTGGTCGGCCGAACCGGTCGTGCCCTCGATGTCCAGGACGACGGCGTGGACGGGGGCGCTCACGGGGCCGCCGTCCGCTGCGGGCCCACCACGAGTTCGTCGAGGGAGGGGAAGGAGCGGGCGAGCGGGTCGGCGGTGAAGTCACCGACCCAGCCGTCCTCCTCCTCGAAGAAGCGGACCGCGGCGAAGTCGGGGCGGGTGCCCATGTCGAACCAGTGCCGGGTGCCGGCCGGTACCGACAGCAGATCGCCGGCCTCGCAGACCGTGGCGAAGACCTTGTCGTCGAGGTGGAGGTAGAAGCAGCCCCGGCCGTGGGCGAAGAAGCGCACCTCGTTCTCGGCGTGGCGGTGCTCCTCCAGGAAGGTGGTGCGGGCCTTGGCCGCCTGCGCGGCCCACTCCGGGTCGCTGCTCGGGTGCAGCCGGGCCACGTCCACGACGCGGAAGCCGTGGCGGTCGCACAGTTCACCGATCTCGGTGCGGTAGCGGTCCAGCAGTTCGTCGCTGTCGTCCTCCGGCGCGACGGGGCCTCGGACCGGCCAGTGGCTCAGCTCCACTCCGTGGCCGGCCAGCGCCCCGGTGATGGTGGCGGGGTCGGTGGTGCGCAGCAGCACGGTGCGCGGGGCGTCGTCGGGCATCAGCTGAAGGAGCGTCATGCGGTCTTTCCTTCCCAGAGCGTGGTCCGCGGGGCGGCCGTGGCGGGCCCGGCCGGCCAGGTGCCGGCGTCGAGCAGGAGGAGCCGGCAGACCGCCTCCAGGCACTCCAGCCGGTTGCGCGCCTGCGCCAGGTCCTGGCCCCAGACCGTGATCCCGTGGTCGGCGAGGAGCAGCGCGGGCGGCGCCTCCGGCCGGTCCGCCAGGTGGGCCGCCACCTCGGTGGCTATCCTCCCGACATCCGCGTGGTTGGGGAAGACGGGCACCTCGGTGGCGGACGGGTCCGCAAGGCCCAGGCCCTTGAGGAGTTCGAAGTGCCGCAGCGGGAGCCCGGTGGGGCCCGTCCCGGCCGTCTCGCGGGCCCAGCGCCCTGCGACCGCCGTCGCATAGGGCGCGTGCACATGGATGACGGCCTTGGCGTCGGTCGTCCGGTACACCGCCGCGTGGATGGCGGTCTCCGCGGAGGGCCGGGGCCCGTCGGGGTCCACCGGCTGCGCGGTCGCGGCGTGCACGGCGACCATGTCACGGGCCGTCAGGGCGCCCTTGTCCCGTCCACTCGCGGTGATCAGCGCCGTGCCGCGGGCGGCGTCCGTGCGGGCGGATATGTTGCCGGAGGTGCCGGGCATCCACTCGCGCTCGTACAGGGTCCTGGCCATCGCGGCGATCTCGTCGCCCAGAGGCGGTGCGTCCGGGACGTCGGCGGGTTCCTCGCGTGGCCGCTGCACCCGGGTCTCGGAGACGATGGCGGTGATCAGTTCGGCCGGGGTGACGTCGAAGGCGGGGTTGAAGACCGCGGTCCCGGCCGGGGCCAGCGGGGCGCCGGCGAACTCGGTGACCTCGGCCGGGCTGCGCTCCTCGATCGTGATGCCGGCTCCGGTGGCGAGTGCGGGGTCCCGGGTGGACTCGGGCGCGACCACCACGAAGGGGACACCGCTGCGCGCGGCGGCGACCGCGAGACCGTAAGTGCCGATCTTGTTCGCCACATCGCCGTTGGCGGCTATCCGGTCGGCGCCCACCAGGACGCAGTCCACCATGCCGGAGGCGAGGGCGAACGCCGCGGCCGAGTCGACGCACACCCGGTGCGGCACCCCCGCCTCGCGCAGCTCCCAGGCGGTCAGGCGGGCGCCCTGCAACAGCGGCCGGGTCTCGTCCACCAGCACCTCGTCCACCCGCCCCCGGGCGGCGAGTTCGAGGATCACCCCGAGGGCGGTGCCGACCGCGGTGGTGGCCAGCCGGCCGGTGTTGCAGTGGGTGAGCAGCCGCAGCGGGCGGTCCGGCAGCAGGCCGGCAAGCAGGTCCGTCGCGCGCCGCACCATCGCCGTGTTGACCTCGGCGTCCTCCCGCAGCAGGGCCAGGCCCTCGTCGAGGACGGCCTGGTGGCCCTCGTCGAGCCGGGTGAGCACCCGTCGGACGGCCCACTCCAGGTTGACCGCGGTCGGGCGGGCGGCCACCAGGCGCGCGGCGTCGGCCCGTACCGCCGCCGCGTCGACGCCGCCACCGGGCTCCCGGTGCCGTAACGCGGAGAGCGCGACGCCGAGCGCGCCGGCCAGGCCGATGGCCGGGGCGCCACGGACGGCGAGGGTCGAGATGGCCTCGATGACCTCGTCCACCGTGCGCAGCCGGAGCTGCCGGGAGGTGTGGGGCAGGAGCCGCTGGTCGAGGGTGACAAGGGCACCGTCCTCCCAGTGCAGGGAGGGCTGCTGGGCGTTCACGTGGACTCCAAGGGGTGGGTTGCCTTCAGCGCGGCCTCGATGACCGGTCCGACCTCCGGCATGGCGTCCGCGGTGACGATGCCGGTGTGCGCGCAGCCGACGGCGTAGCTGTCGACCCGGCCACCGAGGAGCGGATGCCAGGCCTGCGAGGCGAGTCCCGCGGGGTGTTTCGGGGACGCCGCATCGAAGCACAGCACCTGCCCCCGGTATCTGCCCGGCCGATGCTCCGCCAACGCCCGGACATTGTGCTGCGCGACCCGGAGCAGACTGCCGATGGTCCGGTCGTCGAGGGAGCCGAGGGCGCTGCCGGCCGTGCGCAGGGCGGCGGCGAGCGCGGCGGCGTCCGGAAGTCCTCCCCCGTCCTGCGGTCCGGCCGGTGTGATGCCGTCCAGGGCGAGCGGTACCAGGGCGTCCGTGTCGAGTTCGGTGCCCCAGCCGAGGACATCACCGGGGTAGGCGTCGAGCAGTACCAGCAGGGCCGGCGGTTCGCCCTGCGCCGCCAGTTCGACCGCGATCTGCTGGGCGACCGTGCCGCCGAAGGACCAACCGGCCAGAATGTACGGGCCTTTTGGCCGGATCTCGCGCATCCGGGTCAGGTAGCCGGCGGCCAGCTCCGGGACCGTACGGGGGCCGGCCCGGTCCGCGGTGAGCCGGGGGTCCTGGAGCGCATGGACCGGGTGGCCGGCCGGTATGTGCCGCAGCAGCGCGGAGTAGCACCAGCTCAGACCGTTCGCGGCGGGGATCAGGAAGACCGGGGCGCGGTCGCCGTCGGCCCGGAAGGTCAGCACCTCGCCGAGATCCGCGCCGGCGCCGCCGGTGTCCAGCAGTGCGCTCAGCCCGGCCACGGTCGGTGCCTGGAACAGGTCCTGGACGCCGAGTTCGGTGCCGAGCGCGGTGCGGATCAGGTGGACGAGGCGGGCCGCCAGCAGGGAGTGCCCGCCGAGCTCGAAGAAGCCGTCGTCGATGCCCACCTGCGGCACTCCGAGGACCGTGCCGAAGAGCCGGCACAGGAGGGCTTCGCGCGGGCTGCGGGGCGCCCGGCCACCGTCCGCCGCGGCGAACCGCGGGGCGGGCAGCGCCCGGCGGTCGAGCTTGCCGTTGGCGGTCAGCGGAAGGGCGTCCAGTGTCAGCAGCGCCGCGGGCACCATGTAGGCGGGCAGCCGTTCGGCGAGCCGGGCGCGCCATGCCGTGGTGTCGACCGGCGGAGCGTCCGGGTCCGGCACCACATAGCCGACCAGCAGTTTGTCCCCCGTGTGGTCCGCGCGGACGGCGACCGTGGCCTGGCCGACGCCGGGCAGTGCGGCCAACGCGGCCTCGACCTCGGCCGGTTCGACCCGGAAGCCGCGGATCTTGACCTGGTCGTCGGCCCGGCCGAGGAAGTGCAGCCGGCCCTCGCCGTCCCAGCGGACCAGGTCGCCGGTTCGGTACATCCGCTCACCGGGACCGCCGTACGGGCAGGCCACGAAGCGTTCGGCGGTCATCGCGGCCCGGCCGGTGTATCCGCGGGCCAGTCCCGCACCGGCCAGGTACAGCTCGCCCGGCACACCTGGGGGCACCGGGCGCAGCGCCTCGTCGAGGACATAGCCGCGGGTGTTGTCCATCGGGCGGCCCAACGGCACGGTGCCGCCGGTCCGTTCGCCGGGACGCCAGGACGTCTGGGTGACACACAGCGTGGTCTCGGTCGGGCCGTACAGCGCCCGTACCGTGGTGTCCGGGCAGGCCGCCAGCACCCGGTCGACGGCCTGTCCGGAGACCGCGTCGCCGCCGGTCAGCACCTCGCGTACGGTGGCGAAGCAGCCGGGCTGGTCCTCCGCCACGGCGCGGAACAGGCCCGCGGTCAGATGGACATGGGTGATCCGGTGCCGGACGGTCAGCCGCGCCAGCTCCGGCCCGTCGATCCCGCCCGGCGGTGCGACCACCACACATCCGCCGCCCAGCAGCGTCACCCAGATCTCGTAGGTCGAGGCGTCGAAGGCGTGCGGGGCGTGGAAGAGCACCCGGTCGCCCGGCCCGAGGCCCCAGCACGCGTCCCTGGCCAGGTCGAGTACGCCCTGGTGGGTGGTGCCGATGCCCTTGGGCTCGCCGGTCGATCCGGAGGTGTACATCACGTAGGCCAGCTGGTCAGGGTGCACCTCGGGCAGAGCGGGCGGACGGCCGGCGTCCGCCGTGTCCGGGGCGGCACCGACGGTCAGTACGGTGGGGTGCCCGACTGCGGCCGGGTGGCTCCGGAACGCCTCGTCCACCAGCAGCACCGGGCTGCCGGCCGCCGCGAGGGCGGCCTTCGTCCTGGCCACCGGGTGGGTGGTGGGCAGCGGCAGGTACGCGGCGCCGGCCTTGAGGACGGCGAGCTGCGCCACCAGGAGGTCCGCCGACCGCTCCATCAGCAGGGGGACGGGGGCGTCGGCACGCACCCCTTCCGCAAGCAGCCGACCGGCCAACTGTTCGGCGCGGGCGGCGAGTTCGGCGTAGGTCAGAGTGGTGTCCGCGCTGATCACGGCGAGGGCGTCGGGTGTGGCGGCGGCGCGGGCGTCGAAGGCCGCGACGACCGAGCCCGGCTCCGAAGGCCGGCGGGCGCCCTGCCACCGGCTCGTCACCTGCGTCAGCTCCCCGCCGGAGAGCAGGTCCAGCGCGCCGATCGGCCGGTCCGGGTCGGCCGCCGCCCGGCCCAGCAGCCGGATCAGCCGCTCGCCGAGCGCCCGGGCGGTGGCCGCGTCGAACCGGTCGGTGCGGTAGGTGAGGGAGAGTTCCAGCAGGCCCTGCTCAGGCCGCTCGTCGAAGGCGAACTCCAGGTCGAACTTGGCGCCTTGGGCCTGCGCGCGGTCGGTGACACACCGCGCGCCCGGCAGCTCCAGCCCCAGATCGCCGCCGTACGCCCAGGAGAGCATCACCTGGAAGAGGGGGTGCCGGGCGGGCGCGCGGGGCGGCTGAAGCTCCTCGACGAGCCGGTCGAAAGGCAGGTCCTGGTGGCTGAAGGCCGCCAGATCCGCCTCCCGCACCCGTTCGAGGAGTGTGCTGAAGGCAGGGTTGCCGGAGGTGTCGGTGCGCAGTACGAGCGTGTTGACGAAGAAGCCGACGACCTCGTCGAGGAGGTCGTCGCTCCGTCCGGCCACGACCGTGCCCAGCGGAATGTCGGTGCCCGCGCCCATACGGGTCAGCAGTGCGGCCAACGCGGCCTGCACCACCATGAGTTCGGTGGCATGCCCGGCCCGGGCCAGTCGCTTCATACCGGCCCGGGTGGGGTCGTCGACGGGGAGGCGCAGGGTGCCGTGCGCGGAGCTCGCCCGGGCCGGGCGGGGGCGGTCGGCGGGCCGCGGAAGTTCCTCGGGCAGCCCGCGCAGCGCGGTCCTCCAGTGGGCGAGCGCCCGGGAGACCGCACTGTCGGGTGCGGACTCCTCGTCGAGCCAGGCGCGCTGCCACAGCGCGAAGTCGGCGTACTGGACCGGCAGCGGCTGCCACTCCGGCGCCCGGCCGGCGCTTCGCGCGGCGTAGGCGACGGACAGGTCCCGGCCCAGACGGCTCACCGACCAGCCGTCGCAGGCGATGTGGTGCACGACCAGGACCAGCACGGACCGCTCCGCCCCGGTCCGGAACAGGGCGGCGTACAGCGGGAGTCCGGAGGTGAGGTCGAAGAGGTGCGCGCAGGCGGCGGCGACCGCTGCGGGCAGCCGGCCGGGGTCGCAGTCGGTCACCGGCAGCTCGATGCGCACCTCGTCCGGGGGCAGTACGTGCTGGGTCGGCTCGCCGTCGTGCGCGCCGAACAGCGTCCGCAGCGCCTCGTGCCGTACGACCACGTCGTGGAGCGCGGCGGCCAGCGCCCGGTCGTCCACCGGGCCCTCGATCCGGGTCACCACCGGCACGTTGTAGGTCGCGCCCGGCCCCTCCAGCCGGTCCAGGAACCACAGGCTGCGCTGGCCGGAGGAGAGCGGTACGGACGGCGGGCGCGGCTCCACCCGCACCACCGGGCGGCGTACGGGGTCGCCGGCGGCGAGGTGCCGGGCGAGGGCCGCCACCGACTGGCTGCGGAACAGCGCCCGCACGCCGGTCTTGACCCCCAGGACCGCCCGGATCCGGTTGACCAGCCGGACGGCGAGCATCGAGGTCCCGCCCAGGGCGAAGAAGTTGTCGTCGACGCCGACTTCGGGGACCTCGAGGATCTCGGCGAACAGACCGCACAGGATCTCCTCGCGCGCACCGCGTGGCGCGGCGCCGGTACCGTCCAGTGTCATGGGGCAGACCTCATCCGGTGGGAGTCCTGAGGGGAACCGAGGGGAACCGAGGGGAACGCGGGGAACGGAGGCAGCCGGGGCTCAGTGGCCCAGCGCGCCGCGCATTCTGCGCAGCAGTTCGGTGAGCACCGGGGCGGGGGTCGCGAAGTTCAGCCGGACGAACCCCTCGCCCTCGCTCCCGAACAGCGAGCCGGGCATGAGCAGGACCTTGGCCTCCCGTGCGAAGAAGTCCGAGGGCTCCTCCCCCAGGTCCAGCGCGCGGCAGTCCAGCCATGCCAGGTAGGTGGCCTCGGGCGGCACCAGGCCCACACCGGGCGGCAGTTGCTCGGCCACCGTGGCCCGGTTGCGGCGCAGCACCGCCTTCACCTGCTCCAGCCAGTCGTCGGCGCTGGTCCAGGCGGCCTTCAGGGCGTCCACCGCCAGCGCGCTCACCTGTCCGAACAGCAGGCCCTGGTGGTCGTCGACGGCGTCCCGGACGGCCTTGACGCCGATGTGCGCGACGGCGCAGCGGACCCCGGCCAGATTGAAGGTCTTGCTGCCGGAGGTGAGGGTGACGGTGCGCTCGGCGATCTCGTCGGAGAGCGAGGCGATGGGGAGGTGCGTGCTGCCGGGGTGGACCAGGTCGGCGTGCACCTCGTCGGAGATCACGAGCAGATCGTGCTCGACCGCGAGCGTGGCGATGTCCCACAGCTCCTCCCGGCGCAGCACCCGCCCGGTGGGATTGTGCGGATTGACGAGGAACAGGGCGCGGCAGGGCGGCCCATGACGGCCGGTCACCGCGTCGCGTAACCGGTCGGTGTCGAGGTGCCATCCGTCGCGGCCCTGCCGGATGGGGACCGTACGGGCCACCCGGCCGAGCCTGCCGATGGTCTCCTCGAAGGGCGGGCACACCGGTGTGTGCAGCGCGACCCCGTCGCCGGGTGCGGTGCCGAGCTGGAGGACCACCTGCATGGCCTGGTTGATATCGGTGAAAAGCCGGACATGGGTGGGATCGGCGGCGAACCCATGGCGTCGGTGCATACGCCGGGCGAAGGTCTCCCCCAGCGGGCCGCCCTCGGACTCGTCGTACCAGGCCGGATAGCCGAGGTCGGTGTCGATACGGCGGAGCACCGCCTCCCGGATGGCCGGTGCGACGGGGAAGTCCATGTCGGCGACCCAGGCCGGCAGCGCACCGTCCTTGGCCACCGCCCATTTCTCCCCGTCGCGGCGCGTCAGCCACGACAGGGGGGTCAGGTCGAGGGAGTCCGGGTCGTTCCAGGCGGCGGCCGTGGCGTCCCTCGCGTACTCGTCCCGTCGATGCACTCCAGACGCCCCCAAATGCGCTCTCCAGAAATACGAAGGGAATTCACGGAAAGGCGATTTCGCCGCCCATTCAACCCGCCCCGCCATTTCCGCACAAGGACCGGATCCTGTCCCGCCGGCGGGACGGCAGCCGTTCCTTGACACTGATTCAGCCACCCGCCTACGTTGCCGTTCGCTGTCACCGAAGGCAGCGAAAGAGGTCGCGAAAGGCGAATGCAGAGCAGGGCCAACTCGTCGCGCCGAAAGGGGATTCGGCTTGCCTGAAGCGCCGGGCACCATCACATCGGTATTCGCCGCGCGGGTGGGTGAGAACAAGGATTCCACCGCTGTCGGACAAGGCGGTGCCGCCCTCTCCTACGGCGAACTCGACGAAAAGAGCGATGCCCTTGCGCGGGCGCTGACCGGCCTCGGGGTGGCAGCCGAGGACCGTATCGGCATCCTGATGGAGCGCGGGGTGGAGGTCGTCGTCGCCCTGATGGGGACGTTGAAGGCCGGCGGCGCCTATGCGCCGTTGGACATCCGCTCCCCCGCGGCCCGGCTGCGGACGGTCATCGCCGAGTGCGGCACCCGGCTGGTCCTGGTGGACACCGAGGAGCGGGCGGCCGCGCTCCGCGAGAGCTGCCGCGCCGGGGGCCTCGACACGGTGGCGGTCCACGTCGCCGGTGAGCTGGCGACCGGCGCCGCGGCGGGCAGCGCAGGGCCCCCACCCGTGCGGCCGTGGCAACTCGCCTATGTCATCCACACCTCGGGGTCGACCGGCCGCCCCAAGGGCGTGGCGATCAGCCATCAGGACGTGGTGGCGTTCGCGGCGGACGACTGCTGGACCGGCATCGACCGGCGGGTGCTGCTCCAGTCGCCGCTGGAGTTCGACGCCTCGGTGTACCAGATCCTGGTGCCGCTGCTGCGCGGCGGCACCGTGGTCGTGGCGCCTCCGGGCCGGCTGGACCCGGCGCAGTTGGCGCGCCTCCTCGCCGAGGAGCGGATCACCTCCACCTTCCTCACCCCGTCGATGTTCAACATCCTGACCGAGGAGTCCCCGGACGCCTTCGCACACGGCTGCCAGGTGTGGATGGGCGGCGAGGTGGCCTCCCCCAGCGCGGTGAGGCGGACGCTGGCAGCCTCCGGTCCGCACTCCGTCGTCAATGTCTACGGCCCGACCGAGGTGACCGTCTTCGCCACCCGGCACCTCGTGACCGAGGTGGGCGACGGCCCGGTGCCCATCGGCTCGGCGCTGGCCGGGGTCCGTACGTACGTCCTGGACGAGCGGCTGCGCCCGGCCGGTCCGGGTGCGGTGGGCGAGCTGTACCTCGCGGGGCGGGGGGTGGCGCGGGGCTACTGGGGGCGGCCGGCGCTGACCGCGAGCCACTTCGTCGCGGACCCGTTCGCGGGCGACGGCACCCGGATGTACCGCACCGGCGATCTGGTGCGCCGCCGCGCGGACGGGCTGCTGGAGTACTTCGGCCGCCAGGACAGCCAGGTCAAGCTGCGCGGCTTCCGGATCGAACTCGGTGAGATCGAGCACCAGCTGACCCGCCGCGACGATGTGGCCAGGGCCGCGGTCGTGCCGGTCCCCGACAAGCACGGCGACCGGAACCTGGTGGGCTACGTCGTGCCCGCCGCGCCGGCCACCGCCGCCGAGGTCGACGGCGACTGGCCGGCCCGGCTCCTCGACGCGCTGCGGGCGAACCTGCCGGGGCATATGGTCCCCGCCGCCTGTGTGGTGGTGGACCGGCTGCCGCTGACCAACAACGGGAAGCTCGATGTGCGGGCGCTGCCCGCGCCGGTCTTCGAGGGCGCCGGGCGGGCACCGCGCAACGAGACCGAGCGGCTGGTGTGCCAAGTGTTCGCGGACGTTCTCGGGGTGGCCAGGATCGGTATCGACGACAGCTTCTTCGCGCTCGGCGGGCACTCTCTGACCGCGACCCGGGCGGCGGCCGGTCTCGCGTCCGTGCTCGGCGTCCGGCCCGGCCTCCAGGACCTGTTCGCGGCGCCGACGCCCGCCGGACTGGCCGCCCGGCTGGCGGACCACAAGGACGCCGGCCCACGCTCCCGTATCCCGCTGGTCGCCGCGCCCCCGGACGGGCGCACCCAACTCTCCTCCGCCCAGCGGCGGTTGTGGCTGCTCTACCAGCTGATGACCGACGCCGACCCCGGCTACCACATCCCGCTGGTCTTCCGGCTGTCCGGGCCGGTGGACACCGAGGCGCTGCGCGCCGCACTCCACGATGTGACGACCCGTCATGAACCGCTGCGTACGGTCTTCCCTGCCGACGGCGAGACCGCCTGCCAGCTGATCCTCGACCCCGGCGACGCCGAGCCCCGGCTGACCGTCACCGACTGCCGCCCCGCCGAGCTCGATGCGCTGCTGACCGCCGGGATCCGGGCCCCCTTCGACCTGGAGGACGAACTGCCCCTGCGGGTCACCCTGTTCCGCACCGGCGAAGAGCATGTCCTGCTGGTGGTGCTGCACCACATCGCCGCCGACGGCTGGTCCTTCACCCCGCTGTTCCGCGATCTGTCCCGGGCGTACGCCGCCAGGCGCGCGGGCACGCCGCCCGGCCTTCCGCCGCTGCCCGTCCAGTACCGGGACTACGCCGCCTGGCAGCAGCAGGTGCTGGGTGACCGGGACGATCCGGACAGCCTGCTGGCCCGGCAGCTGGCCTACTGGCGCACCGCGCTGGCCGGCATCCCCGAGTGCACCCCGCTGCCCGGCGACCGCCCCCGACCGGAGTTCGCCGGCGGCGAGGGCGCGGTGGTCGGCTTCGAGATCCCGGCGGACCTGCGCCGGGACCTCGACGAGCTGGCCCGGTCGGCCGGCTGCACCCTGTTCCTCGTCCTCCAGGCCGCGCTCGCGGGCCTGTTGACCCGGCTCGGCGGCGGCGAGGACATCGTCGTCGGCTCACCGACGGCGGGGCGCTTCGACGAGGCCCTGGACGATCTGGTCGGCTTCTTCGTCAACACCGTCGTGCTGCGCACCGACACCTCCGGCGACCCCACCTTCGGTGAACTGCTGCACCGGGTGCGCGACGCCTGGCTCCCCGCGTACGCGCACCAGGACGTGCCCTTCGACCTGCTGGTGGAGACCGTCAACCCGCCGCGCAGCCTGGCCCACCACCCGGTGTTCCAGATCGCGTTCGGCCTGCTCAACACCGAGGGGTCGGCGCTCGAACTGGACGGCACCGCGCACCACTGGCGGCTGGCCGGAACCGGCGCGGCGCGCTTCGACCTCGCCTTCGACCTCGTCAGCCGCACCGGTGCCGACGGCGCACCCGGGGCGCTGGACGTCAGCCTCGAATACGCCACGGAGCTGTTCGACCGGACGACCGTGGAGCGGCTGGCGGACCGGTTCGTCCGCCTGCTGCGCGCGGCGGCCGCCGCGCCGGACCGGCGACTGAGCACCTTCCCCCTCGACTCCCAGGAGTGTGAGCAGCCATGAACCCCTTCGACGACGAGCACGGCACGTTCAAGGTCCTGGCCAATGCCGAAGGCCAGCACTCGCTGTGGCCGTCCTTCGCGGACGTCCCGCCGGGCTGGGACGTACGGCTGGACGACCGCCGCCGGGCGGAGTGCACCGCGTACATCGAGGCGCACTGGACCGATCTGCGGCCGGCCTCCCTGGCCGCGGCCCTCGACGCGGCACCGGCCGAGCCCTCACCCCGGTCCAGGAGGTTCCCCGGATGACCCGCACCGCTGACGGACCGCTCGACGGACTCGCCATCGACCATCTCGGCTTCGCGGTCCGCGATCTCGCCGAGGCCGCCGAGCCGTTCACCGACCGCTATGGATTCGGCGTCCTCGCCAGATCCTCGGACTCCGACGGGCCCGGCGACGGCGTCCGCGCCCTGGCCCTGGGCACCGGCGGCATCAGGTGCGTCCTGACCTCCGCGCTGGACCCCGAGCACCCCGCGGCCCGCTACGTCGAGCGCCATGGCGACGGGGTCTGCGACATCGCGCTGAGCACGACGGACGCCGCGGGCGCGTTCGCCGAGGCGGTGCGGCGCGGTGCGCGGCCGCTGGCGGGGCCGGCCGAACGGGACGGTGTCCGCACCGCCTCGGTCGCCGGCTTCGGCGATGTGGCGCACACCTTCGTCCAGCGCCCGAGGACGGCGGACCCGGCGCTGCTGCCCGGCCTTTCCCCGGTGGCGGCCCGTCCCCGCCCCGTGGAGTCCGGGCTGCACGGCGTCGACCACCTCGCGGTGTGTCTGGAGCCGGGGCGGCTGGGGCCCACCGTCGAGTACTACGAGCGCGCACTGGGTTTTGCCGCGGTGTTCACCGAACGCATCATCGTCGGCTCCCAGGCGATGGACTCGGTCGTGGTGCAGAACGACGCCGGCACCGTCACACTCACCCTGATCGAGCCGGACACGACCCGGGAGCCGGGCCAGATCGACCGGTTCCTCAGGAGCCATGGCGGGGCGGGGGTCCAGCACGTCGCCTTCGCCTCGGACGACATCGTCACGTCCGTGGGGCTGCTGGCGTCCCGCGGCATCGGGTTCCTGGACACCCCCAGCACGTACTACGACCTGATACCGGGCCGGCTGACACTCTCCCGGCACTCCGTCGAGGAGCTGCGGGAGCTGCACATCCTGGCCGACGAGGACCAGGACGGCCAGCTGCTCCAGATCTTCACCCGGTCCACGCACCCCCGCGGCACCCTCTTCTTCGAGGTCATCGAACGGCTCGGGGCCCGTACGTTCGGCAGCGGCAACATCAAGGCGCTCTACGAGGCGGTCGAGCTACAGGAGAACAGGTCGGGTGCCGCTCGGTGAGGACCTCGGTGCCCCTGGCCGACCACGGACGCGCACCCGCTCAGAAGCCGCGCTCCGGCGGGGCGCACCGGGGTGGCTCCGCCAGCCACAGGAGCCCCGAGGTCGCCAGCAGATAGCCGAGCTGGGCCCGGCTGCCGCTGCCCAGTTGCCGGGAGACCCGGCTGATGTGCTTGGCGACGCTACGGCGGCTCATTCCCATCCGGCGGGCGATGGAGTCGTCGGTCTCGCCGGCCACCACGGCCTGAAGTATGGCCCGCTGTACGTCGGAGGTGATCAGCGGGGACCGTGCCGGTGCCCCGCCCGGCGCGACCGGCACCGAACGGGCCCAGGCACTGTCGAACAGCGCGGTCAGGAAGCGCAGCAGCGCGGGGTGGCGGATCTGTAGTGCGCTGTCGCTGCGCTCCTCGGAGGTGGGGATGAACGCCACCGCGCGGTCACAGATGATCATGCGCTCGAAGACCTCGGCCAGGGTGTGCACCTCGGCACCGGCCGCGGTGACCCGCTCGATGTAGCCGAGCGTCGGCGGGTGCGAGCGGACGGTGTGCTGGTAGATCGTGCGCTGCCGGACACCGCGCGCGAGCATCCGGACATCGCGGTCCAGCGCCTCGCTCAGCAGCTGCTCAGGGCGTCCGCCGCCCGGCTGGGCCGTCAGCAGCTCCTCCCGGCAGCCGTCCACGGCGGCCTCCAGGGCGTTGCTGATGACCTGGGCGCCGGTGAGGAGGGTGAGCGTCGGCTGCTCGTGCTTCCGGGCGTCGTCGTAGGTCCTGGTGAAGACGGAGAGCGTGGCCTGGACCGAGCGGTAGGTGCGCTGCTGATCGGCGATCGCCTCCTCGATCGGGCGCAGCGCCGCGATCGCCGCCGCCTCGGGCGGGACCGGAGTGGTGGCGCCCGGTGTCCCGGGATCGTCGGCGACGAGACCGAGCGCGCGCAGACACGGGGGCGCGCTCTCCCGGCACGCCGAACCCTCGCGCAGCATGCGCCGGTAGTGGCCGAGCGCATCACCACAAACGCGACCTGGGGGTAATTCACCCCCATTGCACTGACATCCACCCAGTTCTTCAGGGTTCACAACTGTGCAGGTTACATTCGTGCACCTCCCGTGCAGACCATCGATCCGGCCAGTCCGAAGAGGATGGCGGCGCCAGCCACATCCTTGGCCGCACAATGGGGGACCACGATGCGTCGCATCCTGCGCGTTTTTTCCGTCGCCGCTGCCCTGGCTACCGCTGCCGGATATGGAATTGACCATTCCGATCCCGCCGTCGAAAGCGCTGACCACCTCAACTCCGGGGCCACCGACGTCCTTTACGGCGACTCGGCCTGGGGCCGGCTCATGACGCCGCACACCGGGCCGTTCTGAGGCCCCGTTTCCGAGCATTTCCCGCTCTTGCGATTCACCGCATGCGTGTGCTGGGCCGCGCGGGACCGTTCCGCGGCCCGCCACGGGTGCGCCGGGCCCACGGCCCGGACCGAAGCAACCGCACCGAGGAGAAGCTTTGAGCACATCGTCCGCAGCCCTGGGCACCGCGCCGCGCCCCGGGCCGGTCAGGGAACGTGGCGCAGCACCGCAGCACCGGCAGACCGCGCGCAGCGGAGTCCTGGTCACCCGCGTCGGCCTCCAGATCCCGGCCGCGCTCAGCTACGACACCTGGGAGAGCGCCGGCCGGCGGATCTCGGCGGTCGCCAACTCGTCCGCCTGGTGCCTGGGCGACTGGCTGATCTACGGCCAGTGGCGCTACACCGACCGCTACCGCAGGGCGGTCGACGCGGTGGGCCTCGACTACCAGACACTGCGCAACTACGCCTGGGTGGCCCGGAGGTTCGAGGTGTCCCGCCGGCGGGACACCCTCAGCTTCAACCACCATGCGGAGGTGGCGTCCCTGCCGCCCCATGAGCAAGACTACTGGCTCAACAGGGCCCAGGAACTCGGCTGGTCGCGCAACCAGTTACGGGCGAACGTACGGGCCGCCAGGGAGGAAGAGCCGGCCGCCGCCCGCAAGACGGCCTCCGTCGGCATCCAGCTCACGCCGGAACGCATCGCCCGCTATCGCGCGGCCGCCGAGCGGAGCGACAGCAGCCTCGAGTCCTGGATGGTGGACCGGCTGGACCTTGCGGCCAACAACGCGCTCGGCGGTTGCGGCGGCTGACCTCCGGCCGCCCGGGAACCCCGCACCACCCTTCTCGTCATCGCTGAGTGAAAGGTGCTGATCGATCGTGAACCGTGCCGCCGTGCCGGACTCCCCGTCGCTCCACTGGGAAACCCTCCCTGGCCGGCCCGCCCTGACCCGCGCCCCGGCCCTCACCGATATCGCCGCCGCCCGCGCCTGGCTGACCGCGGTCCGCCCCGCCCTCACCCACGCCCTGCACCACCACGGGGCGGTCCTGCTGCGCGGGCTGCCGCTCGCGGACACCGGCGATGTCGCCGAGGTGCGCGACATCCTCATCCCCGAGGCCACGCCGTACCGCGAAAAGGCCACTCCGCGCAGCGACTTCGGCAACGGCGTGTACTCCTCCACCGACCTCCCGGCCTCGCAGCGGATCCATCTGCACAACGAGAACAGCTACACCCTGACCTTCCCCGGTCTGTTGCTCTTCGCCTGCCTGATCGCGCCCGAAGAGGGCGGCGCGACTCCGGTGGCCGACTGCCGCAGGGTGCTGCGCTCGCTGCCCGGCCACCTGGTGGCGAAGATGCGCACGTCCGGCTGGCTGCTGTGCCGCAGCTACTCCGACCTGGTCTCCACCGACTGGCGCAGCGCCTTCGGCTCCGACGACCGCGGCGAGGTCGAACGCTACTGCGCGGACCAGCTGATCGCCCACGCCTGGCAGGAGGAGGGCGGGCTGCGGACCGGCCAGGTGCGGCCCGGCATCATCAGCCATCCGGCGACCGGGGAGGAGGTCTGGTTCAACCACCTCGCCTTCTGGAACGAGTGGTCGCTGGACGAGGAGCTCCGGGAGACCCTGATCGACGAGTTCGGGCCGGACGGCCTCCCGTTCCGTACCGCCTTCGGCGACGGCAGCGCGCTGACGCGGCAGGACCTGGCGCACATCCAGGCCGCCTACGACGCGGCGACGGTCCGCGAACCCTGGCAGCCCGGCGATCTGCTGCTGGTCGACAACATCCTGACCGCACACGGCCGCGACCCCTTCCGGGGCGAGCGCCGGATCGCGGTGGCCATGGGCGCGCCCGTCGAGCTGGCCGGCTGCCGTCCCACCGTCGAGCCCGCCGCCGCGTTCGCCTGACGGACCGCGGGACCGGCCGTCGCAGCACCGCACATTCCCCCTTCCACGGGCACAAGGAGCTTGTTCATGGAGGCCGTTCATGGCTGATCCCGTTCGGCCGCCGGTCGACGCGATGGTGCGCTTCCACCGGGCGGTCCGCGCCCACCCGGACCGGATCGCGGTACGCGGCGGCGACGGCGCCCTGACCTTCGCCGGACTCGACCGGGCATGCGGCCGGCTGGCCCGGGAGCTGACCGCCCGCGGGGTGGCGCGCGGCGACCGGATCGGTGTCGCGCAGGGCCGCGCCACCGGGCTCGTGGTGGCGCTGCTGGCGGTGTGGCGCGCCGGAGCGGCGTATGTACCGCTGGATCCGCACTATCCGTACGCGCGGCTGGAGTTCATGGCACGGGACGCCGGGATCCGGGCGCTGCTCACGGCGGACGGCGCTCCGCCCTGGGCGAGGGGTGTTCCGGTGCTCGGCCTGCCGGACGGGGTGCCGGACGAGGTGCCGGACGGGGTGCAGGACGGGGTGCCGGACGGGGTCGGCCGTACCGCGCCGGCCACACCCGCCCCGCCGGACCCGTGCGACCCCCGGGACCCCGCCTACGTGATCTACACCTCGGGCTCGACCGGCCGGCCCAAGGGCGTCGAGGCCTCCCGCGGAGGTGTCGCCGCGCTGCTGGCGGGGCTGGAGGAGGCCGGAGCGTACGCCCCCGAGCCGCGGGTCGTCGCGTGGAACGCCAGTGTCTCCTTCGATGCGTCCGTCCAGCAGTGGGCGCGGGTCTGCCGGGGCGACACCGTGGTCGTGCTCACCGAGGAGGAGCGCAAGGAGCCGGCCCTGCTCCGCGCCCTGCTGGACGAATACGAGGTGAACGACCTCGATCTGACGCCCTCGCACTGGGAGTTGCTGCGCGGCACGCTCACCGCCCCGCGGGCCGGCGGCCGGCCGCTGCGGCTGTTCATGGGCGGCGAGGCGGTGCCCGCACGGACCTGGTGCGAGATCGCGGAGTCGGCCGGTCTGGAGGGCCTGAACCTCTACGGCCCCACCGAGTGCACGGTCGACACCACCGTCGCCCGGATGACCGGCGACACCCCGCACCTCGGCGGCGCCCTGCCGGACGGCCGGCTGTACGTCCTCGACGAGCGGCTGCGGCCGGTGCCCGACGGCGCCGAGGGTGAGCTCTACGTCGCCGGGCCGCGGCTGGCCCACGGCTATGTCAACCGGCCTGCGCTCACCGCGGAACGCTTTGTCGCGGACCCGTTCGGCGCGGCCGGGGAGCGGATGTACCGCACCGGCGACCGGGTGCGGCGCACCGCCGACGGCAGCCTGGAGTATCTCGGACGCGCCGACCGCCAGATCAAGTTCCGGGGCTTCCGGCTGGAGCCCGGCGAGATCGAGTCGGTGCTCCGTGCCCATCAGGACGTCAGCGCCGCCGTCGTGGTGGTCCGCAGCGACGGACCGGCCGGCGAACGGCTGGTGGCGTACTGCGTACCCGCCGAGGGGGCGGCGCTCGCCGCCGCACGGCTGCGGGAGCATGTCGCGGCGTCCCTCCCGGAGTTCATGGTGCCGTCGGGCTGGGTACCGCTCGATGCGCTGCCGCTGACGCCCAACGGGAAGCTCGACACGGCCGCGCTGCCGGAACCGACGGACGACGGCGGGGCGCCGGAGCGGGCGGCCGCCGAGCCGGCCGGCCCGTTCGAGGAGCTGATCGCCGAGGTGTGGGCGGAGGTGCTGGGCCGGCGCACGATCAGCGCCGAGGACGACTTCTTCGCCCTGGGCGGGCACTCGCTGATGGCGCTGCGGGTGGTGGGGCGCCTCAAGCGGAACCTCGGCGTGGTGATCTCGGTCAAGGAGGTGTACCGGCACCCACGGCTGAGGGACCTGGCCCACCACGTGGAGAAACACAACGCGCGGACCGCGCCGCCCGGTTGACCGCCGCCGCCCGTCACGCCACCGGCCCGCTACGGAGAAGAGAGACGCCACCCATGCAGGACACCATCGTGGTCCGCCCCCGACCGGTCCCCTCGGCCTCGCAGCGGCTGATCTGCCTCGGCTTCTGCGGCGGCGGGGCCGGTGCGTACCTGGTCTGGACGGAGGTGATGCCGCCCGGGACCGAGCTGGCCGCGGTCTGCTACCCGGGCCGGGAGGGCCGCTTCGCGGAGGAGTACGCCCAAAACTGGGACGAGCTGGCGGCGGACGCGGTGGCCGCGGTGCTCTCCGCCGCACAGCTGCCGTACGTCCTCTTCGGCCACAGCATGGGCGGCTGGATGGCCTTCGACGTCGCCGCCCGGATCGAGGAACAAGGCGGCCCGGCACCGCAGGCGGTCGTGGTCTCCTCGGCCAACGCCCCCAGCCGGGGCCTCACCCCACAGGACATGTTCCCCGCCCAACACCAGTCCGACGACACGCTCATGGACTGGATGAAGACCTTCGGGCTGATGCCGGAGCATGTGCTCGGCGATCCCGACCTGCGGGAGATCGCGGTGGAGCTGATGCGGGCCGACATCCGGGTCCGCGACTCCTTCTACTACCGGGAGGGCGCCACGGTGAATGCCCCGCTCCAGATCCTCACGGGCGCCGACGACGAGGTCATCGATCCGCGGACCGCACAGCAGTGGCGGAAGCTGGCGCGGGGCGCCTTCCGCCATGACGAGCTGCCGGGCGGGCACTTCTACACCCCCGGCGTGTGGCAGACCCTGCCGTCCCGTATTGCGGCACTGCACGCCCCCTAGGAAACGCCCTGCTGCTCGGCCGGCACATAGCGTTGCGCGCGGACCAGCCGCAGCTCGCCGACCGCGCTGACCGCGGTGAGCAGGAGGGTCAGCAGCACCCCGCAGAGGATCGCGGTGCTGGGCGTCGCCACACTCAGCACCGCTCCGGAGAGCGAGGCGCTGGCCGCGTAGCCGGCCCCGACGACCGAGTACATCATCGAGTAGCCCGCGGCCAGGGCGCTCTGCGGCAGCACCGCCCGCAGCCCCAGCGCCCGGGTCACCTGGAGCCCCGCCTGTAACAGGCCGGCCACGACCAGGGCCGCGGCGAGCGCGCCGAGCGCAGGGAGCAGACCCGCCGCGGCCACACAGGCCGAGACGCCCAGCAGCAGCACCAGGCTCTGGGTACCGATCCGTCCCGGCCAGGTGCGCAGTCCGTACAGCAGCGCCCCGGCGGCCGCCGCGAGCGAGTACCCGGCCAGCAGCGGGCCGGACCAGCCGACCGCTATGGCGCGCTGTTCCAGGAGCGCGGGCAGGACCAGCTCCGCCAGCGCGAGCAGTGACATGGCCGCCGCGCCCGACACATACACCGGCCAGGCCGCGGCGAGCGTACGGATCACCGAGGTGCCGGCGCGGTCGGACTCTTCCGCCGGCCAGCCGGACGGCAGGGCCCACAGTCCGGCGACGGCGAGCGCCATCAGCGCCGCCGCCAGCAGCAGCGGTACGTACGGGGCCACGCCGAAGGCCAGGGCGCTCGCCGCGGCGGGCGCGGCGGCCCAGACCGCGTAGTTCAGCGTGGCCTCCGCGCTCAGCGCCTTGGCGACCAGGCCGGTGGCGACATGTTCGGTCAGCAGGGCCCGCAGCCCTCCTGGGGACGCGGCCGGTGCGGCGCCCGCCAGCAGCGCGAACGCCCCCAGCACCAGGTCCGGCGCGCCGGGCAGCAGGCCGAGACCCGCGAAGGCCGCCGCGCCCGCACCGAGGCCGCCCGCCAGGTGCCCTCGCGCCCGGCCCGGGCGCAGTCTCGCGCCCAGCAGCGCCGCGCCGATAACCTCACCCACCACGTAGACCGCCGCCAGTTCGGCGCCCAGCACATATCCGCCGGGCCGCTCCCGTACGAGGAAGACGAGGGCCAGCGGCGCCATCGCCACCGGCATGCGCGCCGCGACGGCGACCGCGGCCCAGCTCAGCACCGGCCGGGTGAGGAGTGCGCGATAGGTGTTCCCTGCCATCCACGGACTGTAAGTCCGCCGATAAATGGCGGACAAGCGGATTGTGGCGGCCCCGCCCTGAACAAGCGGACGGCCGGGCCAGGGCTCAGAAAGGTTGCCCCGCCTCGGGGTTAATGGATTACTTTCCTCCATCGCGCCGCTCCAGCAAGCCGGTGCTCCGTCCCGCCGCCCGCAGAGCGCCCAAGGGACGGAGGCGCAGGCCCGCATGGCTCTTCCTTCGAGTTGATCACCCATCAGGAGTTACGCATGCGCACCATCCAGACGGTCGTTCACGAATTCTTCCGCACCGCCGGGGACATGGCTGCGGATTCCGCCCGGGAATTGCTGCGGCTGCGCGAATCCCGGATCGCCGGACTGGTCGCCCGGGCGGGCTGCGCAGCGCCGGACGAAGTGCCCTGGCACGTCCGCAGTTTCCCGTTGCTGGCCGCGCTCGCCCCGGTCATGACCTCACCCGAAGGGGAAATCACCTACCCTGGCGACCCGATGTGTCTTTATGCGGCGCTCAGCGTCCCGGTCGACAGTGCGCTGCGTTCCGCCCGGCTCGGACCGGGAAAGGACACCCCGTTCAGCGATCTGTGCCCCGACTGGGGAAAGCCACCGACGAAAAGTCATCGACTGAGTGCGGAACATGGTCTGCCGGCCCAGCGGGTAAGTGCCGGGACCTCCGATGCCACGGTCTTCGATCCCCGGGTGTGGGACGCCGAGATCCGTGCGGAATTACGGGCCGAAGTCCGCCGGCGGCGGCCGCGGGTATTCCTCGTCAGTACGGTCTCCCCCGGTCATCGGTATGCGCTGGAAATGGCCCGTATCGTCAAGGAAGAAATGCCGGACTGTCTGGTGGTGTTCGGCGGCCGGCACATGGACGAGACCATGACGTATTCGGCCGCCAAGCGCTCCGTCCTGCTGGAATACAGCAGTACCCTTCAGGCCATCGACGACCGGCGCGCGGATCCCGTGGTGGACTTCTGTGTCAGCGGTGAGGGCCATTTCGCGCTCGACCTCCTGATGAAGGCGATCGCGCTCGCCATGGACCTCGACCGTACGCGGGCCACGGTGCCGGACGTGGTCCGGGTGCTGAAGCTCTTCGGCGCCGCCGGTGTCCGGGCACCGGGCACCTCCCTGCTGTGCGCGCTGGACGAGGGCACAATGCATGCGTTCCCCATATCCGGTGAGAAGTTCGACCTGGCCGAACTCCCCTCGCCCTACCAGGGATTCGCCATCCGCTCCCGTTTCCCGGTCTTTCCGCTGCCGGACGGCACCCCCGCCCGCACGGCCCATATGACGGTGTCCAACGCCTGCCCGTACCACTGCGATTTCTGCTCCGAATCGGCGCTGGTGGTCGGCGGACTGAAGCGGTTCCGGGGTTCTCCGGCCGAGACCGCGCTGGAGCGGGTCTGCGAATACGTCAGTTACGGGGCGCAGGCCGTCTTCTTCGACGACTCGATCTTCTGGACCGGCTCCTTCCCGCTCATGCGGGAGTTCTGCGCACTGCTGCGCGCGGCCCGTACCGTCGACGGCCCGGAGAAACTGCCCGAGGCCTGCCGCCGGTGGATCACCGCGGAGGGCGACTGGGAGCGGCTGCGCAACCTCCAGTTCGGCTGCCAGGTGACCGCGGACCTGCTGACCACGCTCCACAAGGAGCACGAGGTCCGCGAACTGCTGGCGGCACTGCGCGACGCCGGGTGTACCTACCTCTACATGGGCATCGAGAGCATGGCGACGGACGTCATGCAGCATGTGCACAAGAACATCCGGCGGATCACCGCCTTCCCCTGGAAGGCGAAGGTCCGCACGGCGCTGGAACGCATCCGGGACGCCGGGATCCCGGTCGGCAGCTCGGTGCTGTTCGGCCTGGAGGGGGAGACCCGGGCGACCATCGAGGAGACCGTCCACGAGGTCGGGGCGCTGGTCGATGCCGGACTCATCGTGCTGGCCAGCCCGAACATCCTCACCTACCACCCGGCCACGAAGATCACCCGCGCCCACGGGATGCACGACAAGCTCGACTACCACTCGCCGGACATCGACAACCGGGCGCCGTACATCTTCTTCGAGGAGGCGTTCCCCGGTGTCGTCTCCCGGCGGCTGTCCGAGGACGACATCTGGTTCATCCACGAGGAGACCGCCAGACGCTGGGGCGCCATCCGCAACTCGGCCGAACCCGACGTCCGACGGACGGAACACCCGGTACGGCTGGAACAGGCCGGCACCATCTGACGCCCGGCGGCTCCGCCACCCGTTTGGCGCAATGCGCCGGCCGGTCACGCGGAGCCGTTCGCCGGGGCGGGGCGGCGGGTGCGCGGCCTCCGCCACCCCCTGCCCGAGCGCGCGAGCAAGCCGCCCACATATCGCCCTTATACGATGAATCACCGGAAATGGTACAGACATCATGCGGTCTCATTCCGGGAGGTCATCATGGAGCGCGGTCCCACCGTCCACCAGTGTCCGTTCGACTACGCCGAGGCCCTTGAGTTCGATCCCACGCTCAAGCGCCTGCTGACCGAGGAACCCGTCGCCCGCATCAAGCTGCCGTACGGGGAGGGCGAAGCCTGGCTCGTCACCCGGTACGAGGACGTGCGCACGGTGACCACCGACCGGCGCTTCAGCCGGCATGCCGTCGTCGGCCGGGACTTCCCGCGGATGACCCCCGAACCGATCGTCCAGGACGAGGCGATCAATGTGATGGACCCGCCCGACAGCAGCCGCTTGCGGAGCCTGGTCTCCAAGGCGTTCGCCCCGCGCCAGGTCGAGCGGATGCGGACCCGCACCCAGCACGTCGTGGACGAGCTGCTGGACCGGATGGCCCAGCACGGCCCGCCGGCCGACCTCATGGAGAGCCTGGCGGCCCCGCTGCCGCTGACCACCATCTGCGAGGTCCTCGACATCCCCGAGGGCGACCGCGACCGGCTGCGCGGCCATGCCCGCACGATGATGGACACCAGCCTCGACAACCGGGACGCCGCCGTGCGCGCCAAGGCCGATATGCGCGCCTACTTCAAGGAACTGACCGCCGAGCGGCGCCGGAACCCCGGGGACGACCTGATCAGCGCGCTGGCCACGGCCCGTGACGGCGATGAGATCCTCAACGAGCAGGAACTGACCGTGATGGCCATGGTCCTGCTCATCACCGGCCAGGACACCACCACCTACGAGATCGCCAACCTCGCCTACACCCTGCTCACCCGGCCCGCCGAGCTGGCCATGGTGCGCGAGCGCCCCGAAATGCTTCCGCAGGCAATCCAGGAAATGCTGCGATTCATTCCCTTCCGCAAAGGCGTCGGAATTCCCCGGGTCGCCCTTGAGGATGTGGAATTGAGCGGTGTGAGGATCCGGGCCGGAGACATCGTGCATGTCTCCTATCTGACGGCGAACCGTGACGGCGAGAAGTTCGAACGGGCCGACGAGCTGGATCTGGAACGCGAGGGCCCGAATCACATGACCTTCGGCTGGGGCGGCCACCACTGTCTGGGCGCGCCCCTGGCCATCACGGAACTCGAAGTCGCCCTCGGTGCCCTCCTGGAGCGTTTCCCGGATCTGAGGCTGGCGAAGCCGGCCGACGAGGTGCCCTGGAACAAGACCGCGATCTGGCGTTATCCGGTCGAGTTGCCGATTGCTTGGTGACCGTGCAGGGCTGTCGGCGGCATGCGGATGCCCTCCGGCTGACCTACCGTTGATCGAGTCGCCCACCAGCGACCCACCAGCACGGGGAGAGTTCATTCTTCGAAGGCTGGCCCGCCCGAGGTGAATTCAACGCGGGGGCTGCACTGGGCGGACCGCAGTCTGCAAGGAGTGGATCCCATGGCGGTTCTGTGTAAACCGGCAATAGCCGTCCCGGAATACATCATCACCCAGGACGACACACTCGAACTCGCACGGCGGCTGCACAAGGACCATTCGCAGCTGAGACTGGTACTCCGGCTGATCGAGCACACCGGGGTGCTCACCCGGCATCTGATCCAGCCGATCGACAAGGTGCTCAAGCACCCGGGGCTGGACGCCCGCAGCGCCGTCTACGAGCAGGAGTCCAAGGCCCGGGTCCCCGCCGTCGTCCGTACGGCACTGGACCAGGCCGAGCTGGAGGCGCGGCAGATCGACCTGATCGTCTACGTCTCCTGCACCGGCTTCATGATGCCGTCACTGACCGCCTGGCTGATCAACACCCTGGGCTTCCGGCCGGAGACCCGGCAGATACCGATCGCCCAGCTCGGCTGCGCCGCGGGGGGCGCCGCGATCAACCGGGCGCATGACTTCTGCACCGCCTACCCCGACGCCAATGTGCTGATCGTCGCCTGTGAATTCTGCTCGCTGTGCTACCAGCCCACCGACCTGGGCGTGGGCTCGCTGCTGTCGAACGGGCTCTTCGGTGACGCCATCGCCGCCGCGGTGGTCCGGGGCGCCGGTGGCACCGGTGTCCGTCTGGAGCGCAACGGCTCGTACCTCATCCCGCACACCGAGGACTGGATCTCCTACGCGGTGCGCTCCACCGGATTCCACTTCCTGCTGGACAAGCGGGTTCCCGGAACCATGGAGCCGCTGGCGCCGGCCCTCCGCGCGGTCGCGGACGAGCACCAATGGGACGCGGGTGACCTGGACTTCTACCTGGTCCACGCGGGCGGCCCGCGCATCCTGGACGATCTGAGCCGCTTCCTGGAGGTGCCGCCCGAGGCGTTCCGCTTCAGCCGCGCGACGCTGACCGAGTACGGCAATATCGCCAGCGCGGTGGTGCTGGACGCACTGGCCCGGATGTTCGACGAGGCGTCCTCCCTCGACGGCCATCGCGGCCTGCTGGCCGGCTTCGGTCCGGGGATCACCGCGGAGATGTCCCTGGGCACCTGGACATCGGATCCCGCGGTCGCGGCGTGAGCCGCCCGCCGGCCGCAACGCGCTTGCCGTCGATCGCAGCATTTCTTGACAGCCGTCCCCGTGCGATTTATCCAGGTTGTGAGGCGGCTCACGCTCCGTACCAGCAGGTGAGAGGGCCTGCGCGGCGTCCCGGGCGGCGTTCCGGGGCCCGTGTGGACCCGCCCCCGGCGGAGCGGGCCGCAAGGTGAGGAGCGGACCATGGCACGTGCAGTGGGTATTGACCTCGGTACGACGAACTCGGTGGTCAGTGTGCTGGAGGGCGGTGAGCCCACCGTCATCTCCAATGCCGAGGGCGCCCGGACCACCCCGTCGGTGGTCGGTTTCGCCAAGGGCGGCGATGTGCTGGTGGGCGAGATCGCCAAGCGGCAGGCGGTGACCAACGTCGAGCGCACCGCGCGGTCCGTCAAGCGGCACATGGGCGAGGCGTCGTGGCGCTTCCCGGAGACGGGCGACATCGACGGCAAGCAGTACACCGCCCAGGAGATCTCCGCGCGGGTGCTTCAGAAGCTCAAGCGCGACGCTGAGCAGTACCTGGGCGAGGACGTGACGGACGCCGTCGTCACGGTCCCCGCGTACTTCAACGACTCCCAGCGCACCGCGACCAAGGAGGCCGGGGAGATCGCCGGGCTGAGGGTCCTGCGGATCGTCAACGAGCCCACCGCGGCCGCGCTGGCCTACGGCCTGGACAAGGAGAACGACCAGACCATCCTGGTCTTCGACCTCGGCGGCGGCACCTTCGACGTCTCACTGCTGGAGATCGGCGAGGGCGTGGTCGAGGTGAAGGCCACCAACGGCGACACACACCTGGGCGGCGACGACTGGGACCAGCGGATCGTGGACCATCTGACCACCCAGTTCAAGAACAATTACGGCATCGATCTCTCCCAGGACAAGATGGCCACCCAGCGGCTGCGGGAGGCGGCCGAGAAGGCCAAGATCGAGCTGTCCTCCGCCACCGAGACCACGATCAATCTGCCGTATCTGAGCGCCTCGCCCGAGGGCCCGCTGCACCTGGACGAGAAGCTCACCCGCTCGCAGTTCCAGCAGTTGACCTCGGACCTGCTCGACCGCTGCAAGGCCCCGTTCCACAACGCGGTCAAGGACGCGGGGATCAAGCTCTCGGACGTCAATCACGTCATTCTGGTCGGCGGCTCGACCCGGATGCCGGCGGTGACCGAGCTGGTGCGGGAGCTGACCGGGAAGGACCCGCACAAGGGCGTCAACCCGGACGAGGTCGTCGCCATCGGCGCCTCGCTCCAGGCCGGTGTCCTCAAGGGCGAGGTCAAGGACGTCCTCCTGCTGGACGTCACCCCGCTGTCCCTCGGCATCGAGACCAAGGGCGGCATCATGACCAAGCTCATCGAGCGCAACACGACCATCCCGACCAAGCGCTCGGAGATCTTCACCACCGCCGAGGACAACCAGCCGTCCGTGCAGATCCAGGTCTACCAGGGCGAGCGGGAGATCGCGGCGTACAACAAGAAGCTCGGGATGTTCCAGCTGACCGGTCTGCCGCCGGCCCCGCGTGGTGTCCCGCAGATCGAGGTCTCCTTCGACATCGACGCCAACGGCATCATGCACGTCACGGCCAAGGACCTGGGCACCGGCAAGGAACAGAAGATGACCGTCACCGGCGGCTCCTCGCTGCCCAAGGACGACATCGACCGGATGGTCCGGGACGCGGAGCAGTACGCCGACGAGGACCGCCGGCGCCGCGAGGCCGCCGAGACCCGCAACCAGGGCGAACAGCTCGTCTACCAGACCGAGAAGTTCCTCAAGGACAACGAGGACAAGGTCCCCGGTGAGATCAAGACCGAGGTCGAGACCGCCGTCGGCGAGCTGAAGGAGAAGCTCAAGAGCGAGGGCGACAACACCACCGAGATCCGCACCGCCTCCGAGAAGCTCGCGGCCGTCTCCCAGAAGCTGGGCCAGGCCATGTACGCCGACGCGCAGGCCGCCCAGGCCGCCGCGGGCGGCAGCGGCACCGAGGGCGCGTCCGCCGGTGGGCAGGCCCAGTCCGACGCCGCCGACGACGTCGTCGACGCCGAGATCGTCGACGACGACCAGAAGGAGGGGGGCGCCCGATGAACCGCCCGCCCCATGTCCGTCCCTCCTCCCGCCCACCGCTGGCTCTGGTCGGGAACGGCGGGCCGACGGACCACCCCACCGGCGGGGAACACCGTTCCGACGCCGTTCCCCCCACGCCCCACGGCCAGTCCCCCACCCGTCCGGAACCCGCGGACACCGCGGCACTCCGGGCCGAGCTGCGCGAACGCACCGCCGACCTGCAACGCCTCAAGGCCGAGTACGACAACTACCGCAAGCGCGTGCACCGGGACCGCCAGGCCGTCGCCGAGATCGCCGTGGGCAACGTCCTCTCCCGGCTCCTGCCCGTCCTCGACGCCCTCGCCGAGGCCACCGCACAGGACGAGATGACCGGCGGCTTCCGAGCCGTCGCCGACACCCTGGAAACCCAACTGGCAGCCCTGGGCCTGCAACCCGTCGCCGCCCCCGGCGCCCCCTTCGACCCCACCCTGCACGAAGCCATCACCTGCACCCACACCCCTGAGGTCACCACCGCCACCTGCACCACCGTCCTCCGCCAGGGCTACTGCGTGGGCGGACAACTGCTGCGGGCGGCGCAGGTGGTGGTCGCGGTGCCGAGCGAATGACGGCCGGGCGCCGGAAGCGGTGGTTCCGCCCACCGTGCCGTGCCTGACGGGACGGTGGCCGACGGATTTGCGCCGGGCCGGGGGCGATATGTCACAGTGGGTCGCCCGGCCGGCTCGGCGCGCCCTGCGCGCAGCTGCCGCCGGGCTCCCCCACCCCCATACAGGCTCCGGCCGCGCCCCCGCGCGTCCGGAACGGCGCGTCTGCCCTTGTCAGTCCTTCCCCTCCGTCCTTCCTCAGAGAGCGATGCAGGTAACGACACTTGTCCCCCGGACCGCAGACCTGTTCAGCCAGGGACTGGAGCTCCAGTCAGGCGCCGCCCTGCTGCGCTTCGGCGCCGCACGGCAGCGCCCGGCCGGCCGGACCAGCTGGTCCGGCGAAGGCGCCGTCGCCTGGCTCGACGACACCCGCGGGCACGTGTGGAGCGTCGGCGAACCGGTTGCCGCCGCCGGACTCATCCTGCGCGCCGCGCAGGGTTCCGCCGGCCGGGTGCGGGAATTCACCGGCCCCCGAGGCACCGACGCCCTCGTCGGCCGCCATCTGACGGTGACCGACCCCGTCGAGTGGATCTTCCGCTGGACACTGGAGGAACCGCCCGTCCAGCGGGCGGAGGACCGCGTGGTCACCCTCGACGAGACCCACCACGACGAGCTGGCGGCCTTCCTCGCCACACACAGCCCGGCCCATTCGACCGGCCCAGGCTCCGCCGACGTCAGCCTGTGGGCCGGAATCCGCGACACGGACGGACGGCTGGTGGCCTGCGGCGCCCTGAGCAGCCTGCGCGACAGCGGCGCCCCGCTCATGGCGTCCGTGGCCACCGACGCAGCCCTCCGCGGCCAGGGCCTCGGCGCGGCCCTCACCTCATGGCTGACCCGCTACGCGGTACGCCGCCACGGCTTCTGCACCCTGTGGCAGCTCGCCGACAACACCCCCGCCGAACGGCTCTACACCCGCCTCGGCTACCGGAACGAGGACCCCTGCGTGGCCGCCCGCCTCGCCGGACACTGACCCGCGCACCACCGGCCCCGCCATGCGTATGTCATTGCCCCACTCCCCCAGCGCCGGTGCCTCTCCGGTTCCGTCGGTGAACCGGAGAGGGCACCGGCCGTGTGCCGTCGTATCAGTTCAGCTGACCTGGCTCAGCTGCACTTTTCAGCTGACCTGGTTCAACTGATCGGGTTCAGCTGAACCTGGCCCAGCTGAACCTGATTCAGCTGATCTGCTGCGGAACCAGGACGCGCTCGCGCCCCAGGGACGTGGCGGTGCTGTCACCGTTCATGGCGAGCTTCCCGCCCGTCCAGCGGGCGACCAGGTCGTCCTGGCGGGTGCTGCCACCGAACGCGCCGACGGTGATCAGGCTGGCGCTGCGCCATGCCGACTTGGCCGGGCGGAGGCGGTGTTCGCCCTTGAGCCCCTTGGCGGCGAGGTTGTCGTAGACGGTGACTTCACCGTCCGACCACCGCACGAACAGGTCCTGGTCGCCGGCCGCGTTGCTGAAGTTCCCGGCCGCGAGATCACCGGCGTGCGGCCAGGTGGTGTTCTTCTTGGCGAGCTGCTTCTCGGCGTGCAGCCCCTTGCCGTCGACATTGGTGTAGAGGGTGACCTCACCGTCGGACCAGCGCACCACGAGGTCGTCGCGGCGGGTGTTGCCGCCGCCGAACCGCCCGGCGGTGATGCCGTAGGCGTGCGTCCAGGTGTCGTTGGCGCCCCTGAGCTGGACCTCGGTGCCGAGCTTGTTGGTCTCGTTGACGTCCTTGAAGAGGGACAGCCTGCCGTTGGCCCAGCGGACCAGGAGGTCATCGGTGGAGTTGCCGGTGAACTCACCCGCGGTGACGACCTTCGCCTGCTTCCACACCTGGTTCTTCTTGACGAGCTGAATGTCCTTGCCGAACCCGTACTTGCCGTTACCGGGATACAGCGAGACCTCGCCATCAGACCAGCGCACGACCACATCACCGGTGTTGTTACGCACCGAGCTGGAGTGGAACCGCCCGGCGGTGATACCCGTGGCGTGCTGCCAAGTCCCGGCGTCACCCAGGGGGTTGAGGGTATCCGGCGCCGCATCGGACACCGCCTGGTTGTACAGACGGAAGACATCGCCGTCGAACTGCGAGGAGTAGGAGGTGTCGTCGCGGAGCCCACCGGTCTTGTAGCCGCCGATCGCCCCCACAAGACGACCGCGACTACCGTCGAAACCCTCCAGGAACGGACCGCCGCTCACCCCCGACCGATAGCCGTCACACTTGATCTCCATGAACCGGCCCTGGAAGGCCGTGGTGTTGTTCGTGCACTGCAACGGGGTCTTCTGGCCGCCGGGGTAGCCGGTGAGCGTCACATCACGGCGGGCCAGGTTCGCGGCGGAAACGGCGGTGAGCTCATTGCCGCGGCCGACGGCGTCCTCCAGCAACTGCCCCTGGGAGTTCGGCCCGACCCGCAGGAACGCGAAGTCCACATCATCACTGGGCGACGAGGACAGATACCGCCCGTCGATCCAGACCTTGCCCTGCTGCAACGGGAAGATCCCATACGGCATCTCCCCGGCCTGACCGTCCTGCGAGGCCCCGGCGCGGTAGCCGGGAACGAAAGCGACGTTGCGGTACGGCTTGTCGCCCTTGAGGCAGTGCGCCGCCGTCAGGATCAGGCTCTTGGTCGGCGAGGTCACCGCGCTGGCGCTACAGAACTGGTTGGGCGTCGGACTCCCGTCCTCATCACGGATCAGGAAGACCCCGACCGTGGCGACGCCCGCATCGGCCCGATGACTCGGCACGGCCAGTGAACGCCGGCCCGTGGCACCAGGCGCGGACCGCTGGTCCTGAACCCCCTTGCCGTCCTGCACCACATCTAGGGGGACGGCCGTGCGAATGCGCTCCGGAGTCCAATAGCGCTCCGCCTCCCGGGCCTTGCGCATCCCTTCCTCCGTCACCCCCCTGGAGGGCTTCACCGGATCATCCGACGACGGGGCGCCGGCCCGGGGCGAGGAACTGCTCGAGGAACTACTCTGATCGGTGAGCGCGGTCTCTGCTTCATCGCCGGCAGCGACCGCGGGAACAGCGAGCGCAATCGCCACACAAGAGCCGACAGCGACGGCGCGCACCCGGGGTATTCGTCTCATAGACCTGTCTATCGAAGGCTGGAATCGATCGGGCCCAGCCGGCCCCCCGAGCCCCGAGGACACTCTTCCGGCCCCCGACCACCCGGTGCCCGCCAAACCCACCGAAGCTACAAAACGCCGGCTACAGAGCCGGCGCCAGCCAGATCTTACGGGCGCATGGGCACGTGTGTTCGCCCTTACGGCCGTTACCGGCCACCTCTACGCCGAAGAGCTTGGCCGCACCCGCTTCCAAGTCCGCCCGACAGCCACCCCTCCGACCCATCCGCCCCACCAAGACGTCGCGCAGCCCGGAACTCCCAGCGGTGGCGGCAAGCCCGACCGTCGCCGCAGAAGTGCCCGAGGAGAAGATCCTCCGGCGCCGTCCTCAGCGCCGCGATGATGACTCCTACGCCGCGAGCCCGGCCTTGGCAGCGGCCCGATACGAGGTCGTGGACAGCAGGGAGCTCGGCTCCGCCGCGTATGAGGCATCACGCAAGCGAGGCACGCTGGTCATCGCCACGCGAGCCATGACGGATGAAGAGCGTGTCCAACTCCTCCTGGATGCAGTAAGGCGCGTGCTCGTGGAGCTGCCCGAGATGGAACTGGAGACGCTGAAGATGCTCCGGACCGAGTCCGAGGGTGACGCCGGCAGCCGGAGCTTCGCTGAGGCAGTCGTGTTCGAACCTGACGAGAGCGCTCATTCGCGCCGTGGCCGAACGGAATTCCGGGCAGCTCGGATGGCCATTGAGCGACGTTCACGCCTCAGCCAGTTGCTGGCCGACGTAGCGAGGGAGGTGCGCAGTTGAGCACGTCGATCACCTCGTCGGCAAGGTCAAAAGCCTTCCACTGTGACCCACGAGGACGTCTACGGGGCGAAGGCCAACAGCCTCGTGTTCCGAACAGGGCCGGGACATCGGTACAGCAATACCCATCCCTTCACCCACGCCGTGATCGAGTGCGACGGCGCTCCCGCCCTGGAAGTCCACCTCAGTGTCTACGTGACCGACGCGTCAGGCGTCCTGCACGAGTGCGACGTCCTGGTGCTGCCGGCCGAGGAGGCCGCCCTGAGCCGTAAACAGGGCATCGCACCACGAGGCAGTCAGTGCGTCCTCATCGTCGAGTGCAAGTACTACGTCTCCCACCTCGGCATCGGGCTCGCGCGGAACTTCGAAGGACTGCGCGCCGACCTCCGCACCCAGAACGAGCTCTTCGTCTCCAACACCAGATCATCGAGCATCGTGCGGTACCTGGATGCCCGCAAGAGGGGCTTCGAGCCGGATGTGGTGCCCAACTCACCGCAGGCAGGCTATCTCCAGGCGGAGATCAGGAAAACCTTCAAGGGCTACTTGAGCAAGCACGCACCCTCAACAGTGATCTGAGGCGCGCTGGTCAGGTGCCGTGGCACCAAGGACTTTGTGTGAGCCGATACAGCGGGATGGGCAAACTCGGCGGCAGTTGGGCTTGTGAGGTCCCGCTGGGAGCCATCTGGGAGCCAATCGGCTCCCAGATGCCCTCTCGAACCACGCGAGACCAGCGCAGGTCAAGTCTCTGACCTGTGCAAACACCTTCCGCGCGCGTTGAGATCTTGTTCTGACCTCATCCGGGACAAACCGACGCCCCACTACTCGCCGTTGTCAGCTAGCTGACGCCCCATCAAAGCGGGCGACCAAATGAGCGTCACAAGCGTCATTTCAGCGTCAAGACATCGCCCGTAACGCCCACTCCGCACATAACGAGCAAGCTCAAAACCGCAGGTCAGGCACCCTTCCCCACCCGCTCCAAAATCACCACGCACTCCACATGATGCGTCATAGGAAACAGATCAAACGCCCGCATCCGCCGCGGCACGTACCCGCCTCCCCGAAGTACTTGAGGTCGCGGGCGAGGGCGGCCGGGTCGCAGGCTACGTAGGCGATGCGGCGGGGGGTGAGGGTGGTGAGGTGGTTGACGGTTTGTTTGCCGGCGCCGGCTCGGGGTGGGTCGAGGACGACGAGGTCGACGTCGGTGATGCCGGTGCGGGGGAGGATCGACTCGACCTTGCCGTGTTCGAT